>JAZRNM010000023.1:0-13734 GCA_045648205.1 Clostridia bacterium
CCGACTTTTACCGCACAATGAAGGGCTACCACGTTCTCAGAAAGGCTGGCTGGGACACACACGGTCTTCCTGTTGAGCTTGAGGTTGAAAAACAGCTTGGAATCAGCGGCAAGCCACAGATTGAGAATTATGGTATAGAAGACTTTGTTAAAAAGTGTAAGGACAGCGTTTTCACCTATCAGAGTGAATGGGAAGAGATGAGTGACCGTGTTGGATTCTGGGCTGACATGGAAAATCCTTATGTGACTTACCACAACGACTACATTGAGTCTGTTTGGTGGGCACTGAAGACAATATGGGACAAAAAGCTTCTTTACAAAGGTCACAAGATTATGCCATATTGTCCCCGTTGCGGAACCTCACTTTCAAGCCATGAGGTTGCCCAGGGATATAAGGATGTTAAAGAAGCATCTTTGATTGCAAAGTTCATAGTAAAAGGTAAGACCAATGAATATATTCTTGCTTGGACAACCACACCCTGGACACTTCCGTCAAATGTGGCGTTGTGCGTGAACCCACACGAAACATATGTGAAAGTTATGTGTGGAGAAGAAACATATATTCTTGCAGAAGCTCTCCTTGACTCTGTTATAAAAGATGAATATACAGTTCTCGAAAAGTATGTGGGAACAGATCTTTGCGGTCTTGAATATGAACCGCTCTATAATTTTGCAAAGGTTGACAAAAAGGGCTATTTCATTGTTGCTGACAACTATGTTACAATGAGTGACGGTACCGGTGTTGTTCACATTGCACCTGCTTTTGGTGAAGACGACTCAAGAGTCGGCAAGGAAAATGACCTCCCATTTGTTAATCTTGTTAACACTCAGGGTAACTTTGTTGATGCTGTTGAACCATGGAAGGGAATGTTTGTCAAGGATGTTGACAAGCTTGTTATCCGTGATTTGAAGGACAGAAATCAACTGTTTGATGTTATCAACTTTGAGCACAGCTATCCATTCTGCTGGAGATGTGACACACCACTTCTTTATTATGCTTGTGACACATGGTTCATCAAGATGTCAGCAGTCCGTGACAGACTTCTTGCAAACAATGAAACTGTTAACTGGATGCCTGACAACATCAAGCACGGCAGATTTGGAAACTTCCTTGAAAATGTTATTGACTGGGGACTTTCACGTTCAAGATACTGGGGAACTCCGCTTCCAATCTGGCATTGTGAATGTGGACACCATGAATGTATCGGTTCAATTGAAGAACTCAAAACCAAGGGCATCAATGTTCCTGATGATATTGAGCTTCACAAGCCTTATGTGGATAATGTTCACCTCAAGTGTGAAAAGTGTGGCGGTGAGATGACAAGAGTTTCGGAGGTTATTGACTGCTGGTTTGACTCAGGTTCAATGCCTTTCGCACAGTGGCACTATCCTTTTGAAAACAAAGAACTTTTTGAACAGAACTTCCCTGCTGATTTTATAAGTGAGGCAATTGACCAGACAAGAGGATGGTTCTACACTTTGATTGCAATTTCGACACTTCTTTTTGATAAATCACCATATAAGAATGTTGTCGTTCTGGGACACGTTCAGGATAAGAATGGCCAAAAGATGTCAAAGCATAAGGGTAATGTTGTAAACCCATGGGATGTTCTCAATAAACAGGGTTCTGATGCTGCAAGATGGTATTTCTATTCAAACAGCGCACCCTGGCTTCCTAACAGATTCTTTGATGAAGCTGTTTCTGAATCACAGAGAAAGTTCCTTGGAACACTTTGGAACACATATGCGTTCTATGTTCTTTATGCAGAGATTGACCAGTTCAATCCCACCCAGTATAAGCTTGATGCTAGCAAACTCACCCTGCTTGACAAGTGGATTTTGTCAAAGCTTAATGGTGTTATAAAATCAGTTGATGAATATCTTGAAAACTACAAGATAACAGAAGCTACAAGAGTTATTCAGGAATTCACAGATGAGCTTAGTAACTGGTATGTAAGACGTTCAAGAGAACGTTTCTGGGCAAAAGATATGACCGACGACAAGATTTGTGCATATATGACACTTTATACAGTTTTGGTTGAATTCTCAAAGGTGTGTGCACCATTCATTCCGTTTATGACAGAAATGATTTACAGAAATCTTGTTCTGAATGTTGATAAATCTGCTCCTGAAAGTATTCATATGTGCGATTTCCCCAAGGTTAACGAAGAGTTCAGCTTTGCGGAGCTTGAGGCAGAAATGGATGCTGCAAGAAAGATTGTCATTCTTGGCCGTGCTTGCCGAAATGCCGCAAACATCAAGAACAGACAGCCTATTGCAAAAATTTATGTTCAGACAAAAGGTACAATTGATGATGTTTACAAGAATATCATTCTTGATGAACTCAATGTCAAGGAAATTGAAATAACCGACAATGCAAGCTCGTTTATAAGCTACAACTTCAAACCGCAGTTGAAGACAATGGGTCCGAAATACGGCAAAATTGTCAAAGCGATTTTTGAAGAGGTTAATGCTATGAACGGAGCAGAGGTTATGGCAAAACTGAACAATGGCGAAAACATAAAATTAGTGGTTGAAGGAACCGATGTTGAATTTGGCATTGAGGATGTTCTGGTTGAAACACTTCAAAAGGATGGTTTTGTTTCAGACAGTGATGGTGGATACACTGTGGTTCTTGACACAAATCTGACCGACGAACTTATTGAAGAGGGTTTTGTGAGAGAAATTATCAGCAAGATCCAAACAATGCGCAAGGACAGTGGTTTTGAGGTTCAGGATAATATTTGTGTAAGCTGTTTTGGAAGTGACAAGATTGATGAAATCATCACAAGAAATAATGCTGAAATCTCTGCACAGACTTTGGCGGTTTCAATAGATAATAAAGCATCAGATGATGCAAAGGATTGGAACATCAATGGTGAAAAAGTCAAGATAAGCATTGTTAAGGCATAAAAGTAAAAAAGACGTATCCAAACAGATACGTCTTTTTTTTGTGCAAAATTCTAGTTGCAGTCGCAACCTTTGTCGATGCAACAACCACAATCGCTGTCTTCAATTGCTCTTCGGGGAGGGAAAAATTCCTCAAAGGGGAAGCGGATTGTTCCAAAAAGCTCACAGGGATTACTCTCTGTTGCTGTGGGGCATTCCTTGCTTGGAATACAAAAGTCAATTGCATCAATCAAAATCTGAGTGTTGCGTTCAAGTCTTACGATGCTGAAAAGACCAAGTGAAACAAGAACCATCTTGCCATCGTCGTTTATATAAAGCTCATCATCAAAGCAAGCACAAATGTTTTCGGGGATAGCCAGGAAGTGGTCATTGCAATCACAGCAACAGCAATCATCTTTGGTTACAAGCTTTGCAGAAAGTGCGATGGGGTCAACCACTTCAACCACTGCGGTTGGGAGATTGGTTCTTTGCCAGATGTCAGCAACATTTTCGCATTCATTGCTTGGGGTGGATTCAAATATCTTAACATTTCCTTCTGACCCGAACAAAATAACCTTTTTGTCATAGGTTACAAGACCTTCTACCTCGGTGGGACAAGAAACACCACGGAATGCCTCAACGGTTACACGAATGAAGAATTTCATATCTACCGCATAATAGCCACGGTTAAAGGGGATTGGTTCAACAGTTGTATATACCCAGATGATTTCTGCACTTTTAAGCTTAACATTGATGGCACGTTCAATAATTTCCTGTCCTGCAACAGTGAAATAAACACGTTGGTCACGAATGCAATCTCTGTCCTTGCAGGAGTCATATATCTGATTTGTATTTATGCAGACCCCGTTCTCGAAATCATCACGACGTTCTGCACGTTCACTTTGTTCAAGACAACAATCAGCGTGAACTGCTGCACTTTCATCATAGGTTTCAATTATATCGCTCATTTAAAGACCTCCTAAAAATAGTTATACTTTATATTATGTTGAACTGAAAAAAGGGTTACAGGAATAAATGATAAGGAACTGTAATTTAATATAAAAAAAGAACTATTGAAGGGATGTAATGGGATATGTCAAGGATTTGCAAGGACGTAATTCTGAAAACAGATAAGGATGAATATTTTCTTTACATAAACAAGAAAAAAGAGCTTGTTTTTCAGAAAATGAAGAATAACATCTTATGTTCCGAGATGGAGATAATTATGTTATTTTGCGCAGATTTTGATGCGATAGCGGATAGAACGGGGAAAATACATATAGTTGGCTGTGATGAAGGTGGAAAATTGATTTATTTCCAAAAGGCGGGATTACGTTGGGCAAAAGGAAAAATATTGGAAGGGACAAAAGCTGAAAATATTTTTTTGTTTAAAACTGATGATAACTTAGTGGCATTTTTTGGGGAAAAGGGTTATATAAAGTGTTTTGATTTTTCTGATGTGGAAGGTGGGGCTTTTGAGATAGACAGAACAAGTGCGGATAAGAAATTTTATATAACACAAAGGGATGGAAAAAATTTTTATCTTTTTTACACAAAAGAAGAAGGGGAGAACTTTGGGTTTAAAAGATTTTGCACAGAAGTGCGAGAAAATGATAATTTTGAAGAAATTTCAAAAGGAGCAGAAATAAAAAATATCTTTGCGCTGAAACAGGAGGATGAGATTATTCTGTGCTACAAGGAAGAAGATGCAATTAAATTTGAGAAACCAGGAGATAAATCCAGCAAAGAGATCCTCACACGTCGCCATGGCAGGAGTGCCCAATGTCCTGTTCTTATGAGGAGCCGGGGTGGGGTAAAGTTATGCTGGCTGGATGGTGAGAGTATTTTTTCCAGCACCAGAACATTCAAAGAGGAGAAATGGCAAAGGCTGGAACGGGAAAATCTTAAAAATTTTGACAGATTGAATATTTTCAAAATTTGCTATAGTTCGGACGATGAAGATGAATATGTGCTTGGAGGACTTAAAAATAATGAAGTTGTGATATGGGAAAGAACTGAGAAAATTAATGAGATTTGCAGAGGAAAATCCATTTCTGATGAACTGAGTGAAATACGCAGAACAGTTGAAGAAATTAATAAAAAGCTTGACAAAATATCTGTTTGGGGTAATTGAAAAAGGTTGCACAAGGGCACAAGGAGCAAGATTTGTTGAAGATGCACAAAAAGTGAAAAAAATATTGTTTGGTATTTGGTTGAAAATTCTTAAAAAACATAGTATAATTTAAACATCAGAGACTGGCAGCGTTGCTGTTGTTTCAAGAAAACAACTACATTTGGGAGGGTTAAAATTGAAATTGTACGAGACTTCAAAAATTAAGAACTTTTGTCTTTTGGGACACGGAAACTCAGGTAAGACGTCGCTTGCAGAAGCAATGCTCTACACTGCAGGTTCTGTTGAGAGAATGGGAAGAACTCAGGATGGAAACACAGTAATGGATTTCGACCCTGAAGAAATAAAACGTAAATTCTCAATTAGTGCCGCAGTTGCAACTTGTGACTGGAGCGGGACAAAATTTAATATTATAGATACCCCCGGATTCTTTGATTTTGTTGGGGAGGTTCAGCAGGGAATCAAGGTGGCTGATGCTGCCATAATTGTACTAAGTGGTAAATCAGGACTTACAGTTGGTGCTGAAAAGGCATGGAAATATGCTGATGAAATGGGAATTCCCAAACTTATTTTTATCAACAAGGTTGATGACGAGCGCGTGAATTACTATGGCGTTCTTGACCAGCTTCGTGAAAAATATGGCAAGAAAATTGCACCACTTCAGGTTCCCATCCGTGAAGGTGAAAAGATTACAGGTTTTGTCAATGTTGTTGAGGGTGAGGCAAGAAAGTTTGAAGGTGACAGAACAGTTACAGCTGCTATACCCGAAGGTATGGAAGGTGACATTGAACCTATCCGTGAGATGATTAATGAAGCTGTTGCAGAAAGCTCAGAGGAGCTTATGGAAAGATTTTTTGCAGGTGAGAGTTTTACTCTTGCTGAAACATATGAGGCTTTGCGTGCAGGTGTTGCAGCAGGTGACATTGTTCCCGTGCTTTGCGGAAGTGCATATAACAAGCTTGGCATTTCTTCACTTATGAATGCTATAAATGCTTATTTCCCGTCACCTGATTCATCAGATGAATTCTTCATTGCAAAGAAGGAAGATGGAAGCGATGCCCGCAGAAAGGTTGATATCAATGATCCGCTAGCGGCACTTGTTTTCAAGACTGTTGCAGACCCATATGTTGGCAAGCTTTCATATTTCAAGGTTTATTCAGGAATTATGACACCTGACACAACGGTTTATAATTCTGTTTCAGGAACAAACGAGAGGGTTGGCAAGATATTTGCTGTTGTGGGCAAAAAGCAGATTGAGGTTGAAAAGCTCAATGCAGGTGATATTGGTGCGGTTACAAAGCTTGCAAGCACAAACACAGGAGACACCTTGTGTAGTCTCAGTGACAGAATTGTGATTGACGGAATAAGCTTTGCAAAGCCAAACACGTCAATGGCGGTTGTTCCCAAAGCAAAGGGTGATGAAGATAAAATCAGCCAGGGACTTAATAAGCTTATGGATGAAGATAAGACCTTCAGTGTTGAAAACAACACAGAAACAAGACAGATGCTCATAAAGGGTATGGGTGACCAGCATATTGACATTCTTATCAATAAACTAAAGAACAAATTTGGTGTTGATGTGACTCTCACAGAACCAAGAGTTGCTTATCGTGAAGCTATTCGCAAGGCTGTTAAGGTTGAAGGAAAACACAAGAAACAATCAGGCGGACACGGACAGTATGGTCATGTGTGGATTGAATTTGCACCTTATGATGATGGTTTGTTGTTTGAAGAAAAGGTGTTTGGCGGTTCTGTTCCAAAGAACTATTTCCCTGCAGTTGAAAAGGGCTTGCAGGAGAGTATGAAACAAGGTGTTCTTGCGGGATATCCCATGGTTGGACTGAAAGCTACCTTGGTTGACGGTTCATATCATCCCGTTGATTCTTCGGAAATGGCATTCAAAACAGCGGCATCACTTGCCTTCAAAGCAGGTATGGAACAAGCAAGTCCCGTTCTTCTGGAACCCATCGGTCATCTCAAGGTTTTTGTTCCTGACAGCTATACGGGAGATATAATTGGTGACATAAACAAACGTCGCGGTCAGATGCTTGGAATGACGCCTCAAGGTGATGGTATCACACTCATCGAAGGTGAGGTTCCGATGGCACAGATGCATTCATATTCGTCAGACCTTCGTTCAATGACTCAGGCAAAGGGCAGCTATGAGTTTGAGTTTGAAAGATATCAGGATGCACCGCCCAATGTTGTTGAAAAAATCATTGCTGAGAGCAAAGGATAAGAAAAACAAAACCTCCTATGGCAAATGCCATAGGAGGACTTTTTTTGCTGTTTTATTCGCCTTTTGCTTCACAATATGAGCAACGATATTCCTTTTCGGCTTCATCTGTCAAATGAAAGATATTTGGCAGTTCTTGCTCGGTTGTTGTGATGCAACGGGGATTTTTGCAGAAAATAACATTTGTGAGTTTTTGAGGAAGAGTCATTTTCTTTTTTTCAGAGAGTTTTCCGTCTTTTATGATATCAACGGTAGCTTCCGGAGCAACATAACCGAGAATGTCCATATCAAGATTGATCAGTTCGTCAATCTTGATGATGTCTTTTTTTCCCATTTTTGAACTTGATGCATTTTTGATGATTGCAACAGAGCAACCGAGTGAATCAAGGTTCAGAAGGTTATAGATTTCCATGCCTTTTCCTGCTTTGATATGGTCAATGACATAGCCATTTTTGATTGAATCAATATTCATTCTAATCCACCCCCAAAAGTTTGAGAATGAGTGCCATTCTCATATATTTTCCATTCAGAACCTGCTTAAAATAACAAGCCCTTGGGTCATCGTCAACCGCAACACTGATTTCGTTTACTCTAGGAAGTGGATGCATTATTGCCAAATCTGACTTTGCATTTTCAAGTTTTTCAGGAGTGAGAATATAGCTGTCCTTGAGTCTGAGATAATCTTCTTCGTTGAAAAATCTCTCACGCTGAACACGAGTCATATACAGAATATCAAGCTGTGGCATATATTCTGCAAGGTCTGTTGTCTGAATGTATTCGCAGTTTGATTTTTTTATTATGTTTTTCACATAACTTGGAAGCTTGAGTTCTTCGGGAGAAATCAACACAAATTTGATATTATTGTAACGCGAGAGCGCAGATATAAGTGAGTGAACAGTTCTGCCAAACTTCAAATCACCACAAAGACCTACAACCAAATTGTCAAAACGACCTTTTTCTCTGTGAATGGTGAGTAAGTCCGCAAGAGTTTGTGTGGGATGATTGTGTCCGCCATCACCTGCATTGATTACAGGAACAGATGCGTTCATTGCCGCAACAAGCGGTGCACCCTCTTTGGGATGACGCATTGCGATAATATCGGCATAGCAGGAAACCGTTTTTGCAGTATCAGCCACACTCTCACCTTTTGAAGCTGAACTTGAACCTGCATCTGACATGGAGAGAACGTGCCCGCCAAGCTCATACATTGCTGCCTCAAAACTTAACCTTGTGCGGGTTGATGGCTCAAAAAACAGAGTAGCAAGTTTTTTTCTGTCGCATTTGTGGGCATATTTGTCGGGATTTTCGATTATGTCCTCGGCAACAGTCAGGAGTTCGCTAATTTCTTCCTTGGAAAGGTCTTTTATGTCGATAACACTTCTCATAATTGGTTCTCCATTTCTATTAATTTTTGAAAAGTCACGGAGTGTGATTTAAGCGTTTATCCAGCTTTCGTCAGAGGGGTTATTTCTGAATGTAATCAGTCTTTTGATGTCTTCATCCTTGATATATCCCTCTTGAGCTGCAACTTCTGCGATTACATCAAAGTTAGTGAGACTTATGTTTTTCACATTTGCGGCTTCAAGGCGGTCAAGACCTTTCTGCATACCATATGTGAATATTGAAACAATGCCAAGAACCTCAGCGCCGGCTTCACGAAGAATGTTCACAACCTCAATAACGCTGCCGCCGGTTGAGATAAGGTCCTCAACAACAACAACCTTCTGGCCTTTTTCGAGTCTGCCTTCAATCTGGTTCTGTCTGCCGTGATCTTTTGCACCGGATCTCACATATCCCATAGGAAGAGAGAGGAGATGTGCTGTGATTGCGGCATGGGCAATACCTGCGGTTGAAGTTCCCATAAGAACCTCTGCATCGGGGTAGTTTTCTTTTATAAGCTGTGCAAGCCCATTTTCAACATCACTGCGAACGGAAATGTCACTGAGTGTCAGACGATTATCACAGTAAACGGGACTTTTTATTCCGCTTGCCCAGGTGAAGGGTTCTTCGGGGCGGAAGAATACAGCTTTAATCTTGAGTAAATCTTTTGCAATTAATTCTTTCATTGTTGTTTTCTCCTTTATATTTATCCTACAAATTCATTAACGCATCTTTTGTATGCTGCAACCGGGTCTTCGGCTGCTGTAATTGGTCTACCCACCACAATGTAGTCAGAGCCGATTGCTTTTGCATCAGCGGGTGTCATAACACGAACCTGATCGCCCTTGTCACCATCTGCAAAGCGAACGCCAGGAGTGACTGTCACAAAATCCTTGCCGCAGGTGTTGTGAACCTTTTCAGCCTCAAGGGGCGAGCAAACGACACCATCAAGACCTGCTTTTTTTGCATTGCTTGCATAATGCATCACAACCTTGTCGATAGGTTGGTCAATGAGGAGGTCTTCGGTCATTTTTTCCTGGCTCGTTGAGGTAAGCTGAGTAACAGCAATGAGAATCGGGCGTGTTCCGTCGGGTCTTGTGAGACCTTCAAGTGCGGCTTCCATCATTGCACATGTTCCCGATGCGTGAAGATTTGTCATATCAACGTCAAGTCGGCTGAGAACAGCCATTGATTTTTTTACTGTGTTTGGAATGTCGTGAAGCTTCAAATCAAGAAAGATTTTGTGACCGCGGTTCTTTATCTCGCGAACAATCTCAGGGCCTTCTGCATAAAAAAGCTCCATTCCGATTTTTACAAAGGGTTTCACATCTGTGAATTTGTCCAAAAAGTCAAAAACTTCTGATTTGCTTGCAAAGTCGCAAGCAACAATAACGTCCTTTCCCATTAGTGGGCACCTCCTATAATATCATTTAAATCCTTTATTCCGTATTTTTCCATAACCGATGGAAGAGCATCGATAATATCCTTGCAAGCAAATGGATTAACAAGGTTTGCTGCACCAACCTGAACAGCTGTTGCGCCGGCAAGCATCATTTCGATTACATCCTCAGCTGATGAAACACCGCCCATACCTATGACGGGAATGTCAACTGCTTCAGCAACCTGATACACCATTCTGACTGCAACCGGAAAGATTGCAGGACCTGAAAAACCACCCATTTTGTTTGCAATTACACATTTCTTTGTTTTGAGGTCAATTCTCATTCCCAAAAGTGTGTTGATGAGACTGATTCCGTCTGCTCCGGCTTCTTCACAAGCTTTTGCAATGGAAACAATGTCTGTCACATTGGGTGAAAGCTTGATAATGACCGGTTTTTTTGAAATTTCTTTTACTGCCTTTGTAACTTCTGCAGCAGCTTCCGGTGAAGTTCCAAAACTCATACCGCCACCATGAACATTGGGGCAGGAAACATTCACTTCAAACCAACCAATTTGTTCTTCGTCATTAAGTTTTTCGCAGGTATAAACATAGTCATCAACCGAAAATCCGCTGACATTTGCCATAACAGGTTTTGAAAACACCTGCCTGAGTTTTGGTAGTTCGTTTTTTATAACCGCATCAACTCCCGGATTTTGAAGACCGACCGAGTTAATCATTCCGGCACTGCATTCTGCAATTCTGGGGAGGGGATTTCCAAAACGAGCATCCTTGGTGGTTCCCTTGAATGAGAATGTTCCAAGACAGTTTATGTCATAAATTTCTGCAAATTCATATCCAAAGCCAAAGGTTCCGCTTGCGGGAATGATTGGATTATCAAGCGTTATACCGCACAGAGAGACTTTTGTGTTTACCATATGATTTCCTCTCTTTCCATAACAGGTCCATCTTTGCATATGCGTTTGTTGCCGTATTTTGTTTTGCATGAGCAACCCATACAAGCGCCAAACCCACAACCCATTCTTGATTCAAAGCTATATTGTCCTGATGTTGTGGCAATTTTCTCAATTGCTTTGAACATCGGCTCAGGTCCGCAGGTGAAGAAGTAGGAATAGTCAATGTTTTTCATAACATCAGTTACGAAGCCTTTTGTTCCATAGCTTCCGTCTGCTGTTGCGATGAAAACTTCAGCTCCAAGAGCTTTGAATTCATCTTCAAAGAAAACATCTTCGCGGGAGTTGAAACCAAGAATAACAGATGTTCTTTTGCCATTTTCAATCAGTTTTTTACAAAGGTTATACATTGGTGGAACACCAACCCCGCCACCAATGAGAAGAGGGGTATCGCCACTTTTTGAGATGTCAAAGCCGTTGCCCAAACCAACCAGAAGGTCAAGATTTTTCCCCGGTTCATATTTGCTCATAATTTCTGTGCCCTTGCCTACCACTTTGTAAATGAGTGTCAGGGTATTCTCAGAATAATCACAAACTGATATTGGTCGTCTGAGATAAAGTCCGTCAATCAGAATGTTAACAAACTGACCCGGAGCAGTTATGCTTTCGGTGTTTCCTTCGAGAACAAGAAGAAAGATGTCTTTTGCAATTTTCTCATTCTTTTTTATCGTAAATATTTCCTGTTTCACAGTAAATTTTCTCCTTATGCATCAATTGTAGAAATTGTCAGAGTGTTCTCCTCCAAAACATCAAGAAGAACCGAAACTGTATCAAGAGAGGTGAATATGTTAACATTATTCTCTGTTGCACATCTTCTGATTTCGTGTCCGTCATTGAGGTTTGAACCTGCACTTGAAATGTCGCTTGTGTTGATGATGTATGCAATATGTCCCTGTCGGATTGCAGACGGAATTTCATCATTACCTTCACTGATTTTCTTGAGCATATGAGTGCGGATTCCGTTTTTCTTGAGGAATTCAGCTGTTCCTTCGGTTGCCTGAATGTTGAATCCAAGGTTATAGAATCTGCGGATGAGTTCCAAAGACTCTTCCTTATCCTTGTTGGCAATGGTTGCGAGAACTGTTCCATAGTTCTGAAGATGCATTCCCGATGCCTGGAGAGCCTTGTAAAGCGCACGGTTGAGCTTATCATCATATCCGATTGCTTCACCGGTTGATTTCATTTCTGGCGACAGATATGCGTCAAGTCCACGGATTTTGTTGAATGAGAATACGGGAACTTTTACATACCAACGATCTTTTTCCTGCGGATATAATTCAGTTATACCCTGCTCTTTAAGACTCTTGCCCATAATTACTTCTGTGGCAATGTCTGCAAGACTGTATCCAGTTGCCTTTGAAAGGAAGGGAACAGTTCTTGATGAACGGGGGTTAACCTCGATGATATAAACATCTTCGTTTTTATCAACTATAAACTGAATGTTATAAAGTCCGACAATTCCGATTCCAAGACCAAGCTGCTTTGCATATTTGAGGATTGTGCGTTTTACTTTTTTGGAAATGCTGAAAGTTGGATAAACGCTGATTGAGTCACCACTGTGAATACCAGTTCTTTCAACAAGCTCCATAATTCCGGGAACAAAAACGTTTTTTCCGTCGCAAATAGCATCAATTTCAACTTCTTTACCGCTGATGTATTTGTCAACGAGAACAGGCTTGTCCTCGTCAATTTCAACTGCGGTTTTGAGGTAGTGTCTGAGCTGTTCCTCATTTGCCACAATCTGCATTGCACGTCCACCCAAGACAAAGCTTGGACGAACAAGAACGGGATATCCGATTTCCTTTGCAGCGGCAACACCATCTTCAATCTTTGTGACAGCTTTGCCCTTTGGCTGAGGAATGTTAAGCTTTTTCAGAATTTTTTCAAATGCATCGCGGTTTTCTGCTCTGTCTATTGCTTCGCAGTCGGTTCCGACGATATTAACACCACG
The DNA here is from genome assembly GCA_045648205.1 of Clostridia bacterium. GTDB lineage: Bacteria > Bacillota > Clostridia > Monoglobales > Monoglobaceae > SIG440. Next base: position 12,939 of record JAZRNM010000023.1, read on the forward strand.
GTCAGTTAATGGCTGAGCGAGGTTGATTGCCGTCTGTCCGCCCAATGATGCAATAGCCCCTTCTGGATTTTCAAACTCGATTATGTTCATAACATCTTCAGTTGTGAGGGGTTCGAAATAGAGTTTGTCTGCAGTTGTGTAGTCGGTTGAAACTGTTTCGGGGTTGTTGTTGATTATTATTGCCTCATAGCCCGACTTTTTGATTGTTGTAACCGCGTGAACGGTTGAATAGTCAAATTCCACACCCTGACCGATTCTTATTGGACCGGCACCGAGAACAACCAACTTTTTCTTGTCGGTTAGAATTGAACTGTTCTCGCCGGTGTAGGTTGAGAAGAAGTATGGAATATATGCATTTGTATGGCAAGTGTCAACCATCTTGTAAACTGGGAAAATATGATTTCCTTTTCTGGTTTTGTAAATATCAATTTCTGAAACTCCCCAGAGCTTGGCAATATATGGGTCACTGAAGCCCATTGCTTTTGCATCTTTAAGAGTTTTGATATCACCTTTGTTTTCGGCAATTACTGTTTCAAAGTCAACTATTTTCTTGATTGATTCAAGGAAATAGGGGGTTATCATCGTAATTTCGTGGAGCTTTTCAAGGCTTACACCTTTTCTTATAAGCTGTGCAACAGCATAGATGTTGTCATCACGGAATTCCTTGAGGTATTCAAGCATATCCTCAACAGACATATTCTCAAACTTTGACATCCAGATGTGATTCACACCAATTTCCAGTGAACGGATTGATTTCAGGAAACATTCTTCCAGAGTTGAACCAATACCCATAACC
>JAZRNM010000024.1:0-23097 GCA_045648205.1 Clostridia bacterium
GAAAACCAGCAGCACAGACTGACAGCAAGCGGAATTTCAGTTCCCGTTGGAATGAAAAACCCCACAAGCGGAGATTTATCGGTTATGATGAATGCCATAAAGGCTGCACAGCACAAGCACACATTTATCTATCGTGGCTGGGAGGTGCATTCCGAAGGAAATCCATTCGCACACGCAATTCTTCGCGGATATGTAAACAAGCACGGTCAGTCACTTCCCAATTATCACTATGAAGACCTGGAACTTGTGTGCCAGTTATATGGTGAATCAGGACTTGAAAATCCTGGTGTGATTATTGACACAAATCACGCAAATTCGGGCAAGCAACCACTTCAGCAAATGCGTATTGCAAAGGATGTTATGCATAGTGCAAGGCACGACAGCTCCATCAAAAAGCTTGTGAAAGGCTTTATGATTGAAAGTTATATTGAAGATGGTGCTCAAAAAATTGGTGAATGTATTTACGGAAAATCCATAACAGACCCATGCCTTGGCTGGGAAAAGAGTGAAAAGCTCATTTATGATTTGGCAGAATTGGTGTAAGGAAGTGAACATTTAAATGAAGATAGGAATTATAGGGCTTGGTCTTATTGGCGGTTCTATGGCGAAGGCAATAAGGCTTAACACGGAACATTATGTTCTGGGAATGGATGTTGATGAAAAAGTAGTGACAAAGGCAAAAATTATTGAGGCAATAAATGAAGAATTGACGGAAAAGAATATTGCTGAATGCGATATGATAATCTCGGCACTTTACCCAGAGGCGACTGTTGAAACAGTGAAAAAATATGCACACCTTATCAAAAAAGGTGCATACCTAATTGATTGTGGCGGAGTCAAAGGAAGAGTGTGTGCTAGCATTCCTCAAATCGCAAAGGAAAAGGGATTTATATTTGTTGGCGGACACCCAATGGCAGGTATTGAAAAAATTGGTTTCAAGTATTCAAATGCAGAGATTTTTGCAGATGCTTCTATGATCTTGACACCTGATGACAGTGTAAAAATTGAGGACCTTGCAAATATAAAGATATTCTTCTTGTCAATAGGTTTTGGAAAAATCACGGTTAAAACAGCAAAAGACCATGACAGAATCATTGCATACACTTCTCAGCTTGCACACGTATTGTCAAATGCTTATGTGAAAAGCGAGACGGCAAGGGAACATAAGGGCTTGTCAGCAGGAAGCTTTAAGGATTTGACAAGAGTTGCATACCTCAACGAAACAATGTGGACAGAACTGTTTCTGGAGAATAAAAATAATCTTATAAGTGAAATAAGCACACTGATAGATAATTTGAGTGAATACAAGACCGCACTTGAAAGCGATGATGCAGACAAGTTAAAGGGATTACTCAAGAATGGAAGAGAATTAAAAGAGGCGCTTGATAATGAATAAAAAAGTTGTAGTTAAAGGTGTAAAAAAGCCTTATGATGTTATTATAGGAAATGATATTTTCAATATGATTCCCGACAAAATAAAGGAAACAACAAAAGCGAAAAATGTTGTTGTCATAACCGATGACAATGTGGATAAGCTGTATTCCGATATGGTCTTGGATATGCTTCAAAAAGCAGGACTTAATGCTTTCAAATTTGTGTTCCCACACGGGGAAGCAAACAAAACAATGGGAACGATATGTGATATACTGGAGTTTATGGCGGAAAACAATGTAACACGTTCTGACATTATTGTTGCACTTGGTGGCGGAATTGTGGGAGATGTGTCGGGATATGCCGCAGCGTCATATCTTCGTGGGATAGATTTTATTCAGGTTCCCACCACGTTTTTGGCTGCCATAGATTCATCTGTTGGCGGCAAAACAGGAGTGAATCTGAAATCAGGGAAAAACCTTGCGGGTGCATTTTATCAGCCAAGACTGGTTGTTTGTGACACCAAAACTTTTGAGACTTTGCCTGAGGAAAATTTCAGGGAAGGTGTTTCGGAAGCAATCAAGTATGGTGTGATTTGTGACAGAGGATTGTTTGATTTGCTTTCAGGAAATGAAGACTCTGATATTGAAAGTGTTATAGAGAGATGCGTTTCCATCAAAGCGGAAATTGTGTCGGTTGATGAATTTGACACGGGCAAAAGACAGCTTTTGAATTTCGGACACACAATAGGTCACGCAATTGAAAAGGCAACAAATTTTGAAACTTCTCACGGAATTGCAGTTGGAATTGGCATGGCGATTATTTCTAAAATCAGTGATTGCCTGGGCTGGTCAACGGAAGATACCCACTCTTCGATTATAGAATGTCTTGAAAACAACGACATTCCAACCGATACAGATGTAAAAACAGAGGAGCTTTTATCGGCTATGGTAAAAGATAAGAAACGCAGCGGAGATATGATAAATCTTGTTATACCTGAAAAAATTGGAAATTGTGTGCTCAAAAGTGTTGCGGTTTCCAAATTAGAGGAAGTGTTAAAATGCAGGTAAAAATCAAACCGATAAAGCCCAAGGGTGAAATTTCGGCAATTGCCTCAAAATCAGATGCGCACAGGGCAATTATCTGTTCTGCCCTTGCTGATGATAAAACAAAAATACATATATCCCATATTTCAAAGGACATCGAGGCAACCTTGAACTGCATAAGAAGAATGGGTGCAGATTTTATAAAAAAAGATAATGTATATGAAATTTTGCCCATAAAGAATCTTACTCAAAACCCAGTCTTAGACTGCGGAGAGAGCGGTTCAACATTGAGGTTTTTGTTTCCGGTTTTGGCGGCTTTAGGCTGCGGTGCAACCTTTGTGGGTTCAGGAAGATTACCCGAAAGACCAATGGAACTAATCGTTGATTTGTTAAAGGAGCACGGAAATAGTTTTTCGTCATCCAAACTTCCCATAAGCGTATCGGGTAAAACCCAGGCTGGGGAATTTGACATTGCGGGGAATGTGAGCTCACAATTTATTTCAGGGCTTTTATTTGCCCTCCCTTTGCTAAAAGAGGAAAGCAGAATAAGGCTCACCTCAAAGCTCCAATCCTCGGCGTATGTCAATATGACTGTTGACACACTAAGACGATTTGGCATAAACATAAACCAAAAAGAAAATGAGTTTGTGATAAATGCAATTGAGAGGTTTACATCACCGAAAGAATATGTTGTCGAGGGAGATTGGTCCAATGCTGCATTTTTTATGGTGCTGGGTGCTATTGGCGGCGAGGTTAAAATAAGAAACCTCAATCTTAATTCCCATCAGAGTGACAAAATGATTTTGGATGCTTTATCACTTGCAGGTGTGAATTATGTGGTTTCCGAAAATGAGATAACCGTTACGAAAAGCGAGATAAAGCCATTTGATTTTGATGTTTCCGAATGTCCTGATTTGTTCCCTGTGCTTTCAATTCTTGCATCAGCGGCATATGGCAAATCAACCTTATATAATGCTGGGCGTCTAAGAATAAAGGAAAGTGACAGAATCAAGACGACAAAGGAACTTATCCTGAATGTCGGCGGAAATGCCGAGGAAACGGTCGATAGCTTAATTATATATGGAAGCGGAAAATTAAAAGGCGGAACGGTCGAAAGCTATAACGACCACAGAATTGCAATGTCGGCGTTTTGTGCAAGTGCAATTTGTGAAAATGATATTATTTTAAATGATGCGAAAGCGATAGACAAATCCTATCCATCCTTTATGGAGGATTTTGAAAAAATCGGAGGTGTTTTTAGTGTCATCTGAAACAGGTAAAAAAATAAGAGTAAGTATTTTCGGTGAATCCCACGGAAGTGCAATCGGTGCTGTGGTGGACAATCTGCCCGCAGGTGAGCGCATAGATTTTGATGAGCTTCAGAATTTCCTGAAACGCCGTCAGGGAGGAAACAACAAATATTCCACTCCGAGGAAGGAAACAGACATTCCCGAAGTTGTATCGGGCATTAAGAATGGAGTGACAACGGGTGCTCCTTTGTGTCTTATTATCAAAAACGAAAATACTCGCTCAGCAGATTATGAAACAGATATTCCAAGACCGGGACACGCGGATTTCACTGCTTTTATCAAACATAACGGATTTTGTGATTTGAGAGGCGGTGGACACTTTTCAGGCAGGCTGACAGCTCCTGTTTGTGCAGTTGGCGGAATTCTGATGCAAATTCTGAAAAGACGTGGAATTGAAATAGTTGCACATTTGTTATCTGTTGGCGATGTTTATGATGAGAGGATAAATAATCTCATTCTTGATACGAAACAATTAAGTAAAATAAAAAGCGGTGAGTTTCCTGTGTTTTCAGATGTTGCAGGTGAGAAAATGCAGGATTTGATTGTGGGTGTCAGGGAAGAAGGAAATTCCATCGGCGGATGCGTTGAGTGCGGAGTATATGGCGTCAGAGCAGGGATTGGAAACCCTGTGTTTGACGGAATAGAAAATGCAATAGCTTCTGCTGTTTTTGGCATTGGCGGTGTGAAAGGAATTGAATTTGGCATTGGATTTGAAGCATCCAAGATGAAAGGCTCTGAAAACAATGATGAGTTTTATATGGATGGAGATATTGTTAAAACCAGAACAAACAATCATGGTGGCATACTTGGGGGCATCTCTAGCGGAATGCCGATAACCTTTAATGTGGCATTTAAGCCTACACCATCAATTTCATTGGAACAAAAGAGTATAAGTTTTTCTGAAAAGAAAAATGTTGATTTATCGGTAAAAGGCAGACATGACCCGTGCATTGTAGTTCGTGCAGTTCCTTGCATTGAGGCGATTTCAGCCATAGCAATTTCCGATTTTCTATTGTAGGGGGGAAGAAAATGGATTTAACAGAATGCAGAAAACAGATAGATAAAATAGATGACGAAATCCTGAAATTATTCTTGGATAGAATGGAAGTTGCATCCAAAGTTGCAGACTACAAAAAAGAAAACAACATTTCAACCTTGCAAAAAGGGAGAGAGAGGGAAATATTGAAAAGAGTAAGTGACAAGTCAGGAAGTGAAATGGCTGAGTATTCACGAATGCTTTTTGCAACATTGATGGACTTGAGTAAAAGCTATCAGAACAAGAGAAATGCCGAGGCAAGCGGAGAACTTTCAAAAGAAATAAAAAAGGCACTTGCCAGTACCCCGCAGATTTTTCCGCAATCGGGAACGATTGCGTGTCAGGGCATTGAAGGAGCATATTCACAAATCGCTTGTGACAGACTTTTCAAAAACCATGATATTAAGTATGTAAAAACTTTTGAGGATGTGTTTAAGGCAGTTGAAGATGGGACTTGTGATTATGGCATTTTGCCCATTGAAAACTCGATTCACGGAACAGTGATTGCAGTTTATGATCTTATGAAAAAATATGAATTTCATATTATTAAAAGTGTTAAAATGAAAATAAATCACGCACTTATGGCAAATAGAGGTGCAGAAATTTCGGGAATAAAAGAAATCGTTTCCCATGAGCAGGCAATTGGTCAATGCTCTGAATTTTTGAAGGACTATCCCGACATAAAAATAACCGTTTGTGAAAACACTGCAGTTGCTGCAAAGCTTGTTGCAGATTCAGGAAGAAGTGACATAGCGGCAATTTCCTCACCTGATTGTGCGGAAAACTACGGACTTTCCATCCTGAACGATAAGATTGCAAACTCGGACAGCAACTTCACAAGATTTATCTGCATCACGAAAGACCTTTTGATTTATCCGGGTGCCGACAGAATAAGTATTATAATGAACCTACCTCATACTCCCGGCACACTGAACAGCACTATTTCAAAATTTGCTATGGCGGGACTTAATCTAACCAAGCTCGAATCAAGACCGATCGCAGGCAGAGATTTTGAATTTTCCTTCTATTTTGATTTGGAGGCATCAATATATGCCGAGGAAACAGTTGGCATTTTGGATGAGCTTGCATCGGGGAATAACAACTTAATTTTCCTTGGAAGCTATTTGCAGGCATAAGGGAGGCATATTGTGAAATTCGGATGTATAGGTGAACATTTGGGGCACAGTTTTTCAAAAGAAATACATAACAGTTTTGCGGATTATGAATATGAACTCAAAGAAATCCCAAAGGATAAGCTTTGCGAATTTATGACCAATCACGATTTCAAGGCGATAAATGTGACAATCCCCTACAAAGAGGCGGTTATTCCATATCTCTATTATATAGATGAGAAAGCAAAAGAAATTGGTGCGGTAAACACAATCGTAAACAAAGACGGCAAGCTCTATGGATATAACACTGACTTTTATGGCATGAGTATGCTCATATCTCATGCGGGCCTTGATTTACGTGGGAAAAAGGTTGCAGTCCTGGGTACAGGCGGAACTTCAAAAACTGCCGGGGCTGTTGCGAAATCACTTTTTGCAAAAGAAGTTATAACAGTTTCAAGGAGCAAGAAAGCTGAAACAGTAACATATGAGGAATTATATGAAAAGCATAGCAATGTTGACATTATCATAAACACCACCCCTCTTGGGATGTTTCCCGATAGCTTTGTAAAGCCGGTTGATATAGCCAAATTCACAAGGCTTTCAGGCGTGATTGATGCGGTTTATAATCCTCTGAAGACAGGGCTCATATGCGATGCAAAAAAAAGAGGAATTACCGCTGAAGGCGGGCTTTATATGTTGGTGGCACAAGCAGTGCGTGCTTCTGAAATATTTTTGGATAAAGCTTATGATGACAAAGTTTTGGACCTTGTTTTTAACAAGATAAAAAAATCCAAGGAGAATATTGTTTTGATTGGAATGCCATCATCAGGCAAAAGCACAGTTGGAAAAGAAATTGCCAGAAGGCTTGGTCGGATATTTGTCGATACCGATATTCTTATAGAAGAAAAAGCGGAAATTAGTATATCTGAAATATTTGGCAAAATGGGTGAAGAAAAATTCCGCTCACTTGAAAGTGAAGTTATAAAAGAAGTATCTGAATGTACCGGAGCGGTAATTGCTACGGGTGGAGGAGCTATACTCAAAGAGGAAAACATAAGAGCTTTATCGCAAAATGGCAGAATATATTTTCTGGACAGACCCATAGAGTTGCTTTTGCCAACCTCAAACAGACCCCTTACAAGCACAAAAGAAGAACTTCTGAAAAAATATAATGAAAGATACAGCATATATGAAAGGTCAGCTGATGTCAAAATTGATGCATCGGGTGATGTGAACACAGTTTCAAATGCAGTGACAGGAGATTTTGAAGTATGAAAATTTATGTTATAAACGGACCCAATCTTAATATGCTCGGAATAAGAGAACCCGACAAGTACGGAACAGAAAGCTATGACAGTCTTATTTCATCACTGAAAAAGCACTCAGAGGAAAAGGACTATACATTGGTTTGCTATCAATCAAATCATGAGGGCGATTTGGTGGATAAAATTCAGGAGGCTTATTTTGAAAAGGCTGACGGAATAGTCATAAATCCAGGTGCATACACCCACACGAGCATTGCTCTCTTGGATGCTTTGAATGCTGTGAAAATCCCAACGGTTGAGGTGCATATTTCGGATGTTTCACAAAGAGAAGATTTCAGGCAGATAAGCTATGTACGCAAGGCTTGCACAAAAACAATTATGGGACACGGACTTAAAGGATATTTTGAAGCCATTGAGTTTTTGCTTGGGTAATTGCAAAACGAAGTCAACCGATGAATCGGTTGACTTTTTGCATATTGCAAAAAAAGAGATAATGTGATAAAATATGACAAGAAATTATGGGAAAAGAGGCTCTGTCTGTGAAAACGTTTTTCATTATCAATCCAAAAGCGGGAACGGGTAAAAAAGTGGAAGAACTTGTTGCCGCTATAAAAGAAAATGTGAATATATTGAAGGCAGATGCTTCAATATATATAACAAAGGCTGTCGGGGATGCGGAGGAATTCGTAAGAAAGCAATGCCAAAGTGGTGGTCCTGCAAGGTTCATTGCTTGTGGAGGTGATGGAACTCTTGGCGAGGTTCTCAATGGTGCAATTGAAATGGATGGCTCTGAAATCGGGGTAATGCCTTTTGGAACGGGCAATGATTTTTGCCGCAACTTCAAAGAAAGTTCAGAATTTTTTGATGTGCAATCACAGATTGAGGGCGAGTGCATCAGGTGTGATGTAATGAAATACAGCACCCATCTGCAAGAAGGAACAAAAACGAGATACTGCGCAAATATGTTTAACATAGGATTTGACTGCAATGTGGCGGATATGACGGGAAAGATGAAAATGAAACCTTTTGTTTCAGGCTCCCTTGCCTACTATTTGTCAATTCTGGTTACTTTAATTAAAAAGAATGGAGCAAAGCTGAAAATTGAGCTTGATGGCATCAGAAAACACAGCGGGGCATTGCTCTTAACTTCAATTGCAAACGGCAGCTTCTGTGGCGGAGGAATAAAGAGCAATCCCCTTGCCTCGGTCCACGATGGTTTTCTGGATGTAAATATAATTAAAAACATTTCAAGAACGAACTTTCTCACAAAGTTGCCTTTTTATATGAAGGGCACTCATATCAGACTGCGAGGCATAGAAAAGGTTATTGCATCGGAAAAGTGCAAAAGGGCAACAATTGAACCCTTGGGTGGCAAAATGAGGCTTTGTGTTGATGGCGAAATAGTTGACGCCCAAAGAACAGAATTTGAAATTATACCTGATGCATTTGCGTTTGTTATACCATCAAAAAGAGCTGAAAAGATGATTGAGAAAACAGAAACAGTGCTTGTGTAAATTGATATTGACTTTGGCATATCTTGGTGCTATAATCGTGTCGTAATATAATTAGATATAAAACATTTCGGAGTGTGTTATTATGAATATTATAGTTGTTGGCCTTGGTAAGGTTGGCGAGAAAATTGTAGAGCTTCTTGTTAGGGAAGAAGAGCACAATATCACGGTGGTAGATGTGAAAAGTGTGGTATTGCGTGATGTGGTGAACACTTATGATGTGATTGGGGTAACAGGCAGCGGTGCAAGCATTGAGGTGCTTAACGAAGCGGGAGTTGAGAATGCAGATATTCTTATTGCAGCTACCGGCTCTGACGAAATTAATTTGCTTACTTGCTTCATTGCACGCAAAGTCAGCGGTTGCAAAACCATTGCGAGAGTCAGAAATCCCGAATATGGAAAGGAACTTCAGCTTTTCAAGGAGGACCTTGGCCTTGCTATGATTATCAATCCGGAATTCACTGCAGCAGTTGAAATTGCAAGAACTTTGAGATTTCCTTCGGCAATTCAGATAGACACATTTTCAAAGGGACGAGTTGAACTTCTCAAATTCCGAGTTCAGGAAGGCTCATCTTTGGATGAAATAAAAATTGTTGACATTTCAAACAAACTTAATTGCGATGTTTTGGTTTGCGGTGTTGAGCGCGGAGATGAGGTATTCATTCCCGGTGGTGATTTTGTACTCAAAGCCGGAGACCTGGTGAGTATTGTTTCAACAATCAAGGATGCAGGATTTTTCTTCAAGAAGATAGGTCTAAAAACTGACAGAGTCAAGGATACAATTATTGTTGGTGGCGGAAAAACTTCGGTTTACCTTGCCAACAATCTTTTGAAGTTGGGAATTGATGTTAAAATAATTGAACAAAACCCACAAAGATGTGAGGAACTTTGCGCACTTCTTCCCAAAGCCACCATAATAAACGGAGACGGAACAGAAAATGCACTTCTCCTTGAGGAAGGAATTGAAAATGCAGAATCATTTGTTGCTCTCACTGGCATCGATGAAGAAAACATTATGCTTTCACTTTATGCAAAAACAAAAACAAAGGGCAAGGTTGTAACAAAGATAAACAGAATTGCTTATGATGACGTAATCAGACATCTTGGTCTTGACACCATGATCTATCCCAAAACACTTGCGGCGGAATATATCGTGAGGTTTGTTCGTGCAAGGAACAATTCAATGGGAAACAACATTGAAACACTGCATTATGTTCTTGACGGAAAGGCAGAGGCGTTGGAATTTAGAATTGGCGATGCATCGCCTTTGGCAAATAAGACGATTGAGAGTCTTTCACTTAAAGATGGAATAATAATTGCGTGCATTAACAGAGGCGGGAAAATTATCATTCCAAGAGGTAAAGATGTTATTATGCCCAAGGATACGGTAATCGTTGTAACGGTAAACCGCGGATTTGAAGATATAAGTGATATACTGAGGTAGATGAGTTATGAATTACAGAATTATTTCATATGTATTGGGATGCGTGCTGAATATTGAAGGTGCGTGTATGCTTCTCCCGTTTTTCTGCTCATTGATTTTTGACGAACCAAACAAATGGGTTTTCGTTGTTTGTTCACTCATTTGCTTCGTGGTGGGATTCCCTCTCATATTGACAGGCCCCAGGAACAAAACGATGTTTGCCAAGGAAGGTCTGGTTTCGGTTGGACTGAGCTGGGTTGTTATGAGTGTTTTTGGCGCACTTCCCTTTGTGATTTCAGGCAGCATTCCAAACTATATTGACGCCCTTTTCGAAACTGCATCAGGTTTTTCAACGACGGGTGCGTCAATCTTGTCGGATGTTGAGGCTCTTCCGAAGTCCATGCTCTTTTGGCGCAACTTCACCAACTGGATTGGTGGTATGGGTGTGTTGGTATTTTTGGTTGCGATAATACCTATGTCAGGAGGAAGCAATCTGCATCTTATAAGGGCAGAAAGCCCGGGTCCGTCTGTGGGCAAGCTTGTTCCAAGGGTGAAGACTACAGCAAAAATTCTTTACAGCATATACATCGGGTTGACAGTCCTGGAGATATTCCTCATGATTCTCGGAGGAATTGATTGGTTTGAGGCAATCACAATGTCATTCGGCACAGCAGGAACGGGCGGATTTGGAATAAGAAATTCAGGGGCAGCAGAATATTCACCATATATACAGATAGTCATGACAATATTTATGGCGCTTTTCGGAATAGATTTTTCATTCTATTACCTGATGTTGATGAAAAAGTTCAAATCAGCCCTCAAACTTGAAGAGGTGCGGATATACCTTGGAATAATAGTTTTGTCAATTGTTATTATATTTTTCAATATTAGAGGTGCATATGGAGGAAATGCAGAAGCATTCAGGCACAGTGCTTTCCAGGTGTCTTCAATAATAACAACAACGGGATATGCTACCACAGATTTTGATTTGTGGCCGCAACTTTCAAAAACAATCTTGCTTGGTCTTATGTTCTGTGGTGCCTGTGCCGGAAGTACGGGCGGTGGAATAAAGGTTTCCCGAATTGTTATCCTGCTGAAGAGTATAGTAAAGGAAATAAAAGTTCTGGCCCACCCAAAGAGCACAATAAAGGTGAAGATGAATGGAAAGATTGTAGAACACGAAACCTTGAGGGGTATAAATGTTTTTTTTGCGGCATATATGATGATTTTTGTGTTGGCAATTTTGATTATCAGTTTTGATAATTTTGATTTCACCACAAACTTTTCGTCGGTCGTTGCAACAATAAGCAATATTGGTCCGGGCTTTTCAATGGTTGGACCGACTTGCAACTTTTCGATATATTCCCCATTATCTAAGCTTGTTCTTACATTAGTTATGATTATTGGAAGACTGGAAATTTTTCCGATTCTGGTTTTGTTTTCGAGAAAAACATGGAAAAGATAAATTAAAGCGGGTTAAAAATTGTCGAAATCGTGGATTTCGACAATTTTTTTGTGTTTTGCGGTGGAAATTCGTAAAAAATCTTTTTTTTTCTGCGAATATATTGACATTTTTTTGTTTTTGATGTATTATAAAAATGTATTTATGAAGGGTGGAGAAGTTTGCTCATTATATATAATAAGGAAATAATACGGTCTTCTTGAAAATACGATTGAAGAGAGAATTTGTTTGTCAGACAGGAGGTTGACACATGGCAGATTTTGAGAATATATACGACAAGATGAGAATAATTCAGGAACTTGTTCCGGGAAAGCAGGTTACACTTGCTCACATAATAGCAAACCCTGACAGAATTCTCTACAAGAAGCTCGGTCTTGACCCGGCTGTTGATTACTCGAAAGCGGCAATAGGAATTGTTACAATGTCACCAGCGGAAACTGCGATTATTGCTGCGGATATTGCTATAAAGTCATCAGGAGCGGAAATCGGTTTTGTTGACCGTTTCAGCGGAACATTGATTGTGACGGGAACGGTTTCAGAGGTTGATGCAGCCCTCAGAGCACTTTGTGATTATGTTGAAAAAACTTTGGGATTCAGTGTTTGCCCAATAACCAAGACGTAATTATGAAAAAGATGATTCTTGTGGGCAGAAGTGAATGTGGAAAGACCACCCTCACTCAGGCTCTTAAAGGTGAAAAGATTGGTTATCACAAAACCCAGTATATAAACTATCATGACATTTTGATTGATACGCCCGGTGAGTATGCTGAAAACAAAGTTCTGGGCAGAGCATTGGCACTATATTCCTATGAAGCCGATGTGGTTGGAATCCTCATAAGTGCAAGAGAGCAATATTCTCTGTTTCCCCCATGCTGTACGGCGCAGGTTAACCGTGAAGTCATTGGTATTGTCACACAAATTGATCAGCCGGATGCAAACGTTGAGCGTGCTGAAAGTTGGCTTAGGCTTGCGGGCTGCGAGTTGGTTTTTCCAGTCTCTTCAACAACGGGAGAAGGAATCCAGGATCTTATTGATTATCTTGCGATAGATAGAAAACCACAAAAATTCAGATAAAAACAACAAAAACAAAGAAAAAATCACAAAAAAACTATTGACATACGTTTTGAAAAGTGGTATTATTAAGGTAGGGTTAATTGCCTGAAAAAGCAGTAAATAATGAAATTTATATATTAAAGGAGAGAGTTGTTATGATGTCAGAATATGAAATCAAAAAACAAATCTGCGACATTGGTAAGAGAATTTATGACAGAAGAATGGTAGCAGCAAATGACGGTAACATTTCGGTTAAGCTTTCCGACAATGAATTCCTCTGCACTCCTACAGGTGTTAGTAAGGGTTTTATGACTCCCGAATACATCTGCAAGGTTGATGCTGAGGGTAATGTTATCCAGGCAAACAGGGGCTTCAAGCCTTCATCAGAAATTAAGATGCATATGAGGGTTTACAAACATCGTCCTGATGTTAAAGCTGTTGTTCATGCTCATCCTATTTATGCAACAAGTTTTGCAATTGCAGGAAAGCCTTTGACACAGCCCATTATGCCTGAGGCTGTTATTGCACTCGGTTGCGTTCCGGTTGCTGAATATGGTACACCTTCAACAAGAGAAATCCCTGATGCGGTAGAGAAATACCTTCCCTACTTCGACGCAGTGCTTCTCGAAAATCATGGTGCACTTGCTTATTCAGATTCACTTCTTGCGGCTTACCACAAGATGGAATCACTTGAATTCTATGCAGAGCTTCTCTTCCTTTCAACACAGATTGGTGCTCCACAGGAATTCTCAAAGGAACAGATTGAAAAGCTTTATGAAATCAGAAGAAACATGGGTCTTCCCGGCAAGCATCCTGCAAATCTTTGCCCCAACAACAAGGACGGCAAAATGAGCTGTCACAACTGCAAAGGAAATGTTACCTGCGATGGCAATGTAGCAGCACCCAACTGCGGTGGCGATGACAGTGCTTTGATTGCAGAAATCACAAAGAAGGTTATGGCACAGCTTAATAAATAATTCGAGGAGGTGTCATTATGAATGACGAAAAGCTTACTCGTATTGTAGAGGCTGTTGCAAAACAAATCACCGAAGCAAAAGCTGATGAAAAAACTTTTGGTTTAAAGCAGGCCAGGAAATTGATTGCGATGGTTGAGGCGAAAGCAAAAACAATGGGACTCAACGTGGTCGTTGCTGTTTCAAATGAAGCGGGCAGACCAATGGCAATCGAATGTATGGATAATGCATATATAGCAAGCTATGATGTGGCCCTCAATAAGGCATACACAGTTGTTGCCCTTAAGATGTCTACGGAAAAGCTGAGCAGCCTGGCAAAACCAGATGGTCCCCTTTATGGGATTCAGCACACAAACGGTGGACAGATTGTTATTTTTGGAGGCGGTGAACCACTTATATATCACGGAAAAATCGTGGGTGGTCTTGGTGTCAGTGGTGGCTCGGCAGAGCAGGATTCTGCACTTGCGACTTATGGTGTTTCTTGCCTCGATGAAATAATGAAAGAAAACTAAGAAAGGAGAATAATATAATGAATAATAACGAAATAGAACAAATTGTTAAACAGGTTCTTGCAGGAATGCAGGGAACAGAAACAACAACTTCATCAAGCAGTAAGGCAGCAGGTCCTGTTCCAACTAAAGCTCGTGTTGCTATGCTGACCGGAATTGAAAAGTTTGAACTTCAGGAGTATCCGATTCCTGAAATCGGCGATGATGACATGCTGGTTAAAGTTGAGGGCTGTGGTGTTTGCGGAACTGATGCTCACGAATACAAGCGCGATCCATTCGGTCTCATCCCGGTTGTTCTCGGTCATGAAGGTACAGGTGAAATTGTAAAGCTTGGTAAAAATGTTAAAAAAGACAGTGCAGGAAAGCCTTTGAGCGTTGGCGATAAGATTGTAACAAGTGTTACTCTTAAGGATGACCCGGAAATTACTATGCTTGATCTCAACAAACAAAACGTAGGAGGTGCAGATGTTTACGGACTTCTTCCGGATGACTCTACACACTTCAATGGTTGGTTTGCAGATTATATAGTTATCAAAAAGGGTGCATCTGTGTTCAACGTTTCAGACCTTGATCTTGATTCAAGAATTCTGATTGAACCCTGCGCAGTACTTATTCACGCAGTTGAGCGTGCAAAGACAACAGGAATTCTCAGATTCAACAGCCGTGTTGTTGTTCAGGGTTGTGGACCTATCGGTCTTATCTGTATAGCAGTTCTCAGAACTATGGGTGTTGAAAATATTACAGCTGTTGACGGCGAACAAAAACGTCTTGACTTTGCAAAACGTATGGGCGCAAACAAAACAGTCAACTTCAAAGAACACAATGGTCTTGAGGCACTTTCGGGTGCAGTAGCAGACAGCTTTGGCGGACATCTTGCAGATTTTGCATTCCAGTGCACAGGTTCACCTGTTGCTCACAGCAATATCTACAAGTTCATCAGAAGCGGCGGCGGTCTTTGCGAACTCGGCTTCTTCATCAATGGTGGAGATGCTCAGATCAACCCCCACTTCGATTTGTGCTCAAAGGAAATCACACTTGTTGGCTCATGGGTATATACTCTCCGTGATTATGCTACAACATTTGATTTCTTGAAGAGAGCATTAGCAATCGGACTTCCCATCAAGGAGCTTATCACACATAAGTATCCTCTTGAAAAGATTAATGATGCATTCATCACTAATGTCAAGATGGAAGGTCTCAAGATTGCAGTTATAAATGAATAATAATTAACAATTAAAATATTTAGGAGGAAATTAATCATGGCACAGGAAGCATTAGGTATGATAGAAACAAGAGGTCTCGTTGCAGCAGTTGAGGCAGCAGACGCAATGGTAAAGGCTGCTGAGGTAGTTCTCGTTGGCACAGAGAAGATCGGTTCAGGTCTTGTAAGCGTTATGGTTCGTGGTGATGTTGGCGCAGTTAAGGCAGCAGTTGAAGCTGGTGGCGTTACAGCAGCTCGTTTGGGTGAAATCGTTGCTACACACGTAATCCCCAGACCTCACGCAGACGTTGAAAAGATTTTGCCGAAGTTCTAAGAAAGAGTGATTGGTTATGGCAGAAAAAAAGACAAATAAAACCGTAATCGGCAACACTGAAGAATTGAAAAAGAATACTGCTGAGGCAAAGCCTGCAGCAGCTGAAAAGAAAATTATCAAGGAGGTAAAAACAATGGCACAGGAAGCATTGGGAATGGTTGAAACAAGAGGTTTGGTTGCTGCAATTGAAGCTGCAGATGCTATGCTTAAGGCTGCAAACGTAGCTCTCGTTGGCACAGAAAAGATTGGTTCAGGTCTCGTAAGTGTTATGGTTCGTGGTGACGTTGGCGCTGTTAAGGCTGCAGTTGAAGCAGGCGGTCAGTGTGCTCAGCAGCTTGGCGAAATCATCGCTACACACGTTATCCCCAGACCTCACGCAGATGTTGAGAAGATTTTGCCCGCTATTAAATAGTTTTTTCCGCAAGGAATTTTGGGCATATGGCAAGTGTTGGGGCAGAGCGTTTCTGCTCTGTCCCTGACCTTCGACCTTGGAAAGGAATTGTAACTATGATTATTGGAAAAGTAATCGGAAGTGTTGTTTCAACACGCAAGAACGACAATCTTGTTGGAAACAAGTTTATGATTGTTGAGACCGTTGAAACAATGACTAAAGAAAAGTCAAAAATTGTTGCTATTGATAACATCGGTGCAGGCATCGGTGAATATGTTCTGGTTGCTCTTGGCAGTGCTGCTCGCATTGGCTGTGGAAAAGTTGAATCTCCAGTTGATGCTGCAATTGTTGGTATTGTCGATGAGGGCGAAAATTTTATGAAATAATCTGATTTAACGAATTTGATCGAAAGGGGAATGAAAACTATGCAAATGACAGAACTTAAAGAACTCATGAAAGAGTGCGGTATAGTCGGTGCGGGAGGTGCCGGGTTTCCCTCGTATGCAAAGCTTTCAGATGCTGCAGATACAATTATTTTGAATTGTGCAGAATGTGAGCCTTTGTTCAGACTGCACAGACAGCTTATGTGTGAATACACAGAAGAAATTCTTTCTGCATTGGATGCGGTTCGCGAAGCAGTGGGCGCAAAGAATGCAATCGTGGGAATAAAAGCTGCTTATAAAGAGGCAATCGAAAAGATTGGAGAGCACATCTCGTCTTTTAAAAATATAACAGTTTCTCATCTTCCTGAGGTATATCCTGCAGGTGATGAAATTATTTTGATTTATGAAGCAACTGGCAGAGTTGTGAAACCGGGGAAACTTCCGATTTCAGAAGGAGTTATTGTTTTCAATGTTGAAACAATCCTGAACACTTATTTTGCAATAAAAGACAAAACCCCTGTGACATATAAGTATGTCACTGTTGCGGGTGAAGTAAAGAATCCTGCTACATACAAGGTTCCGCTGGGAGTTACATTGAAGTCACTGGTTGAACTTGCAGGTGGTGAAACCGCCAAAGAATGTGAATACATCAACGGTGGTGCAATGACCGGAAATGCGGCAAAGAAAGATGATGTTGTTACCAAAACAACAAATGCGGTTTTGGTTATGCCGAAAGAACATCCGGTTATCATGAAGAAGAAAACAAATAGAAAAATTGATATATACAGAGCAATGAGCGCTTGTTGTCAGTGTAGAATGTGTACGGATATGTGTACCCGTCACCTTCTTGGACATCCCATTGAGCCACACGCATTTATGAGGGCGGTAGCAAAGGGAATGACCGGTGATTTGACAGCGGTGCTTAACACTGCATATTGTTCACAATGCAGAGTTTGTGAAATGTATGCATGCCATCAGGGACTTTCTCCGGCTTCCCTGATTGGAACTTTTAAAAATGAACTAAGAGCCAAAGGTGTTGTCTCTGACAAGGAACCTAAATTTACAGGTGTCAACGAACACAGAAAATTCAGAACAATTCCGATGGAACGGTTGATAAGCCGACTCGGAATTAGTCAATATGATAAAGAAGCCCCCATAGAGGACCTTCCGGAAGGCTTTGAAGAAAAGTGTAAAACCTTGAAAATTATGCTTAGACAGCACATAGGTCAGCCGGCAAAAGCGTTGGTGAAAAAGGGCGAAAAGGTTGAGAAAAATCAAAAGCTTGCAAGCTGCGAAGCCTTGGGCGCTGAAATTCACAGTCCTGTGAGCGGAACAGTGAAAGATATAAAAGAAAACTACATTGTGCTTGAGGTTAAGCGGTAGAAAGGGAGGAAATCATAAATGGGAAAAGCGTTAGCAATGGCTGAATTTACAACGGTTTCTACCGGTATTAAGGCAGCTGATATGATGATAAAAACAGCGGAGGTCAATGTAATTGAGGCTGAAGTGGTTTGTCCTGGTAAGTATATCATACTTATTGAGGGAGATTTGAGTGCTGTGAGAGCGGCGGTGGACACAGTTAAGACAATGTTCTCGGAAAAGCTGATAGACAGTTTTGTTTTGGGAAATCCTCATGAATCCATATTCCCTGCAATTTACGGCACAACAGTTGTTGAGGATAAACGTGCACTTGGTGTTCTTGAAACTTATTCTGCTGCATCAATCATTCTCGCGGCAGATATTGTGGCAAAGACTGCAATTGTTGATTTGATTGAACTGAGAATAGCAAGAGGTATGTGTGGAAAATCGTATATGCTGCTCACAGGTGAGGTAGCTGCGGTTGAAAGTGCAATTGCAAGAGCAAAGGCTGAGGTTGCTGAAGGAACAATGTTCCTTGACAGCTCCGTTATTGCAAATCCTGATGAGAAGATGTGGAATACAATATTTTAATGAGGTGAGTTAAAATGGTTGATGAAAAGTATATAAGCCGTATAGTTGAAAATGTTATTCAAAATATAGATGTCAGACCTGATAAAAACCTTAAAGGCGTTTTCCCCACAATGAAGGAAGCTCTTGAGGCTGTTCAAAAGGCTTATATTCAGTATAAGAGTTATACGGTTGAACAGAGAGAAAAAATGATTCAAGCTATTCGCCGTCTTACATTGGAAGAAGCCGAAGTAATGGCAAAACTGGGTGTTGAAGAAACGGGAATGGGCAGAGTTTCAGATAAAATAATCAAGCATCAACTCGTTGCAAACAAGACTCCAGGAACTGAAGACCTTCAGCCAACAGTTAAAACCGGTGATTGCGGTCTCACTTTGATTGAAATGGCACCTTATGGTGTTATTGGAAGCATTACTCCGTCAACAAACCCAAGTGAAACAGTTATCTGCAACTCAATTGGTATGATTGCGGGCGGTAATGCGGTTGTTTTCAATCCCCATCCAAATGCAAAAAGAATTGCTAACTATGCAGTTGACCTTGTTAATCGTGGTATTCTGGAAGCAGGTGGTCCTGAAAACCTGGTTGTTTCAGTGGCTAATCCGACAATGGACTCGTCAAATGAAATGGTAAATTCTCCAATTGTCAGATTGCTTGTTGCAACAGGTGGCCCTGGTGTTGTTAAGATGCTCCTTTCTTCAGGAAAGAAGGCTATCGGTGCGGGAGCCGGCAATCCCCCTGTTATCGTTGATGATACTGCTGATATCGAAAAGGCTGCATCAGATATCATAAAGGGTGCAAGCTTTGACAACAACCTTCCATGTATTGCAGAAAAAGAGTGCTTTGTATTCAATTCTGTTGCAGACCAGCTCATCAGTGCAATGCAAAGAAGCGGTGCATACCTTCTCAAGGGTGCTGAAATCGACAAACTCGTTAAGGTTGCTCTCGTTGAAAAAGACGGCAAGTTTGGTATAAACAAGAAATGGGTAGGAAAAGATGCAAAATTGTTCCTCAAGGAGCTTGGCATTGATGCAGACCCAAGACTGATTATTTGCGAAACCGATGCAAAGCATCCATTTGTTCAGGTTGAAATGATGATGCCTATTCTTCCAATCGTAAGAGTAGGAAACATTGAAGAAGCTATAATTGAAGCTTGCAAAGCAGAACACGGAAACCGTCATTCTGCACACATTCATTCAAAGAATGTTGACAGACTCACAGCTTTTGCAAGAGCTGTTGAAACAACAATTTTTGTTAAGAATGCGCCTTCATATGCAGGTATCGGCGCAGGTGGTGAAGGGCACACAACATTTACTATTGCAGGTCCCACAGGGGAAGGTATCACATCTGCAAAATCTTTCACCCGTCAAAGACGTTGTGTTATGGCAGATGGATTGCATATAGTATAACACAATTTATAAATTACACAGAAAAGGATTTGTGCTGATATGAAAGCATTGGGAATGTTAGAAGTTTACAGTTTTACTACAGCAGTTTGTGTTGCGGATTTGTGTGCAAAAGCTGCTGATGTAGAAGTAATAGCATTTGACAGAAACAGACCAAAGAGCCCGGATGTTCCGGCCCCACTTGTTATGCAAATAAAGATTGCAGGTCCTGTGGCAGCTGTCAGAGCGGCTATTGAAGCTGGAAAGGAATATGCAGAAGCTGAGGGTAAATATATTATTTCTCATATTATTCCGAACCCTGGTGAGGGTGTTGAAAAAATGGCATATCTTTTGGATATAAACAGAGATAAATATAACAAAAAGCTTCCTAAAAATTTCTTGAATGCAAAGGATTTGGAACCGACAAATGTTGCTGGTGAGTCAATTGGACTTCTTGAAGTTGAAGGTTTGGTTGCATCGATTGAAGGCCTTGATGCAATGGCAAAGGCTGCCAATGTTCGTGTTATCCACTCAGAAAAAAGACTCGGTGGAAGACTGGTAACCTATATTATTGCAGGCGAAGTTTCTGCGGTTACTGCTGCAATTGCGGCTGGGGAAGAAAGCTCTGCGAAATTCGGAAAACTTTTTGGTTCAGCGGTTATAGCAAGACCACATAATGAAATAACAAAATTTTTTGATATGAGTATATAGGTTAGGTGAAGCTTATGTATTACGATACAGATACGATTGCCAAAGCGGTTAAATCAGTTATTGAAAATATTAAAAGTGAAGGACAAATAAAAATAGGGGTTTCTCAGCGTCACGTGCATTTGTCACAGGAAGACCTCGAAACTCTTTTCGGCAAAGGTTATAAGTTGACCATCAAGAAGTATCTTATGGGGCGTGAGTATGCGTCAAATGAGGTTGTTACACTTGTAGGTCCTTCACTGAAGGCTATTGAAAATGTGAGAGTTCTTGGCCCTGTCAGAAACAAAACACAGGTGGAAATTTCAAGAACAGATACTTTTGTGTTGAAAGTTAGTCCTCCGGTTCGTCCTTCCGGCAAGGTGGAAGGTTCTGAAAAGTTGGTTCTTGTTGGACCAAAGGGAAGTGTGTATCTGAAGGAAGGCGTTATTATTGCCAACCGCCACATACATCTGACCCCTGAATATGCTGAGGCGAACGGTATAAAAGATAATGATTATGTTGATGTTGAAGTTGAAGGAATCAAGCCAACAAGATTTTATGATGTTCAGGTGAGAGTTCGTGATGATTTCAATGTTGAAATGCATATTGACACCGATGATGCCAATTCTGCAGGGCTCAAAAATGGTTCTATTGTGAAGATAATCAAAAAGTGTGAAAAATAGTTTTGGTGAAAACTGAAACGAAAGTGAGGGGATGGCGTGTTTGCTCTTGAACGCCAGAAAAAAATTCTGGAATTTTTGAATGTTGACGGCGTGGTTTCGGTTAGCAGATTAAGCTCAGAGCTTGGTGTTACCGAAGAAACAGTGAGACGTGACCTTGAAAAACTCGAAAAGCAGGAAGCTTTGAGAAGAACTCATGGCGGTGCAATTCCGATTGAGGGTGGCACCTATGAAATCTCTCTTGAAAAGAGAAAACACATAAATGTTGAGGCGAAAATGAGACTTGCAAAAGAAGCAGTTAAGTATGTCGCAGCGGGGGATACCATATTCCTTGATGCATCAACAACTACATTCTTTATGGCAAAGGAACTCAAAAATCATAAAAATGTGACAGTTATAACCAACTCGCTCAGAGTTGTTGCTGAGCTTTCAGGCTGTGAACACATAAAAGTGATTTCAGTGGGTGGTGTCCTCAGCAACAACCAATCTTTTGTTGGAAGTCATGCTGAAAAAACGATTGAAGAAAACTTTTTTGCCAGCAAGATTTTCTTTTCAAGTAAGGGGATTACTTCTGATGCAGGAATTCTTGAGAGCAATGAAGCCGAATGTGGAATAAAGCACAAGATGTTAGCAAATGCCAGAGAAAAATATTTTCTCTGCGACAAAAGCAAGATGGGTGGGGTTGGTTTTGTGAAGCTGATGCCCATTGAAAACCTCGATTACATAATAACTAACACGGAACCTGATGATGCTTTGCAAGATAAATTCAGGGAATTTAGTGTTGAAGTAATCAAAATAAATGAATAATTGAAAATCTGATATGCGGCTCGAAAGGGACCGCATATTAATTTTAGAATTTGATTGACAAAGAGAAGGTTTTGTGTTTTAATAACCTTGACAGAAACTTTGAAAATGGGTAGTCTTATAAACCTAAGGAGGATTATTTAAATGATAAATTATGTTGGACATGATTCACAGCTATATGGAGTGGAGGAACACAGACTTTGCGGTGGCAAAGGTGATGGCATGCGACTCTTCCAGGTGAACAATGGCAGGGGACTTATGTTTACCATATCTGCAGACAGAGGCGGAGACATTTCAAGACTATATTTTGATGGCAAAAATATGGGCTTCTTTTCACCCAGCGGATATGTTTCACCGCAATATTATGATGATTGTGGATTGGGATTTTTGAAATCATTTACAGCGGGCTTTTTGACCACTTGCGGTTTGACTGCGGTGGGAAGCCCTTGCTCTGATGACGGAGAAGAAATTCCTCTTCACGGAACAATTGCGAACACGCCTGCCGAAAATGTGGGTCACTGGGTGGAGGACAACAGTATTCATGTGAAGCTCACTGTCAGAGATGCCAAGCTCTTTGGTCGCAAGCTTATACTGACAAGGGAGTATATATGTCCGCTTGACAAGAACGAAATTGTGATGAAGGACACTGTGAAAAACATAGCAGATGAAGAAACACCATATATGATTCTGTATCATTTCAATATGGGGTATCCGCTTTTGTCTGAAAATTCAAAGCTTACCATAAAGAACAAAGGCGTTGTTCCCAGAGATGAAACCGCAAGCCTTGGAATAGATAAGGCGATGATTGTTGAGGAACCACAGTCAGGATTTGAGGAACAGTGTTTTTATTATGATATGACAGAGGGTGTGGCGAGTATATACAATCCTGATATAAAAACGACCCTTTCGCTCAATTATGACATTGAGGAATTGCCATTCTTTACCGAGTGGAAGCTTATGCAAAAGGGTGAATATGTTCTTGGCCTGGAACCGGGCAATTGCACTCCGGATGGCAGAGATGTTATGAGAAGAGAAGGTAAGCTTTCATTCCTCAAACCGGGCGAGGAAGTGAGTCAGACAATAACAATAAAACTCTCAAGAGATTGAGTCGAAGACCTTGGAATAAGTGATTATAAAAAGAGGTTAGTTCAAAATGGACAAACAGCAAAGAGATACAGCGGAGCTTGTGAAGAAGCTCCCAATTAAGGAAAAAATAAAA
>JAZRNM010000025.1:0-17784 GCA_045648205.1 Clostridia bacterium
CTGCGTTGTAACGGCAGTCAGCGGCTCAATCGGACTTCGCCCCACTCTTGCGGCAATAGATGCGGGAAAACGCATTGCCCTTGCCAACAAGGAAACCCTTGTGACGGCAGGCAGACTTTTCACCGATGCGGTGAAAAAGCATAACGTGAGACTTCTCCCTGTGGATAGCGAGCATTCGGCAATTTTTCAGTCGTTGCAGGCAGGGAGAAATTCTGAAATACGAAAAATTTTGCTTACGGCATCAGGAGGACCGTTTTTTGGGAAATCCCGTGATGAACTTAAAAATGTGAAGAAGGAGCAGGCACTCAAGCATCCAAACTGGTCAATGGGTGCAAAAATCACTATTGACAGCGCAACTCTTATGAATAAGGGGCTTGAAATCATTGAAGCCAAGTGGCTTTTTGGTGTTGAGCTTGATGACATCAAGGTGGTTGTTCACAGAGAAAGCATTATTCATTCAATGGTGGAGTTTTGCGACAAGAGTGTGATTGCTCAGCTTGGACTCCCGTCAATGAAGCACCCCATTCAGTATGCATTCACATATCCCCAGCGGTTGCCGTCTCCGAATGAGTCGGTGAGCTTTTCGGATATTGCAAAAATGACCTTTTTTGAACCCGATGAAGAAACCTTCAAATGCCTTGCCCTGGCAAAGAGTGCAGGGGAAATGGGCGGAATTATGCCCACGGTTCTCAATGCTGCCAATGAGGTGGCGGTGGCAAGGTTCCTTGAGGACAAAATCGGCTTTTTGGATATTGGTGAATATGTTGAGAAAATTTTGAGTAAATATGAAAATAAATTAAATCCGACACTTGAGGACATAATAGAGACAGACCGAGCGGTCAGGTTGGAGAATGGAGAATAGAATTTTATGATTGGGACAATAATATTTGCTTTGCTGTTTTTTTCGCTTATTATTTTTGTTCACGAGCTTGGACATTTCATAACTGCAAGGCTTTTCAAGGTGAAGGTTCACGAATTTGCCCTTGGAATGGGCCCGAAAATCTTTTCAAGAAAAAAAGGCGAAACGCTGTATTCTTTGCGTGCAATTCCCGTGGGGGGCTTTTGCAGCATGGAGGGCGAAGACGAAAAAAGTGATGATGAAGGCTCGTTTTCCCGCAAACCCTGGTATGCAAGGCTGGTTATCCTTGCGGCGGGAGCCTTTATGAACGTACTTCTGGGATTTCTTGTCTGCACAATTTTTGTGGGAATAAGCTCCGCGCAAAACGGTGTTACCACTACGGTGATTGAATCGGTTATTGAGGAGTCGCCCCTAAAGGACTTTTTGGAGCCTGGTGACAGGATTGTCGAAATCAACGGACAAAAAATCAATATCAAGAGGGATGTTGATTTTGCTATGCAAAATGCAGGCGGTGGAGAAAGTGAAATAACCATCAAACGTGATGGCAAAAAGATTTCAAAAACATTTTTGCCTTATGAAACCAAGTATTCAGACGGGACACCGGCATATATTCTGGGAGTCAATGTGAAGCTCGAAAAAGCCAATATTTTCAATGTGACAAAAGAGGCATTTTTTCAGACCATTTGGATGGGAAAACTTGTTTTTGTGTCAATTGGAATGCTCATTGGCGGCAAGGCCAGTGTGAGCGAGATTTCAGGACCCATCGGAGTGGTGGGGGCAATGAACTCTGCGGCACAGCAGGGCGGAATTTTGGGCATCCTGAACCTTTTGTATCTGGCATCATTTATTTCGGTTAATATTGGCATTATGAACCTTTTGCCCATTCCCGCACTTGATGGCGGCAGGATTTTGTTTGTGATTGTTGAGGCGGTCAGAAGAAAACCCATACCTCCCGAAAAAGAGGGAATTGTTCATTTCGCAGGGTTAATTCTTCTTTTTGGAATTATGATTTTTGCAACATGGAATGATATTTTGAGATTGTTTTCATAAAAAAAGTCGGCAGATAGAAGTGTCTGCCGACTTTAGTTTTATTTTTCTTTGTAACTCTTGCAGAAGTGGGGAATTGAAATTGATTCAGCACTTGTTTTTTCATGGCTTACTTCAATTTTGTCAAGACTGCATTTGTTGTCTTCTTTGTGATACATACATTCATTAACATTGCAGAGTACACCGCAGTTTGTCATGTGGATTTCACCTCCTAAATGGTTTTGTATGTTTAGTATAACCGATTTTTTAGAAATTATTTTTTGAAACAATGAAAAATTTAACATTGGCTATTGTTTTTTTGAAAATAAAGTGATATAATATATGAATTAGTTTTAGGAAAGGTAATGATTTAAAAATGGCAGAAGTATTGAAACCCGTCGGGTACAAATCACTTTTAAATCTTATTGATACTCAAATCGCAATCAAGGCGACCAAGGATTATTTTGAAACAAACCTTGCCAGAGAATTGCGTCTCACCCGTGTTTCTGCACCGCTTTTTGTGGACCCCGAAACAGGACTGAATGACGACCTTAATGGGGTGGAACGTGCAGTTTCCTTTGATGTTCTGGAAACCGGCAGAGAGCTTCAGATTGTTCATTCACTTGCAAAGTGGAAGAGAAATGCCCTCAAGGAATATGGCTTTTCAGAGGATGAGGGACTTTATACTGATATGAATGCAATCCGCCGTGATGAGGAAACGGATAACATTCATTCCATATATGTTGACCAGTGGGACTGGGAAAAGGTTATTGCCAAAGAGAACAGAACCACTTCAATGCTCAAGCACACGGTGAAAAAGATTTTTGAAGTTTTCAAGATGACTGAAAAATATGTAAACTCTATTTTCCCTCAGATTGAACCAAGACTCCCGGAGGAAGTGTTCTTCCTTACCTCTCAGGAACTTGAAGATATGTATCCTGATCTTACTTCGAAGCAAAGGGAGCACGCAATCACAAAGGAAAAGGGAGCGGTTTTCCTTATGCAGATTGGTGATGTGCTGAAATCAGGAAAGCGCCACGATGGAAGAGCTCCTGACTATGACGACTGGGAACTGAACGGCGACCTTTTGTTCTATGATGATTTGCTTGACATACCCTTTGAGGTTTCAAGCATGGGAATTCGTGTTTCGGAAGAATCCCTGAAGCGTCAGCTGAAGGTGGCGAAGTGCGAGGAGCGTGCGAGTCTTCCGTATCATCGTGATTTACTTGCGGGCAGATTGCCTTATACAATTGGTGGCGGGATTGGTCAATCGAGAATTTGCATGTTTATTCTCCACAAGGCTCATGTGGGTGAGGTTCATGCGTCTGTCTGGCCCCAGGAAATGGTGGAAGAATGCAGAGAAGCAGGAATAAATTTGCTTTGATTTCAGGACTTGATGGTCGGAATGACCATCAAGTCTTCTTTTTTTTGTTGAATTTATTTAAAGATGAAAGAAATTTAAATTTGTTATTGAAAATTTGGGGTTTGTGATGTATAATAAACTCATAATTTTATGTGCGAAAGGATTTTTAAAATGAGAAAAATTATTGCATTAACTTTAGTTTGTTTGGTTTTGATGTCAACTGTTGCGTTTGCAGCAGAGTTCAAGGATATGCCGGAAGCTGGACACTGGTCAACTTCAGCTCTTGAAGCTGCAGTTGAGAATGGTTTGCTCACAGGAAATGACGGTTATGTTTTCCCTGATGACAACATGACAAGAGCTGAAATGGCAACAATTATGGCACGTGCCTGCGGCGCAACCAATGATGCCGACATATCAAGCTTCACAGATGTTTCGACTTCAGACTGGTATTATTCTTCAATGGCAAAAGCTGTTGCAATGAAAGCATTCACAGGCTCTGACAACAAGCTTAATCCTGAAAACTACATCACAAGACAGGAAGCCTTTGTTGTTCTTGCCAGAGTTTTTGCTTTGGATAAGGATGAGAAGATTGATTTGACAGTTCTTGACAATTTTAAGGATAAAGACAAGATTGACACATGGGCAAAGAATGGCGTGGCTTCAATTATATCAAAGGGATATGTTGGAGGTGCAGACGGACTTCTTTCTCCTCTTGCAAACATTACCCGTGCAGAATTCGCAGTTGTAATGGACAGACTTGTGAAATATTATATTGACGATCCTGACACAACAGAAATTCCTGCAGACGGCAATGTGATGATAAGAGTTGGCGGATTGAAGCTTGACAACGTTGCAAATGATAATATGGTTATACTTGGTGACGGCGTGGGCGCAAGTGAGGTGAGCATAAGCAATGCTGATATAAAAGGCAACCTGGTTGTTCGCGGCGGAAAGGATGTTTCTCTTGACGGAACCTTTGGTGAAGTTCGTACTGTTATGCCTAATATCCGTGTCAGCGGTGATCACAAGAAGATTGGCAGAATTTATACTTGTCCGGGAAGCAAATTTTCAATGGGCAACACCCTTACACCTGATATGCTTGAGGGCTTGGAATAATATAGGCTGAGGATTTTGAAATGAAAATAAAAGACGGATATATGCTGAGAAGCATTGCAGGATATTCTGTGGTTGTTCCCATTGGTGACAGCACACTTGATTTCAACGGGGTTATAAATCTCAATGAAACTGGCACAACCCTTTGGAAAGAACTGGAAAACGATGTGACGGAGGAAGAATTGGTCAATGCTCTATTGAATGAATATGAGGTTGATAATGAACGTGCGCTGGCGGATGTTAAGAGCTTTGTAGCCAAAATGCGTGATGCAGGGCTGATTGAAGATTAAAAACTCGCCGGGAGGATGCTGTTGTGGACAGAATAACAAGTGCTCTGAATGAGAAGGGGATATATGCGAGCAAGACTATTGGTGACAGTATGAAGCCAATGCTCGTTGAGGGAAGAGATACCGTGTTGATCAAAAAGCCCGAATTTCCGTTGAAAAAATATGACATACCCGTTTACAAGCGAGGTGACCACTTTACAATGCATCGCATAGTAAAGGTTACAAAGCGGGGGTATGTTATCTGCGGTGACAACAGAACCTTTCTTGAACGGGATATAACCAATGAGAAGATTGTTGGTGTTCTTGCTGCTTTTTATCACAATGGGAAATATGTAGAATATGGTGACAAGGAATATATGCGTTACGCAAAAAGAGCTTGTCGGACATATCCTATCAGATGGCTTAAAGCACAATGGAAGAGAATAAAACGCAGGTTTTCAAGATGAAACGAGATCGAAATGTGAATTTCACATTTCGGTCTTTTTTTGTGGTAATAATTCGAAGCTTTCCTAAATATATTATAAAATACAATAGGAAAGGAACTTCAAAATGAAACCATACAAAGCGATAGTTATTGACGGAAAAAAGGTCATAAAACGATTTTTTCAGTTTGGAATCTTGCTGGTGGTGGCAAGTCTGATTTTTGTGAATATAAAACTTGCCGGGGTGAATATCAGCTTTGGTGGAAACGGCTTGGTGGGCGAACGTGTGGTTAATGAAAGCCTGCCCATTTTGTATGGCGCAGCGGATACAAATATAAAGACAAGACTTGTGGGGCTTCTGAAAAAAGCTGTAAGCTTTTTTTTGACATTTGATGGCGATGATGAAAGAACGGTTATTTTTGGAGAAATACCCATAGTGCGTATGGTGAGTGGCGGTTATCTGGCGCGGGAGGCCAACAATACATCGGTTTCGGCATATAATCCGCAAAACGCAGATGTGGGGAAAGGTGAGGCAGAACCAAAACCTGCTCAAAGCGGGAGCTACCCCATAAAAGAAGTGGACTCAAGCCAGGCAAAAGCATTGGGGAAGAAATCGGGGAAAATTCTCATCAGGAACGAAACCGATTTCAGCATAAATATTGATGAAATGCTGAATGCTCCCTTGACGTTTGACATGAAGGGCGATGCGCCAAAGGTTCTCATTGTCCACACCCACGGAACCGAAAGCTATTCTCCTGATGGATCTAAGAGTTATGACTCAAACAAAAGCGACCGGACAATGGACAAAACTCAGAATGTGGTTAAGGTTGGCGAGGCAATGAAACAAATATTTGAAGAAAAGGGGATTTCGGTTATCCACGACACAACTCTTCACGACCATCCCAATTTCAATGGCTCTTATGAAAATTCCCGAAAGACGGTTGAAACCTACAAGTCAAAAAATCCACAGCTTTGCGTTGTTTTGGATATCCATCGTGATGCCTTCATTTATGACGATGGAAGCAAGGCAAAATTTGTTTCGGAAATCAATGGTGAAAAAGCGGCTCAGCTTATGCTGGTGGTGGGCAGCAGCGGCGGCGGGCTTGACCACCCCAATTGGCGGGAAAATATGAAGCTTGCATTGAAACTCCAAAACCACATAAACGGCAAATACCCAACCCTGATGCGCGGGGTGAATCTCAGAAATGAACGCTTCAATGGCCACACCACACCGGGCAGTTTGATAATTGAGGTGGGCAGCAGCGGCAACACGCTCAGCGAGGCTCTGTGCGGTGCAAAATATGGGGCGGAAGCCATTGCGGAATTTTTAAAGGGGCTGAAATGAAAAATCCCCGAGCCAAAATGGCTCGGGGAAAATGATGTTTATAATTCTTCGGTCATATGTCTTGTAACGTGACAACTGATGTTCACAGCAACGGGCAGCCCTGCAATGTGGGTTGGAAAAGTTTCAACATTGACACCCAAAGCCGTGGTGATTCCGCCATAACCCTGGGGACCAACGTCAAGACTGTTGATTCGTGACAACAGCTCGCGTTCAATTTCTGCATAATATTCATCAGGATTGCTCTTTCTGACGTCACGGAGAAGCGCCTTCTTTGAAAGAATTGCTGCCTTTTCCATTGTTCCGCCGATGCCGACACCCACAACGATTGGTGGACATGGGTTTCCTGATGCACATTTCACGGTTTCCACAACAAAGTCCAGAACCCCGTCAAGCCCGTCTGAGGGCTTGAGCATCTTTACTCTGCTCATATTCTCACTGCCAAATCCTTTGGGGGCAATGGTCAGACGAAATGTGTCTCCGTCAACAATCTCGGTGTGAATAACTGCAGGGGTGTTGTCGTTGGTGTTTCCTCGTCTTATTGGGTCTTTGACAATAGACTTGCGGAGATATCCGTCACGATAGCCAAGGCGCACACCTTCGTTGATTGCATCATAAAGACCACCGCCAACCACGCAGGTCTCCTGACCCAGCTCAAGAAAGAACACTGCCATACCGGTATCCTGGCAAATGGGAACCATATCCCGTTTCGCAATCTCTGCATTTTTTAGTATGTCAGAAAGAATCTCGGCGGCAATTGGATTTGTTTCCTGCTGCTGACCGCATCTGATGGCTGACTCGATATCTTCGTTGAGACAACAATTTGATTTTATGCACATATCGGCAACAAGTGCCGTTATTTTTTTTGCTTCAATTTCACGCATAGTTTTATCCTCCGTATTCTCTTACCAAAGTATATCACCATTCCTTCCAAAAATCAAGGCGGAGTAATACTTTTTGTGTTTCAACATATCATTTAAAGAAGAAAAAATTTGGAGGGAAGAAAATGAAAGCTTATACCTATTGTGATTTAAAAAAGGATATTCTGAGATTATCAGAGAAGTTTCCCCATATGGAATATGGCAAAATTGGTGTGTCTGTGTGGGACAAGGAACTGTTTTACATAAGACTCGGTCACGGCAAAAAGGCAATTTCGTATAATGGCGCTCATCACGGAATGGAATGGATAACCTCTGCAATGCTGATGAGATTTGCGGAGGAATACCTGACCGCAGAGCGCGATGGACAAAGTCTCAGAGGATTCTCGGTCAGAGCACTCAGCGAGAAAACTTCATTATATATAATACCAATGGTCAACCCTGACGGAGTGGAGCTTGCAACGGGGGACTTGCCAACGGAGATTGAAACAGAGGAAAAGGAACGTCTCTTGGAATGGAACGGCTCGGCGGACTTTTCAAGATGGCAGGCAAATGCAAATGGGGTGGATTTGAACCACAATTATGACGCAATGTGGGAAAGGTCAAAGGGGATGGAAGAAGAATATGGCATTTTGGGGCCAGGCAAAACAAGATTTTCGGGAACCGCACCCTTTTCAGAACCTGAGAGCTTTGCACTTGCCCGCTTTACGGAGGAAAAGGATTTTGGCCTGACAATTGCATTCCACAGCCAGGGCAAGGTGATTTATCAGGGATTTCAGGACAAAGAACCGCCCCTGTCATTGAAAATTGCAAAAGCATTTGAAAGGATTTCTCCATACAGACTGGATTACACCGAGGGAATGGCATCTTTTGGTGGTTATAAGGACTGGTTCGTGGATAAATTCAACCGCCCGGGCTATACCATTGAGGTGGGTGAGGGCAGAAATCCGCTACCTTTTGGCGATTTAGATAATATATATAAGGAAACTTTGCCGATTCTGCTTGGTGCAATGACGGTTTGATGCACTATTCCCTCTTGCACCAGACGGTGAAATATGATATACTTATTTGAGAAATCAATCCCCGAAAGGAATGACATATAATGAACGAAAAAAAGGTGAAAGTAATAGGCGCAGGGCTTGCGGGCTGTGAGGCGGCATGGCAAATTGCGAACAGAGGAATAATGGTGGAACTTTTCGAAATGAAACCGAAAAAATTCTCCCCTGCCCACAAAAGCCCCGACTTTGCAGAGCTTGTTTGCAGCAACTCATTCCGTGCCGATGGGATTTATAACGCGGTGGGACTTTTGAAGGAGGAGATGCGCAAGCTTGGCTCGCTCATAATGGAATGTGCCGATGCGGTGAAGGTTCCTGCCGGTGGTGCTTTGGCAGTTGACAGAGAAGCCTTTGCAAAAATGGTGACTGAGAAGATAAAGGCTCATCCAAACATAAAGGTTATCGAAGAAGAAGTGTCAGAAATCAACACCGATGAATACACTGTTATAGCGGCAGGCCCCCTTGCGTCGGAGCCTATAGTTGAAAGCATATTGAAACTGACGGGTGATGAGTCGTTGCACTTTTTCGATGCGGCGGCACCTATTGTGTCGTTCGACAGCATTGATATGTCAAAGGCGTTCAAGGCGGCGAGATATGGCAAGGGCGGTGATGACTACATCAACTGCCCAATGAACAAGGAAGAATATCTGGCTTTTCGTGAAGCTTTGGTTTCTGCCGAGGGCGCACCCGTTCACGAGGGTGTTGAAAACCCCAAGGTGTTTGAGGGGTGTATGCCCATTGAGATTATGGCGGCACGTGGAGTTGATACAATGCGATATGGCCCGCTCAAACCTGTGGGACTCACAAATCCCCATGACGACAGCCGTCCCTATGCGGTGGTTCAGTTGAGGCAGGATAATGGTGCAGGAAGTATGTATAATATAGTAGGCTTTCAGACGCATCTGAAATTCGGCGAGCAAAAGAGAGTGTTTGGAATGATTCCGGGACTTGAAAATGCGGAATTTGTCAGGTACGGTGTAATGCACCGAAACACCTATATAAACTCCCCAAAGCTTTTGACAGATAAATATAATATGAAAGAATTCCCCAAAGTTTTCTTTGCAGGACAAATAACAGGCGTTGAGGGATACATTGAGTCTGCATCCTCGGGGCTTTGGGCAGGGATTTGCGCAGCTTGTGATGTTTTGGGCAAAGACATCCCTAACCTTTCCGCAAAAACTGCCCTGGGGGCATTGGCAAAATATGTTTCCAATCCTGCGGTGACGGATTTCCAGCCTATGAATGTGAATTTTGGAATTTTTGAAGAGCTGGGCGTGAGAATCAAGGACAAGCGTGAAAAAGCTGAAAAATATGCAGAGAGGAGCTTTGTGGAGCTTGAATCAATGATGAAGGGATTAGAATGATAGAACTGATGTTTCAAAAAGACTGCGAAAACTCCTAATATTATCCAAATTTGAAAAAAGGTCTTGACATAATTGCAAAAAGGTATTACAATATATGACGTAATATGATATTATTTTCAATATATTGTTGTTCAGAGATTTGAAAAACACAAAATCTGTTCACGAGTAAACCGAATTTGACAAAAGATTTGAAAAAGTGTTACAATAATGTTACATTTTCAAAATCTGGTTGACATATGCGGTGTTTTGGTGATATAATCAAACCAAGTTAATGGGAGTAGTGTGTGAATGCACGTTTTCCCGGAAACAAACCATTTATTACTTTCGAAAAAAAATTAAAACATATATTATTTAAAAAAGGGAGGATTTGAGAATGTATAATCTCAAAAAAGTGATTGCTTCTATCTGCGTTATCGCTATGATGCTCACAACTGTTGCTTTTGGTGCAACATACAGTGACGTTGCAGAAGATAGTGCTTACTATGAAGCAGTTGAAACACTCAACAAATTGGAAATCGTTACAGGTTTCGAAGACGGCACATTCAAGCCTGAAGATGGCGTAACAAGAGCCGAAATGGCAGCGTTAATCGCAAGAATTCAGGGATTTGGCGAAACAGCTAAGGCTAGCGCTGTTACAGGATTCAAAGATGTTCCTGCAACACACTGGGCATCAGGCTACATTGCTAATGCTGCTGGCATGGGAATCATCAACGGCTATGGCGACGGCAACTTCGGTCCCGAAGATCCCGTTCTCTATGAACAGGCTGTTAAGATGATCATGGCTACACTTGGCTACACACCTTATGCAAATGAAAACGGTGGTTACCCCGCTGGTTACCTTGCAGCAGCTCAGAGATATGATGTATCTTTGGCAGTTGCAAACGCAGCAGTAGGTACAGAAGCTAACCGTGGTACAGTTGCACAGCTCCTCGTTAACGCTATTGACACACCTTTGATGGTTCAGGCTAGATGGAGCACAGATGGTACAGTTGATTACGTTATCGCTGACGGTAACACAACAGGTTACCCCTACCAGACTCTTATGAGTGCAAACCTCGGATACGTTAAACTCCGTGGTGTTGTTACAGCTAACCCCTTCGTTGCTGTTGGTACAGGTAAGGCAATCAACACAGAAGCTGATGCTGAAGTTAGCATCAGAATCGACGACAAGTTCGACACAATCAACAAGGACTTCGACGCTGTAGTTGAAGGCACAACTGTAAAAGACTTCCTCGTAGGCGACACAGATGTTGCTGACTACATCGGCAGATCAGTTATCGTTTATGTTAAGAAAGTTGCTGATGACTACGTAGTAGTTTCAGTTGCTGTTGACACAAACAGAAACGAAGAACTCGTTATCAGCCTTGATGCTTATGACAGCTTCAACGGAACTGATGAAATCGCATACTACAAAGCTGGCGCTAACACAAAGACAATCGCTAAGGTTGGTGGCGCATCAGCTATCTTCAACAACACAGGTATGAGCCTTGCATCTGCTCTTGGCAACATCGTTGCTAACAGAGGTGGTAACATCACTCTCGTTGACAACAATGATGCTCCTGGCTATGATGTAGTTATCGTTAAGCAGGCTCAGACAGGCGTAGTTGAAGAAGTTACTGCAAAAGCAGTTTCTTTCTACAATGGTCTTTCAAAGCTCAACCTCAACATCGATGAAACAAAGGTTGTTGAAATCATCAAGGACGGCGAAGTTATCGAAGCTAGCGAACTTGCTGAATGGGATATTCTCTCAGTTTACTGGGTAAACAAGAACTCTGACTACATCGTAGCAGAAGTTGTTGCTAACCAGGTTGTTGGAACAATCACATCTACAAAGGGTTCTACAACTTCTGCTACAACAGTAGCTTACAAAGTTGCTGACGCTTGGTATGATGTTGCTGATGGCGTATATGACGAAGGCATGGAAATCGGTGCTGGCGGTACATTCTACGTTGATGAATTCGGCAAAATTGCTGCATTCGTAGAAGACGCTGCTCTCGCTGGCGGTGCTGCTGCTAACTACGCTTACGTAAACGGCATCAAAGTTGCTGAAGCTGATTTTGGTGGCGCAGGCAACTACGAAGTTAAAGTACAGCTCATCACAGCTGATGGCGTAGAAGTGTTCACACTCAAGAACAACGCAAAGATCAACAACGCTGACGATACAACAACAACACTTGCTGTTGAAAGCTGGGTTGGTTCAATTTCAGGCGGCACATTCACACCTGCTGCTGACAGTGCTCCTACACACCTTACAACTACAGAGTATGGCAAAGTAAGCGCTCTTGCTAGTGCAGTTGTTAAGTATGTTAAGAACTCTGCTGGTTACCTCACAACTGTTACAGTTGCTGACTTCAACAAGGCTGCTGCAGAAGCTGACTTCGCTACAGCTACAATCGCAGGTTCAAACGAATACGATGCTGACAACTCAAGATTCATTGCTAATTCAGGTCTTGGTAATGTTGGCGGTTATGTAGAAGCTGATACAATCGTATTCATCACAGATTCAGAAGCTGCAAACTGCAAGATCGGTACACTTGCTGACCTCGCAGACAAGAATGATTACACAATTATTGCTTCATTCAAGGATAAGAAAGCTGACTACACCAACATGATCGTTGTTGCTGCATCAGAAGTTGCTGCAACAAGCACAACAGATGCTATCGCAGTTCTTGGAGAAGTTGGCAACGCTTCAAATGATAATGGCGAAGCAATCTATGCTCTTGGATACTTCCAGAACGGTGAACTCGTAACAGCTAACACAACTGCTGATGTTGCTGCTAATGTAAGCGGTCTCAACGCTGGTGATATCGTTAAGGTTAAGGTTGATTCTGATGGTGTTGTAGTTGACATCGACGTTGTTTGGGACTTCGCTACAGCTGGTATTCGTAAGGTTGCAGGCTTCAATGCTACATCTGCTGACTACGTACTTCCTACAGCTAACTCAACACTTATCAGTGCAAACAGCACAACAGGTCAGGCATTCTACGGCGGCGTTGTAACAAACTTCGCTAAGAATTCTAAGCTTGCTACAGTTGGTGGTAAGGAAATCAAGCTTACAGCTGCTGAAAACATCTACGTAATCGATGCTACAGGCAGAAAGCTCAACATCGACACAGCTTCAGCTGGTGACTTCACATACTATGAAGAACTCTACGATGGTGATACAGCTACAATTACAGATGCTGAAGGTAAGGCTATCGTAACAAGCGTTGATGCTGATGGTCCTGACAATACACCTGATACAGCTGATGACAACGCTCCTGTTTATGGTCTTGTTAACATCGCAGATGCTACAGCTCAGAACTACGGTGACTGGATCTTCGCTAGATTCTACGAAGATAAGCCTGTTGACGTAATCATCGTTAAGGGTGCTGAACTCACAATCGAATAATCTGAGTTAAATTAGATTTTCAAAAGAGACGACTTCGGTCGTCTCTTTTTTTGTCGCGAACAAGAAGGGACTCCTGTGGTGGTTTGGGAGGAGAATGTGCAGAGATAGGGGCAAATTGGTAGCGTCAAAAAAACTCCTGAAAATACCATATTCGCTATTGCTTTTTGTGTTGTTTTTTGGTATTATATATATGGTGTGTTTTGCACACAAATACTTTTGAAAAAACACCTTGAAGGAGGTTCGTTGATATGCCGGCGAAAAAGAAAAAGGAAGAGGTTTTGACCTACAAGGGCAAGATGCTCCTCAGAAAAGGAAACGAAATTTATTACGGAGCACCAGGCGAGAAGTATATGGTGGTTTTCCGTGTGACAGAGAGTGAAAAGTTTGAGGATTTGGAGATGTCAAAGAAGGTTGTCATTGAACTCCGAACCAATGTAGAAAACAATTCCACATTGATTAAGCAAGCAGAACGTGACGGGCTTTATAAGGCTTTTGACATTGGTTTTTTCTGGCTTGATGATGCCCTTGCAAACTTTTAAACAAAAACTTTTGGGCGGACACTCACGTCCGCCCATCTATATATGTGCCCGTAGCTCAGCTGGATAGAGTGTCAGACTCCGACTCTGAAGGTCGTGCGTTCGAATCGCATCGGGCATACCAAGAAGAAATCCTGTCAATCGACGGGATTTTTTGCATACAGACGCACTCCAAGGTGTAAAACGCTCTGCGTTTTTCTTTTATCACCAAAATGCTGTCGCATTTTGCAATCCTCCGCTAAAAACGTGCCAGCGGCACATTTTTGACGCTGCGGCGTGCGTTCGAATCGCATCGGGCATACCAAAAAGAAACGACAATTTTCGTTAGGAGATTGTCATTTCTTTTTGTACTATTCTCTTTTCACTTTTTTCTCTTCATTCTTCACTAAAATTGTCGTTTCCAGAGAAAAGATAAGAGAGAATAGAGAAGAGAAAAGGAAGTTTTGCTATGCAAAACATTGAATTATATGCAGAATCATGATATACTGAATTTGAGGTGAAAATGTATGGGAAGTCCACTTTTGAATAAATCATTAGAATTTGCAACGCAAATTGTTTTATTTTATGAAGAATATGCGAAATCAAAAAGAGATACAACCATTGCAAAACAGCTGCTACGGAGTGCAACAAGTGTTGGCGCAAATATAAACGAAGCAATTTATGGAAATAGTAAAGCTGATTTTATAGCAAAGTTGCATATTTCTCTAAAAGAGGTGAGCGAGAGTACATATTGGCTTACACTCTTAAAAAATACAAAATTGTTTGAATATGATTACGATAATTCTATCAATCTTGCTGAAGAAATAAAACGAATGCTCATATCTTCAATAAACACCGCGAAGAAAACAAGAATTAATGTGAATATATATTGCTCTGTTTTGCAAAAAAATGACAACTTCCAACACGGAAAGTTGTCATTTTGGTTTTCATATTTATTTTATTATAAAATTACTTCCATATGGAAAGCCAGAAGGGGAGGCTCACCAGACAAAGGATGGTTGAAATCAGAGCAAGGCCTGCTCCCATTTTGCAGTCTTTTCCCACCAGTTTAGGGATCATAATGGGGTACATTCCGCAAGGCATTGCATATATCATCAGAGATAATGTCGCAATTTCTTTGCCAAACAGAAGATAAAGTGAACCGCATACCAGTGCAGGGATTACGAAAAGCCTGAGAATTGACAATATGTAAACCCGAATGTCGGCGAGCAGTGACAGAATTTTTTGTTCTGCGATTACCACACCCATCAGGAGCATTGCGACGGGGCCTGTGCAACTGCTGGCACTTGTGAGAACCGAGTCCACAACTGTTGGAATGGGGATTGAAAAATATCCGATTACGCAACCGATAACGATTGAAATCAACATTGGGTTGACCAATTTTTTGAAGGTGAGTTTACCCGTTCCCGTCAAAAGGCGATAGCCCTCGCTGTTTACATAGATATTGAGCGGGAAACTGAAAAGCATCAGGTTCATGAGAAAGGCTTCGCCATACAAGGCTTCTGCCAATACATAACCAAAATATCCATAGCTGGAAATTATTATGGTGTATTGGACAATGTTTCGCATATACTGGTCTTTGCTGAAAAGCTTTGCAAGAAGTTTTGCCAAAATTGCCAAAATCACCAAAACAATGGTGGATATGGCAATTATGCGATAATTTTCGGTTATGTATTGAGCGCTAAAGTTCCCTGCAAAGGTTTTGATTGTTTTTGAGAACATAAAAACATAGACGCCCAGCACGGAAAGCAGTTTTGAATGGGATTTGTTGATTATGTTGGTTTTTGCAAGAACAAAGCCTATTGCTGCAAAAAGAAACAAGGTTGCGACTTGCTCAAAAATGATTGTTGTTGACATTTGTGAACCTCTTTGGCGTTTTATTTATATTTTCTTATGTGGCGAAATGTTTCCTTTTCGCCTTTTTCTGCAAGCATAACAAGCCAGCCTTCCAAAAGCTCCGACGTCTCAGGGTGGATGCTTCTGCGTTCTTTGCCCCGCATAAAGTATTCAAGGGGGTGGTTTTGGTTGTAGTTTTCTTTCTGATAGGTCTTGCTTGCTGCAACGCGGTCGCAAAACATTTCCTTCACATATTTTGTGGGCATTTTCACCGGAGATAGAACCTTGGTTTCGGGGTTGTAATCCGACCAATATTCAAAGTGATGACGGTTTCGTCCTTTGTGGTGAAGCCATGCAGTTGAATAGCCAATGGCACTTCGCTCTGCCTCGTTGGGGCTGCGTGTGCCCTGGAAAAATTCCACACCGGGAATAAACTCAGTAGGCGAAAATTTTGAAAGGTCGTGGAGTATGCCTCTGAGGGGAATTCCGACTTTTATGCAGTGGTAAAAAACTTTATTCTTGTGATTCAGCACCGTGAAAAGGTGACCAAAAAATTTTTTCATTATAAATTTCTCCTTTTCTTGCAATATATATTATATCATAAAGCTCTCTATTATGCAACAACAAGGCTGTTTTTTGCTGCGAAATTTTTGGTGTATATTAACCCAGGAATTTTAAATAATAATAAAAAGAATTATTTGAAGAAGAGGAGGAACCTTTGTGAAATATACCCAGGAGGAGTATAAAAAATATATCGAGAAAAAGTCCCCTGACAGCCCGCTCTGGAGAAATATGCTCATCGCTTTTGTTGTTGGCGGACTTATTTGTATGGTCGGTCAGGGATTTTCGGATCTTTATGAAAGGGTTTTTGGCTTGGATGAGGAGAGTGTCAGAATGGCGGTGCCTATCACTATGGTGTTTTTGGGGGCGCTGTTTACGGGGCTCAATCTGTATCACAAGCTTGCCAAATTTGCGGGTGCCGGTACTCTTGTTCCCATAACCGGATTTGCAAATGCGGTGGTTTCGCCTGCTATTGAGTTCAAACGAGAGGGGTTTGTGCTTGGAGTTGCAGCGAAAATGTTTACCATTGCAGGTCCGGTTCTGGTTTATGGGATAAATGCATCAATTGTGCTTGGGCTTTTATATTATCTGATAGTTAAAATGTGATGGGGAGGAAAGATATGAATAAGAGATTGGGGAAACAAACGGTGGAAATGGCTTTTCCGGTGAATATTGTTGCAACCGCCAGCATTGCGGGACAAAAAGAGGCACAAGGACCTCTTGGTGAGTATTTTGATGTGGTTATGGAAGATGCTGAGTGGGGCGAGGAGACCTGGGAAAAGACCGAGAGCAAAATGCAAAAGCACGCAGTTATTCGGGCGCTCGAAAAGGGCGGAATTGATGCTGCAGACATAAACTATATTTTTGCGGGGGATTTGCTGAATCAATGCATCAGCTCCACCTTTGGACTTGCCGAGTTTGGAATTCCGTTTTTGGGGGTTTATGGTGCGTGCTCCACAATGGCAGAGACAATCGGGCTTTCTGCAATGGCAATTGACGGTGGATTTGCGGATTTTGCGGCGGCGGTCACATCAAGCCATTTCTGCACGGCGGAGAGACAGTACAGAAATCCTTTGGAATATGGCGGACAGAGAACCCCAACTGCTCAATGGACAGTTACCGGTTCGGGTGCGGCAATTCTTTCAAAGATGGGCGAGGGTCCGTTTGTTACGCATTTCACCTCGGGAAAGATTGTGGATTTTGGAATAAAGGATGCCAACAATATGGGTGCTGCTATGGCACCTGCGGCGGCGGATACTTTGGCGATGCATTTCAAGGATACCGGGAGAAACCCTGAATTTTATGACCTTATTCTCTCTGGGGATTTGGGAGTGGTTGGGAGTTCGGTTGTGGTTGACCTTCTTCGGGATGAGGGAATTGATATTTCAAGCAATTATGATGATTGCGGCTGTATGATTTTTGACATTGAAAAACAGGATATGCATGCAGGGGGTTCGGGCTGTGGCTGTCTTGCGTCGGTTCTGTGCGGATATATTATGGACAGAATCCGGTCGGGAGAGCTGAAGAATGTTCTTTTTATGGGCACGGGGGCTCTTCTCAGCCCCACTTCCACACTTCAGGGAGGAACAATTCCATCGGTTGCACATGCTGTTGCAATTTCTGCGGAAAGGGGATAGAGTTTTATGTTTATGGATTATTTCAATGCGTTCTGGGTTGGTGGAGTTTTTTGTGCCATTGCTCAAATTCTTGTGGACAAGACCAAAATGACGCCTGCGAGAATTCTTGTTTCC
>JAZRNM010000026.1:0-5451 GCA_045648205.1 Clostridia bacterium
CCAAAACCGTTAATAGCAACTTTTACTGACATAATAAAATACCTCCAAAATGTATATTGATAATTATTAATAATTTTTCACATGGATTTCCCGAATTATACAACGGGAAGCTCTTGTTAAAAATTTAACTTTTAACTGCCAAATTTTTCACAACGGATATAGTATAACACAAAAAAAATAATTTTGCAACTATCAATATTTACAACAAGAAAAAAATATGTTATAAATATTATATACAAATTTACGAAAACAAATCGAATGTGGAGTGATAAGGATTATGGAATATGTTCTCGCAAGCCAGAATCAGCACAAGGCGGAGGAAATGCAAGCCATTTTGGGAGATAAAATCACGTTGATTACTCTTGACAAGGTTGGATGTGCTGACATTGAAATTGTTGAAGATGGTGAGACGTTTGAAGAGAATGCCATAAAAAAGGCTGTTACAGTTATGAAAAAGACAGGTCTACCTTCAATAGCTGATGACAGTGGACTTTGTGTTGATTTTCTGTGCGGAAAGCCGGGAATACATACTGCGAGATTTGCAGGTGAAAACGCAACTGATGATGAAAATATTGCGAAATTGCTTTCTGAACTTGACGGAGTTGAGACATCAAAAAGAACAGCAAAGTTTGTTT
This sequence comes from Clostridia bacterium, assembly GCA_045648205.1. Taxonomy (GTDB): domain Bacteria; phylum Bacillota; class Clostridia; order Monoglobales; family Monoglobaceae; genus SIG440. The sequence goes on from JAZRNM010000026.1 coordinate 636, forward strand.
GTGTGATTGCGGTGGCTGTTCCGGGCAAGGAGCCAATAACCTTCAGAGGTGAGTGCGAGGGAAGAATTTTGACTGAAAAGCGCGGTGAAAACGGATTTGGTTATGACCCAGTGTTCTTTGTTGAAAAGTTTGGGAAGGCTATGGCAGAACTACCTGCTGAAGTGAAAAATTCCATAAGCCACAGAAGCAATGCGTTGAGAAAATTAGAAGAAAGCTTCAGATAGGACGAACATATGAGAAAAATACTTAGCGGAATGCGCCGTGCCATTCAGGATTACAATATGATTGAAGCAGGTGACAAAATTGCGGTGGGAGTTTCAGGTGGTAAGGACAGCCTCGCACTTTTGTGCGCTCTTGCTGCTTACAGAAGGTTTTCGGAGGTACCATTTGAAATTATGGGCGTTACGCTCAATATGGGATTCAAAGGAGTTGACTATTCACCTGTCAGGAGTTTGTGTGATGAAATCGGGGTTCAGTATGTTGTCAAAGATACCGATATTGCAGAAATTCTTTTTGATGTGAGAAAAGAAAAGAATCCTTGCTCTTTGTGTGCAAAAATGCGCCGGGGGGCGGTTAATGACATGGCGAAAGAAAATGGTTGCAACAAGGTTGCCCTGGGACACCACAATGAAGATGTGATTGAAACATTTTTCTTGTCACTTTTTTATGAGGGAAGGCTTAACTGCTTTTCTCCTGTTACATATTTGTCGAGAATTGATATGAATGTTATAAGACCTCTTATATATGTTGCTGAGGGTGACATAAAAGGTTATTCAAAACGGGAAAACCTACCCATTGTGAAAAATCCTTGCCCCATGGATGGGGTTTCGAAAAGAGAAGAAATGAAAAAGTTTATTAACGAAAGAAATGAGATTGACCATCACTTCAAAACCCGGATGATGACTGCCATTCAGTCAGGTCTTGAGGATTGGAAAATAATTGGGAAATAGGAGGGATTTGTTGTGGATTGCGGGTTGCTGAAAAAAATAGCTACACCTGAAGAGTACATTTTAATTATACAAAAGTATGATGAAAAATATGGGGCAACAATTGAAGAAATTTCCCGTGAGTATATGCTTTCAAAGCAGCTTGAACCCCTTGTTCCATATATAAATGCGAAGGAACGAACGACTGCCCATAATAGAGCCAAGGCATATATCAAGAGGTTGAATGATATTTCAGAAGATGAAGAAACACGGCTGATGCTGAACTACTTGTTTTGGCTTCATTGTGTTCCGTATGCAAAAGAAACCTATAGTCTTTTGGGAATAGATACAGAAATTTTTTATGATTCAATGAGTGATATTGCCTGCAAGGCGAAAGAATGCGAGGATGTGTATGGCTGCGTAGGGGTATTTGCTGACTGGTTCTTTTTGTTTTTTGATATGAAGCTGTTTGGACTTGGCAGACTTCAGTATGAGATTGAAAGATTTGCTGGAGATGATTATTGTGTTAATGGATATGAATTAAAGAGAGGAAGTGTTGTATACTCTACTCATATCCCGGCTGTGGGGCCTTTGACAAGGGAACTTTGCCTTGATTCATTTCAACGGGCATATGAGTTTTTCAAAAAAGACCTTGACGATGTTGTTATTCCAATAGTCACAGATTCATGGCTTTTGTATCCGCCATATCTTGGAACTATATTTTCTAAAGGATCAAACACATATAATTTTGCACGAATGTTTGATGTAATAGAAGTTGATGAATCACCTGATTTTGAAGACTGTTGGCGTGTTTTTGGCAAAAATTATGAGGGAACAACCACTGGACTTCCAACTGACACAGGCATGAGAAAAAGGTTTGTGGATTACATTGATGCCGGAGGAACCTTTGGGTGTGGTTATGGTGTGTTGCTTTACAATGGAGAAAAGAGAGAAATAATTAATATAAAAGGATGAAAAGTTTTGGACGGATTAAGGAGGAAGAAAATATGCTTTTTTCACTGGCACTAAATGATTTCAAAGCAAAGTACGCAGGCTCGGTGCTTGGCGTGATGTGGGGATTTATAAGCCCGGTAATTACAATTTTAATTTATTGGTTTGTTTTTCAGGTGGCTTTTCAAAATGGTCCTGTCAACGATATGCCATATGTCATATGGCTGGTGTCGGGAGTCGTTCCTTGGTTCTTTATATCAGAGGCATGGGGAGGGGCTACCGGAGTTCTGATTGACTATTCATACCTGGTGAAAAAGGTTGTTTTCAAAGTGGAGTTTTTGCCAGTTGTGAGAGTGATTTCCGCCTTCTTTGTTCACTTGTTCTTTGTGGTTTTGGCATTTGTAATAAGCTCGGCATATGGTTACTTCCCCAATCTTTTGCATCTGCAGATTTTCTATTATATGGCAGCGGCCTTTGCTTTGACACTTGCCTTGGGAAGAATAACTTCAACCCTGACTGTTTTTGCGAGAGATGTGAACAACCTAGTCGGAGTGCTGGTTCAGTTTGGATTTTGGCTTACACCGCTTTTCTGGGACATAAACGCAATACCTGAGAGCTTGCATCTGATTTTTAAGCTTAATCCGGTATATTATGTGACAGAGGGATATCGTGACATTTTTGTTTATGGCAGAGGTTTCTGGGAAAAACCATGGCTCACACTTTATTTTTGGGGAGTGGTGCTTGTTCTCACTTTGATTGGCAATGTGCTTTTCAAAAAACTCAGACCGCATCTTGCGGATTTGATTTAGGACATAAAAAAAGAAGTGACCTCCGACTGCATTCGACTTTGCAATCAGAGGTCACTTCTGTTCGCTCTTGATATCTAACATCATTTTGTTTACCTCTCTTTCGTTGTCTATCTTTTGCTGCTTTGTCGCTATTCCAAACACATCTTTTTTCACTTTTTCCTCTAACGAGAACACCTTTTGTCTTGAATGTTTCTGCTGCAAAAGACGAAGTTTTCGACTTTTTAATGAAGTTTTTGATTTGAACTTTTAAACAAGTATCGACATTTGATTCAATATATATCATCTGTTTATACACCATCGTGTTTAATTCCATTCTCAACATCGGTTCAAATCAGTCGATAAATTTTCTTCATTTCAAAGTCTTGCTGATTAACTTCTCATTGGACTGTACCATCCTTTCCTTGTCTTTAATATATCATAGTTTTGAGGCAAAAACAATTGACAAAATATGAAAAAACAGAAAAAACAATTTGTGTAGAAAGCAGAAATTTTGCAATATGGAAAAGTTTTTGTTTACATTTGGGATGCTTATATGATATAATAAATTTGTTGGGCGCAAAAAAACTGTAGGAAAATTGTTTTTATGGCTTGACAAACCGGCAACAAATGTGTATAATGGCATAGTTGATTAAAACCAAATACATTTCGAGGCGTGGCGCAGTTTGGTAGCGCACCTGGTTTGGGACCAGGGGGCCGCAGGTTCGAATCCTGTCGCCTCGACCAAAAAAACGACAATTTTCGTCAGAAAGTTGTCGTTTCTTTTTGTGCTTTTATCTCTTCACTCTTCTCTAAAGATTGTCGTTTCCGGAGAAGAGATAAAAGAGAATAGAGAAGAGAAATGGTGGCTTTGCTTAGCAAAGCTTATTTTTATATTACATCCACTATGAAACCTAAAACTATTAAAAAGCCCGCCAACACAAGTTTGACAGGCTTTTTGTTACATTTCGCGATTTATTGTTCGTCTATTTGTTTATCTCTTGGGTTTTTTAAAACAGCACCGATAAGCATAATTACCGCAAATACAATCAGGTAGAAAAGAACGGGGAAAGAAAATGTTCCGTTTGCCTTTGCGCTTATATATGGTGTAATTCCGTGTGCGTAAACTGCAGCGAATACCATGAACAGGCAAGCGAATATAGATATAATTGGCAAAAGGAAGCGTTTCACAAAGCCAAACTCTTTTTCTTTTTTTATCCACATTATAAACATGGGAATATATAAAGCATAGATTGTAACAATCGGAAGCTCAGATGAATCAAAATTGAACAAACCAAACCAACCGCTTGTCAGGTTTGCGCCATAGAAGTAAATAAGCCAGAAAGAACAGATGAAGAGTCCCCAAACAGAAGAGTTGGTGGTCATATTTGTTTCTTTGTCTATTTGCCCGAACATTTTCACTTTTGGACCGAGATTGCGGGCTGCAATAGCATACATGCCCCTGGTCGCACCCACCATAAGTCCGTTCAATGTGCCAAGACAGGAGACAACTATGCATATATTAAGAAGCAAACCGCCAACTGTTCCAAAAATGTTTGTGAAAGCTGTGGGAGCACCTTCCTTAATCAAAACTTCATTTGTGGCACCGCCTGCAACTCCGATATAATATAAGACGTAGGCAAGAACAACGATAAAAGCACCTATAATCAAAGCTAGAGGAAGATTTCTCTTGGGATTTTTCAGTTCTGCGTTTATTGATGTTGCAACAATCCAACCTTCATACGCAAAAACGGTTGCAACGACAGCAGCAAAAAGACCTCCGCTTGTTCCACCAATAGCTTCATATACAACTGTTGTGAAGTTGTTTGTCAGTGTTCCGGTTGAAAAACCAACAACAGTACCCACAATTGCCATGAGACAGATTGGAATGAGTTTTATTACAGTTGCACTAATTTGAAATTTTCCTGCAAGCTTTGGTGAAAGGGCATTCATTGTGTAAGCTGAAATGAGAAAGAATCCGGATAGTGCCAAAACATTGGAGCTTGTCATCTCCCAGCCGAAAAGAACTCCGAAATATCTTGCTGACACCCATGCCAGAACTGAAGTCATACCAGGATAGTAAATGTTAACCATGAACCAGGCAAGGTAATAACCGAAACTTTTCCCGCAGGTTGCCTCGGCATAGTCAACAAC
>JAZRNM010000027.1:0-17668 GCA_045648205.1 Clostridia bacterium
CCTGTATTTGAGTAAACTTCTGTGTCAACAACAAAGATGTTGATGTCTTCGCCTGATGCGATAACGTGGTCAAGACCGCCGTAACCGATATCATAAGCCCAACCGTCACCACCGAATACCCACTGTGATCTCTTCACGAGGAAGTCGGTACGGTCTGCGATTTCTTTGATTGCAGGATTTGTCATGTCTGCATCCTTGATGAGTGCTGCGATTTCTTTTGCAGCAGCCTTTGATGCATCAGCATTGTCTTTGCCCTCGATCCAAGCCTTGAATGCAGCAGCGAGTTCTGGCTTAACTACATCCATAACTGAATTCATTCTTGAAGCCAGAGTGTTTCTGATCTTCTTGTTAGCGAGAACCATACCAAGACCAAATTCAGCATTGTCTTCGAAGAGTGAGTTAGCCCAAGCTGGACCCTTGCCTTCAGCGTTCTTGCAGTAAGGCATTGAAGGAGCAGAACCACCCCAGATTGATGTACAACCTGTTGCGTTTGCAACCATCATTCTGTCACCGAAGAGCTGAGTGATGAGTTTGATATAAGGTGTTTCACCACAACCAGCACAAGCGCCTGAGAATTCAAGCATAGGTGTTGCGAACTGTGAGTTCTTTGTGCTCTTTGTGATGTCAATTTCATCCTGTTTTGAAGAAACAGTCATAGCGAAATCCCAGTTGGGAGCTTCACATTCAACTTCTGCGATTGGCTTCATTGTGAGGGCTTTTTCCTTAGCAGGACAAACCTGAGCACAAACGCCACAACCAAGACAGTCGAGAGGTGAAACCTGAATTCTGTATTCCATACCAGCAAAGCCGGTAGCAGCCTTTGTTTCAAAGCCGGCAGGCTTATTTGCAGCTTCGTCAGCGTTAAGAAGAACGGGACGGATAGCAGCATGAGGACAAACGAGTGAACACTGGTTACACTGGATACACTTGTTGATATCCCAAGCGGGAACGTTAACCGCAACACCGCGCTTTTCATATCTTGATGTACCTGTTTCGAAAGTACCATCTTCGATTCCTGCGAATGTGCTTACGGGGAGTTTGTTACCAGCCTGAGCGTTTACGGGCTGAACGATGTTCTTGATGAAGTCAGGAACATTGTTTTCCTTAACATCTTTGTCAACTGCATCTTTCCAAGCGGCTGGAACATCAATCTTAACAAGAGCTTCAATTGCACCGTCAACTGCGTCGCAGTTCATCTTAACAATTTCGTCACCCTTCTTGCCATATGTCTTCTTGATTGCATTCTTGATGAACTCAACAGCTTTTTCAAAAGGAATAACTTCAGCAAGCTTAAAGAAAGCACTCTGAGTTACCATGTTGATTCTGTTGGGACCAAGACCAACCTTAACAGCAACATCAACAGCATTGATTGTGTAGAAGTTGATTTCGTTTTCTGCAAGATATTTCTTAACATTTGCAGGAAGGTGTTCTTCAAGTTCTTCAGGTGTCCAAACACAGTTGAGGAGGAATGTTCCACCCTTTTTGAGACCTTCAAGAACATCATATTGTGTCAAATATGCAGGCTTGTGACAAGCAATGTAGTCTGCTTCATCAAGGAGATATGTTGACTTGATGGGCTTCTTACCAAATCTCAAGTGAGACATAGTCACGCCGCCTGATTTCTTTGAGTCATAGTCAAAGTATGCCTGAGCATAAAGGTCGGTGTTGTCACCGATGATTTTGATTGCGTCCTTGTTTGCACCAACAGTACCATCTGAACCGAAGCCCCAGAACTTACAACGTGTTGTTCCCTCGGGAGCAGCGTTGATTTTTTCGGGAAGTTCAAGTGAGAGGTTTGTAACATCATCAACGATACCGATTGTGAAGCTGTTCTTGGGAGCAGCTGCATCAAGGTTGTTGAATACTGCCATAATCTGTGTAGGTGTTGTGTCTTTTGAACCAAGACCATAACGACCGCCAACGATCAGAGGAGCATTTTCTTTTCCATAGAAGAGGTTGCAAACATCAAGATAGAGAGGTTCGCCCAGTGAACCGGGTTCCTTTGTTCTGTCGAGGACTGCAATCTTTTCAACTGTTTCAGGAAGAACATCGAAGAAGTACTTAGCAGAGAAAGGTCTGTAAAGGTGAACTTTAACAACACCAACTTTGCCGCCTCTTGCGTTGATGTAATCAACTGTTTCTTCGATTGCTTCGCAAGCTGAGCCCATTGCAACGATAACCTTTGTTGCATCGGGAGCACCGTAGTAGTTGAAAGGCTTATATTCTCTGCCTGTTATCTTTGTGATTTCTTTCATGTAGTCTGCAACGATGTCAGGAATTGCTTCATAATATTTGTTTGCAGCTTCTCTGCCCTGGAAGTAAATATCCGCATTCTGAGCTGTACCGCGAAGAACAGGATGTTCAGGGTTGAGTGCGTTGTCCTTGAATGCTTTGAGTGCATCCCAGTCAAGCAATTTTGCAAGATCATCATATTCCATAACTTCAACTTTCTGAATTTCGTGAGAAGTTCTGAAACCGTCGAAGAAGTGGAGGAAGGGAACTCTACCTTTGATTGACGCAAGGTGAGCAACGCCACCAAGGTCCATTGTTTCCTGAACACTGCCTGATGCGAGCATTGCGAAGCCTGTCTGACGACAAGCCATAACATCCTGGTGGTCCCCAAAGATGTTGAGAGCGTGAGCTGCAAGAGCACGTGCACTAACGTGGAAAACAGTCGGGAGAAGTTCACCCGCAATCTTATACATATTGGGGATCATAAGAAGAAGACCCTGTGATGCAGTAAATGTGGTTGTGAGAGCACCTGCCTGAAGTGAACCGTGAACTGCACCTGCAGCACCAGCTTCAGACTGCATTTCAACAACGTCAACTGTCTCACCGAAGATATTCTTCAGACCGTCTGCACTCCACTGATCAACATTTTCAGCCATGTTGGAAGAGGGAGTGATAGGATAAATAGCAGCAACTTCTGTAAACGCATAGGCGCAATGTGCAGCAGCGCTGTTACCATCCATGGTTTTCATTTTTTTAGCCATGAAAATAAGCCTCCTTAAAGTATATAAATTAATTAATTTTATCAAGGTTGTGTGAGTGCATACTCACACAGCATCTATTATAGCATATATATTGTGAAAATTCAAACAAATTTTAAAAATTTTTTAAAATTTCTGTTTTTACCAAAAAATGTGTCAGAAAAAAACGGAAATTTGCTTTTTGACTCAAAAAAAATACGGATGTAGCCAACGACTACACCCGTATTGGTAAATTTGTTTTTAGTTACCAGCCATCTTTGCAACTTCTGCAGCGAAGTCGTCAACTTTCTTTTCGAGACCTTCGCCTTTTTCCAAACGTGCAAATTTAACAATTTCGATATCTGTACCGATTTCGTTTGCAACATTCTTGAGGAATTTTGCAACGGTCAAATCGCCATCCTTAACATAAGGCTGTTCAACAAGACAGATTTCCTTGAAGAACTTCTGAATACGGCCAACAACCATTTTGTCAACAATTGCTTCGGGCTTGCCTTCGTTAAGAGCCTGAGCCTTGAGGATTTCTTTTTCCTTTTCAACAACGTCAGCAGGAACTTCATCACTCTTAACATATTTGGGCATAACTGCCGCAATCTGCATTGCAACATCTTTTGCAGCAGCTTTGAAAGCAGGGTCAGCAGCCTTTGATTCATCACCGAGTTTGAAGTTAACCAAAACACCGATTCTGCCGCCACCATGGATGTATGCTTCATTTACACCTTCGTATCTTTCGAAACGACGGAGATTCATATTTTCACCGATTGTAGCAATCTTTTCTGTGAGAGCTTCGCCAACTGTCTGTGCATCATAAAGCTTTGTAGCTTTGAGAGCCTCAACGTCAGCGGGATTTGTTTCTGCGATACACTTAGCGATGTCCATAACAAAGTTCTGGAAATCAACGTTCTTTGCAACGAAGTCTGTCTCGGTGTTAACCTCAACAACAACACCAACATTACCAAATACAGCAGAAGTAACAAGACCTTCAGCGGCAATTCTGCCGGCTTTCTTTGCAGCAGTAGCAAGACCTTTTTCTCTCAAAAATTCAACAGCCTTATCCATATCGCCATTTGTTTCGGTGAGAGCTTTTTTGCAGTCCATCATACCACAGTTTGTCATTTCTCTGAGAGTTTTAACATCTTGTGCAGTAAATGCCATAATATATTCACTCGCTTTCTGTAAAATTCAAAAATTATTCTTCAATCATGTCAAGTGAAACTTCTTCAGCAGCAGCTTCTTCAGCTGTTTCAGTTACACCTGCAAATTCTTCGCCCTGTTTGCCTTCGAGAATAGCATTACCGATTGTTGAAACGATAAGCTTAACCGCACGGATAGCATCATCATTACCGGGAATCGGGAAATCAGCTTCCTCAGGATCGCAGTTTGTATCAACAATAGCGATTACGGGGATGCCGAGCTTGTGAGCTTCAGCAATAGCATTCTTTTCTTTTCTTGGATCAACAACGAACATAGCAGCAGGAAGTTCTTTCATTTCCTTGATACCACCGAGGAACTTTTCAAGACGCTCTTCTTCAAGGTTGAGCTTGAGAACTTCTTTCTTGGGGAGAAGTTCCATTGTTCCGTCTTCGTTCATCTTCTTGAGCTGATAAAGTCTGTCAATTCTTCTCTTGATTGTCTTAAAGTTTGTGAGCATTCCGCCGAGCCATCTTGCATTTACATAGTACATGCCTGTTCTTTCAGCTTCTTCACGGATTGCATCCTGTGCCTGCTTCTTTGTTCCAACGAAAAGAATGTTTCCGCCTTCTGCTGCGATGTCGCGTACAAAGTAGTAAGCTTCTTCGATTTTCTTTACAGTTTTCTGAAGATCGATAATATAGATACCGTTTCTTTCTGTAAAGATGTACTCAGCCATTTTAGGATTCCAACGGCGAGTCTGGTGTCCGAAATGAACACCTGCTTCAAGCAATTGCTTCATTTGAATTACTCCCATGATTTTACACCTCCAAAAGTTTTACACCTCCATCATAGTCACCTTGCCGGGGAGCTGTCATGGGTAGTGCAGCACCGCCCCAACAATCGTATGATGTGCGTATTTTATTGTCTGTCAACGTGTTTGCACACGTTAACTGAAGTATTATATCACGCAAACTTTAGTTTGTCAACATTTTTTTTGCATTTTTCAACACAATTATTATGGGGAAAAAGTGCTTATAAAATTTGTAACAAAAGGAAGAAATTTGTTGACTTTTAACAAATGGTGTGATATACTTTTCCTTGTTGATAACTCAAATGTAAATATAATTTACATAAATTTAAAATATGCTGAAAGGCAGGAGGGTACAAAAATGAAAAAAATTGTTACACTACTTCTCGTAGCAGCTATGCTCGTTACATCAGTTGCTATGCTCGCAGGCTGCGGTGCAGAAAAAGTTGATGCTGATTTCAAAATCGGTTTCATCTTCTTGCACGACGAAAACTCAACCTACGACAAGAACTTTTTGGATGCTGCAAAGGCAGCAACTGCTGAGTTAGGTCTTGCTGAAGACCAGGTTATCTTCAAGACAAACGTTCCTGAAGGCAACGAATGTTATGAAGCAGCTGCAGACCTTGCTGACCAGGGCTGTAATGTTGTTTTTGCGAACAGCTTCGGTCATGAACCTTACATGCTCAAGGCTGCAAAGGAATTCCCTGAGGTTGAATTCTGTCATGCAACAGGAACAACAGCTCACACAGAGAATGTTGCAAACTTCCACAATGCTTTCGCGTCAATTTATGAAGGAAGATATCTTGCTGGTATCGCAGCAGGTATGAAACTCAACGAAATGATTGAAGCAGGCAAAATTACAGCAGACCAGGCAAAGATGGGTTATGTTGGTGCATACACTTACGCTGAAGTTATTTCAGGTTACACATCATTCTATCTCGGTGCAAAATCTGTTTGCCCCACAGTTACAATGGAAGTTCAGTTCACAGGAAGCTGGTATGACGAAGCTCTTGAAAAGGAAGCTGCAACAAAGCTTCTCAGCAACAACTGCGTTCTCATCAGCCAGCATGCTGACTCAATGGGTGCCCCCACAGCTTGTGAAAATGCAGGTGTTCCCAATGTTTCATACAACGGAAGCACAAAGGATGCTTGCCCCAACACATTCATCGTTTCTTCAAGAATCGACTGGGCTCCTTACTTTAAGTATATCATTACAGCAGCTCAGAAGGGTGAAGCAATCGTAGCTGACTGGTGCGAAGGTTTTGAAGCAGGCTCAGTTGCCCTCACAGAGGTTAACGAAGGCGCTGCTGCAGAAGGCACACAGGCTGCAATTGATGAAACAAAGGCTAAACTCATAGCAGGTGAAATCAAAGTATTTGATACAAACAACTTCACAGTTGGTGGTGAGAAGCTTGAATCATACTTGGCAGACGTTGACACAGATGCTAACTATGAGAAGGATACAGAAGTAATTAAAGATGGTTACTTCCACGAATCAGAGTTCCGCAGTGCTCCTTACTTTGACCTTCAGATTGATGGCATCACATTGCTTAACAGCATGTTCTAATTTGTTCCATAAATATAGGGCGGGGAGATATTCTCCGCCCTATATTAAATTATGTTTGTGTTTTAATAAACGTATCAGTTGGGTATGTTTATTAAAATGTAAATAAATTTTAAGAAGACGGAGGCTCACATGAAAGAGAAAGTTGCTTTGGAATTGAAAAACATAACCAAAACCTTCGGTAGTGTTGTTGCAAACAACAATGTTTCATTGCAGGTCAGAAAAGGTGAAATTCTTTCTATTCTGGGTGAAAATGGAAGCGGAAAGACCACTCTTATGAATATGGTTTCAGGAATTTACTATCCTGACAGCGGACAGATTTTCATCGATGGCGAAGAGATTCAGATAGCTTCTCCTAAGGATGCATTCAATTATAAAATAGGAATGATTCATCAGCACTTTAAGCTTGTTGATGTTTTTTCTGCTGCTGAGAATATTGTTTTGGGGCTTGAAGATGAAAAAGGCTTTGTCATGTCCAAGTATATTGAAAAAATCAATGAGATAACAGCCCTATATGGATTTGAACTTGATCCACACAAAAAGATTTATGAAATGTCCGTTTCTGAAAAACAGACTGTTGAAATAATAAAGGTGTTGTTCAGAGGTGCCGATATTCTGATTCTGGATGAACCTACAGCGGTTCTCACTCCCCAGGAAACAGTTAAGCTTTTTGCAGTTTTGAGGAAAATGCGCGAGAACGGAAAAGCAATCATTATAATTACACATAAGATGCACGAAGTGCTTTCACTTTCGGATAATGTTGCTGTTCTCCGGAAGGGTGAATACATCGGAACAGTGAAGACATCGGAAACGAATGAGGCTCAACTCACCGAAATGATGGTTGGAAAAAAGATTTCTCTTAATATTGAGAGAAGCGAGCCGGAGAACTGCGAGGACAGGCTTGTGGTTGACGGGATAACCTGTGTCAACCGTGAGGGAATCAAGGTGCTTGACGATGTTTCTTTCACAGCCCGTTCAGGGGAAATTCTCGGAATTGCCGGAATTGCCGGAAGCGGACAGCGTGAACTTCTTGAGGCAATTGCAGGGCTTCAGCATCTCACATCCGGTGAGGTCATATATAACGACCCTAAAACGGGAAATGCTGAAAATCTTCGGGACAAGACACCGCTCCAGATTCGTCAGATGGGTGTCAGACTTGCATTTGTTCCTGAGGATAGATTAGGAATGGGTCTGGTCGGCAATATGGATATTGTTGATAATATGATGCTCAGAAGTTACCGAAAAGGACATTCAGCGTTCCTGCAGAAAAAAGAACCAGCTTCTTTGGCTGAAAAGATAATAGAAAGACTTGAGGTTGTTACACCATCGGCAAGCACACCGGTCAGAAGACTTTCCGGTGGAAATGTGCAGAAAATTCTTGTAGGTCGTGAAATTTCATCTTCACCTACGGTTCTTATGGCGGCATACCCTGTCAGAGGTCTTGATATAAATTCTTCATATACCATCTATAACTTACTCAACGAACAAAAAAAGAAAGGTGTTGCGGTGATTTTTGTTGGTGAAGACCTGGATGTTTTGCTTGAACTCTGCGACAGAATTCTGGTTATTGGCGGAGGAAAAATTGCAGGAACGGTGGATGGAAGATGCACTACAAAAGAAGAAATAGGTCTTCTAATGACCCAATCATCAGATAACGATGTTAATGAAGAAAGGGGAGAAAATGAAAATGAATAAACAAAAAAACAGTTTATGGACTCTCCTTTATAAGGCGCCGTTTCATATTGCAAAAAGAGATGACATTGTCTGGTGGAAAGCGTGGCTTATAAGAATCGTTTCAGTGTTTTTTGCCTTGATTGTGTGCGGTGTCATAACTATTGCATTGACAAAGCTTAATCCCGTAAAAATGTATATAACAATGGTTGAGGGAGCTGTGGGAACACCCCGTCTTGTCTGGAATTTACTGCAGAATACGGCAATTCTTCTTTGTGTTTCCCTGGCTGTGACGCCTGCTTTCAAGATGAGGTTCTGGAACATAGGTGCTGAAGGTCAGATTCTCATTGGCGGACTTGCAACTGCAACCTGCATGATTTTTCTTGGTGAGAGCTTGCCATCGGTTGTTCTTATACCCATTATGTTTATCGTCAGTGTTATTGCGGGTGCGGTCTGGGGGCTTGTTCCGGCAATGTTCAAGGCTCGTTTCAATTCCAACGAAACATTATTCACTCTTATGATGAACTACATTGCAATTCAGATTGTTGCCTATTTCACTCTTGAATGGTCGGTTCCGAAGGGTTCGGGAACACCGAGAACTCTTGAATTCGGACAGTTGCCGGTGATTTTCGGACAGAAATATCTGGTTAACATTCTGGTTGTTGTTTTGATAACGGTGATAATGTTCATCTACCTGAAATACAGCAAGCAAGGCTATGAAATTTCGGTTGTAGGCGAAAGTGAAAAGACTGCAAGATATATTGGAATAAATGTGAAAAAAGTAATCCTCAGAACGATGGCAGTTTCAGGTGCAATTTGCGGTATTGCAGGATTTTTGCTTGTTGCGGGAACAGACCATTCGCTTAAAAGTGACACATCAGGTGGAAGAGGCTTCACTGCAATTATGGTTTCCTGGCTTGCAAAGTTCAATCCAATATTTATGGTGCTGACATCTCTGCTGATTGTATTTTTGCAAAAGGGCGCGTCAAAAATTTCGGAGGTTTATCGTCTGAACTCATCTTTTTCGGATATTATAACGGGAATTATCATTTTCTTCATAATTGGTTCAGAATTTTTTATTAATTACACAATCAAAAGGAATAAATCAGGGAAGGAGGAGATTTTGTGATAGCAACAATTATTCAACGTGCAGTTATGCAGGGAACTCCTTTGCTGTTCGGTTCAACAGGTGAAATTCTCACCGAGAAATCTGGACACCTGAATTTGGGTATTCCGGGAATTATGTATGTAGGTGCAATCAGTGGTGTGGCAGGCTCGTTTCTTTATGAACAGAGTGTTCCGTCGCCTGCTATGATGAATCCTTTTTTAGCAATTTTCATTCCTTTGATGTGTTGCTTGATTGGCGCTGCATTGATGGGACTTATCTACTGTTTCCTGACGGTCACACTCAGAGCAAATCAAAATGTAACGGGTCTTGCGCTGACTACATTTGGTATAGGTATTGGCAACTTTTTTGGCGGTTCACTCATAAAACTGGTTGACACAGATGTTCCTTCAATTTCTTTGTCCACAACCAGTACTATTTTCAAAACTTACATGCCCATTGCTGACCAATTGGGCTGGTTTGGAAAGATATTCCTTTCTCACGGATTTTTGGTTTATGTTGCGATTGTTATTGCATTGGTTTCGTCTTATATTCTCAACAGAACAAGAACCGGTCTGCATTTGAGAGCAGTTGGCGAGAGCCCGGAAACGGCAGATGCTGCGGGAATAAACGTTACAAAGTACAAGTATCTTTCAACTTGTATAGGAAGTGCTGTTGCAGGCCTGGGTGGACTCTATTATGTTATGGATTATGCAAATGGTGTGTGGTCAAACAATGGTTTTGGTGACAGAGGATGGCTTTCAATTGCTTTGGTTATCTTCTCTGTGTGGAGACCAAGCATAAGCATTTTAGGCTCAATTCTTTTTGGATTTTTATATGTTATTCCAACATATATTCCTGATATTACAGTAAGCACAAAGAAGTTATTTGAAATGCTTCCTTATGTGGTCACAATTCTTGTTTTGGTTATAACCAGCATAAGAGACAAAAAGGAAAATCAACCACCAGCGTCTTTGGGACTTGCATATTTCAGGGAAGAAAGATAGATATAAGGTTATTAAAAGTCAAGGCTTGTTTGCCTTGACTTTTTCGTTAATATATAGTATAATTTTATGTATAATAAAAACGGAATAAAGAGGTGTTTTTTTTGAAAAAAGTTTTAGCAATCGATTTTGGCGCATCGAGCGGAAGAGCGATACTGGGCTCGTTTGACGGAGAAAAAATAGAACTGACAGAGGTCCACAGATTTTCCAATGATCCCAACTATGAAAACGGCGAGCTTCGCTGGAATGCGGAACAGCTTTTTAACGAAATCAAGATTGGAATCAAAAAGGCGAGTGAAATTTCTGATTTCGACAGCATTGCAATCGATACCTGGGGCGTTGACTATGGTATAATCGGAAAAGATGGCAAACTGCTTAAAAATCCTTTCAATTATCGTGATTCAAGAACTGATAATGTACTTGAAGATGCATTCAAGGTTATTCCCGAAAAGGAACTCTATGACATAACGGGAATTCAGATTATGAACATAAACACACTTTTCCAGCTTTTTGTTGAGAAAGACCTTGACAAGGCAGACAAGATTTTGTTTATGCCTGACTTGTTTGGATACATGCTTTCCGGTGAGAAATATGCCGAAAGTACAATCGCTTCAACTTCACAGATGTTTGACCAGAAGACCTGTGATTGGAAGTGGGAGGTTATTGACAGATTTGGCTATCCCAGAAGCATTTTCCCCAATATTGTGAAAGCAGGAACAATTGTGGGCAAGATGAAGAAGGAGCTTGCTGACGAGCTTGGAGTTGAACCCAAGGACGTTATTGCAATCGGTGCACACGACACAGCAAGTGCAGTTGCGGCTGTTCCTTCAACAGATAAGGATTTCATTTTCATTTCTTGCGGAACATGGTCTCTTTTTGGAACTGTTATTGATGAACCGATTATGACAGAAAAATCAAATATGTACAACATCACAAACGAGTACGGATTTGGCGGCAAAACAAGATTCCTCAAGAATATAATCGGTCTCTGGCTCATCCAGGAGGCAAAACGTCAGTTTGTGAAGGATGGCAAGGATTATAGCTACGGCGATATGGAAGAATTGGCTCTCAAGTCAGAACCATTCAAGTACTTCATTGACCCGGATGATCCGGTTTTTGTTGCACCGGGCGGTATGCTTGACAGAATTTGTGATTATTGCGAAAGAACCGGTCAGGGCAGACCTGAAACTGATGGCGAAATAGTAAGATGTATTTATGAAAGTATTGCACTTAAGTATAAATATGCGTATGCATCAATTAAGGATTGCACAGGAAAAGACTATAAATCAATTCATATGGTTGGCGGAGGAACAAAAGATAAACTTCTTTGTCAGATGACCGCAAATTCAACTGGCGCAAAAGTTGTTGCAGGACCAATTGAGGCGACAGCTCTCGGAAATATTGCAGTTCAGCTTTATGCACAGAATGAAATCAGCGACATCACTCCTGTTATTATGAAGTCCACTGAAATAAAGACCTATGAACCAACAGATGAATGTGCTTGGAATGAAGCATATGAGAAGTTCCTGAATATCATAAATAAGTAAAAAAAAACCCCCCGAACAAAAATTTGTTCGGGGGGTTTGATTTTTATATATTATTTTTTGTACAAAGGACCGTATGTCTGACAAGCACGGTAGTCCTGTCCTTCTTTATCCATACCAAATGCATTCCATGCAGCTGGTCTGAAGATTTGATCTTCAGGAACATTGTGCATACAAACAGGAATTCGGAGCATTGAGCACATTGTTATGAGATCTGCACCAATGTGGCCATAGCTGATAGCACCGTGGTTAGCACCCCAGTTCTGCATAACTTCGTATGCAGTTTTGAATGGGCTGCCTTCTTTTCCATCACATCTTGGAGCGAACCAAGTGCAAGGCCATGTCGGGTTTGTTCTTTCCATAAGTGTGTCAGAAACTTCATCAGGGAGTTTTACTGTCCAGCCTTCAGCAATCTGAAGAACGGGGCCAAGTCCCTTAACAAGGTTAAGTCTGATCATTGTACATGGCATTTCAGCTCTTGTTGTATAGTGGCTGGAGAAACCGCCACCTCTGAAGTTGTCAAGACCTGCTTCGCACCAAACGGTTGCATCAGTCATCTTCTTGATATCTTCATCGGTAACTTCCCACCATTTTTTCATGATAGCGTTTCCGTTTTCGTCAGTGCATTCACCACAAGCATCAAGACAAGCTGCGCCTGAGTTGAGGAGGTGGATGATACCGTCGGATTCTTTTGCTTTTCCTTCAAATTTATAGCCTGTTACTCTTTCTGTTGCTTCACCTGACCAATATGTGCGAACATCAGCAAAAATCTGTGCTCTGTGTGTGAGCAATCTCATAAAGAGCATACCAAGTCCGTTGAGAATGTCGTTTTCTGTTGCAAGTGTATATGGTTCTCTTGCACCTTCATAGTCAAAGGTTGAAGAAAGAAGAGCTTCAGGATAGTCACAGTTTGGCCAATGGTCTGTCCACTGTCTCTGTCCCTGGAAACCGCCTGCAATTGCATTGTGGCCGACTTTTTCTTCTTCAAATGCGTCAGGAAGATTTTTGTTTCCTGCCATCAAGTCCTTGATGATGCAGTACATCTTAACAGTAAATTCCCACTGCTTTTCCTTTTCTTCATCAGTAAACTTGATTTTTCTGGTTTCGCCAAGGAATTCAACAGACTCAGGATTGTCGTCTCTGCCTTCTTTGCAATGTTCGCGTGTCCATTTGAGAGCTTTCTGGTATTCTTCTTCATTATAAATACCTTCTTCCATACGTCTGAGAATTTCAACCTCATCAACAGATTCAACTCTCATACCGAGATATTCTTCCATGAAATCCTGATCCATAATTGAACCGGCAATACCCATGCACTGTGAACCGATCTGAAGATATGACTTACCTCTCATAGTAGCAACTGCAACAGCAGATCTGCCGAAGCGGAGAAGCTTTTCTTTTACATCCTCAGGAATCTCTGTAACCTGGTCTCTGTCCTGCACTTCGTGACCATAGATGCCAAAAGCAGGAAGACCTTTTTGTGCATGACCTGCAAGAACTGCTGCAAGGTAAACAGCACCGGGTCTTTCAGTGCCATTAAAGCCCCAAACACCCTTGATTGTTGTGGGATCCATATCCATTGTTTCTGAACCGTAGCACCAGCAAGGTGTAACTGAAAGTGTAATAGCTACGCCTTCTTTTTTGAATTTGTCTGCGCAAGCAGCTGCTTCAGGCACTCTTCCGATTGATGTGTCAGCCATAACTACTTTTACCGGTTCACCATTTGAATAGAAAAGGTTTTCCTCGAAAAGTTTTTTTGCAGCGTTAGCCATAGCCATAACCTGATCTTCAAGGCTTTCTCTGAGCTGCATAGGACCACGTCTGCCGTCAATTATTGGTCTGATTCCGATTGCCGGATAATCGCCAATGTATCTGTTTTTTGCCATAATAAATTTCCTCCTTTTATAAAAAAATATTTATTTAATATAATTATATACTTGCATATATTAAATTACTTGTGCTATAATAGAAAAAAGTATAACAATATTCAGATTTCTGAGGTGACTTATGATTTATAACGAACTAAAACAAAGAGGAACAGAAGATTTCCCTATTGAATATCATTATATTGACAAAAATCACACAAGATATGAGATGTCTGCCCACTGGCATTCTGAGATAGAAATTATCAGGGTTCTGGATGGTGAGCTTGAAGTCAGACTAAACAACAAAGAGTATGTAGCACACAAGGGTGACATTGTGTTTGTTAATCCTGAAACCATACACGGAGCAAGCCCCAAGGGTTGTGAGTATGAGTGCCTGATTTTTCATATGGATTTTCTGGATGTTCCCACCAATAGCTGTCGTTTTTTCATTGAAAGCGTTTTGCATAATGAATTTATGATTAAGGATTTTAACCTTTGTGGGGATTCGGCAATTCACAGTGCCGTAGATGATGTTATTGAGGCTATGAAACACAAATCATCCGGATATAAATTTAAAGTGATAGGTTATCTTTATGAATTATTGGGTGTGATCGTTGACAATCATCTGTATAAACCAACCAGCGGGGAATCCACTTTGTATAATGATAAGAATATTCCAAAACTTAAGAAAATTCTAACTTATCTGCGTCAGAATTATGACAAGCAGCTGACACTTACCGATATGGCGCAGGCAGCAGGTATGTCTCCTAAATATTTTTGCTATTTTTTCAAGGAAATGACAGGTAAAACCCCGGTGGAATATCTCAAGGGATTTAGAATAGAAAAAGCATCCCGAAAACTTCTTAACACCGATGCAAGTGTGACAGATATTGCTTTTGCGTGTGGATTTAATGATTTGAGTTATTTCATAAAGACTTTTAAGAGTGTTAAGAATGTGTCACCTGCAAAATTCAGAAAGGTCTGAAAAAAATATTAACTTTCGCAAAAAAGGTATTGACAAAATATAAAAATATTGGTAATATAATACTTGGTTAGTCCTGACTAACTGTTTAAAAAGGAGGACATATGATGAATCTTACCGATGCTCAGGAAGGAAAAGAATATATTATTAAAAGCATTGAATCAGATGATGAAGAAATGAATGCTTTCCTTTTTTCTTTGGGGTGCTATAGTGGTGAGCCTATTACGGTTATTTCACATTTGAAAGGCGGCTGCATTGTTGCAATAAAAGACGGAAGATATAACATCGACAAGCAGCTCGCATCAGTTATATTTATATAAATTTGTTTTGCCGGTTATTCACCGGTTTACTTTTTGAAATTTGGTTAGTCTAAACTAACCAAATCATAACAAGACAAGTTGCTGAATAAAGTAGTTTTATATAGACAAAAGGAGGAAGTTAAATGAGAATTGCATTGGCTGGTAATCCAAACAGCGGAAAAACAACCATGTATAATGCCCTTACTGGTAGAAATGAACGTGTTGGAAACTGGGCAGGGGTTACTGTTGATAAAAAAGAAGGTGCGATTAAAAAAATCTACTCTTGCGGAGAGCAGGAACTCGTTGCAGTTGACCTTCCGGGAGCATATTCAATGTCTCCTTTTACTTCTGAAGAGAGTGTTACGAGCAGTTATGTTAAAAATGAAAATCCTGATGTGATTATAAATATAGTGGACGCAACAAATTTGAGCAGAAGTCTGTTTTTTACAACACAGTTACTTGAACTTGGTATTCCTGTGGTTGTTGCTCTAAATAAAAGTGATATAAACGAAAAAAAGCGTACAACAATTGATGAGACGATGTTGTCTGCGGCGCTTGGTTGTCCGGTTGTTGAAACTGTTTCAACTATATCCGATGGGCTCCAGGAAGTGATAAAAGCTGCGATAGAGCTCAAAGGAAAAGGGCAAAAAGCACCGTACACACAAGGAAACATTGATATGTCTGATAAGGCGGTTGTGGAAGCAGCAGATCGGAAACGATTTGAGTTTGTAAACAAAATTGTTTCAAGTGTGGAAAAGAGAAAGGTACATACTAACGAAAAAAACAGCCAGGACAGAATTGATGCGATACTCACCAACAAATGGGTGGGACTTCCACTTTTTGCGATTGTAATGTATTTTGTGTTTGATATTTCTCAGTCTACTTTAGGACCCTGGCTTGCAGACATTTTGTGCTCGTGGATAGATGCATTCGGAGAATCTGTTGCTGTTTTGGTCAAAGATGCAAATCCGTTGCTCCAATCGATTCTCATTGATGGAATTATAGGCGGAGTAAGTGCGGTTGTGGGGTTCTTGCCGTTGGTAATGGTTATGTATTTCCTGATTGCGCTGCTTGAGGATTGCGGATACATGGCAAGAGCGACTGTTGTTTTGGACCCTATTTTCAAAAAGGTCGGTTTGTCAGGAAAATCAGTTATTCCTTTTGTTGTAGGTACAGGCTGTGCAATTCCCGGAATAATGGCTTGCAGAACCATACGTAATGAACGTGAGCGCAGAGCAACTGCAATGCTTACGCCATTTATGCCGTGTGGGGCAAAACTTCCCGTTATTTCACTTTTTGCAGGTGTTTTCTTTAAAAATGCAACATGGGTTGGAACACTTATGTACTTTGTTGGCATTCTTCTCATTTTGCTGGGAGCCTTGCTTGTAAATAAAATTGCAGGCAATAAAAATAAAAGAACATTTTTCATTATGGAACTACCGGAATACAAGATACCAAGTTTGAAAAGAGCGTTTTTTTCTATGTGCTCCCGGGGTTGGGCATTTATAGTTAAGGCGGGAACTGTTATTCTTGTTTGTAATGCAGTAATTCAGATTATGCAAATGTTTACGTGGAATCTCCAGGTGGTTGAGGAGGGAATGGAACACACCTCCATACTTGCTTCAATTGCATCTCCCATTGCGGTTCTCCTGATTCCTCTCGGTTTTGGTGTGTGGCAAATGGCTGCTGCATCAATTACCGGATTTATTGCAAAAGAAAATGTTGTTGGAACATTGGCTGTTGTTTATGGAATTTCAAACTTCATTGATGCCGAAGCATTAGAGTTGATTGGCGGTGCAAATGAGGTTGCAGGTGTGTTTGGAATTTCTGCATCCGCAGCGCTTGCCTGCCTTATGTTCAATTTGTATACGCCACCTTGTTTTGCAGCAATAGGGGCGATGAATTCGGAAATAAATGACAAAAAATGGATGCTTGGCGGAATTGCACTTCAACTTGGAACAGGGTATTCTATTGCGTTTTTGGTATATCAGATTGGTACTCTTGTTACAACTGGTAGTGTTGGTGCAGGGTTTGTTCCGGGGCTTATTGCTGTTTTGATTATGATAGCGATAGTAACATTTTTGGCAACTAAAACAAATGGTAACATCAAAGCAGAACATTCTGTCAGCATATAGGAGGATTGTCTATGACGGATATAATCGTTGGCTTAGTTATTGTCGGAATTTTGAGTTTGGTTATAGGATACATAGTGAAAGAGAAAAAACGTGGCACAAAATGTATCGGTTGTCCTCATAGCAAAAGTTGTTCAAAGTGCAGTTGTAGTGCAGACAAAGATTAAATCTTTCTTATAAAACACATCAAAATATAATTTTCGTGAAGAATGAAAAGTGAAAAGTAAAAAACTGACAAGGCGAAACTTGTCAGTTTTTTGGCTACGATGGGAGGGATTTCTCGCAAGCGAGCCTGTTGCAACATCAGTTCATTCGTCGCAGACAAGCTGCTTGAATTTACTGTGTTGCTGCCACTCCTTAGTGCTCCTTTTATCTGCCACCGGCAGCGGTCGCACACGTCCCCCACGCGCCTGCGTCGCTCGGGTTCAAATCCAACAAAAAAAACACAACTTTGAAAATTGTGTTTTCCTTGGCTACGATGGGAGGGATTTCTCGCAAGCGAGCCTGTTGCAACATCAGTTCATTCGTCGCAGACAAGCTGCTTGAATTTACTGTGTTGCTGCCACTCCTTAG
>JAZRNM010000028.1:0-10897 GCA_045648205.1 Clostridia bacterium
AGTTGCCTTGGGCATTTTGTAATAACCCTTCATTATGTTGTAACCACGTGCCACAAACTCACCAGTAACTTCATCTGGACATTCTTCGCCCGTATCGGGGTCAACAATCTTACATTCAATTTCGGGAAGTGCACGGCCAACAGTTGACACACGAACCTCCAGGGGGTCATCTGTTGAACTCATTGTGCAACCGGGAGATGCCTCTGTCTGACCATAAACAATGGTTATTTCCTTCATATTCATCTTGTTGACAACATCCTGCATTGCAGAAATGGGGCATGGGCTACCCGCCATAATTCCCGTTCTCATATGTGAAAAGTCTGTCTTTTCAAAATCCTCATGTTCAAGCAATGCAATGAACATTGTTGGAACACCATGGAAAGCTGTTATCTGTTCACTGTTTATGCACGCAAGTGCCGGCTTTGGTGAATAATAGGGAAGTGGCAACAAGGTTGCACCATGTGTCATTGATGCAGTCATTGCAAGAACCATTCCAAAGCAATGGAACATCGGAACCTGAATCATCATTCTGTCTGCAGTTGACAAATCCATTCTGTCGCCAATGCACTTTCCGTTGTTAACAACGTTATAATGAGTCAGCATAACCCCCTTGGGGAAACCGGTTGTTCCTGAAGTGTATTGCATATTGCACACATCATCCTTATCAACCGCAGCCGCCATTCTGTAAACTGTTTCAACGGGCACCTGAGATGCCATTTCCAAAGCTTCTTCCCATTCAATACAGCCTGCCTGCTTGAATCCAATTGTGATTATGTTGCGTAAAAACGGTAATCTTTTCGCGTGAAGCCTTTCCCCGGGTTTCAGACTCTCAAGTTCGGGGCAAAGTTCTGCCATAATCTGTGAATAATTGGAATCACGGAATCCATCAACCATAATCAGAGTGTGTGTGTCTGACTGTTTGAACAGATATTCCGCCTCGTGAATTTTGTATGCTGTATTAACTGTAACCAGAACAGCACCGATTTTTGTTGCAGCCCAGAATGCAATATACCATTGAGGTACATTCGTAGCCCACACCGCTACATGGCTGCCTGCCTTGACTCCCATAGCAACCAAAGCTCTCGCAAAGGTGTCCACATCATCACGAAACTCGCTATATGTTCTCGTATAGTCAAGGGCAGTATACTTAAACGCACACTGATCAGGAAATTCTTCAACCATTCGGTCAAGAACCTGAGGAAATGTGCAGTCTATAAGCAAATCTTTCTTCCACACATATTTACCCGTGTGTGTTTTGTTGTGATACAAAGCGGTATCATTTTTTGACGGGTCGCTGTACTGCTTCATATAGTTCACAAACTGTGAGAAAATAATTTCCATATCGTCAAGCTCTTCACACCAGTCAGGATGCCACTCAAGAGAGATAAAGCCATCAAAATTAACCGAGCGAAGTGCTGCCATCATTTCTCCGACAGGCATTTCTCCCTCACCTATGAGGCAAAATTCAAAACCTTTTCCGTTCTTTTGTGCATCCTTCAAATGAACGTGACGAACATATGCACCAAGGTTTGTTATTGTTGTTTCAGCTTGTTCCCCCGCAAGAAAATAAGTTGAATACATATCCCAGATTGCACCCAAAGAATCACTTGCGAAATCAACAAGCACCTGACGAAGTGCCGCAGTATCACAGAATATTCCCGAAGTTTCCAAAAGCAAAGAAACACCGTTTTCTTCTGCAATTGACATAGTTTCTCCAAGAACCGCCATAACTTCCTTTATGCCGGTTTCAACATCTCCACTGTCACCGATTGCCCGAATACGGACATTGGGAATGCGAAGATTTGATGCAATTTCAATGCAAGCCTTAATCTCATCTATATTTTCTTCTCTTTTTTCTGCCAAAGCAATATCACAAATTGTGTCTATGCAAGGCAATGTCAGTTTCATTTCGTAAAGTTTTCTCACAGTTGCAGCTGCGGCATACTTGTGAAAAGCACCATCTTTATCCGTAAACAATTCATTGTGGATGTTATGAAGTTCAATTCCCTGAAACTTCAAATCCTTCGCAACATCACAAAAATCATCAAAGGTACGGTTGTGCCAACCTTTTGTAGAAAACGAAAGCTTCATAAATTATACCTCCTCATAAACAATCTTGTTTACGGCACCAAGATATGCACGAATGCTCGCACCGATTATGTCGGTGGAAATACCGCTGCCCGAATAAAGCTTGCCACCCTCTCTCAAACGAACGACAGCCGCGCCAACAGCTTCACGACCTTCAGTTACAGACTGAATCTGGAAATCATCCAATTCGTAATGGCTGCCTATAACTTGCACAATGCAGCGATATGCCGCATCAATAGGACCATCACCAAAGGATATACCCTCTATTTCCTCGCCATCAGCTTTTTTCAATTTCAACTGTGCGGATGCTGTGATTATGTTGCCGCTGTTGACAACATAGCTAAGCAGTTTGTAGGTTGGCGGAACCTGAAGAGCAACACTTGCAACAATTGCATCAAGCTCCTTTGCGCCAACTTTTTCCTTCTTTGCGGATACTCTTTTGAATTCCTCAAAAACCTTTTCACTATCCTCTTCAGACAGGTCATAACCAAGACTTTGAGTTGCTGCAATAACAGCTGAAATGTCATCGCTTTTGTCAAGGAAAACATTTTCTTCTGCCATGCGTATTTCAACATTGTCTGATATTTCATTACCTTTTCCGATAACACGCAAAATCTGCTTGATTATGCGGTTCAGTTCGGTGTGCTTGATGCTTATTGACAAGTCACAGTTTTTTCCGCAATTTTTAACAATATTTGCAAACACACTAAGTGAAGTAACATTGCCACAAGTTGAAGTCTTTACTGAGTTGACCAAAGTCTTGGCTGCCAAAATCGCAGATGAATTTGCCATTCCGTTTTTGTCATCACAAACTACACCCAATTCAACCTTTTCAAGTTCAGGCACATCCTTTGCCAAATTTTCAACAAATTTCGCAAATTCATCAGGCATTATTTCTCCTGTTGAATCACAAACGGAAATCGCCGTTGCTCCGCTTTGAATAGCAACATTAATAGCTTCAACAAGAATTTTATTTTCTGCCCTTGTGGCATCAAGTGCACAAAATTCAACATCCTGGCACTTTTCTTTTGCTGCGGCAACCATTTCACCGATATGAGCAAGCATCTTTGGAGCCTTCAAGTGACAGGTATATTCCATTCCCATAGGAGAGACCGGCAGTTCAACACGTATGCGTGGTCTTTCAGCACCCGATAGGGCTGTTGCTGCATCTTCTATTCCTTCAGTTGTCATTCCCGCAGCAACCGAAAGCTTGCTGTTCTTTACAAACGAAGATATTGTGCGAACGAGCAAAGTATCAGCCTTTTTGTTCGAAATGACAGGAAGCTCAATAGTGTCAACATTTAGCTTTTCAAGTTGTCTAGCTATTTCTAATTTTTCTTTAAAACTAAGTGTTGCCGTGTTGCAACAAAGTGTCGTATCTACAATATTGATGTTTTTCATACCGTTTTTCTCCTTAACAGATTTAACAATTATTTAACAAGACAAGTCCAGCCAAATTTATCTTCAACTTTTCCCCACTGAATGCCTGTTAAAGTGTCATAAAGTTTCTGTGTAACTTCACCGATTTTGCCTTCATTCACAGTGAATTTTTTACCTTTGTAGCTGAGTTCACCTATAGGCGAAACAACCGCAGCGGTTCCACAACCCCAAGCTTCTTCCAAAGTTCCGTTAGTCATAGCTTCTTCAAGCTCATCAATGCTGAGAAGTCTTTCAGAAACTGTGTAACCTTCATTTTTCAGAACTTCAATACAAGACTTACGTGTGATTCCCGGGAGGATTGAGCCGGTAAGTGCCGGTGTTATAATCTCACCGTTGATCTTGAACATAACGTTCATTGCACCAACTTCTTCAATATACTTTCTTTCAACACCGTCAAGCCACAAAACCTGAGAATAACCCTTCTGTTCTGCTCTTTCGCCTGCACGGTTACTTGCAGCATAGTTTCCGCCGCATTTTGCATAACCCGTACCGCCGCGAACTGCACGAACATCCTGGTCTTCAATCATGATCTTAACAGGATTGATTCCTTCTTTATAATAACTTCCAACCGGAGATGCTATAATCATAAATCTCGCATTGTGAACCGCGTGAACACCCAAAGTCTCATCATTTCCGAACATAAACGGACGGAGATAAAGTGATGTTCCGGGAGCTGAGGGTGTCCATTCTTCTTCGCATTTAACAAATGTCTGAAGAATTTCCATTGCCACATCTTCGTCAATCTGGGGAAGACAGAGTCTTTCAGCAGAACTGTTCATTCTGCGGATGTTTTCGATGGGTCTGAACATCTGAACCTTTCCGTCTTCTCTGCGATACGCCTTGAGTCCTTCAAAAATTTCTGAACCATAGTGAAGAACAGTTGATGCAGGATGAATCATAAATTCACCGAAAGGAATGATTTTTGCATCATGCCAGCCCTTGTCTGATGAGTAATCCATAACAAACATATGGTCAGAAAAATACTTACCAAAACCAAGAATTGAACTGTCCGGTTTTTCCTTTGGACAAGTTGTTTTTGTAATTTTTATATCCATTTTTCCAAATCTCCTTAAACTTAAATACTAAAAATCTGCGCCAATTTGCATTGCCTTTTTGTTTACTTCAAGCATATCTGCTCTCTTTGCAGAAATAACCTTTTGAAGCGCCGCATCAACGCCCTCATCTGTGAAATTATCTGTAGCCTTCAAAAGCTTGCCGGCAATAATCATGTTAGCAAGTGTAGGCATATCATTATCAGATGCCAGCTTTGTTGCAGGGATATAGTAAACCGTAACATCATCACGTTTAACTTTTCTTTCGATAAGTGTTGAATCAACAATAATGATTCCGCCAGGAACAACTGAGTCCTCATATTTGTCAAGAGACGGAAGATTCATTGCAACCAAAACGTCAGGAGCAGAAACGATAGGAGAACCAACCGGTTCATCACTCAAAATAACACTGCAACTTGCAGTTCCTCCACGCATTTCAGGACCGTATGAAGGAAGCCAGCTTACCTCTTTGCCCTCTACAAGACCTTTGTATGCAAGGAATTTACCTGTAAAAAGAATACCCTGACCGCCAAATCCGGCAATCAACATCTGTGTTGCACTCATTATTTCTCCTCCTTTTCTGCACTGCGATCCTTATAAACACCCAAAGGATAATAAGGAAGCATTTTTTCGTCAATCCACTTAAGTGCATCCTGAGGAGTCATACCCCAGTTTGTTGGACAAGTTGACACAACTTCAATCAAAGAGAAGCCCTTGCCGTCAAGCTGATTCTGGAAAGCCTTTTTGATTGCCTTCTTTGCATTTTTAACGCACTTAACATTGTTAACTGTAACTCTTTCAAGATATTCAGGTCCGTCAAGAGTTGCAAGCATTTCACAAACCCTGATGGGGAAGCCGCAAGCCTCAGTATCTCTTCCGTAAGGAGAAGTCTGTGTAACCTGACCCGGAAGTGATGTTGGAGCCATCTGACCGCCTGTCATACCATAGATTGCATTGTTTATGAATATAATTGTGATATTTTCGTTTCTTGCTGCTGCATGAACAGTTTCAGCCATACCAATAGAGGCCAAATCACCATCGCCCTGATATGTAAATACAACATTGTTTTCGGGATCTGAACGCTTAACACCTGTTGCAACCGCCGGAGCACGACCGTGTGCCGCCTCAATCATATCACAGTTGAAATAGTTGTAAGCCATAACAGAACATCCAACTGGAGCAATACCGATTGTTCTTCCTTCAATTCCCAATTCATCAATAACCTCAGCTACAAGACGATGAACAATACCATGTGTACAACCAGGACAGTAATGCATCTGAACATCTGCCAAAGCCTTTGGTTTTTCAAAAACTACCATTATTTCGCACCTCCGTTTGCGGCTTTCTTAATTGCATCAAGCACCTGTTCAGGTGACGGAATCATTCCGCCCACACGGTTACAAAGTGTAACCGGAACTTTGCATTCTGATGCAAGTTTAACATCTTCAATCATCTGACCCATTGAAAGCTCAACAGAAATGATTTCTTTAACTTTTTCTGCTGCTTTCGCATAAGGAGCCTTGGGGAATGGCCAAAGAGTGATAGGTCTGATGAGCCCAACCTTGATTCCCTCTGCTCTTGCAGCATTTATTGCATTCTTTGACACACGTGCCGCAATACCGAATGCAGTAACACAAATTTCTGCATCGTCCATCATATATTCTTCATACATACATTCATTTTCTTCTATTTCTTTGTATCTCTCAAAACGGGCAAAGTTTGACTTTTCAAGTGCATCCGGTTCAAGGAACAATGAATTCACAATGTTGTGTGGTCTTTCCATCTTTGTTCCTGTAGTTGCCCAGGGCTTTTCAATGGGAGCACCAATCTCATAATCAAGTGACACAGGCTCCATCATCTGACCCATTGTACCATCAGCAAGAACCATAGCTGTCATTCTGTATTTATCAGCAAGTTCAAAACCTTTAACTGTCATATCTGCCATTTCCTGAACAGAACAAGGAGCAAGAACTATCATACGGAAGTCGCCGTGTGCTCCGCCTTTTGTTGCCTGGAAGTAGTCTGACTGTGAGGGCTGAATTCCGCCAAGACCGGGACCACCACGCTGAACGTTGATAACAAGCGCGGGAAGGTCAGCACCTGCAAGGTAAGAAAGTCCTTCGCCTTTCAGTGAAATACCGGGGCTTGATGAAGAGGTCATAACTCTTTTTCCCGTTGATGAAACGCCATAAACCATATTGATTGCGGCAATTTCACTTTCTGCCTGAAGGAATGTTCCTCCGATTTTGGGCATTCTTTTTGCCATATATGCAGCAATCTCTGTCTGAGGTGTGATTGGATATCCAAAATAATGACGGCATCCTGCAATGATAGCAGCCTCAGCAATTGCCTCATTACCTTTCATTAAAACTTTATCTGCCATAGTCTTTTCCCTACCTTTCTACTGTAATAATGCAATCAGGACACATTGTTGCACAGAATGCACAACCGATACAATCCTCAATTTTCTGAGCCTCAACCGGATGATGTCCCTTTTTGTTGATTTTGTCTTTTGCAAGAATGAGAACATTCTTCGGGCATGCATCAATACAGAGCCCACAGCCCTTGCAATTATCTGTTTTAAAAGTTAATTTTGCCATAAGTTTCTCTCCTTTAACCTAACTTTTTTTGTATTTTAAGCCCAAATAAATGGGATACTTTACCTTTTAATTCATTAAGCAAATCTTCCTTTACCGTTGTCATAACCAGAGGAATTCCTGCTACCGCTGAAATTTCTTCGGCATATGCCAAAGATGAAAGAACATCTTCTGCTGTTGTTTCGTGGCCTAGGTTTGAATTGTTTATAATTCCGGTGAACTTTATTTTTCCGGCATCTTCAATTTCCCTCATAACCTCCACAGTCGATTTTGCATCTGGTGTCAAAGGTCTGTACTTATTTACAACAAACAGCATATCATAATTATTTTCTTCAAGAATCCCGGGAGTGTATCTTCCGAGAGCATATGCTCCTCTGTCATCACCGCCGATATCTACAATTGTCATAACTGAAGGATTATCTATCACCCCATACATTTCCTGAGGCAATGCGGGAATGTCGACATTTGAGTTTGCATATTCAGAACAAATCAACTTTATTCCTGCCTGGTTCAGTTCTTCCTCACTGTCCTTTGTTCGGAAATAAGGATTGACAATGTCAATATCAGCAATGGCAACATTGTCAAAATTCTTTTTAAGGTCAAAAGCCATATTGACAGCTATGTTTGTTTTGCCGCTGCCATAGTGACCGGCTAATAATGTTATTCTCTTATATGTATGGTTCATTTTCTTCATTCCTTATCAGATATATAAAAACACCCATCTCAAAAAGACTTTGAGACGGGTGCAAAACACTCGCGGTACCACTCAAATTGCGAAGCCCTGCCTCGCCTCTCTTCGGGATCAATCAATCCTCATGCCTTGACGCAGCAATCACGGAAGATATCTACTAACCAAATTCTCGGCTTTCTCATCTTCAGCTCGGAAGTGAGGGGTCATTGAAAATGACTGCTGTCGATTCACACCACCCATCGACTCTCTCAAAAACAAACCATTTTCGACCTTCTTCGTCATAGCTTTTGAAAAAATAATAAAATTATTATAGCATCCAAATCCACTATTGTCAACACTTTTTTGCAAAAATTATTACATAAAAACAAATTATATTTTCATATTAAAATTAGTATATATTTTATATTATTTTTCTATTGACACATAATACAAAAAGTGATAAAATATATGAAAATGTCAGAAAGGAAATTTACATGAACTGCATACTCAAAAACGCAACAGTTTATATAAATAACGAGTTTTCACAAAAGGATTTATTTCTTGTTGACGGTAAAGTCAGCTTTGAATATAGTCCTCTTTTTTTGGATTTCACAGTTATCCCCTGTGACGGCAAATATATTTTTCCCGGTTTTGCAGATGTTCACGTTCATCTGAGAGAACCGGGTTTTTTGTATAAGGAAACAATCGAAACCGGAACAAAGGCTGCAGCCCGAGGTGGTTACACAGTTGTCTGCTCAATGCCCAATCTGAATCCGGCACCTGACTCTGTTGAAAACCTGAACGTGCAGCTTGATGCAATCAAAAAATCAGCAGTTATTGATGTTTATCCCTTTGGAACAATTACCAAATCAAGTCTGGGTGAAAAACTTTCCGATATGAATAAAATTTCCGATTTCGTCATAGGCTTCTCAGATGACGGACGCGGCGTTCAAAATGATGATATGATGCGCTCTGCAATGAAAAAGGCAAAAGAGCTTAACAAAATAATTTCAGCACATTGTGAAGATAATTCTCTCCTTCGTGGCGGTTATATTCACGACGGTGAATACGCAAAAGAGCACGGACACGCGGGAATTTGTTCCGAGAGCGAGTGGGGACAAATCAAACGGGATCTTGAATTAGTCCGTGAAATTGGTTGCAAATATCACGTTTGCCACATATCAACCAAGGAAAGTGTCGAACTCATTCGTCAGGCAAAAAAAGACGGACTTGATGTGACTTGCGAAACCGCTCCGCATTATCTCATCCTTTCAGATAAAGACCTCAAAGAAGATGGCAGATTCAAAATGAATCCCCCTCTTCGAAGTGAAGAAGACAGGCTTGCTCTCATCGAAGGTATATGCGATGGAACAATCGATATGATTGCAACAGACCATGCACCACATTCCTTTGAAGAAAAAAGCCGTGGTTTAAAAGACAGTCTGATGGGAATTGTGGGAATCGAAACAGCTTTCCCACTCCTTTACACCAACCTTGTAAAAACAAAAATAATCACTCTCGAAAAACTGATTGAGCTTATGCACACAAACCCCTGCAAGCGGTTTGAAATCAACCAGCCGTTTGGCGAAGGTTTTGTTGCAAACTTGACAATTTTCGACCTTGATTGTCCTTACAAAATAAATACAAAAGACTTTCTGTCAATGGGAAAAGCCACACCCTTTGATGGTGCAACCGTGTGGG
This sequence comes from Clostridia bacterium, assembly GCA_045648205.1. Taxonomy (GTDB): domain Bacteria; phylum Bacillota; class Clostridia; order Monoglobales; family Monoglobaceae; genus SIG440. Next base: position 9,549 of record JAZRNM010000028.1, read on the forward strand.
GCAAATGTCTTATGACGATCCATAACGGTGAAATTGCTTGGCAGAAAAATTAAAAATTCAGGAGGAAAAGAACAAATGGCAAAAAGAACAGATATCAAAAAAATTCTCATCATAGGCTCAGGTCCAATTGTTATTGGTCAGGCAGCTGAATTTGACTATGCAGGGACACAAGCTTGTCTCGCTCTCAAAGAAGAGGGCTATGAAGTTATTCTTGCAAACTCAAACCCTGCAACCATAATGACAGATACCACAGTTGCAGACAAGGTTTATATGGAACCACTCACATTGGAATATATCGCAAAGATAATCCGTCGTGAACGCCCTGATGCAATTGTTCCCGGAATCGGTGGTCAGACAGGGCTCAATCTTGCTATGCAGCTTGAGAAAAAAGGCGTTCTCAAAGAATGCCAGGTTGAACTCCTTGGAACAAAAAGTGAAAGTATCGAACGCGCAGAAGATCGTGAAATGTTCAAAGAACTTTGTCAATCAATCGGCGAACCCGTAATTCCTTCAGAAATAACATATTCCCTTGAAGAAGCAAAAGATGCGGCAAACAGAATTGGTTATCCCGTTGTTCTTCGTCCCGCCTTTACTCTTGGCGGAACAGGTGGCGGTTTTGCATACAATGAAGAAGAGCTCATTGAGGTTGGTACAAATGCATTCAAGCTCTCACCCGTTTCTCAGGTTTTGATTGAAAAGAGCGTCAAAGGTTACAAAGAAATTGAATTTGAGGTTATGCGTGACTCCAATGACACCGCAATCACCATCTGCGGAATGGAAAACATTGACCCGGTTGGCATTCACACAGGCGACTCCATAGTTGTTGCCCCAATTCAATCACTCAATGACCACGACCTCAAGATGCTCAACGACAGCGCAATAAAAATCATCCGCGAACTCAAGATTGAAGGCGGATGTAATGTTCAGTTTGCTCTCAATCCTTATAACTCCGAATATTACCTTATTGAGGTAAATCCCAGAGTTTCCCGTTCTTCTGCTCTTGCATCAAAAGCAAGCGGCTATCCCATCGCAAGAGTAACTGCAAAAATTGCAGTTGGTATGTCCCTGGAAGAAATTGCTATTGCAAACACCAATGCGGCATTTGAACCAAGACTTGACTATGTTGTTGCAAAATTCCCAAGATTCCCCTTTGACAAGTTTACCTCTGCATCAAACTCTTTGGGCACACAGATGAAAGCAACCGGTGAGGTTATGGGTATTGGTTCAACTCTGGAAGAATGTTTCCTGAAATCAATCCGTTCACTGGAAATTGGTGTGAATCACATCTGGATGTCAAAGTTTGAGAATATGTCTGTTGAGGATATGCTTGAATACCTCAAGGAATTCCG
>JAZRNM010000029.1:0-17022 GCA_045648205.1 Clostridia bacterium
TGCAGAACCGATTACACCTGCAACATTGGGACCCATTGCATGCATAAGCAGGAAGTTCTGTGGGTTTTCTTTCTGACCCACTGTCTGAGAAACGCGGGCTGCCATTGGAACTGCTGAAACACCGGCCGAACCAATGAGTGGGTTCACCTTGTTCTTTGTGAACAGGTTCATAAACTTTGCAAGGAGAACACCGCCTGCTGTGCCGAAACCAAATGCCACAATACCCATGCAGAGAATTGCAAGTGTCTTCGGTGCAAGGAAGGTGTCAGCTGTTGCAGTTGCACCAACTGAGATACCGAGGAATATTGTTACGATGTTCATCAGTTCGTTTTGTGCGGTCTTTGAAAGTCTGTCGGTTACGCCGCATTCCTTGGCAAGGTTACCAAGCATAAGCGAACCAATCAGCGGACCTGCTGAGGGAACAAGGAGTGATACGAACACGGTAATTGCAATGGGGAACACGATTTTTTCGGTTTTTGACACTTCGCGGAGAGGTTTCATAACAATCTGGCGTTCCTTTTTTGTTGTGAGCAGTTTCATAATAGGTGGCTGAATTACGGGAACCAGAGCCATATATGAATATGCAGCAACAGCAATAGGACCGAGGAGGTGAGGCGCAAGACGTGTTGTCACGAAGATTGCTGTGGGGCCGTCAGCTCCGCCAATGATACCGGTTGAACCTGCCTCTGCGGGAGTGAACCCGAAGAACACGTTCATTGCAACATATGTGATGAAAATTCCAAGCTGTGCCGCAGCGCCAAGAAGAAGACTCTTGGGGTTTGCAATCAGCGGACCAAAGTCGGTCATTGCACCAACGCCAAGGAAGATAAGACAAGGATAAATGCCCAGTTTTACGCCAAGGTAGAGGTAGTCAATGAGACCGGGTGTGATTGTGTTTGTTGCTCCGAACAAATCCCAGTGAACGTGTCCGTCTGCAAAAAGCTCTTCGTGGAACATTTCTGCGCCGGGAAGGTTTGTGAGGAGCATACCGAATGCAATGGGGAGAAGGAGCAGTGGCTCAAACTTCTTTGCAATTGCAAGGTACATAAGAACAAACGAGATAAGAATCATAACAGCAACTTTCCAATTTGTTGCAATTGCTTTGAAACCTGTCTGGTTGAGGAAGTTGAGAACTGCCTCCATTGGAGTTGCGTTGTCAGAGAAGATGTTATCAATTTTAACCTCTTTGAGACTGCGCTCCGCCGTCAGATCAATTGTTGATGAATTTTCCATACAATTGATTGTGAGCCCGATTTGGGGCAGTGCCTTTGGGTTATAGTTGGCAATCTCTGCGTTGATTTTGAGAGTCACTTCTGCACCGGGTGCTATAAGTGAACCATATTGAAGTCCACTGTACTGAAGGCTGACAAGGCTTTCGTCAAAACTGAAGGTGATGGTGTCAATATATACCTCAGTATCAGATGTGTTTGCAAGAGTGAAGGAAAGGACTTTTTCCTGCGCATCATATGCCGTATTTTTTGCATTGAATGTAATGCCGCTTTCATCTGCCGCAAAACAAGTTGTGACAGAAAGAAGAACAACAATCGCTGCAAGAAAAACGGCTAAAATTCTTTTTTTCATATTAAATTCAACAACCTTTCCTGATTACTGAATTGTGCAAAGAGCAGTTCCTGCTTCAACAGACTGACCTGCTGAAACCATAACGGCGGTAACTGTGCCGTCTGCTCCTGCCATAATTTCGTTTTCCATTTTCATTGCTTCAAGAATCATCAGAACCTGACCCTTTTTAACAGCGTCGCCTGCCTTTACAGCCACTGAAAGGATTGTTCCGGGCATTGGGCTTGCAACCTTTTCGCCTTCTCCGGGAGCTGCTGCCGGGGTAGCAGGAGCAGGAGCCTCTGCCTGTGCAGGAGCAGGTGCCTGTGCGGGAGCTGCTGTTTTTGCTGCTGCGGCTTCTGTTTCGCTCATAAGTTCAATTTCGATTTCGTATGCTGTTCCGTTTACATTAACTTTGTATTTTTTCATTTTGTAATACCTCCAAAACTAAAATAAATCTTTTTGAAAACTTCTGACGGATTAAACCCTTTTGAAGGACAAAACCCTTATGTTGTTAACATCTGTTCCAAGCTCTTCTGCGATAACCGCACAGGTTCCGGCAATGATTGCCTGTTTCTCTTTCTGAGAAAGAGTGCTCACCGGAGCTGGTGCTGAAATTGGAGTCGGTTTCTTTTCTGCCGGCTTTGAAATGTATTTCATAACAAGGCTTGTCAGCTTGCAAATAAAAACAATACAAATAAGACCGATAAAAACAGTTCCAATTCCCATAAGGCAAACAAAAGTATTGGACATAACAGACGCCTCCCTTCGTTAAATTAAATAATTTTACGTAAATAAGGGTTGTGATTGGAGCAATCACAACCCTAAAGGTCAATTAGTTATTGAGATTTTTCTCCAATGTGTCCATGCTTTCCTTGATTTCTGCAGGAAGTCTGTCGCCGAATTGAGCGAAGAATTCTCTTTGATTTGCCAGGTCTTCTTTCCATGCCGCTTTGTCAATTGAAAGAAGCTCGGTGATGGTTTCGTCAGAAAGGTCAAGACCGTCAAGCTGAAGGTCTTCCTTTTTGGGAACAAAACCGATTTCGGTTTCAACTGCGTCAACATTGCCTTCGCAACGGTCTAAAATCCAGTTGAGAACACGCATATTGTCACCAAAGCCGGGCCACATGAAGTTGCCATCACTGTCAAGTCTGAACCAGTTAACATTGAAAATCTGAGGTGGGTTTGAAATCTTCTTGCCCATGTCATACCAATGCTGGAAGTAGTCAGCCATGTTGTAGCCAACGAAAGGTCTCATTGCCATTGGGTCACGTCTTACAACGCCAACAGCACCTGCAGCAGCTGCAGTTGTTTCAGAAGCCATTGTTGCACCAACGAAAACACCGTGATCCCAGTCACGAGCCTGATATACAAGCGGAGCTGTCTTTGCACGACGACCGCCAAACACGATTGCTGAAATCGGAACACCTTGTGGATTTTCGAATTCAGGTGAAATGCAGGGGCAGTTAACAGCCGGAGCTGTGAATCTTGAGTTGGGATGAGCAAGCTTTCCGCCGTCAGCGGTATATTCCTTGCCGTTAACGTGCGCGCCCTTCCACTCAATTGCCTTTTCGGGAGGATTCTTGTCAAGACCTTCCCACCAAACTGTCATATCTTCTTCGTTGATTGCAACGTTTGTGAAGATTGTGTTCTTTTTTGTTGCCTCAAGTGCGTTGAAGTTTGATTTTACAGAAGTTCCGGGAGCAACACCGAAGAAGCCTGCTTCTGGGTTGATTGCATAGAGTCTTCCGTCTTCGCCAACTCTGAGCCATGCAATGTCATCGCCCACTGTCCATACCTTGTAGCCCTGTTCCTGGAGAAACTTGGGAGGAATAAGCATTGCAAGATTTGTTTTTCCGCAAGCTGAGGGGAATGCAGCACAGATGTACTTCACTTCACCCTTGGGGTTCTCAAGACCGAGAATAAGCATATGTTCTGCCATCCAGCCTTCCTTCATACCCTGATATGATGCGATTCTGAGTGCGAAACACTTTTTGCCCAAAAGAACGTTTCCGCCGTATGCTGAGTTAACAGACATAATGGTGTTGTCCTGTGGGAAGTGAACAATATATCTTTCTTCGGGATTTACATCTCTCTTTGCGTGGAGACACTTAACAAAGTCGCCGTCTTCGCCAAGAGCTTCAAGAACGGATTTTCCCACTCTTGTCATGATGTCCATATTCAGAACAACATAGATGCTGTCTGTAAGCTCAACACCGATTTTTGAGAAAGGTGAGCCAACGGGACCCATTGAATAGGGGATAACATACATTGTTCTGCCCTTCATTGAGCCGTCATAAAGCTTGTTAAGCTTTGCATACATTTCAGCGGGTGCCATCCAGTTGTTGATGGGGCCTGCCTCTTCCTCGGTTTCGGTGCAGATGAATGTTCTGTCTTCAACACGAGCAACGTCGTTTTCGGCTGTTCTGTGATAGTAGCAGCCGGGGAGCTTTTCCTGATTAAGTTCAATCATCTCACCGGTTGAAACAGCTTCCTTGCGAAGCTCGTCAAGCTGTGCTTCGCTGCCGTCAATCCAGACTACTGAATCGGGCTTGCAAAGTGCTTTCATTTCTTCCAGCCAGGTGAGAACCTTTTTGTTGTTGGTCATTTTCTTTACCTCCTGATATTTAAACTAATAATTTTATTGAAATTAGTATACGGGCGAAATTTTAAAACTTCTCCCTTGTATAACATATTAACATATTTTTGGCAAATACGCAATACTATTTTTGACAATAATTTAACAAAAAATACAGAAATGTGAAATAAAAATTAATACAAAATTTTTATTTCTTTCCGCAGAAAAGGGTTCCAACGGGTTTTCCGTCAATAATGTCATAAATTCTTTCGGGATATGCACCGTTTGTGATAATCATATCTATTCCGTCGGGAACAACTATTTCGGCGGCTTTCAGCTTGGTAATCATTCCACCCGTACCGCGGCGGCTTCCTGCTCCGCCTGCAACAGAATAAAGATTTTCGGTGATTTCTTCAACAATAGGAATGAGCTTTGCTGAGCTGTCTTCCTGGGGGTTTCCGTCAAAGAGTCCGTCAATGTCGGACAGAATTACCAAAAGGTCGGCATCAATCAATTGAGCGATATAGGCAGACAATGTGTCGTTGTCGCCAAACTCCAGCTCGTAGGTGGAGATAACGTCGTTTTCGTTGATAATGGGGATAACTCCATATTCAAACATGGTTTCAAAGGTGTTTTTGGTGTTCTCGTATCTCTCTGCATCGTCAAGAATAAACTTGGTCAGAAGAACCTGAGCAGAGGAGTGACCATATTCTGAAAAAAATCTGTCATACATTGAAACCAAAGTTGCCTGACCGATTGCTGCAAGAGCTTGTTTTTTGCGGGTGTCGGAGGGCTTTTCGGAAAGGTTCAGTTTGCCGACTCCTGCGCCCACAGCACCGCTTGAAACCAGAGCAACCTCGATTTCACGGTTGCGAAGGTCTGAGATGACACGAACAATGCTTTCAATGCGTTTTATATTGAGTTTTCCGGTTTCATATGTCAAAGAAGATGTGCCCACCTTGATGACAATTCTTTTGACGTTTTTCAGCTTTGAGTAATCCATTGGACTGCCTCCTTGTATCATAAGTTTAAAAAGAAACGTAAACCATCCCATTTTAATAAAAGTATACTCCCAAAGTTTGGCAATGTCAAGATAAAACATTGACAAAGAAAGCGGAATGTAATAAGATGTTAGAAACGAGTTTTGACCGGGAAAGGGAAAAATAAAGATGCTGACAATAGGAAATCTCAAGCTGAATAACAATGTGCTGCTTGCTCCCATGGCGGGAGTGACCGACAAGGCGTTCCGAATGATTACAAAGCCTTTCGGGCCAGGGCTTATGTACACCGAAATGGTGTCGGGGAAAGGGCTTTTTTACAACAACAAAAAGACCTCGGACCTGCTTTCGTCAGAGGAAGAGGAAAAACCTCTGGCAACACAGCTCTTTGGCCACGAGCCCAATGTTCTTGCGTCAATTGCGGAGAAGGCTCTGGAATTCGGTGCAGAGCTGATTGACATCAATATGGGCTGTCCTGCCCCGAAAATAACGGGGAACGGCGATGGCTCGGCACTTTCAAAAAACCCTGAGCTTGCAGGGGAAATTGTTGATGCGGTGGTGAGGGCGGTTGATGTTCCCGTAACTGTGAAAATCCGCAAAGGCTGGAATGATGATGCTGTCAATGCAGTTGAAATGGCAAAAATCGCAGAGCAAAGCGGAGCGGCGGCGATAACCGTTCACGGCCGCACAAGAGAGCAGTTTTACAGCGGAACAGCCGACCTTGATATTATAAAGGCGGTGAAATCAGCGGTAAGTATTCCCGTTATCGGCAACGGAGACATAACAGACGAGGAAAGTGCAAAGCATATGCTTGACTACACAGGCTGTGACGGAATTATGATTGGGAGAGGTGCTCAGGGAAATCCGTGGATATTCAGGCGGGTTATTCACTTTCTTGAAACAGGCGAAAAACTTGAACCCCCAACGGTTGCGGAGAGAGCCGAGAAAATGGCGGAGCATCTTGAACTGTTGGTGAAGTACAAGGGCGAATACCGCGGTATTCAGGAGGCACGGAAGCATATGGCTTGGTACATCAAGGGGGCAAAGGGCGGAGCAAGGCTTCGTGACATCATTATGCACGCACAGACTAAGGAAGAAATGCTCAAAATTATTAGTTTGTTGTCTGATTAATTTATATGAAGAAAAAATTCAATAAAAACCTTGCAGTTTGGCAAAAAAAACCTTGACTGCGAGGCTTTTTTGTTGTATTATGTTATTATCTATTTTTACGGACAAGTTGTGTTCATATGAACGTTTTGAGAAAGGAACTGATTACTTATGAAAATCGCAATTATGGGTTTTGGTGTTGTTGGTTCAGGCGTTGGAGAGGTTGTTGTGAAAAACCAGCAAAACCTCATCAACAAATGCGGCGAAGCAATTGAAATTGCCCATATTCTTGACCTTCGTGATTTCCCTGACAGTGAATTTGATTGTTTCACAAAGGATTTTAATGATATCTTAAATGACGATGAGGTTGGTGTTGTTGTTGAAACAATGGGTGGAGTCAATCCTGCCTATACTTTCACAAAACAGCTTCTTCTTGCAGGCAAGCACGTTATCACCTCCAACAAGGAGTTGGTTGCGGCTCACGGAACCGAGTTCTTGAAAATTGCAAAGGAAAAGAACATAAATTATCTTTTTGAAGCAAGTGTTGGCGGCGGAATTCCCATTATCAGACCTCTGTTTTCATGCCTGACTGCAGGTGAAGCAACAGACGTTTTCGGAATTCTCAACGGAACAACAAACTACATCCTCACACAGATGTTCCAAAAGGGTGAGAGCTTTGACAATGCACTCCGTGCCGCTCAGCAGAAGGGTTATGCAGAGGCTGACCCCACAGCTGATGTTGAGGGCTTTGACACCTGTCGAAAGATTGCAATTTTGTCAGCATTGGCTTTTGGCGATGCTGTTTCAACTGAGAGAATTTCCACAGAGGGAATTACAAAAATCACCGCAGCCGATGTTGCATATGCTGACAGACTTGGTTATGCTATCAAGCTCATCGGACACGGAACCCGTGCTGTTGATGGCGGTGTTTATGCGGCTGTTTTCCCGGCTTTTGTTCCAAAGTCAAATCCCCTGGCAGGAATCAATGACGTGTTCAACGGAATAATTGTCAGAGGTGAGGATCTGGGTGAAGTTATGTTCTATGGCAGAGGCGCAGGAAAGCTTCCCACGGCTAATGCAGTGGTTGCTGACGTGGTTGACGCCATAAAGCACAAGAACACCAACATCATCATAAAATGGAATGAATACAAGGAAGAAAACCAATCTGAAGGCAAAAAGCAGAAATATCCTTACTATGTAAGATTTTCAGGAAGTCGCGTAGGCGGTCTTGAAAACTGCAAGATTGTGGCTTTTGATGAAGAGGAATACAAAAACGAATTTGCGGTTATTACCGATGCACTCACAGACGAAGGCATTGCAGAATTCATCAAGTCGGTTGAGGAAAAAGGCTGCAAGGCTTTGGCAAAATTGAGGCTGATTGGGGAATGATAAAGGTTCGTGTTCCCGCCACAAGTGCCAATATGGGGCCCGGCTTTGATAGCCTGGGTGTGGCACTTCAGCTTTATAACTATGTAACGGTGGAGGAAATTGATTCAGGAATTGAAATTGAAATTCTTGACAGTTCAAAAAAGTTTCTTCCTCAAAATGAGAAAAACCTTGTTTATCGGGCGATGAAAGAAGTTTTTGAAAAGGCGGGGTATTCCCCGTCCGGAATAAAACTCACTCTTGAAAGCTTTATTCCTGTTACACGTGGGCTTGGAAGCAGCAGTGCCGGAATTGTGGGCGGACTTTATGCTGCCAATCTCCTTTCGGGCAAGCCCTTTTCAAAGGAAGAACTTCTTCGGATGGCAGTTATGCTTGAGGGACACGCCGACAATGTTACCCCCGCAATGATGGGTGGATTCACGGTCAGTGTTCTGCAGCACGGAAAGCACCATTTTGTGAGTCACAAGCTGAAAGATGACCTGAGGTTTGCGGCGATTATCCCCGACTTTCCCCTTGCAACAAAAAAGGCAAGAGCTATTCTCCCGAGGTTTGTTTCTCACCATGATGCGGTCTACAACACAGGACACAGCTCCCTTCTTGCAGCAAGCTTGATTTCCGGGGATTATTCAAATATCCGGGTGGCTGTGGGTGACAGACTTCATCAGTATTATCGGAAAAATCTCATTCCCTCAATGGATGAGCTTTTCAATATATGCTACCGCAACGGTGCCCTTGGGGTTTATCTGAGCGGGGCAGGACCAACGCTGATTGCGATTATAAATGCGGAAAACAAAGAGTTTTTCCCCAACGTGAGTCGCATATTGGCGCAAAAAATGCAAAACTGGCATCTTGATATTCTGAAAACAGATAATCTGGGTGTTACTGAAATCTAATAATGTATCGGAGGTTTTAAAATTGGCAATTATCGTTCAAAAATTCGGCGGAAGTTCTGTTGCAGACGCAGCCAAAGTAATCAATGTGGCAAATCGTGTTGTTGACACTTATCGTGAAGGTAACTCGGTTGTGGTTGTTGTTTCGGCTCAGGGCGACACAACAGATGACCTGATTGATAAAGCCCACGAAATCAGCGACAATCCATCAAAACGCGAAATGGATATGCTTCTTGCATCGGGAGAGCAGATTTCAATTGCACTTCTCGCTATGGCAATTGAAAAGATTGGCGTGCCTGTTGTTTCGCTGACAGGATGGCAGGCAGGTTTCCGCACCAATTCAAATGCGGGAAATGCAAGAATCCACAAGGTTGACACAGAAAGAATAATGGCTGAACTCGACCAGAAAAAAATCGTTATTGTTGCAGGGTTCCAGGGTCTTGACAAATATGACAACATAACAACCCTTGGAAGAGGCGGAAGTGACACCTCTGCAGTTGCAATTGCGGCAGCAATCCACGCAGATAAGTGCGAGATTTACACAGATGTTGACGGTGTTTACACCGCAGACCCAAGAATTGTCAAGTCTGCAAAGAAACTTGATGAAATAACTTATGACGAAATGCTCGATCTGGCAAGTCTTGGTGCTAACGTTCTTCACAACCGTTCGGTTGAAATGGCAAAGAAGTATGGAGTTAAGCTTGAAGTTAAGTCAAGCTTTGAAAAAATAGATGGAACAATTGTTAAGGAGGCGGTTTCCGTGGAAAAAATGTTAATCAGAGGAGTTGCACGTGATAATGACGTTGCTCGTATTGCTATAGTTGGTCTTGAAGACAAACCCGGCATTGCATTCAAGGTTTTCTCTTTGCTTGCAAAGAAACAAATCAATGTTGACGTGATTTTGCAGTCAATCGGCAGAGGCGGAAAGAAAGATATTTCATTCACCGTAACAAAAAATCATATGGAAGAGGCAATTGCTCTTCTCGAAAGCGAAAAGGATGCTCTCTGCTATGAGGAAATCACACATCGTGAAGACATCAGCAAGGTTTCGATTGTTGGCGCCGGTATGGCAAATAATCCCGGTGTTGCTGCAACAATGTTTGAAGCTCTTTATGATGCAAATATCAATATTCATATGATTTCAACATCAGAAACAAAAATTTCTGTTTTAATCAATGTGAACAATGCAGAAAAAGCAGTTCAGGTTATTCACGACAAGTTCCTTGCTTAAAATTTGCATAAACTTGAAGAAATGCGGTAAACTATCATTAGTTTACCGCATAATTTTTTTGCCTATGCACTCACTTGCGCAGAGACTTGAGGTGGCTCTTGCACAAGAACGGGAACATAAACGTTTTTTGATGAAAGCAAAACGGAAAGGCAAAGAACAAAAAATGAAATTTTAAAAAATTTTCTCATTGGACCAATTCTCCTTTCACTTTTATTCTTTGCTTTTTTCGCTTTGTTATGCTATTTAAGATAAAACAAAAAGCCCAAGAATAGGGCTTTTTGAATTTTTATTGATAAATTTTAATAACCAAAGATGCCTTCCACTGATTCATCATTCTGAACCCAGTCGCAAACATTCACAATTGTGTATTCTGTGGGAGTGTTGCGGATTACAACCTGCTTGATGCCTGCGTTGATAACAAGGCGTTTGCACATTGAACAGCTTGAGGTGTTCTCAACCAGTTCCCCTGTTTTGTAGTCCTTTCCAACAAGATAAAGGGTTGAGTCAATCATATCACGGCGTTGAGCACTGATGATGCAATTTGCTTCAGCATGAACACTGCGGCAAAGCTCATATCTTTCACCTCTGGGGATTGCCAGCTTTTCTCTGATGCAAACACCCAGGTTGGTGCAGTTTTGTCTGCCTCTTGGCGCACCTGTGTAGCCCGTTGAAACGATTTCATCATTTTTCACAATAATCGCGCCGAAGTTGCGACGAAGGCAGGTTCCCCTTTCAATAACAGTTTCAGCTATGTCTAAATAATAATTATGTTTGTCAACTCTTTCCTTTGTCATTTTCATCACCCTCCAACAAAAAAGTTTGTTAATCAATAAACTCAGTATATAACAAATTAATCTAAAATTCAATAGTTTTGTATTGACTTTGACAATAAATATAGGTAAAATAAAAGTAAGTATAATTTTGTGAGGAAACTGAGATGGAAAAGGTCATAAGCCATAGTGAAAAAGAAACCCGTGCTGCGGCACGAAAATTCGCTGAAACTCTTGTCCCCGGAAGCATTGTTGCGCTCACGGGTGATTTGGGTGCGGGTAAAACTGCCTTCACAAGGGGAATTGCGGACTTTTTTGAAATAGAGGGCGAGGTTTCAAGCCCCACGTTCACCATAGTCAATGAATACAACGGAACGCTGGACCTTTATCACTTTGATGCATATCGCCTTGAGAACGCAAACCCTGATGAGTGTGACTGGATGGATGATTATTTTTTCGGTGACGGGATTTGCATAATAGAATGGGCACAGAATATAGAAAATGTTCTGCCAAAGGGTTATATTGAAGTGAGAATTGAAAAAAACCCTTCCTTGGGGGAAGATTACAGAGAAATCTTTATTGAAAAAACGGAGAGATAAAAATGACGGTTTTTGGAATTGATACCTGCTGTATGGCGGCAACTGCAGCACTTGTTAATGAGGATGTTATGATTGCCCAGACAGTTGTAAACAAGAACAAAACACATTCACAGATGATGATGCCCCTTGTTGAACAGATGTTCAGGGCGGCAGAGATTGAACCGTCTACGGTTGATGCTTTTGCGGCGGCGGTTGGACCGGGTTCGTTTACCGGTGTTAGGATTGGTGTTGCAACAGCTAAAGCTCTGGCGCAGGCAGCACAAAAGCCCTGCGTCGCAGTTTCCACCCTGGAGGCACTTGCTTTTTCGTCAAAACATTTTGACGGAATTATCTGTCCGGTTCTTGATGCAAGACGTGAACAGGTGTATAATGCGTTGTTCCAAGGCGGAAATGATGGAATGGAGCGTTTGTGCGAGGACAGGGCATTGGCTCTTTCGGAACTTCTTGAGGAGCTTTGCAAGACTGGTCGGTCTGTGATTTTTATGGGAGATGCCACCTTGGTGTTCAAAGAGGAAATAAAGTCGGCTTTGGGAAACCTTGCACATTTTGCACCTAAAATCACAAACCTCAATCTTGGCGGAGCGGTTGCGGAAATCGGTCTTGAAAAGCTGAAGAAGGGTGAAACTGTGGAATATGGAAAGCTTGTTCCCAGCTATGTCCGGCTTTCTCAGGCTGAACGGGAAAAGCTTGAACGAGAAAACTCTGTGAAATAAATTTGGAGGATGCAATGAAGAATAAATGGTCTTTTGTTACATACAAAAAATATCGCAAGTGCTTTGCTGCGGTGCTTTCTGCTTTGTGTTTTTTGACTTCGTTTGCTCCTGTATATGCAGAAAAGCCTGCCGTTACGGCAAAGGCTGCTATTTTGATTGATGGCAACACGGGAAACGTGCTTTTTGAAAAAAAGGCTGATGAGGTTGTGTTCCCTGCCAGCACAACCAAGATAATGACGGCGATTGTGGCACTTGAGGCGGTGGAAAAAGGTGAAATCAGTCTCGACCAGCCATTGAAACTGAGCCAGGAGGCTTTTGACACTCTGGATGCAGATGGAAGCGGAATTGCCCTGAAGGTGGGGGAGGAAATGCCTCTCAAAAATCTTTTGGAAGGACTACTGATTGCATCAGGGAATGATGCTGCGGTGACTATTGCCGAGGGCGTTTCGGGCTCAATTGATGCCTTTGTTTCAAAAATGAACGAAAAGGTGAAGGCTTTGGGCCTTGAAAGCACGCACTTTGTCAATCCTCACGGGCTTCACGACAAACAGCATTTCACAACTGCAAGAGAAATGTCAATTATTGCACTTGAGGCAATGAAAAATGAAACCTTCAGAGGAATTGTGGAGTGTGCTCATATTTATCTCCCGGCAACTAATATGTCAGACAAGAGATATTTCATCAACACAAACAATCTTGTTTCCCGAATGAGATATCCATACTATTTTTATGAATATGCAACCGGAATCAAGACCGGATCCACAACCGAAGCAGGATATTGCCTGGTGTCATCGGCTGAAAGAGGGGATAAATCGGTTATCAGTGTGGTTTTTGGTGCCACGGATATTGCAATTTCTCACGACGAATCAAAGGCGATTCTTGAGCATGGACTCACCGACTTTTCGGCACAGAGACTTGCGAAAAGAGATGATATTTTTGGTGAAGTCAAGGTGAAGAGAGCGGCAGACGGAATAGGTCATATTTTGCTTTCTGCAGAGAAAAATCTCGATGCACTGTTCCCCAATGGCGGTGATACCGGCAAGGTTGAAATAAAAACCGAAATTCCTGAAAAGGTGTATGCACCTATTTATTCAGGACAGGTGATAGGCAAGGCAATTTTCACCTATGAAGGGAACAAGGTCGGAGAGGTTAATCTCGTTTCAACCCAGGAGGTTGACAGACATTTTCTGTGGTTTGTTTCTGCCTTCTTTGAATGGCTGTGGAGCTTCAAACTGGTGAAACTGATTGTTTATGTTGTGCTTGGTTTGGTGCTGGGATTTGTGGGCTTGGTTGTCATTGGCTTTGTGCGTGCACTTAAAAAATCAAAGCGGAAGAGAAGGAGAAACACAAGATATTCTCCACCCAGATATTGAGAAAAAGAGGTATTGTTGAATGAAAGTTGTTTTGCAACGTGTTCTGGAAGCAAATGTCAAGGTTGACGGAAAGGTTATCGGTGAAATAGGCAGAGGATATGTGGTTCTGCTTGGTGTGGGAAAAGATGATAATTGTGAAGTTGCCGAGAAAATGGCAGACAAGATAAAAAAACTCAGACTTTTCCCTGATGAGAATGACAAAACCAACCTTTCCATTGATGACATTGGCGGTGAGGTTCTTGTTATTTCTCAATTCACACTTTATGCAGATGCCCGAAAGGGCACTCGCCCAAGCTTTATTGAAGCCGGTCCCCCGCAACTTGCGGAGGAGCTTTATGAGTATTTTCTGAAGTTGTGTGAAGAACGGTTTTCAAAAACCGCACACGGCAGCTTCGGAGCAGATATGCAGGTTAGTCTGGTTAATGACGGACCATTCACCATTTTGTTGGAAATGTAATGTTTTTCCACTTTTTAAAAAGTGGAGTAAAACTTGCTCCTATGCTTTGGGAATTCTCGCTTTTTTAGAAAAAGCGAGGGAAAAATCTCCCCCTATATTTTCGCAAACGGGCTGTAATTTGAATTTATCAACGGCTCAGCCGTCAAGATTGTTGGAAAAGTCATTTCCAACGCTTTCCTAAAAAACACCAGGCGCAATGAAGTCAGATTGCCTGGTGTTTTTTGCTTTCGCCGTTTCTAAATCCAAAAAACAGACCGTAATGCTCAAATATCTTACGGGGATATAGAAAGTTAGTTTATTTTGGGTTTTGGTCATTCCGAGCAAAGCGAGGAATCTGAGGAGCCACTTTTATGAGGCGAGATGACAGATTTTGTGAAGATGAGAATTTTTGTTGCAAAATCAAAAGGCGAAATCAAAATATCCCTTGTAGGCTTTTGATTTTAACAAAAGCCGAACGCATAATTTGCGTGAGAAATCTTTTGTGGCAACAAAAATGCGAAATCAAGCAGTCTAATCTGTCCGAGCCGAATATCGTGGCGGAGTTTTTGCTACTTTTTTGAAAAAGTAGGTATGAATATATTTTTTGTTTTTCCACTTTTTAAAAAAGTGGAGCAAAATTCACCCCTATGTTTTAGGAATTCTCGCTTTTTTAGAAAAAGCGAGGGAAAAATCTCCCCCTATATTTTCGCAAACGGGCTGTAATTTGAATTTATCAACGGCTCTGCCGTCAAGATTGTTGGAAAAACCATTTCCAACGCTTTCCTAAAAAACACCAGGCGCAATGAAGTCAGATTGCCTGGTGTTTTTTGCTTTCGCCGTTTCTAAATCCAAAAACACCCCGTAATGCTCAAACATTTAACGGGCATTTAAAACCCTGATTAGTTTAACATAAAAGAATAAATTGGAATATTTTGTAAATACTATTGCTTTTTATGAAAGATTGTGCTATAATGTTTTTGCCAAACAAACTGAATATTCAATTGAAAGACCAAAAGTACGTATATTTTTACCATTGGTAAAAACACGAACTCTTTGCGTACTTTGGTTTATTCATTGTATCGGTTTGTTTGGCGACAATCTGGGTTTCGTGTTTTTCATGCGTGCAACTCAGATTGCACGCATTTTTTATTATAAAGGAGCTTTATTTATGATTAGCTATGGACAAAAAGAATTTTCAGACCTGATGAAATCGCCTTCGGAAGAATTTATGAAGCAGGTTCATCCGTTTTTGCTTGATGATGAAGTGATTTTCAAGACATTTACCAATGATGAAACCGTTGCATTTTTTACAAATCAGCGTATTTTGTTCGTCAGAATACCCTCCGAGGCTTATCCGTTGATTTTCAAGGATTGGACAATTGCACCATACAGCAAAATTATCTTTCTTGATATTCTCACCACCGACACCATAACATACGGCAAAATGGAATTGAGGTTTGATGACAACAATGTTATTAATTTTTATATTGATAAATTTGATGACGCCATAAAGCTCAGCAAGACCATTTCAAGATTTATGAATGTCAAATAAATTTATATATTTCCGCTTTTCCAAAAAGGGGCTTTTCAGATTCCTCGCAATGCTCGGAATGACAATACCCCGTAATGTTTAAACATTACGGGGTATTTTTTGAATTTTAAAATAGCAGAAAAATTTGCTCCACTTCTCTAAAAAGTGGAAAGTTCAGTCTAATTTAATCTTGCGATGGTTTCACCCTTGAAGAACTGGCGGTCAACGGTGATGGTGTGTTTTGAAACGCCGCTGTTTTTTGAAAGCAATCGATAAAGCAGGTGTATTGCCTCTGAACAAAGCTCCTCAAGGTGCATCCTGATGCAGGAGAGGTTCTGGTTTCCATAGGGCACGGTTGCAATGTCATCAAGACAGACAAGAGAAATATTCTCGGGAACTTTCAGCCCTTCCTCGCTCAAACGTTGCAAAATTCCCACAGCGATGTGACTGTATGCCGCAAAGACAACGGTGGGGAGAGTGCCTCGGCTCAGCATTTCATCAATTCCGTAATATCCGCAATCGTGAAATCTGTGCTTGTTTATTGATATGAAATCAGGGTTTGTCAGAATCCCGTTGGAATGTGCCGCACTTCTGAAAATGTTATATTCCTTCTCGGTGTAGTTTTCGCCGATGAATCCGATGTTTCTGTGACCATATTTGAGAAGAAGATTGATGCAGCTGTCCAGGGCATTGCCAATATTTGCATAAATGGAGTGGACTTCGCCATCAGACTTTTCAAGACCAATCTGAACAATGGGAATTTCCGAAGCGGTCCTTATTTTTGACACGGGCTCAATCACGATAATTCCGTCGGCATGGGCAAATTTGGAGTAGTACTCAATTAGCTCGTCTTGTTTTTCGGGTGAAAAATTGCTCACCGAAAGGAGCATTGTTCCGCCCTGAGAGGTGATTTTTTCCTCAAGATATGAAGTCATCTGAGCATAATGAATGCCCAGAAGCTCGGGACAGATGACCGCGATAAGCTTTTTGCTGTATTTCGGCTTGTAATATTTTTCGTAGCAGCCCGTTTCTTTTGCAATCTTTATAATCTGGTCCTTTGTTTCTTTGCTGATTTCAGGACTGTCCGAGAAAGCTTTGGAAACCGTGGATATTGCTACGTTTGCCAATTTGGCTATTTTTGCGAGAGTCATCACATACCTCCGAAAAATTTTCGTAACCACGAAATATTTGTTGCCCTTTTGAGGTCAATATAACACAATAATGTTCACATTTCAAGGGATTTTTTCGATTTCGAAAAAATTTCGTAAAGTTACGACTTGACAATGTGGATTTTCAAAGATATAATTCAAATATGGAAAAAATATATAAAAAGGAGAGTTTGTAAAATGAATAATTTTATTACTGACCCCGCAACAAAGTTTGATTTCCAGCCACATGAATTTGTTCCTTTTAAGGACAAGAAGGTTTGTGAGTATGTTCGCAGCCTCAGCGGCAAGGATCTTGAAAAGAGAGAAGACTGGTGGCATCCTGAATTTAACGTAAAAGTTATGATGAACCCCCATCCTGTTCTCATCGCAACACTTTTTGAACGTCTTAAAGCTGCATCAGAAGCAGGCAAGAGTTTCACAATGATTCTCGGAAACCCCGAACCTGATACATACATTCCTCTTGCACAGCTCATCAACTACTTCGGTGTTGATTGTAGCAAGGTTCACCTTGTTGCAGAAGATGAATGGGCAGATGAAGCAGGTAACATCGCTCCTATTACATATGAAGCAGGTTTTGCACACTCAATGATCAAGTATCTTTACTACCAGATCGATGAGAAACTTCGTATGCCTATGGAAAATGTTCACTTCCCAACAAACGCAAACATCAAGGATTATTCAAAG
>JAZRNM010000030.1:0-162566 GCA_045648205.1 Clostridia bacterium
AAAGCCCGACTTTTTCGGTGAATTCACCATGTTCACCAAACTTGTGGACCACATTCCTCATCAAGAAGGCTTTCATATAGAAGAAATTTTGTAATAAAAAAAGCGGTCCAAAGACCGCTTTTAATTTTGTTTTCGTACAATTTTGTACTCGTCGTAAAAGTTGTAATAAGGACAGGAATTATGTCCTGAGGCATAAAATGCCGAAACCTCATCCTCATCAAGATTTATGGTACACACGTCATAGCCAAGTTCATAATCATAGTCAAAATATGCACAGCTTTCGCACTGGGTATTTTTTTGCTTTTTATCCATTTATATCACCAAACAGATTTTAGCACATATCCTTATAAAAATCAACCCGAATTTGTTGACATTACTTATCAAATGGGGTATAATTATGTTGAGAAATTATAGGGTAACGGTATTCTAGTCAGTTACTTCGTTTCCCAGGGCGGGCCTAAAAATTCGCCGAAGGGCATATCGATGAAGTTCCTTGTGCGTGCTCGCGACGCCCAGTCGAGGGTGTGTGCTGGGAGTTAAGGTTTAGGGGCGATCCGCAACGGCATGTGGGCGTTGACCCCTTTTCCGCGGAGGCCTGTGACCGTGTATTGTTTGGGACATCCCATCTTTATACGTATCAGGTTAAAACCTGCGTTGCGGTACCAATTTGGGTGCTGTGGGCAGTGTAGCCTGCCTTGAGTGGATATGGTGAATAATTGTTCAGACTGGCATTTCACGGCCATGAAATGCCACGTTATTGCTTTTTGAAACCATATTTGCAAAAGAGGCTAAGAAACGTTTGTAACTGTTGAGGAAAACTCCTAGGCCGGTCCCGGAATAATCCGGTGCATATACAGGATTGTAGTGTGTACTCAGTGGCAATCAGGTAACACACGAACTCGGAACTTTTGTTCCTTGTTCGATTCGGCAACGATGTGTGGCAGATTTTAAAAGGAAACTACCCTTTCGGCGACGATTGGGCAATCTGTCGGGAAATCCAACCTGACCTAAGACACAAAATTTACTGTATATGCTACCCTCTTAATTTCTCTTTAATAAAATTTTCGGAGATGAATTATTGTTGAAAGACGACGTGCATCGAAAACAAAAAATCAAATTTAAGCCTGCAAACTCCAAAAAAGCTGACAAGCTTTGGGTTTTGAAAACCATCATCATAACCTTCACTATGTCCGGAATCTTTTCGTTTCTGTCAAGCGGTGTTATGAATTTGGTGAGCATTTGGGCAGCTGTTTTGATTTTGCTTTTTATTATTTTTCTGGGCATCATTTTTGACATAATAGGTATGGCGGTGGCAACTGCCGACGAAGCACCCTTTCATTCAATGGCGGCAAAACGCATCAGATATGCAGGTCGCGCTATTTCTCTGATAAAAGCAAAGGACAAGGTTTCAAACTTCTGCAATGATGTCGTGGGTGACATTTGCGGAATTGTCAGCGGTTCTGCCTCTGCAGCAGTTGTTGCTTATCTTATAAAAATATCTCCTGTTTTCAGCAACTTTCTCTTTGGTCTTGTTATCACAGCCCTTGTGGCGGCTCTGACTGTAGGCGGAAAGGCTATGGGCAAAAGCATTGCACTCAGACACAGCAGTTTTATCGTTTACAATACAGCAAGAATAATATCCGTGCTGAAACTTGGGAGTAAATAAAACGGTGTATATATGAAAAAACTTTTGGATGAGATAAACTCATCAGATGATGTAAAAAAACTTAATATCCCTGAGCTTAAAATTCTGGCGGAAGAAATCCGTGAATTTTTGATTGACAGCATTTCAAAGCACGGGGGACATTTGTCCTCAAACCTTGGTACGGTGGAGCTTACGCTTGCCCTGCACAAGGTTTTTGACTTTTCTTCGGACAAAATTGTGTGGGACGTGGGGCATCAGGCCTACACCCACAAAATCATAACTGAAAGGCGCAATCGTTTTTCAACCCTCCGCCAAAAGGACGGAATAAGCGGTTTCCCCAAAACCGACGAAAATCCTGCCGATGCTTTCAACACGGGACACTCCTCCACCTCTGTTTCCGCAGCTCTGGGTTTTGCCCAAGGCTTCAAAATGAGCGGTGTTTCCAGCCATTCGGTTGCCGTAATCGGCGACGGTGCATTAACGGGCGGCATGGCATATGAAGCACTCAATCACGCAGGAAGCAGCAAACTGCCCCTGATAGTTATTTTAAACGACAACGGAATGTCCATTTCTGAAAACGTGGGCGGTCTTTCACAACATCTGAGAAAGGCAACAAGCCATTCGAAATATATTAATTTAAAGGCTGTGGTAACTAATTTTCTCAAAAGCCTTCCCGTTATCGGTGAACCTTTTATAAAGCTCGCTCATATCAGCAAAAGATTTCTGAAAAAAATACTTCTTCAGAAAAAGCTCTTTGAAAATATGGGCCTTGAATATCTGGGACCGATTGACGGTCACAACCTTAAGGAGCTTATCTCCATCATCACTTATGCAAAAAAACTTGACAAACCTGTCATAGTTCACGTGTCAACACAAAAAGGCAAGGGCTATCAGCCTTCAGAGGAGCAACCCTCACTTTTTCACGGTGTTGGACACTTTGACCCCGAAACCGGAAACGTTTCAGCTTGTGATGAAGGAACCTACTCCGATACCTTTGGTCGCGAACTTGCAAAACTTGCCGAAACAAATGAAAAGATTGTTGGCATAACAGCCGCAATGCCTTTGGGAACAGGTATGTCGGAATTTGCTGAAAAATTCCCGGAACGCTTTTTTGACGTGGGGATTGCCGAGCAACACGCAGTCACTTTTTCTGCCGCAATGGCAAAATCAGGTTACACCCCCGTATTTGCTGTATATTCCACATTCCTTCAACGTGGTTATGACCAAATCCTTCACGATGTTGCACTTCAGAATCTGCACGTTGTCTTTGCGATTGACCGTGCCGGAGCTGCAGGCAGTGACGGCGAAACCCATCAGGGAATATATGACCTTTCATATCTCTCCCATATTCCAAATATGACCATCCTTGCTCCCTCATCCTGCGAGGAACTGAAAGAAATGCTCAATTTTGCGGTTAATGAATGCACCGGACCCGTTGCAATCAGATATCCAAAGGGAAAAGATTCACTTAACCCCACATCAATTGAACCAATTGTTCTTGGTGGGGGCATTGTTGAGCGCTCAGGCAGTGATGTTTTGATTGTGGCTTTGGGTTCAGAAGTTGCGGAGAGCTTGAAGGCAGCAGAAATTCTGGAAAAATCAGGGATTTCTGCAGAGGTTATGAACGCAAGATTTTTGAAGCCCTTTGACGAGAAGTTGTTTGAAGCTTCTGCCAAGGGTAAAAAGCTGATAGCAATTTCAGAGGATAATGTCTGCATAGGCGGTCTTTCATCCATTGTGAGAAAACTGCACGCAGGCAAGATTTTGGAATTTTCATTCCCTGACAGACCTCTCATTCAGGGTACCATTGCCGAACAAAAAGCACTGGCAGGCATTGATGCGGAAAGTATAGCACAAAAAATTATAGCAGAACTTGCAGGTGATAAGAATTGAGCAAAATAAGACTTGACGTTTTTTTGGTTGAACAGAATATGGCACCCAGCCGAAGTGCCGCACAAGCCCTTATTATGGCAGGGGATGTTTACATTGACAATCAAAAAGCAATGAAATCAGGAGAAACCGTAAACGGCACAGAAAAAATTGAAGTCCGCTCGAAGGGACCGTCTTATGTCAGTCGAGGCGGGCTAAAGCTTGAAAAAGCGATGTCTGTTTTCCCCGTTGTGCTCGACAACAAGGTTTGTATGGATATTGGTGCATCAACAGGTGGTTTCACCGATTGTATGCTCCAAAATGGAGCCTCAAAGGTTTATTCTGTGGATGTAGGGTATGGTCAGCTTGCCTGGAAGCTCAGGCAAGACCCGCGAGTTGTCAATATGGAACGCACAAACATCAGACACATCGACAAAGAACTCATAACCGAACCCCTGGACTTTTTCTCGGTGGATGTTTCCTTCATTTCCCTGAAGCCTGTTCTCCCCGTTGCTTTTGATTTGCTAAAAGATGGCGGAGAAGGTGTTTGTCTTATAAAACCCCAATTTGAAGCAGGCCGCGAAAAGGTCGGCAAAAAAGGTGTTGTCCGGGAAAAATCAACGCACATTGAGGTAATAGAAAAAGTCCTGGAATTCACCAAAGAAATCGGTTTTTCGGTGAAAGGTCTTGACTTTTCACCCATAAAGGGGCCGGAGGGCAACATTGAATACCTTATGCATATCCAAAAATCCCCCGACCCGAGCAATGAATTTGATATACCCGCTCTTGTAGAGCTCTCACATAACATTTAAGAAAGGAGTCTTCATTATGCAAAACATAGCACTCTATGTCAACAGAGAACGTGATACAGACTTGTCCGCAACCCGCGAGGTCATTGCCATTTTAAAGGAATATGGCAAAAATATAATTGTGGACCAATCCCTGAAAGATGAACTTAACTCAAACGATGTTTCATACACAAGCAGTGACAAATTTTTTGACAACTGCGACTTGATTGTTGCACTTGGCGGCGACGGAACAATCCTGAAAATTATCACCGAAGCCTCAAGTTACGGAATTCCCGTTACGGGAATAAACCTTGGGCATCTTGGATTTCTCACTCAAATGGAGCGTCATGACCTTTCGAACCTGAGAAAAATTCTGAATGGTGAATTTTCGGTTGAAAACAGAATGATGCTTGAAGTGAGGGTTGTACGGGATGGTGAAATTCTTGAAAGCTACACCGCTCTCAATGACATAATCATCCGCAGTGACTCAACAAAAATGGTTTCTCTTGAGGCAGAAGTCAACGGCACTGCAGTGAACAAATACCTTGCAGACGGTGTAATTATTGCCACCTCAACGGGCTCAACTGCATACTCTCTTTCCTGCGGTGGTCCCATTGTTCACAAGGCACTTGACTGTATGATTCTGACACCCATTTGTCCACACACCCTGAAATCACGTTGCATAATTGTTCCCTCTGAGGCAAGCATTGTGGTGAGATTTGACTCCGCATACCGTAACGAAGTTGACCTTAAAGCAGACGGAATTTCAAAAAGACGGCTCCTTGCTGACGAATACATAGAAATTGTCCGTTCAGAAAAAAGAGCACCACTTGTGAATATTGATTCGCAAAATTATTTTGATATAATCCGTGAAAAGTTATCAGACTAAAGAAAGGCTGTGTCACTATGCTCAAAGAACTACACATAAAGAATATCGCAGTTATTGATGAGGTTCACATTGAATTTTCCAAGGGCTTCAATGTTCTCACAGGCGAAACCGGAGCCGGAAAATCTATCCTCATTGATTCCATAAATATGGCTTTGGGCAAAAGAGTCAGTCATGACCTCATTCGCACAGGCTGTGAAACAGCCACGGTCAATGCCTGCTTTGAGGTGTCTGACAGTTCTGTCCTTGAAAGTCTTTCAGACCTTGGGATAGATTGTGATGAGGGAATTGTTTCAATCAATCGAAAGCTCACCCTGGACGGAAAGTCAACCTGCCGCATCAACGGAATGATTTTCCCCCTTAATGTAGTTCGCGAGGTTGCCTCAATGCTGATTGATATACATGGACAAAACGACAACCAATCCCTTCTTGACACCCACAAGCACACGCAAATTCTTGATAACTTCGGCAATACTTTTGACTCTTTGGCAGCATACCAGACAGTCTTCAAAAAGATGGTTGAGCTTGAAAAGGAGATAGCACATCTGTCTGTGTCATCTGCTGAAAAGGAACACCGCCTTGAACTTTTAAACTTTCAGGTTAATGAAATCAACAGTGCAAAGCTAAAACCCGCAGAAGACGAAGAGCTGACCGCAAAACGCGAATATCTGGTGAACACCGAAAACATTGTTTCGGGTGCAGGCACCGCCTATGGCGCTCTTTATGGCAATGAGGATATTTCTGCCTTTGACCTTCTCAAACGTGCAGAGCGCAGCCTTGCGGAAGTCAGCCATTTTCTTCCCAAGCTTTCGGAAAGTTATGAACGGCTTTCAGGCATAGTTGCAGAAACCGAAGATATTGCCTCAGAAATCAACCAGTGCCTTGAGGGAACCAATTTCAATATGGCAGAGCTTGATTTCATTGAAGAAAGGCTCGACACCATAACCAACTTGAAACGCAAGTACGGAGCATCAATTGAAGAAATTTTAGAATATGCAAAAAATGCCGAAATTGAAGCATCTTCTATCGAGCAAAGTGACGAGATTCTTGAAGATTTGAAGGCAAAACTCCGTGAGATAAAGTCCGAGCTTCAAGTTTTGGGTGAACGGTTGACAACAGAAAGAAAAAATGCCGCAAGGCAGCTTGAATCAAGGATATCTGCCGAGCTTGCAGATTTGGATATGCCAAAAGTTCGCTTTTCTATTGATGTTTCAAACAAAATTTCAAACGATGAAATATCATATACAGAACAAGGAAAGGACAACGTTGAATTTCTACTTTCAACCAACCCGGGCGAGACGCTGAAGTCTATGTCAAAAACCGCATCCGGGGGCGAGCTTTCAAGAATTATGCTTGCAATCAAAACTGTTCTGGCAGGCACCGAGGGCATTGACACTATGATTTTCGACGAGATTGACACGGGAGTAAGTGGCAGAGCCGCACAAAGGATTGCTGAAAAACTTTCATTTCTTGCTTCGTCAAAACAGGTGTTCTCCATTACCCATCTGGCACAGATTGCGAGTATGGCTGACCAGCATTACCTGATAAAAAAGACCTCGACTGACGACAGCACCTCCACCTCTGTTTCGTGTCTGGACACAAGCGGACGCGTTGAAGAGCTTGCCAGAATAATCGGCGGTGTGACTGTCACCGACCTGACCCGACAAAGCGCTCTTGAAATGCTGGAGCTTGCAAAAACAAAAAAGGAACACTGATTTATATGGAAAAAATCGGAGTAGTAACTGAAATTCGCGGTGACTTTGTTTTGGTAACCGTATCACGCGATTCTGCCTGCGGAGAAAATTGTGCCGCCTGCGGACTTTGCAAAAACAGCCGTGAAATGACAATCGAACTGAAAAACACGAAAAACTTCAAAAAGGGTGACAAACTTCGTCTGGTATCTGACAACAAAACCATAGTTTCACACTCAGCCATAGGTTATCTTTCCTTGACCCTTCTGCTGATTTTGGGTGGAACTTTGGGTAGCTTGCTGGGAAGTGATTGGTATGCCTTTGGCGGTGCTTTGATTGGAGTTTTGATTGGGGTTTTGATTATAAAGCTCTTTTTTACACACAAACTGGACATAACCGCTGAAAAAATTGAGGAGTAGCTATGCTTATAACCATCGACAGTTTAAATAAAAGCTTCGGACAAGATGAAATCTTAAAAAACATCAGCCTGACCATAAACGAAAAATGTCGTTATGGTCTTATTGGCGTTAATGGTGCGGGCAAATCAACACTTCTCAAAATTATTATGGGAACACTCAATTATGACAGTGGTGAATTGGTAAAAAAACCCGATCTCAAAATCGGCTATCTGGAACAAAACAATGGTTTGGAGCGTGAAAGCTCCATAATAGACGAAATGCGGAAGGTCTTTGATGACGTTTTCGAGGCAGAGAAAACAATGCGTCGCCTTGAGATTCATATGGCTGAATTTTCGGACCACACTTCAAATGAATACAAGCGGATTTCCTCTGAATACACCCGTGCGCAGGCATACTTTGACAGCCGTGACGGATATAATATTGACGTGAAAATAAAAACCATTCTGAATGGTATGGGCTTTGGTGACAAGGATTTAAGCACCATAATCTCTACGCTCTCAGGTGGCGAGAAAACCCGCCTTGCCATCGCAAAACTTCTTCTTGAAGAGCCTGAACTGCTCATTCTTGACGAGCCAACCAACCATCTCGATTTTAAAACCCTCAGATGGCTTGAAGAATACCTGATTTCCTATAACGGTGCAATTCTCACGGTTTCTCATGACCGTTATTTTCTTGATAAAATTGTCACACATATTTACGAAGTGGAACGGGGGAAACTTTTCTCTTATGTAGGGAACTATTCCAAATACCTGAGTCAAAAAGCAGAACGCAAGGTCCGTGAAGAAAAAGAATATGAAATGCAGCAACGTCAGATTGCGCAACTTCAGACCTATGTTGACAAAAATATGGCCCGGGCTTCCACATCAGCAAGTGCAAAATCCCGTCTCAAAACCCTTGAATCAATGGAAATTCTCGACAGGCCCGATGGTGATCTGAAGTCCATGCGGTTGCGATTTGAACACACCAAAGAACCCTATAAAGACGTTTTGACAGTAAATAATCTTGACATAACTGTGGGGGAAGAACAAAAACTTCTATGCAAAAACATCAATCTGGAAGTTAAGCGCAAAGAAAAAATTGCAATAATAGGTTCAAACGGCATAGGAAAATCTTCCTTTTTGAAAATCATTCAGGGAATCATTCCATATCAAACCGGAACTGTTGAATGGGGCAAAAATGTCAGCATCAGCTATTATGAGCAGGAAAACCTGAACCTCAACCAGGACAAAATCGCGCTCGATGAGCTGTGGGACAGATTTCCCGAAATTCCCGAAGCCGAGATACGCCGTGTTCTGGGTAATGTTTTGCTCACCAAAGACGACGTATATAAGCCCGTCAAAATTATAAGTGGCGGCGAAAGGGCAAAGCTTGCCTTTTGCATAATTATGCTTGAAAAATCAAATGTTCTCATCCTTGACGAGCCAACCAACCATCTTGACCTTGCCTCAAAGGAAGTGCTTGAAGAGGCACTGTCAAACTATGAGGGAACATTGATTTTTGTGTCCCATGACCGTTATCTGCTGAACAAAGTTCCTGATAAAATCGTTGAAATAAAGGATTCAGGACTAAGTATTTATAGCGGAAACTACGACTACTATTGTGAGGTTACCGAACGGGAAGCCCAAAAAGAGGCAGAAATTGCTGCTCAGATTGCAGCATCAAAAGCAATTGAAAATGCAAAAAACCAATCTGAAAATTCCTATCGTTCAAAGGAGCAACGTCGGCTTGATGCTCAACGAAAAAACAGAATAAGGGAGCTTGAATCACTTATAGAAAGTGCCGAAGCAAAGCTCTCCGAACTTGACATTGAAATGACATGTGAAGAGGTCTTTTCGGACTATAAGCTTATGGCAGAAAAATGCTCAGAGGCAGACATTTTGAGACAAAATCTTGACCTTTATTACGAAGAATGGGGTGAGCTGCAATAGCTCACCCCTTTTTAAATGCACTCATCAATATTTATTATATAGTGTGTAATTATTCTGACAGCGTCAAAAAATGCTTCAATGTCAATTTTTTCATCGCATTGGTGAACACCGCCGTGTCCTTCGGGCATTTCCATAAATGGTGTTGTTCTGTCTTTTCTGTCTGTCCAAGTTCCCACTGAAAACGCATTTTTCAGTAGCCTTGCATATGTTCCTCCGCCCAGGCGAATAGCCTTTTTGTCAAAGCCCGTTACCTTGTTGTAGACCTCCACCAATGCATCAGGAATGGGGCTGTCATCAGCAATTGAAAATCCCTCTGAATGGGACTTCTTTTCAATAGTCCATCCAAAAGTTCCAAAACTTTCTTCAATCATTTTTTCAAGCTCGCCTCCGTCAAGAGTTGAGCCATATCTTGTGTCAAAGCTGAGTCCAAGTTTTCCGTCTCTCACATTTGCCATACCATTGACAAAGGTCAGTTTTCCAAATCTTATGTCATCGTGGGCAATTCCCATAGAGGTTCCAAAGGGACAGGAAAGAATTTCCTTCACATCTGCCATAATTTTTCTGTCATTTTCAGAAATAGCTTTTGTTTCAGAAAGCAACTCCGCAATGAGATATGCCGCATTAACCGAGCCTTCTGGCTCACACGCATGCTTGGCAACCCCCTTTGCCTGAACTTTGATGAAATTTCCATCTTCGAACAAAGAAAACTTTGCGTCGTCATGAGTCTTTGTCAGCAGTTCTTTTTTCAGTTCATCAGACTTTCTGAGAGAAACCGTTGCCTTGTCCAGAACAACATTGAAAGCCTCTCCGCCCTCAAACTTAACAATATCATCAAAGCTATTCTGGCAGTATGCCATAAAATGATAAATACCTTTTTCGCCTATACTGCAAGGAAAATCTGCGTCAAGCACCAATGATGCCGCAGGCATGGGCTGTTCGCTGGCATATGACCGTATGTCAGACATCCCCGTCTCTTCCTCAGAGCCAATGAACGCCTGAATTTTGTTTTTCATGGGAATGTCGCAATCCCTGATTATCTCCATTGCGCAAAGTGATGCCATAATACCCGACTTGTTGTCCTCAACACCTCTGCCAATCAGAGTTCCGTCAACTGCAATTGGCTCAAAGGGTTTGGTGTAAATCCAATCATCACCAGCGGGAACAACATCACTGTGCCCAAAAAGTCCTATTGTCTTTTCACCATTGCCGTAACTCGCCAAAGAATACCCCTTTTCTGAAAAAAGCTCTGTTTCAAAGCCGTGCTCCCTGAAAAGCTGAGTGCATTTTTCAAGAGCTTTTGCGCAATCCTTGCCAAAAGGTGCGCCATCCTCCGCCGCTCCTTTTATTGCAGGTATTCTTGAAATCTCAATCCATTCATCAATCACACGTTTTTGGTTTTTCTCTATCCAGCTTTTTATTTTTTCATCATAGTTCAAATTCGCCATCTTGCACCTCGTTTTAATTTTTAAACAATTCTTCAACCTTCTTCGCATCCGGACTTGCGTTGTTGTAAACCATATCAAAATATATGTCCAGGGCTTCTCTGTGCGGAGTATCGTCTTTATAATTATATAGTTCCCCGTCAGCTGTTTTATATAATCCAAATGCGGTCAGAATTGGAATTTCCGTCTGCATTTTGGCAAGATGCTGATAAAAAGGTGACATTTTGCATCCTGCTCCATCAAAAATCATTGGAGCAATAAGCGGCATTGACGTTGTATCGGGAAAATTCTTGTTTATCTCAAAGTTCGACCACACCACATATGGAGTGGAGCGAAGAGCAAAGGTTTCTTCCAAATCAATTTCACCCAAAAGCTCGGTTGCAAAGGATGGTGCGTGATCCCCCACCATGCAGATTACAACTTCTCTGCTACTATTCTCAAAATATTCCGTCAGTTCCTTAAATGCCAAATCTGAGAGGCTTATACAAGATTGAAACTCTGCAATATCATCTGTATATTTTCCAAATTCTTTTGAAACATTGACCAGGTCTTCTTTTTCGGAATTAATGTCCCAACCTCCGTGATTTTGAATGGTCAAGAGGTACATAAAGCGGGGCGCATCACCCATCTTCTCATAATCCGCAAGCATTCTTTCATAGCAGAACTTGTCGGTGGCATAAGGTCTTTCGCCATATTTCTCCACCTTGCCAAAATCATCATAAAAAAGAATTTCATCAAAACCGAGTTCGGGGTAAACAATTCCCCGTGAATAGTTGAGGGAATCAGCACAATGTGCCGCCCAGGTCTTATATCCAAGATTTTTCAGATGGCTTACCGCACTGTTTGAATTTTTGAATTCCAGATAATTGAAGGGTGTTATGCCGGGCATAAGCTGAATGGTGTTGCTGGTAAGAAGCTCATATTCGCTTTTATTGGTTCCTCCTCCCGTACCCGCAACAACGCATCTCCCCTTTTTGTCATCAGGTAGGCTGTCGATGAACGGCATTGCTGAGGGCTCACCGCTCAAGTCAATCAGGTCTCTCATATCATAAAAGGTTTCATTGAGAATGAATATGACATCGGGCGTTCTTGTCTCCTCTTTGTCATCAGCTTTTTTCGCAATCTCCATCAAGCGTTCCTCAGAATAATTTTCGGGCCTATCCACCATATTAACAGACTTTTGGAAAACCTCAATTGAGCTTGCCGCATAACCATATTTATAGTAGGAATCCTCCCAGGACCACACAAATGTATCCTTGGGCTTTATGGGATTTTCTGCAAAATATACCGAATATAAAAAACCTGCTCCAAAAACTATAATGCAAAGATTTTTTGCAATGATACTTTTAAATTTGAATCCTTTACCTTTTTCTCTTCGGCGCAAAATCAAAGTAACCCAAACAGACAGAGCAAAAAATATAACTATTGCCACAACATATATATTTATTGGAAATTTATAACTTCCAATAACCGAAAGTGTTGTTCCCGCATTGTGTATATCCTGGGTGGATATTGGGGCGTTTCGATAAAGCAGTGTGTAATAGTTCGCCACACTCAGACAAAGAATTGGAATTGAAATCACAAGCGATGAAATCCACCACTTCTGCACAAAAAAATAAATTGCAGCCATAACAACGAATACAGTCAGAATGTTAATTCCCGTGAAAAACAATCCATTAAAAAATGGATTTTTGTTTCCAAGCTCCAATATGTAATATATAATTGCGGCACTCAGGAGCGCATATAAAAATGTTTTTATGCCCTCCCATTTGTTTTTTAAAAAATCTCTGATTTTATTCAAAAAAATCCCCTCTCATAATTCGTATAAGAAAATAACTTCAATTATTATATATGACTTTGTCAAGTTAGGGACAAAAAATTATTCTACATCATAACTTTTTCCACCTATCATAAGAGTGTCATCATCTTCCCAACTCAAAGTCGGTTCTGTTCCCCATCCGCCTGACCACAAGCTTTTCGACTCTGTTTTTAGCATTCCACTTGCAAGATGAATATCTTTTTGGATATTACGCACATAGACATCTGTGGAACCACCAAGAGCACCTTGATCAGAAGAAACAACCCATGCAATATAAGTATTGTTCGGAGATTCAACAGTGTGTGCAACTGTGTTCTCTCCAAAGTTTGAGAACAGCATCGACAAAAATAAAATGCCAAGAAAAAACTTAACAAATATTGCCACTATAACTGCTACACAAATTTTCAACCACTTAACCCTATTATATACAAAAAAGAAAATCAGCGAACTTGATAGAGAGATTACAAACAACAATTCATAATAAAAAATATTATTCATTCTGTTGTCTATTTTAAAGTCAAAGCAGAAAACCAAACTAATCAAATACACTAAAGTAATTGGTGGCGTAAATGATGCTATTCTTCTTGATATTCTCGATGCGTAATTTTTGTATTTTACTGAAAAGTATGTCAAAATACTGCTAAATATTAAATATACAACAAAAAACAAAATATAATTCCTAGGTCTGTATATGTAATCTAATCTCCAAATAATAATATTGAGTACACTAAAAAACATAATGCAAACTGCTATTAGCAAATTGATATTACTTTTTGTTTTTTCCATATCCTTCTCTCCTTTCACCAATTTTCGACATCAAAGGGTTTATAAGGGATATAAGGTTTAGATGCAAATCTTTTTAAAAGAAAGTTCATGTCAAATCAGGATATAAAATTATCTGAATACATCTTTTATCAAATAACATGCTTGTTCATAATCTTTTTTATGAACATAAATCTTATATTCCGCCTGTGGAGAACCATATAGACCCATTATAGGATTTATAGTATAGTCAACATCATTAGCCGCCAGAACATCTCTAATTTTTGATTGAATTGTTATGTCGTATGTAATTATCAGTTGCTTTCTGTTGAATATGGTAATCATTTGTTTTTCTCCTTTCATTTTCGACATTATTCGACGCTCTTTATTGCGACACATAAGGTTTAGATGCAGTCAATTTCTAAAGGAAACTCGTATCAAGTCAGGGCCAAAAACTTTCCTTAGTTTTCTTATCTATGCGTCCAATCTCAACAACTTGCAATACAATTAAAACAATATGTGTTATTAGCGAAATTATCGAAAGCACTTCACCCAGATTACACATAAAATCATTTTCAATCAAACCAAAAAACATTCGATTAGATATTTCATCTGCATCAGGGAAAAGAATGTTGCTCAATATGTATGTTATACAAAACAGAAAATTATACATTCTTATCTTTTTATGGTTTGCATAATTCAATGTTACCACACAAAGCGCAAGTATAATTACAATATGCACAAGAGGAATTAGCATTAACGAACAAAAAAGTCTAATAAAGCCAAAATTCATAACCCAAGATATCGCAACTATCAATATAGACAGTACTGATAAAAGCAGCATCTTTATCCTCATGATATTATCCTCCTTCTACATATTTCGACACAGTTCATATCAAGTCAGGATCAAAAAATATTAAAATATTGAACTAAGAAAAATAGCAGTAGCAATACCACCTATAATAGATGAAATAATTCCTAGAATAATACAATTCTTACCTACAGATTTATCAAAGGTATTATCTTTTGATAGCAAAATCGCACCTAAAATGTAACCGACAAGTGGAATCAAAAAACTAATCACATACCCGAATATATTACTTTCTCTTCCATTATCCTGCAACTCTTGAGTTCTTTGATTTTTATTTGATTTATTAAAAAACAATAAACACACCAATATAACAACCACAAATGCAAGCATTGTTATTAATTTTACCATTCCCTTTTCTCCTTCGCATTTTAATTTTCACCATTTTTCGACATCCCTTATAGGCTCATATCAAATTAGAACCCAAAAAATTTGTCAACATGCAGACTTCATCTGCTCGATATTTTTACTTCGTAAAATCGAGAATTTTTTAACGAATTCATCGCTTTGAATTTGCCTTGTAAGTTTAATTATATCATATCTCTCAAAAAATGTCCACAAAAAAGGTGTCACAAATCTTCCGTGACACCTTTTCTGAAAACAACAATTTTAATTCGGTCTTTCTTCTGTCAGCCTAACGCTTACCTTCTTGGTGAGTCCTGTTTCATATTTATAAACCTCAAGCTGAATGCTTTGTCCCGGTTTGTGTGAGTCCTTAATCTTGTTAAGCTCATTGGTTGTAGAAACAGCCTTTCCGTCAGCCTTGGTGATGATGTCACCCTGCTGAAGTCCTGCAATTTCTGCTCCACTCCCCACCTGAGTCGCCATAACCTGAACACCAATGGGCCAGCCTTGCCTTTGCGCCATATACTCTGTCACATCACGGCTGGAAATTCCGATTACCGGTCTGCCTTTGACATAGCCAAATTTTATTAAATCTTCCATAATCGGCTTTGCCTCAGAAATGGGTATTGCAAAGCCCATACCTTCAACAGTTGATGAGGAAATTTTGACTGCGTTGATACCGATAACCTGACCATATGCATTAACCAATGCACCGCCCGAATTTCCCTCGTTTATTGCAGCATCGGTCTGAATAACACTCATTGTTCTGTTGTCAACAGTGATTGTTCTGTTTATTGCACTTATTATACCTTGTGTTGTGCTTCCAAAGAACTCCATTCCCAGAGGATTTCCAATGGCAACCGCCCTTTCACCCACCTCAATTGATGAAGAATCTCCAAGAACCGCAACAGTAAGCTTTTCATCAGGAGAAATTTTCAACACGGCAAGGTCAGTTTTTGCATCGCTTCCGATAACCTTTGCATCATAAACTGTACCAGTGTTGAGTGTAACAGAAACTGATGATGCCCCTTCAATAACGTGATTGTTGGTCACTATATATCCGTCTGAACTGATGATTATGCCCGAACCTGTGCCCTCTGAAACAACTGCAGTATTGAAAAAACTCATCATATTTTGAATTTTGCTTGTGATTCCTACCACAGCAGGCCCAACCTTTTTGGAAATTTCAACGGTTGTAAGCTCGTTTCCCTTTGAAACAGCAGGTTTTGCAGATTCTGTCTGTTCACTCTGACCTTCGCCATTCAAAACCGAAAGCACATTTTCCTTGTTTCCTGCACCAATTTTACCCGAACCGAGACTATATCCTGCCGCAAATAAGCCCCCAAGTGCCGCAACATTCACAATTGCAGCAACAACAGCGATGGCAATATATTTTTTGAGACCTGGGTTCTTCTTTTTAACAGTCTCATTGAATGAGCCATTGAAAACGGGGACCATTTCCTTGCTCTCTTGAAAATCATCAGCATACCAGGTATGTGAAAACTCTTTTTCTTCGTTATTGTAGTTGTTATTTTCAAATTCGTTCATATTCATCACCCTTTCCTGATTATAATATACCACGTAATTATTACAAAAATATTAATAAATTTTGAAAAATTATAAAAATTATGTCAGGCTTTTCCCCGGTCAAGCCAAAATGTAAACTGTGCATATTCATTTTCAACACTTTTTACACTTATATTTTTTCCGTGTCTATTTATTATATCCTTTACAATATAAAGCCCGATTCCCGTACCCTCGCGGTTAAGGGACCTGGATTTGTCCGCCTTGTAAAATCTCTCAAAAATAAATTCCTTGTCGTTCTCCGAAATGCCGCAACCGGTGTTGTAAACTGAAACTACAATCTCCTGCTGATGAGCCGCTGTTGATATCCTTATTGTTCCGCCATTTTCGGTGAACTTTATCGCATTTTCTGCAAGGTTGGTTATAACCCGTGTTATTAAGTCCCTGTCTGCCCGTACAAAACAAGCATCTGTTTCAAAAATAAGCTCCACAGAAATATATTTTTCGGTTATTTGTTTTTCAAAGCCGAACAGAATCCGTCTTATTGACTCATTTATGTCAAAATTAATCATTTCGAGAGGTTTGTTTTCCCCTTCAATCCGTGTAATATCCAAAAACGAATTAACCAATGCAGATAACCTTGAAATCTCACCTTTGACAATGGCAAGATAATCCCTTTCCCTTTCCTGCGGGATTGTCCCGTCAAGTATGCCATCAACAAAGCCTGCAATTGTGGTCATTGGCGTGCGCAAATCGTGGGAAACATCGGAAATGAAGTTGTTCCTTATTTCATCTGCTTTTTCAAGATGAAATGCCATATTGTTAAAAGCCGCAGACAGCTCCTCAATTTCTGCAATATTGCTTTTCTGCTCCGTTTGTTCCACTCGGCTGGAATAATCACCCTTTGCAAACTTTTTAACTGCCGCTTGGATGCCCTTAATTGGCTTTGATATGGTTTTTGAAAGGGCATAAGACAAAGCAAAGGCAAGCAGAAGGGCAATCACAATTGCAACTCCCATGGTTTTGAAAATCTGAATTTGCATTTCCATCATTTCGGGGGCTGTTATGCTTATGAAAATCGCACCTACAAGTTGCTTTGACGTTCTATCAAACACTGGAAGCTGAAGAGTTACCATCTCAGTGTCATAAACTCCACCCAAAGTTCCGCGTTCCACGTGTTCCTTTCCCTTCAGAACATTTTCACAAAACCTTGAATCAATATACCGGGCTCCTCTTTCCTGCTCAAGTTCGGGAGCCGCTTCTATGAGAACCTTGCAATTTTTGTCTATGATGAAAATACTGCAGTTTGAACTGTGGGAAAAGCCATACAAAAAGTTCTCTATTCTCTCTGTTGTCACGCCCGTATTTATGAATCTTGAAATTGAGTTGGCATTATCCTCCAGCATTTCAACCTTTTCACTGTAAATATAGTGTGATATGAGAAAATAACTTGAAACCGCCAACACAAGCATACTAAGCAAGACAACCGCTATATTAATAATAAAAATTCTCGAAAAAATCGATTTTTTCATATTCCATCCACCACGCACTAAAACTTAACCTCAAATTTATACCCGACACCCCAAATGGTTTTGAGGTGCCACATACGATTTTCGTCATTTTCAGGGTCAATCTTTTCTCGCAAGCGTTTCACGTGAACATCAATGGTCCTTGAATCCCCAAAAAATTCATATCCCCATATTTCATTCAGAAGCTGGTCGCGAGTGAAGACCTTGTTTGCATTGCTTGCCAAAAAATAGAGCAGTTCAAATTCCTTGGGCGGCATCTCAATGCTCAAGCCATCAAGAATCACTTCATAGGTTTCTCTGTTTATGGTCAAGCCTTCAAATTTCAGTTCATCTGCCCTATTGTCGGCGCCTGCCAAAGGCTGAGCGCTCCTTCTGAGCACCGCCTTTATTCTTGCAACAAGTTCCTTTGTCTCAAATGGCTTCACCACATAATCATCTGCACCAAGCTCCAGGCCGAGAACCTTGTCGAAAAGCTCGCCCTTGGCTGTCAGCATAATTATGGGAGTGTTTGACATTGACCGAATTTCCCGACAAACCTGCCAGCCATCCTTCTTTGGAAGCATTATGTCAAGCAACACAATATCGGGTTTTTTCTCTTTGAACACTCTTATTGCCTCATCCCCATCATTTGCAGTGAGGGCTGAAAACCCTTCTTTCTCAACATAAAGCCTTATGAGTTCACAGATATTTTTTTCATCATCAACAATCAAAACCACATTGCTCATTGCTTTTCCTCCTGTTTCAGCTTCAGATACAAATCATAAACCATTCGTTTTGGAAGTCCCAATTCCTCCGCCACCCGATTTACAAGCTCCTTGCCTCTCATTCCCTTCTCTGAATACAGCTTAATCAGTTCCTCCGGCCCGGGTTTTTCTCTTCTTATCTCCTCTTCAAGAACCGCCTGGTCCTTTCCTTTTATAATAAGAACAAACTCACCCTTGGGAGGTGTTTCTTCATATCTGTCAATAGCCTGAGAAATGGTGGTGCGGAAAAACTCCTCAAACTTTTTGGTAAGCTCCCTTGCAAGAACAATTTCACGATCGCCAAAAAATTCCAGCATATCCTTTAGTGTTGAAATCAGCTTGTGTGGTGCCTCATAGAAAATCAACGTCCGTGTGTCATTTTTTACTTCTTCAAGATGAGCTTTTCTGTTTCTCTTGTTCATCGTCAGAAATCCCTCAAAGGAAAACCTTCCCGTGGGCATACCTGATGCCACCAGAGCACAGGTAAATGCCGATGCTCCAGGAAGCGGAACAACTTCAATACCCTCCTGAATGCAAAGTCTGACCAAATCCTCTCCGGGGTCTGATATTGCAGGCATTCCCGCATCAGAAACCAAAGCAACAGAGCTTCCGGAATTCAGCTTTTCAATAATAACCCCACCCTTTTGAGCCTTGTTGTGCTCATAATAGCTCGTGAGCGGAACATTTATCTCAAAATGATTTAGGAGCTTCAATGTATTTCTGGTGTCCTCTGCCGCAATCAAATCAACAGACTTCAAAACCTCCAGGGTGCGGAGGGTTATATCCATCAGATTTCCTATTGGCGTGGGACATAAGTATAATATACCTTTCAACGTTCTTCCTTCTTTCTAAACTCTGTCATATATTCGGTTTATTTCATCTGAATATTCACCATTTTCATTATAAATATAAAGGGGCGGTTCCAAAAACAGCTTTGCTTTGCCATACTTGGCACCCTCAATCAAAATCATATTTGCAGTCTTTGAGGGAGATGGATGCACAAATCTCAACCGTTTTGGTTCAATCCGAGCCTGCCTCATCAGGCAAATAATATCCACAAGCCGCTCAGGTCGGTGAACCAGGCACAACTTCCCATATGGCTTCAGGCACTTTGCCGAAACTTCTATAATATCCTCAAGGGTGCAAAAAATCTCGTGCCTTGCAATTGTAACAACCTCATCCGCATTTTTAAGACCGCCGTTTCCTTCCTTGTAAGGAGGGTTGCAGGTTATGTTGTCAAATACCTCTTTGCCGAAAATTTCTGCTGAATTTTTCAAATCCCCTGTTTTTATTTCAACCTTATCCTCCAGAGAATTAAGCTTGGCACTTCTCCTTGCCATTTCTGCCACACAATCCTGAATTTCAATTCCGCTTATCTTGTCTGCTTTGGATTTTTCTGAAAGCAATATGGGAACAATCCCGTTCCCCGTACAAAAATCAAGCACATTCGAATGAGCCTTGATGGTTTTCGATGCAAAATCTGAAAGCAAAACCGCATCAACACCAAAGCAAAACCAATCAGGATTCTGAATTATCCTCAGATTATTTTTTGTCTGAAGGTCGTCAATCCGTTCATATGAATGAATAACAATGTTTTCCATAGTATCTTTCCTTTTCTGGTATATTTTAGTAAAAATTGGACTAAAATATAGATGTATCATTTAATTGAGTATACCAAAGTTTGGAAACAAAATCAATAGAAAATGAATTTGTTAAAAAATGGTAATTTATCAGGTGTGATCGGAGGAAACGTGAGGAAACAAGAGAAAACGAGAGAATTTTGAAATGATTAACAAATTCAAAACCCGTTTTTCTCAATCAAAAGGGTTAAATTGGATTAATCACAGATAATCAAATTTGACTTTTGCCCCCAAATTTGTGTATAATATTGGCTGTCGCGGCGAATTTTCAGCCGCAAAATTTATCAAAAGCAGAGGTGATTGGATGCTGAATGGACTGAAGGATAGAATGCTTAACATATCCTCATCAGCCAAACGGAATATTCTCTTGTCGACGATTTTTGTACTTTTATCAATAACTATTGTGAGCTCAGTTTCTGTTGCTTGCAAACAAATCACAATTGTTGACGGAGCAAATTCCGCAAAAGAAGTTCTTACATTTAACCGATATGTTGAAAATGTTCTTGATGATGAAGGCATCAAGCTTGGAAGCAATGACAAGCTGAATGTTTCTCCGAGCGACAAGCTCAAGGACAATATGAAAATAGAAATTTACAGAGCCTTTCATGTTAGCGTCACAGAGAAAGGAATCACAAAGGAACACATTGCAACAAGACGCACCGTAGGTGAAATTCTTGCAGAACTTGGATACAACGCCAAGGAAACCGACAAAATCACACCGGCATTTACTGCAAAGGTTTCAGATTTTGATGAAATAACACTCATCAGAACTGCTGAAAAAACCATTGAGGTGACCGAGGAAATCCCTTACGAAAGCAAGCAGCGTGAAAACAAAGCTTTGGCAACAGGCAGTCGCAAGGTTGTTCAAAAGGGCGCTCCCGGTGAGAAAAATGTCTCTTACAAGGTTTACTTCGAAGACGGCGTTGAAGTTTCACGCGAAGTTGTCAAAGAAGACGTAATAACCGAGGCAATTGCTCAGATTACCGAGGTTGGTCCCAAAAAGACCATCGACAGCTACAAAATTGCATCAGCAGGCACAATACAGACATCTCGTAGCGGAAACCTCTCATACAGCAAGGTTATCACCGCAAATGCCACCGCATATGATGCATCAAGTTGTGGAAAAAGCCCGTCGCATCCTGCATATGGCATAACTGCCACAGGCAGAAAAGCAGGTTATGGAATTGTGGCTGTTGACCCAAGAATAATTCCTCTTGGCTCTAAGCTCTACATCGAAAGTGCCGATGGCAAATATGTCTACGGAACTGCAATTGCTGCCGACACAGGCGGAGCAATCAAAGGCAACCGCATTGATTTGTGCTTTAACACACGTTCAGAGGCAATCAACTTTGGCAGACGACCAATGAAGGTTTATATTTTGAATTAATTCTTACAAAAAAGACCGCTAATGCGGTCTTTTTTATTTGTGATATGTTTTGCCGCTTATTATGGTAAATGCTCTGTAAATCTGTTCAGCCAGAATTACTCTCATCAGCATATGGGGGAAAGTCATTTCAGAAAAGCTCAATTTCAAATCTGAAATTTTTTTCACTCTGTCCGAAAGCCCCATTGAGCCGCCAATAACAAATGTAATTTTGCTG
Source organism: Clostridia bacterium (assembly GCA_045648205.1). GTDB lineage: Bacteria > Bacillota > Clostridia > Monoglobales > Monoglobaceae > SIG440. The sequence goes on from JAZRNM010000030.1 coordinate 21,500, forward strand.
GTTCCCTCAACCGAAAACTTTGAAAGCATATCCGCAAAAGCCTCAGACGGCATTTGTTTTCCCTCAACACACAAGGTGATTACCTTTGAGCCCTTGGGGATCTTTTCCATAATACGCTCTGCCTCACGGTCAAGGACCACGTTTTTCTCGTTTTCTGTGGGATTTTCAGGAGTTTTTTCGTCCTTCACTTCAACAACCTCAAAACGGCAGTATGTTGAAAGTCTTTTGGAATATTCCTCAATCGCCGAAACCAAAAACTTTTCCTTTATTTTACCCACACAAACAACTGTTACTCCAAGCATTACGGTTGAAAATAATAACCCACGCCACGCTTTGTCATTATGTACCTGGGCTCAGACGGGTCATCCTCAACTTTCTCACGAAGACGTCTCACTGTCACATCGACGGTTCTGTCATCGCCATAATATTCATAGCCCCAGACACTCTCCAACAGGCTCTGCCGTGAGAAAACCTTGTTGGGCTGGCTTGCAAGGAACTTAACCAAATCAAACTCTCTTATGGTAATCTCCATAAGCTTTCCGTTTTTATAAAGCTCATATCTGTTGAAATCAAGAAGAAAACAGCCAATTTCAAGCTTTTCTGCGGGTTTTTCCTGACGGTCAGCAAAATCTGTTTCACTTCTTCTCATATGAGCCTTGACTCTCGCCATAAGTTCACGAATGCTGAAAGGCTTTGTTATGTAATCATCCGCACCAAGCTCAAGTCCCAAAACCTTGTCAAATTCCTCTTCACGAGCGGTCAGCATCAAAATCGGCACTGACGACTTTTCACGAATTTTTTTGAGTACAGAAAAACCATCAAGTTTGGGAAGCATAACGTCCAAAAGAATGAGGTCAGGCTCCGTCATCATTGCCTTGCTTACAGCCTCTTCACCATCAAAAGCTTCAAAAGTGGTGTAGCCCTCCTTCTGAAGATTTATTTTGAGAATCTCAACAATGGGCTTTTCATCATCAACAATAAGTATTTTTTTGCTCATTCAAAACACCTCCAACTACCAATATATCAATATCCTACATATTTAAGGGGATTCATATACGAACCGTTTTTCTTCACCTCAAAATGGAGATGAGTTCCGGTGCTTCTGCCCGTGTTCCCCATTTTGGCGATTACATCACCTTTTGCAATGCGACTTCCAACAGTCACACAAAGTGACGCACAATGTCCATATCCCGTTTCATAACCATTTTCGTGGTCAATAACAACAAAATTTCCATATCCGGACATCCAGCCAGCATAAGTCACCACGCCGCCGTCTGCCGCTTTTATGTCACTGTTATATGCACCCGCAACATCAATTCCGTTGTGGTTTCTTCCCCAGCGTTGTCCATAACGGGATGAGAGAGTTCCGTATGATGGTCTTATGAAAGAACCCGACCCGGTGGTGGGCGGTCTTTCCTTTGTTCCCACCTTTTCAATCTGAGAAATCGGTTCTGCCAGGGTTTCACTTTCAAGAACCTGCTTGTTTGTCTGAACCCCGTTCACCTTTGTAACTCGTGCAAGCACTTTTGCAGTTCCGTCTTTTCCCGCACGGGCAACAACTGTCTTTCCTTCATAAATCGAGTTATCCTTGATTTTTTCCACCTCATATGGAACGCTCTCTGTCAGTGACACTGTCTGAACAGTCCGAACCGAAAGCAAAGGAACCGACTCTTCCACTTTTATTTCCATATTTTCGCGGATGTTTTCTGTAATATTCTCATTCATTGCCAGAATATGCTCAACCGTTGTTTCATACTTATCTGCAATTTTCCACAATGTGTCGTCCTTCTGAACCGTGTAGGTGGTCAGTTCTTTGCTGTCCCCGGAAAGCATTTCAAGTGCAGATTCAGGGGTTTCAAGAAGTGCAATGTGAACAAATTCCTTTTTGACTTCAACTGCTTCGCAGAAATCAACCGACATATCCTCTTCAATCTTATCCCCCGTGAACTTTTTCTTATATTGGGCAAAAACCCAATCAACAGCCTCCTCGCTGGAAACACCAAAAATTGTTTCCCCGTCAATGCGGACTGCATAACCTTCAACCATTGCATCCATATTTGAAAGTAGTGCTGTTTTTATGCTGTTTTTGCTTGACAGCTTATCCTTTGATACAATCCTTTGCACAAAAACGGGCTCTTTTTCATAATCAGAATTTTCACCCAGATATGCCTTAACCTCTTCTCCAACCTCATCAATAGCATCAAAAACCACTGTACGGTCTGTAACCATCCCAATATTTTCGCCATCAACAATAACTTCATATCCAAGGCCCCAATCCAAAAGATTGACAAGCGCGCAGATTGAAATCACAACCAAAGTTGTTGCTGTTGTTCCGATGATTTTGTTCTTCAGCTCCAGCCAAAGCTTTTTCACACTGCGCCTGTATGCACTATCAGCGTGGTAAACATATGAATTGCGGTTATGCTTTCCCATTTCAAGGATTTTTCCGCCTATATTTTCACAAAATTTCATAAAATCAATTGTTTTTAGTTTCTTATTTAAAACTCGTTTCAGGCTGAATAATTTGTTTCGCAGCTCAGCCGTCTTGTTTGAATTCAAAAAATCACCTCTCAAAACCTGATTTTTTCATTTTATCATAAAAATTTTAATATCCTTTTAATCAATTGTAAATAATTTGTTACAACCTATTACATTTTACACCATCGGGCTCAAAAAATCAAGTGCTTTTTGTCGGTTTGCGTCTTACCAGACAGGCATCCAGAATATGTCGTTGACTTATTCTCTAAAAAATGGTATAATGTATTTTTGTAATAACAATTTGGGGTATTTCCCAACAATGCAGGAGGCTTTTGCTATGAACGAAATCAAAAATGCAGAAAAACTGGTTAACATTCTCCACAAGGATTGCAGACTCTCTTTGGAACAAATCGCCACTATGGCAGATATGTCCATTGCCGAGGCAGGAGCCGCCATTGAAGCTCTTGAAAAAAGCGGTACCATTCTTGGTTATGGCGCCGTTATCAATTGGGAAATAGTTCCCGATCGTGAAACAGTTGCAGCATACATAGAGCTCAAGGTAACACCCCAACGGAACAAAGGTTTCAACCGTCTTGCCGAACGCATTTATCAATACCCTGAGGTAAAATCACTCACCCTGGTGAGCGGAGCCTATGACTTCGGGCTTACAGTTGAGGGTAACAACATCAAGGATGTTGCACTCTTCGTTTCTGAGCACCTGGCTGCTATGGAATCGGTTGTCAGCACCTCAACACACTTTATCCTCAAGAGATACAAAAGAGATGGTGTCATTCTTTGCAATGATTCAGACGATGATAGGGAGGTTATATCCTTATGATATTTGATCCAAAAAACGCTTTGAATTCAACAGTAAAAAGCATTCCGCCATCAGGCATAAGACGATTTTTTGATATTGCTGCCGAGATGGATGATGTGATTTCCCTGGGAGTCGGCGAGCCCGACTTTGTGACCCCCTGGCACATTCGTGACGAGGGTGTTTACTCCCTTGAAAAAGGACACACTCACTATACAGCAAACAAAGGTCTTGCCGAGCTGCGTCAGGAGATTTCAAATTATCTCAAAAGACGTTTTGGCTTGAAATATGACTCAGCAACACAAACAGTTGTGACCGTCGGCGGAAGTGAAGCTATTGACCTTTTTCTACGCTCAGTGCTCAATCCCGGTGATGAGGTTCTGATTCCTGAGCCTTGTTTTGTTTGCTACAGTCCTTTGACAGCCCTCGCAGGCGGTGTCCCTGTTCCTCTGATTACATCAGCAGAGGACAAATTCAAGCTGACCGCAGCCACGCTGAAATCCGCAATAACGCCAAAAACAAAGGTTCTCATTCTGCCATATCCCAACAACCCCACAGGCGGCATTATGACCCGTGAGGATTTGGAGGAAATTGCAGACGTAATTCGTGGCACCAATATAATGGTTCTCAGCGACGAAATTTACGCCGAACTGACCTATGGCAGAAAGCACGTTTCCATTGCTGAAATTGATGGAATGTATGAACGCACCATGCTTGTGAGCGGTTTTTCAAAAGCATATGCAATGACCGGTTGGCGTCTTGGCTATGCCTGCGGCCATCCCGAAATCATTTCAGGAATGACAAAGGTTCACCAATATGCAATTATGTCAGCCCCGACCATTGCACAATATGCGGCAATCGAAGCACTCAGGAATGGTGATTCTGACATTGAATATATGCGCGAAGAATACGACAACAGAAGAAAGCTTATTGTTCAGGGCTTCAACACTCTTGGGCTTGATTGTTTTGAGCCGGAGGGCGCATTTTATGCCTTCCCGTCCATAAAATCAACAGGACTTTCTTCCAATGAATTCTGTGAAAAGCTTCTTTACGACAAAAAGGTTGCAGTAATCCCCGGAAATGCATTCGGCAACAGCGGCGAAGGCCACATCCGTTGTTCATATGCATACTCTCTGGACAGCATAAACGAAGCACTGAACCGAATTGAAGCATTCCTGAAAAAATAAAAACAAACTGAAAGGTTTTTACATATGAACTTTTTATATGATACCCACGCACACCTTGACGACGAAGCCTTTGACAAGGATCGTCACGATGTAATAGAAAAAATCAAGTCTTCAAACGTGGGTCTTGTGAACAACATTGCAGCAAACCTTCCATCGTCATATGCGTCAATCGAATTGGCAGAAAAATATGATTTCATTTATGCAACCGTGGGCATCCATCCCAGTGACACACTTTCTGTGACAGAAAGTGATATTGATGAACTCCGAAAGCTCAGCCATCATCCCAAAGTAGTGGCAATTGGCGAAATCGGCCTTGACTATCATTATCCTGATGCTGACCCCGATGTTCAAAAGCATTGGTTTCGGGCACAGCTTGATTTGGCAAAAGAACTGGGCATGCCCGTTGTCATTCACGACAGAGAATCAAAAGGCGATTGCATCCGTATTCTCAAGGAAAAAGGCATAACATGCGGCGTTGTTCATTGCTATTCAGGAAGTGCAGAAACTGCAAAAGAGCTCATCAAAATGGGCTTTTATATTTCCTTCACAGGTGTTGTCACTTTCAAAAATGCCCGTCGCACCATTGAAGCTCTGAGCGTCATTCCCATGGACAGACTCTTCATTGAAACAGACTGTCCCTATATGGCTCCCGAGCCATTCAGAGGAACGCGAAACGACAGCAGCATGGTCATTCGGGTTGCAGAAAAGTTTGCGGAAGTCAAGGGACTCCCTCTTGATGATGTAATCCGCATCACCCGTGAAAATGCAATTAAGTTTTTTAATATTAAAGTTTAAAGCAAATGGGCGGTAAAGGCATCTTCAGATAGGGAGAAATCAATTTTGATACAGAATTAAAGCCTTGAAACACACAGTGTTTCAAGGCTTTTCCTTTTGCAATTCAAAATGACACCGTCACTTGAAACAAAGGATTTTGAATGTTGGACAAGTAAAAAACGCAGGTAATCCTTGTTGGCTTGCCGAGTATTTTTTCGAAGTACAACGCCAAAATGCAAAGTTTCAAGTTGGTTTATCCCTGTATGAAGATGCCTATTATTCTTCATCATCTCCGCCCACCTTGGGAATAAAATATTCCGCCAGTCGGCTCTTCCCACGGCGCTTCACGTAGAAGAACCCCATTACGCTAAACACTGCCGCACCAACAAAATTAACAAGCAAGTCTTTCATAGTATCAAAAAGCCCAATGTCAAGATATCCGTCAATACCAAGAGGTTTTTCATTGACCGCCACGTTGCTTATGTTTTCAATAACCTCAGGTGTCTTTGTGTCACCGCTCAAAAGAGTTGAAACAACATTTTTCACAACAAAATCCTTCTGCATATCTTTGCCCAGAAAAGTGTCGCAAGCAAACTCCAAAAATTCCCACAAAACGCCTATTGTCATTGAAAAACAAAAAGCCACCAATGCTAAAAATATAGGTGACATACGGAACTTTATTTTTTCGTTTCGATTGAGTATGTCTGTCAATCCAAAGCCCACAGCAGCGCACAAAAATCCATTCAAAGTATGAAGAGCTGTGTCCCAAAACGGAATCTTGGTGTAATAATTCCCCATTTCACCCATTATAATCGACGCAAAAATAAACAAAAGGATTATAACTTCAAGGGTATTTGGAACATTAATATCAAAATTCTTTTCAAAAAATGCAGGTACAAGAAATAAAACCAATGCCAGTCCGCAGAAAAACAGGTTTTCATAGTTACCTCTTATGCATGAAATAATCATTGCCCCCACAACCAGTGCACGGAGCAAAACATAAACAAAAAAGGTTATCTTGTTCTTTTTTATCTGTTCTTTATATTGTCTCAATCTATACTTTTTTCTTTCAGCCATTTTTCTTTCCCCTTATACCTTTTGTTTTATGTTATCACAATCTTTCCATTTTATCAATGCAAACTCTGTATATTATTCCAAAAAATGAACATACTACTTTTGTAAAAATTTTCATAAAAAGGAGAATTAATATGCCCGTAGAATTTGCAACATCCGAAACAAGAACCAATCTGATGCGAGCCTTTGCAGGAGAAAGTCAGGCACGAAATCGTTATACATTCGCGGCAGGTGAGGCAAAAAAACAAAACCTGCACGTGATTGAGGCGGTTTTCACCTTCACGGCAGGTCAGGAAAAAGAACATGCAGAGCTTTTTTACAATCATCTGAAACCCCTTGCGGGTGAAAACATTCAGATAGATGGTGCGTACCCAATTGACATAAGCGATTCCATCGTTCAGCTTCTTAAATATGCACACCACAACGAATATGAAGAATACAGCGATGTATACAGCAGTTTTGCAAAAACCGCCGAAGATGAAGGCTTCATTCAGATTGCAAAACTTTTCAGCAATATTGCATCAATTGAAAAAGTCCACGGAGACCGCTTTGACTTGTTTGCCAAGCTTCTTGAGGAAGACCGGCTTTTCGTGTCTGACGTGACAACATCGTGGGCGTGCCTGAATTGCGGCTATGTCTTTGAGGGAAAAAGTGTTCCCCCGGCTTGCCCCGTCTGCAGTCACGACAGAGGCTACTTCATCAAAATTGAGCTCATGGACAAGCTGTTAGCCAACCGCCTTTAATCTAACCGACAAAACGGTCATATCATCATTGACTTCACCATTTTTGTTTTCAATTGCACGACTTAATATTTTGTCTGCTATGTTGTGGCCATCACTCCGGCGGCAGGTTTCTTCAATAAAGTCGCTGACCCACATGCTGCCGCCCTCTTTGGTCTCAACCCCATCAGTGACCATAACTATCAGTGCTCCGTCATCAATGGTTTTTTTGCAGCTTTCAACTTCCATATCAGCAATAATTCCAACCGGCAAAGATGCCGCCTTTATCGTATCAACACCATGCCCCTGCATAATAAAACTCGGTTCGGCGCCCGTCTTTATGAATTCCGCCTCACCCGTATACAGGTCAATTATGCATATGTCAATTGTAACAAATGCTTCATCATCAGACTTTAGAAGCATTATTGAATTAATAAATTTAACCGCCATACTGCTGTCAAAGCCTGCCCTCAGGAAGCTGTCTAGAAGTTCAAGCATTGCCTCGCTTTCCCTCGCTGCGCGACTTCCCGTTCCCATCCCGTCACTGAGCGCAATTACATACTTGCCTCCGCTTATGTGAGAAAACCGATAATTGTCGCCATTTTTCTCCGATGCCGCTTTTTCGGCAAAATCTGTTTCCACCCGATATTTTTCCGCCTCGGTTATTTCAAGAACAACACTCTTTCCGTTGTCCGCATATTTTTCTTTTATGCATATTTCTCCGCCAAGAACATTTTTCATTATCCGTCTTATCTCCATCTTGTGTTTATCGGTCCAAAAATTCACATTTACATCAAGCTCAATCCGGCATCTGGAGTCCTGTTCCCTGAACACCCTGAGTTCCCGAATTTTTATATCCTTGTTTTCAAGCTGTCTGCGGATATCCCATTCAGAAATGCTGTCAAACCTTATATCACTCTCGATTTCAGAAGAAATGCCATCAAGAATATCTGACATTCCCAAAAGCTGTTCTCCCACCAAAACCCTGCTCTCATTAAGTCGGCTCTGCCAGACACGTTTAACCTGATGAAGCTCAAGTTGGTGATTTATTTCTGCTATGAGATGAGGAAGTTCAAGACATCTCACCCGAAACCTTTCGTCGGCATCATCAATGTTGACAACACCTTTTTCATCTAACGTCTGCATAAGTCTAAAAAGTGACTGATAGGTGAAATCAAACTCCTTGTTCCAGCAAACCGAAGATTTTCTGCATTTTCTGCAAATCTTGTCTGCTGCCATATCAAAAAACGTTGCCAGGTCTGCCTTATTTTCTTTTTTCTCGGATAACCGTTCAAGTGTTTTTGACATTTCTTCAAATGACAAGGCAACAGCGGCAAGCCTTGCCTTAAATTTCTCACGCATTTTGGCAATTCCCGCCTTTTCGGCAGCACCAAGGCACACAACCTCCCCGAGTCTTCCGATGAGGCTCTGTTTGACAAAAGAAAAGCACACCGAAGCTGCCATTATCTCATAAAGACTAAGCACCGACTCCATTGCACCATTGGTGTAGACAATCAGCATTGCGTTTGCAAGCACCACTCCTGCAATTACTCCGCCCTTGCCAAATCGTGCAAAAAGCCCTGACAAAAATCCGCAAAAACTGAACGCTCCCAAAATTGGCATAAAATCATCACTGCCTATTCCGCAAACCAGCCCAAGAACCACGCCTGCCCCCGTCGAATATCCGATTCCACAGCCTGATGACACCACTAAGAGGCATATTGTTGCCACCATATTCATCACAGAAAACTGTGAGCCTATATAGATTTCCCTTAGACTAAGTATTGCAATGACCACCACAGTGCCAATACTAAGTTTTTCCTCACTTCCAATGTTTTCAGGCAAAACCTGACCTCCATCAAACAGTTTTCTGCTTTTTTCAAGAACCAACGCTCCTGCAACAACTGCTACTGCCTCACAAAGCAAAAGTAATATCTGTGAAAATGAAAAGCCTGTCCAAAATATGGTTACCAAACCTGTCAGAAACACACTTCCGCCTGCCATCAATGCGGCTGTGAAGCCATTCATCCTGATATCTGTTTCCAGAACAAACAGCACTGCCATATATATAAGCCCTGCACTTATATATTTCACATATTCCAGTCTGTCACAAGCCACCACAGAACCAATGCTTATTGCAATCAAAGAAAACACTGCCTTCCAGGACAATCTCCTTTCCTGAGCAAGATATGAAAGTCCAAAGGGTGCCATATTTCCATAAGGCACAGCCATCGCCAAAAAAAATCCTATCAGCAGAGAAATCCAATCCCTTTTTGTGATTTCGATTGGAGTTCTGCCCTTTTTTGGAGCTTTATATGTTGACAACTGCAACTCCGCCATTCCTTTTCCTCCTTAGTAATTTCCAAATTCTGGTATTTTTATCCATTATACAAGTGGCGAGCAAAGATAAATGTCGAAAAGAAAGAGGAAAAACCCTTTACACAAAAAAAGAAGCTGCAAAAATTTACAGCTTCTTTATCTTTTTTTGCTATTTCAAATTAAACCACGCTTTTTCGCCAAGATACACCGCACTTTCTCCCAATTCCTCTTCAATTCTGAGAAGTCTGTTGTATTTTGCGGTTCTGTCCGTTCTTGAAGGGGCGCCCGTCTTTATCTGTCCCGAGTTGGTTGCCACCGCAATATCCGCAATTGTGGTATCCTCGGTTTCACCGCTTCGGTGGGAAGTCACTGCTGTATATCCCGCACGGTTTGCCATTTCAATTGCGTCAAGGGTTTCTGTGAGTGTTCCAATTTGGTTTACCTTTATGAGAATTGAATTTGCAACGTCAAGGCTTATTCCCTTTTTCAAACGCTCTGTATTGGTAACAAAAAGGTCATCGCCAACAAGCTGAACTTTTTCGCCGAGACGCTTGGTCAACATATCCCAACCTTCCCAATCCTCTTCTGCCATTCCATCTTCAATGGAGATTATGGGATATTTCGATGTCCAGTCAACCCAGAACTCAACCATTTCCTCCCTTGACAGCATCCGGTCGGTTTTCCAGAAATAATACTTTCCGTCCTCACCTCGTTTTTTTGCCTCTTCATACATTTCGGTTGATGCGGGGTCAAGGGCAATCCTGAAATCATCATAAGTCTTGAAACCCGCAGTTTCAATTGCCTCAACTATAATTTTGACAGCCTCCTCATCGCTTTCGAGATTGGGTGCAAATCCGCCCTCATCACCGACAGCCGTGGAATAACCCTTTTTCTTTAGTATCTTTTTCAGGGTATGAAAAACCTCGGCACACATGCGAAGTGCATCTTTGAAAGACGATGCTCCCACCGGCATAATCATAAATTCCTGACAGCTTATTGAGTTGTCCGCATGCTTTCCTCCATTGATTATATTCATCATAGGCACGGGCATAACCTTGGCATTTACGCCACCAATATAGCTGTAAAGGCTCAGCCCCAGAGCCGCTGCCGCCGCCTTTGCGCAGGCAAGAGACACTCCCAGGCAAGCATTTGCACCAAGCCGTGACTTGTTTGGTGTTCCGTCAAGCCTTATGAGCAATCTGTCAATATCCCCCTGGTCAAGAACATTGTAGCCCAAAAGTGCATCAGCAATCTCATTGTTCACATTTTCAACAGCCTTGAGCACCCCTTGTCCCATATAACGGCTGCTGTCCCCGTCACGAAGTTCATATGCCTCAAAAGCACCTGTTGACGCACCCGAGGGCACCGCCGCGCGGCCAACATAGTCACCCTCCACAAAAATTTCAACCTCAATTGTGGGATTACCTCTTGAATCCAGAATTTCCCTTGCTGCGACTCCTTCAATGGCAATATAGTCCTTCATTCCAATTTCCTCCTGAAAAAATTTATTTCTTACAGTATATCCGAATTCTTCAATTTATATATATATTTTGAAAAAAACAGGACAAAATAGCAATGAAAATTAAAAAGAAAGGAAAATCAAATATGAATAATGACACCGTTGAACTACTAAAAGAATGCAATTCCGGAATAAAAATGGGAGTTTGCTCCATTGATGAAGTTTTAGACAAAGTATCAAATGAAGAATTCAAACAAGTCCTCATTAACTCAAAAGAGAAACATCAGAAGCTGGGAAGTGAGACTCACGCTCTTCTCAACAACCGTGACGAATCGGGTGAAGAACCAAATATAATGGCAAAAGGGATGGCATGGCTCAAGACCAATGTAGTCCTTGCCGTTGAAGGCACAGACAAAAATATTGCAAAGCTCATAACTGATGGTTGTGATATGGGAACAAAAACCCTGAGTCAATATGTGAACAAATATGAATCAGCCTCAGAGGAAGCAAAAGACATTGCAGCACGTCTCATAAAAATCGAAGACGACTTGGCAACAGATATCAGAGGTTATCTCTAATTAAAACGGGTTGCAATCTTTTGCAACCCGTTTATCTTATTATCAATTTTTCTTTAAGTCCCGAATACCTCATCAGTATGTTATCATTCTCCACAAACTGACGCAGGATTTCTTCTTTCCCAACAAGAATCACCAGTTTTTTAGCTCTTGTTATTGCGGTGTACAAAAGATTTCTCGTCATAAGCAGTCTGTGCGTGTCAAACATGGGCATAATGACCACATCAAACTCACTGCCCTGACTTTTGTGAACCGTCACAGCATAAGCAAGCTCAAGCTCGTCAAGTCCTGCAAAATCATAGACAGCCTTTCTGTCGTCAAAGGTCACCGTCAAGGTCTGTTTGGGAACATTTATGTCCGTGACAAACCCAACATCACCATTGAAAACGCCCTGACCTTTTTCCAAATCAGAAAGTCTGGTCCATTCAAGATTATAGTTGTTTTTATTCTGCATAACCTTGTCGCCGATGCGGAAAGTGTATCCTCCAACCACCTTTTCCGAAATTTTCTGAAGTTTCGGATTGAGCCGTTGCTGCAGAATTTCATTGAGACTTTGCACTCCAATAAGGCTCTTGCGGGTCGGTGTCAGCACTTGAATCTGTGATATGCTGTCAACCCCATAGGTCTTGGGGATTCGGCGTTCACACAAATCGGCAATTGTCTCACAAATCAATTCAGGCTGTTCACACTTCACCATAAAAAAATCATTTTCAGGGTCATTGCAAAAGGGCATTTGCCCATGGTTTATGCGATGGGCATTGACAATAATCATACTCGCTTTTGCCTGCCTGAAAATTTCTGTCAGGTTCACGCACGCAAGGCATTCACTCTCGATTATATCACGAAGAACATTCCCTGCACCAACAGCAGGAAGTTGGTCGCAATCCCCCACCATAATCAGCCTTGCATTTTGAGGAAGTGCCTTAAGCAGACTATCAAAAATCAAAACATCAACCATTGACATTTCATCAACAATCAAAACATCGCATTCAAGCTTGTTTCTCTCATTCTTTCCAAAACAGATTTTCCCACCCTCAGATGGCATATTCTCAAGAAGTCTGTGAATGGTCTTTGCTTCTTTTCCGCAAACCTCCGACATTCTCTTTGCAGCTCTTCCCGTGGGTGCCGCCAGAGAAATCCGTTTGCCCTGGCGCTCCATAATCTTTATTATCATATTTATTATTGTGGTTTTTCCCGTACCGGGACCACCCGTTATAACCATAGCCGAATTTTCAAAAGTGGCAAAAACCGCATCACGCTGTGCATCGGCAAGCATAATTCCGCTTTCTGCCTCTGCCTCGGCAATCAATTCCTCACATTCATCTTGTCTGACATCAAAAACCATACTGCTCATCTGGCGAAGTCTTTCTGCCACACCTCGTTCTGCATCATAAAAAACATCAAGATAAACTGCATCAAATTCTTCCCTGGGTTCAACAATCAAATCACCCTTGAGGCAAAGCTGTGAGACAGCATCCTCAACCTCACCCGTGTCCACTTCAAGAACAGCTTTAGCTTGTGCCACAAGCATTCCTTTGGGAAGATATGTGTGTCCGCTAAGATATCCCGCATTTAAAAGAGTGCTGATAATCCCCGAACAGATTCTCGGAGTAAAATTTTGAGGAAGTGCCATATCCTCACGGATTTTGTCACAGATTTTGAATGTAAATCCGTCAATCACACTGAGTATGAACGGATTTTCACAAACCAAATCCGTGATTTTCTCTCCAAAGCTTCTGTAAGCCTTAACCGCAAGATTGGGCGATATTCCAAATTTCTGAAAAAACACTATAATATTTTTAAGTCCCATCTGCTCAACATATTTTTTGTATATATCCTGAGCCTTGGCACTTGATATTCCCTTAATCTGAGTGAGCCTTTCGGGTTGATTTTCAATAACAGACAAAGCCTCCTTGCCAAAGGCTTCAACAATTTTTCTTGCCGTGCTTCTTCCCACATGAGGCAAAATTCCCGAGCCCAGATAAAGCTCTATTTCGCTCTCGGTTTCAGGCATAAGCCTTTCAAAGCTTGTGACACTGAACTGTTCCCCATATTCCTGATGAGTTTTCCACTCACCCAGTGCACAAATCCGCTCACCCTCAGAAAGCCCGGGCATATATCCCGTCAGAGTATAAAGATGCCCCTTTGACGACACATCACAAACAGTGTAACCGTTTGATGTGTTCTCATATATAATGCCCTCAACCATACCTTCAAGCTTTTCCACCCGTGCTCACCCCTTCTTTCAATATATAATTATACCTCATAGCAAATTATATGTCAATGAACACGGGCGGAAATTTCACTTTCAGATAACAGCTTCTGCAAGCTTCAGGACAAGCGTTTCGCCATACTTATAACAAAGTAAAAAATCAATTGTCCCGTCTTCAAGTCCTACCTTTGCCTGCAAAATTTCAACAGCTTCTTCAACACTCATTTCGGTCACTCCTTTCCTGAGTTTCTCAAAGGGGAAGTTTTTCCCCGGGCACGCAGTTGCAGCAAAATCCTGGTGCCTTTTTATTTCAACCTGGGGATAGAGCCCCAAAAGATATGAAACTATTTCTCTTCCCGCTTGCTTTTGCGCTCCCGTCATTTCAACTTCATTCTCAAAATTTCCTTCAAAGCAAACACCAATGCTCTTGTCATTATATCCCGTGCAATGGGCACCGATTGCGTCGATTGGTCTGCCCCGATAAACGGTCCCGTTTTTCCTCACATAAAAGTGATAACCAATTCCGCTCCAGCCTCTTGAAAGATGCGACTTATGTATGCTAAGTGCATCTCCATCACCTGCACGGTGGTGGAGAATTATATACTTTGTTGCACTGCGTTTTGCGGGATTCTCCTTCCAATTGTAATCAATCTTATTAATCTTCACGAAAATCCAATCCCTTCCTTTGTTTCAGAACATTGATCGCTTTGACAACCACCTCAGGCAACGGCAAACCCATAAGGCCTGCGTTTTCAATAATTGAAATCGCCTCATTTACAATGAAGGCTATGACCGTAGCAGTTTTTATGTATTCCACATTCAATGATAAATCAAGCCGATGTGCCACCAGCACAAAAAGCAATGTAACACACTTTTTGCACAAGCCCATCCACCCAACATGGCTGTCCAGAGCTCCTGACTCGGTTTTATTGCTGTTTTTGAAAACCCCCGCAAGCATCAGTCCCATAGCAAAATCAATTGCCATAAAAATGAGAAGTGTCACCATATCCCTTGTCCAGCCGCCAAAGAGTGTTGAAAACATTCCGCCCAAAATACCCGTCAATGCACAAAACATTGTTTTCAAATTTGTCATTTCTGCTCTGCTCCTTCATTCTCTTCGTTCAGTCTTTTCATGATTTCTTCATATTCCCCATCGGTTATTTCGTGCCAATTTTCGGCTTTATCATTACAACCAAGATATATCTCTTTTCCGTAAGCTTCTCCATTCGTCAGCACATAACCATCCGTTGCTGTCAATTTTATAATATTAATATTTTCTGTTATCACGCCAAAGTCCATCCTTTCTGTGTAGCAATAGCTTTTTCACTATCCGTCAGCTTTGCAAGATTTGTTGCTCCAAGTGTGCAGGTTTTTGTTGTTCCGTCTCCCGAAAGGTCTTTCAGGCAACTTATAATGCTCATAAGACTATCATAAGTAAGCAAAGTACAAGCGCTGACATCAAAAGTACCCGCTGCAACAACTCCACTCATAGTAAGATTCGTTAATTGTGTAGCAGATTGAAACGTATCAGCCCTGAACGTTGTTATTTCTGAGCAGATAAATTCATCAATTGTTATCACAGCATTGTTCCCCCAAGAGTGTGAATAGAATATATCTTGCATATTTGTGCAATTGCTGAAATTCAAAACCCCAAAATGTCTCGAGTGAAGAGTGCCAATACCATACTGTGCACTCATGCAATTGCTGAAATCCAATTCAATCCCTCTATGATTACAGAATTCCACAAAATCAGGAATACTGATAATCTCTCCCACATTATTAAAGAACATTTGATTTGCATTTGTTGGTCGCATAGAATATTTAGGGTTAAAATTTTCAGCACTCCAACCACAACCAAAAGAATTTCTATACACTGTTCTGTTTCCATTCTCTTGAAAGCTATCCCAAAATTCATCATATTCCGCTTGTTTGCCGCGTTTGTAAATCACGTCAATCTCATTTGGCATATTGGAAATAGGAATAAGTTCAGTACCGCCCAACCTCTCGCGGATTTTATTACCTATTGCTGTCAGTTTGTCAATAAGAGCCATTTTCAATCACTCCCAACTGCAAATCAATATATGAGCGGATCTCCGCAATATCCTCCGGCGTCCAGTAGTCCTCACCCTTTACAGGTGTGTGTCCATTCTGTCCTCCATCACCCTTTTCGCCTTGAGTTCCTCTTGCCAGAATCCCTGTGTCTTCATAATCTTCAATTTCTGCATTATACAAAAACCAATGCCCATTATCCCCTATGTAAGGCAGGGCATTTTCAATATTATCCTGCATTTTTGCAATATACTGTTGCCACAAATCAGGTGTTGGCTCCAATGGTTCTTCGCCTTCTGCAAAACCTGAAGCCTCAACATTGACATTCAGCACATTTGCGGTCACAAGTTCTTCTGTGCCGCAAGCCAAAGATACAGAAAAAGACGGCGTTTTTATCACCTCAAAAGGAACACTGCAGGAGTTATTTTCATCCAGCAAAACCTGAAACACTCTTCTCTCATATCCAAATAACGCAATCACATCACCTTGCCATTCCGCCGAAAGCTTGAAGTGTGCCTTTAGATAATTTTTGCTGTCCGCAACAACACTGAATTCATCCTTTCTCACTATAATTTGGTTATTAACTTCAAATTCAAGCACTAATTTGCACCTCCTCACATAAACAACAGCCTGATGGTGGAATTTTTCCCGACACCATTGTTATAGAAATTGGCAATATAAGCTGCCCCGCTATTATCTGCGTTATATCCGTAAAATGTGAGAACATCATCCACGATTTCAAAGCCAAGATGTGCAGTGTTGTATTGGTATATGATACTTGTGTCAAAGTATCCATAAGTAGCGGCTATCCCACAGGCTGAAACCAAAAACCTGTTCTTGTTCAAATCAAATATTCCGGCGGAATTTTGACCCTCCAATTCAATATAAACGCAGTTAAATCTGCTTATATCAACATCAATTCTTTCCAGAGCATATTTCCCTGGTTGGTACGGTTGCGCAGTTTTTGCATCAAAGTATTCCGGAACAAGAGTGGTTTGAAAAGCAACATTTTTCCCAAGTGTCCCAACTTTTGAACGGGCAATTTCACGCACATCCTTTACCTCATTTTTTTCGGTCACTTCCGCCAGGCAAACAACAATTCCGTTATCAGGCAATTGCGTGCTGAAAACAATATCTGCCAACTGCATCGCCGTGTTAAATTCTGCAAAAACATAACCTCTCTCATTAACATTTGTTTCAACCTGATATCCGTCACTGTCAATCGTGAGTCGGACCCCGTTTTCAAAAAAAACAATGCCCTCTCCCACCGTAATTATATTTTTGCCGTCTACATTTTCAATACTGCATTTGCATCCGTCAAGCTGAACACCGCTTCCAACCAAAGCTTCTGTCAAAGCATTGAGGTCCGAAACACTATAACTTTCCTTTGAAACAAACGGAGCAACCCCTGCTCCCACAAGGCTTCTTGTTATATCATTTATGTCCTCTGTCCCATAAGCTATATTATCCGCAAATGAATACGAAATTCCCATATTAATCCTCCTCGTCTAATGTTGGTTTTTCGCCCTGAGCATCCTCATCAAAAAATATGTCCACAGCAGTAACACGCTTTCTCTCTGTCACTTTGAAATCATCAAATTCAGTCTGCACTCTCAGAACATCTCCCAACTCATAATCTTTTCCATAAAAAACGTGTCTTGTCATTGTTTCGGTTTTATTTAGCACTTTCAAAGATTCAAGTTCAGACATCGCCTCTTCAAGTGTTTTTGTCCCCGAAAGAACTGCCTCACGTTTTAAAGCACCACTTTCTTCCTTTTTACTGACATAATCCCAGGCAGACCGTGGTTTTTCTTTACTTGTCTTCCAGCCCCCATCCCTTGTGTCGCTGTAAAGATACTCACCTGCTGAACACGAAAGTCCGAACCTTGAACCCGCTGTTGTAATTTTATAAAATGTAAATGCATTGCTTGCTGTTCCCGAAGTGAGACTGGGCACATTCGAAGATGCGTTCCATTCCCCTTTATCAATCATCTTGCGTTCAAACCTCGCTGCAGAACACTCCTCCTGCATATCAACTGCATAATTGCAGTCATAAGCTGTTCTGTTGGAGATTGACAGCATAACAGAAATGTTGTTTCCTTTATACACTTTGAAAACAAGGCTCTTATTGTCCACGTCTGCCGAAACTGCGAATCCCAATTTTTCAGGCTTCAAAACATCACAAACCACATCGTATACTGTTTTTGCCTTTTCTGATGAATAGCTTACGGCTGCACCTTCACCCAAAGAAGCACCCGTATCCACAAAATCACCCATAGCCGTTTTCACAGCAAAAATCGCAATTTCTTCAGGGGTTTTTGGGGTTACTGATATGGGTGGCAAAGTCCTTTTTGTCATAAGCCACTCAAGAGTTTTCCCAAAAACTGCAATATCTTCTCCCAATTTCCAACCGGTTATAACCGCGTTCACATTTTCTGTCACAAGAAACAAACCTTTGTTTTGGCAAAGCATATTGATAACTCTTTTTTCGGTTATTGGAAAATGAATTTCAACACTCCCCCATCCGCAATATTTTTTTGTTATATTCAGGGAAATGCATCTGGCAAATTGTTCAACGGCGACAAATTCGTAATCATAAAAAACCAAATCCGTCACACAATCACCGCCTCGTTGTAAAGATTGGAGAACCGACATTCAACTGCAAATCCCGATGCGGCATCTCCGACCAAAACCGAAATGTCATTAGCACCCAAAATGAGAACAAAGTCGCCGAGAAATGAATCATCGCTCAGATTATTTATTAAATTCCCAAGTGTATTGCTGAAAATCATTCTGTTCTTTATGTCAATTGTGATTTCATCATTACCTTGTGGCATGTAAGTAAATTGAATCCTTTTCCCTGTGGTTTTATTGGCAATAGTCACCGTCTCTTCCACCTCAAGCTTTTTGTTGCAATTGATAGCAATAATAGGTTCAACGGGAAAATCTCCAAAATTTATTATGGTTTCTCCCATGATTGTTTCACCAAAAGCCATTGGAAGAGAAAAAGTTCCAAACAGATTTTTCGTTCTTTTATAAAGGGGGATTCTGTTATCCTGACCATCCTCAAAAAATGGATTATCGCAAATAAACTGAACAACAAGTGTTGAAATCTGACCTTTCAAAACTCTTTCGGGAGCAGGGGCTTTAATCTGATTACAGAATATTTTTCTTGAAAATCCATCTTCCTCAATAAACAAATATCCCGGTTGGCTCAAAATTTTCAAAGTATTTTTCACCAGTTCGGTTTGATTTTTGCTGAAAAACTCCATACCAATTGTAATATACCGGGGAAGAGCTCTTGAGAAAACAGTTTCCTGCCCATCATATCCTGAAAAAATTGCAACATCATACTCCTTCTCTGACAAGCCCAAGCCCTCAATGCTTGTCACACGGATGTCCCGGCATATATCTCCGCACATTTCAACAGTTCCCAATGAATTTTTATATTTAACTAAAAGTCCCATTTTGATAACCTCCTCTCAGCTTTTCAAGTGTGGCCGCTGCCTTTGCCGTCGCAAGCTGACGAGTTGTGGTGTCACGGCTGGAATTGAAGGTGTAGCTTGTGTTATACACTTTTGAACCTTCTTTTCCCGATTTTGCTTCAAACTCTGCTGCTGCAGCTTTGATTTCAGCCACAATATCATTCATAACCGAAATCATATACGCCCTTGCACTTTCCATAACCTCAGAGATTCTGCTTTCAAAGCCTCTTCCAAACTCATTTCCCGAATCAATTCCCAATTGATAATAGCTTTCGGGAATATCTGAAAAGCTGTCCTCAAGAGTTTTTATGAAAAGAGTTTTTTCTTCGCTATCAGTATGGAAATAACCTTTGTTGAACGACTCAGCCGAATATATTCCGGCATCTTCCAGAGCTTCTTTGTTGAGAATTCCGTTAAGCTCGCCCGAAACACTGTCAAGCAAAGAATTTTTGGTGTTATATCCACTTATAAATTTCTGCCTTTCAGCATCATCAGCAGAAAGAATTATTTTTGCAGCCTTTATTCCCTCAGAAACATCCATTTTTGCAATGTCTGAGAATACGCCGTCAGGAATATTCCCAAGGCTTTTCAGTTGCAAAATCAAATCACGATAAAGTTCAAGACGCTTTATCTCTTCATCAAAATCTGACAGAGAGTTTTTCTGAATTACTAAATCTCTTCCGTTTTCTTCAATCCCCTTAAACACCAGTTTCAAAGATGAATACCAGGGTCCGTCTTCACTCTCAAGATTTTCTCTCAAGTCCTGTTGGAGGGATTGGATTGTTTTCAGCATTTTCAGCTGTTCCTTTTCGCTTTCCTCCATAAGCCGCTTGTTGTAGCTGATAATTTCCTCAGTATACTTATACCAGGAGTCCGAGCCCTCACGCAAATTTTCATCACGATACTTTTTCAGCTTTTCAAAATACTCCTGTTCGGTTATCAGCTCAAGCTCAAGAGAGTTTTTCAGGTTTGCAAGCTCCCGTTCCTGCCTTTTTTGTGCCAACTTTTCGGCATTTTTTGCGGCATTTTTGGTGAGGGTTTCAAGCTCCACATAGACATTTTCCATCGCCGTAACGGCCAGATAAGAATTTTTCTCAAGCCCCACGCCGATTCCTGAGGCAAGCATTTTTCCAATATCATTTCCTTGAGCTTCTGCCTCAAGATTTTCTATATACTTTTGAAAATCAAATGACATAATCATCCTTCCTTATCATTTTTCTCAAAATTTTCCGAAATCGCAATCATCCGAAAAGGCTATCCATTTTGAGTGCAGTTTCCATTTCCCGTTCCTCATCTGTTCTGTTATCAGGAAGCCTGTACTTTTTCTTCATTTTTTGAAAAAAGCTCCGCATCTCCCGATTTTTGATTTTTGAAGTATCTGTGCATCTGTAACCAACTATTTTCGAAAATCTGCAATCATCTCCCAGGCAGGAAAGAAGCATTTTGAACTGCCACCAATGCATATCATCAAGCAAGAGATTAATCCCAAACTCCTTCAGAAACCCTGCATAAATATATTCAAAATCCTTTTTCAAGTCATACGCCGGTGCAGAAGGAACATCATCATCTTCCTTTATTGAATCATCCTTCCCGCAGGAATAAAACCAGAGAATTTTACTTAGCGCGGCATTGGGATTTGACGGGAGCTTTGGATAGGCAAGTGCAAGAATTTTGGCAAATCTCGCCTCGCAGCTCTCATCACGTGACAAAAATAACTGCTCAAGCTCAATCCAAACCGAAAAATCGGTGTTTATTGAATAATCCACTCCCTCAATTTCCACAGTTTTAGGATATTTGAGTAGTTCATTCTTCATCACAAACTTCCTCCGCCATGTAATTGAAAACTCCACCGATTTCAGCTATGATATAACATAGCACCCCTGTAAGCTCCGTGATTGAAGGTTCTCTTCTGTCAAATATTTCAGCAATCGGGTTTTCTCCAATCAACTCCTTGATGCTCTCTGACAGAAATTCAGTCACCGTTTGTTCCGCATCAATCTCCGCATTTTCTTTTATCTTCTCAAGCAGACACGATGCCGAAACCTTGATGTCCTCACATTTTGAAAAAAGCTCATCGCTTGCCAGAATTTCCGCTTTATGCCCAAATATTTCAAGGCTGATTTCCTTTTCTTTAAATTTTGATTCCATTTTCATATCAATCTTCACCCATCTGCCCACAATATGTGGGCAGATAAGACTTTCCTTTCAATTATTCAGTTTCAAAGGTACAGGTCTGCCAATCATCATCACTTTTTGCAATGCCAAAGACCTTTTCGCCCTTTACTCTCAAGGTTCCGCTGTACTTGTATGCCTCAAGACCACTTCCCTCATTTTCTGCAACCACAGCAAAGTCACGGCAAATAGCCGACTTGTCCTCTGCGGTCATATCAACCATAATGATTGGTCTTATGGCATCAGCCCCAACCTTTTCCTCATTGAAAATTCTGATTATATCATCATGAACAGCATCGCCGCTGAATCTGTCAAACCCAAATGTAATGGACGGGTTATAGCCGACAACATCAGTCTGTTCAAATTCTTCGTCAACGTACTGTCTTGAATATTCTCTTGGGTTTTTCGATGTGGAAATTTCATCAAAACCCTTCATTCTGTGAAATATATATCCGTCATCCTCGGTCTGTGGCACTCCGTAAAACGCCAACTTTTTGCATCTCTTAATAATTTCCGACATAATTTTAACCTCCTAAAATAAAGTGCAGAGAGTGCAGCCAAAATTGCACCCTCTGCACAAAAACAATTATTCCTTATAATATACCAAACTCAATTCCGCCTCAAATCTTGCGTCAACATTTCCTATATGCACGATTTCAAAGCTCTTTTCAACCGTCAACGACAATGGTTGTTCCCCATTCCTGAACTCAGGGAAAATCCCGGCATTATTTTGAGAATCAAGCCAACCTTCTATGTCCCTGCAACGCTGAGCCGCAGCAATGTTTTCATTGTCAGCCCCGCAATATACCTGCCGAAGCTCCAAAGTGAACCGACATTCGCACATTTGTCCGCCGTCAGCATACCTTTTCACAACTGGTGAGGCTGACTTCATTCTCAGTGACACCGCAAAGGGCTTTTCGTTGAGATAATTGACCTTAACCGCAGTTCCATCAAGAAACGGACATTGAGAAAGATATTTTGCTGTTTTTTCAATCATAATCCTTTAAACCTCGCCTTTATCTGTACTCATATTCCGCCTGAAGATGCCAATGTGGATTGCTTCCAAAATCATTCTTGGTTGCAACAGCAATCTTTCGGCAATCAGCAACAGAAAAATTCTCCTCTGTCATTTCACCAAAGAAAACCAGGTCGCTCGTAGAGACCTCAGTCAAGAGTCCAAGCTCTATTCTGATGTCAAAGCTATCTCTGCCGTAAACACCATCTTCAGTGTTCCGAAGCCTTGATTTTTTATGAACCCAGGCAGAATACGTTCCCCTCTTCACAAAGGCTTTGCCTTCTGCATCAAGGGTGAATAATGTGACAACTCCGTTTTTGAGCATCATTCCACCCCCGCATATAAAAGACCGGTGTCCTTTAGGCGTGTCAGAATGCATCTTCGAATCTTTTCGGTTTTGTCGCCTTTACTTCCAAAAGTCACCGAATACCCGTCAATGGTTTCACTTTTGACAAAATCCGTGTTCTCTGCACAAAATATTATGTCCGCAACCTCGCAAACACAAAGTCTGACCTCATCACAACTACTCAGCTCCGTTTCGGATAATCGGCAGTATGCCCTGAGTTCACTCAAAGCCCTATGCACATACTTTCCAAAGGATTCCTGAGTCAAAATGCCTTTCTGCCCACAGTTATAAATATTGAAATAAAACTCAAATCCTATCTGATTTTTCTGCATAAGGTTCACCGCTTTCCGTCTTTTGAGTTTTGTCGCCTTTGGCTGATTTTTTCGACGAAGACTTTGAAGCTTTTTTCTCAACAAGCCCCACAAATCTCATAAAAATCCCTCCAGACTATATGTTATTTTGTGGCCTTGTGCAGGTAGATTCCGGCAGCCTTGTTTTCATAAACGTCAGCAATACCATATGAACGATAGAAGAACTTCCACGCATCTGAAGCCTGGTTTTCCTCAGGGGTAACCACCTTGCTCACAAGATGCTTCTGGTACTGAATTGCTGCGGATTTTTCAACAATCATAAAGTTAATGTTCTTTCCGTTTGCACTGTCCTTGGTATAATGTCCTGCAGTTTCTCCGTCAGAAGAACCATCAAAAAGGTTGATTGCTGTGTAGAATCTGCTCTGTGGAACCTTCACAATCTGTGCAAAAGAATCAAGAACAGCTTTTGACTTTGTTGTGTCAATGTTCATCACACCATTATAAAGTGTGGGTGTAATAAACAGAATTCTGCTTTCCATTGAAACTTCATTCTCATCCATACTGTTCTGTGCCGCAATAAGTGCTGAAAGAGTTGCCTCTGCATCAGAGAGGTCTTGCGAAACTGCTGTTATGCCTTCTGTTCCCGCATACTGAGCAAAACGGAAAGCATCAATTTCAGGAGCAGCCTTTGTTCTGATGAACTCGCCTGAAAGCTGACCAAAAGCAACACCTGCTGTTTCCTCGTTATCCATCGCATCAATTGTGAATGATCTGCCACGTTCATAGTTGAAAGTCACTGTTTCATTTGTGAGAGTAACATCGCCGCTCACATAACCGTTTTCACGGCTATAATCTGCTAACCCGTCCATTGACATTTTGGGAATAACAATCTCATTTGCATTGGCACCCATCTTCACAAGGCGGTTGTTGCCGTCAAGCACTGATGTAACCGATGAAATCTGATAAACCTCATCAAGCGTATCAATATATTTTTTGAATTTTGTAATTGCATTTGCCATAATTCTTTATCTCCTAATCAACATTTTTATTTTGTAGGAAGCCCCATAATTTCGCGGATATCCCCATGGGTTAAGTCACCGCCAAACCCCATAGTAGATGCCACCACCGACGGAGCGGAGCTTTCCCGATTGAACAAATTCTCCGTACCCTTGGTAATCATCTCAAAAATTTCTCTGTCCGACTTGCCTTGATTTCCTTCTGCCATCAAGGCCTCTGAAAACAATGCAAAAATTCCATTTCTGGTGTAATCATTCAGAAACTTGTCAGCACCGACAACCGAATTGAACCTGTTTTCAATTGCCGTTTCTTTAGCTATTCGCTCATCCTCAAGATTTCTTTCGTCAATGACTTTTTGCAGCTCGTCAATTTTCGTCTTCATTTTTTCTGCTTCACATTGACTCTCCCTCAAGGTGTTAAGTTCTGCCTCCATATCCGCAATTTTCTTGTTTGCTTTTTCGATGGAAAGATTTTTCTCCTCCATCCCAAGCTTTGCTTTTCCGATGTCTGATGAATTAATATCAAGTATTTTTTTCAGCTGTTCATCCGAAATACCCTCAATAATTCCTCTTAGTTCATCTCTTGTCATATGTACATATTCCTTTCCTTGGGTTTTACCCTGAATTTCAGTTTGTTATCGCAGTTTCTGTCTGCATAAGGTTTTGATAGTTTATCGTCATTCCGGACAAGTTGCTTTTCTTTATTAATCCTTCCGGACTATGTATTTTTCTTCTGAAATCCTTGTTTTTGCGGTTTCTTCGTCTTCTCCGAAATACCACATTCTGAACTCCCAGGGTGCCATAATTCCCTCACTAACCAACACTTGTTTTTCCTCAAACTGAGTCTTTCTGTCAGCTTCAATGCTGTCATCAAAATCAAATGATATGCTGAAGTCCCCCTCGGGCGCAAGGTTGCAAAGCGTGCACCAGACATCCATTGCATAAACAAGGTCAGTAAGTGCATTCCTGAGAGCCTTCTGATTGTCAGAAACAGTTGCATAGCTTCGTTGTTTTGATGCGCGTATTTCCTCCGCAGTTTTCTCAGAATCACTTACCTCTGAAAGTGTTCCGAAGGCAAATCCGCAGTTGAACTCAATCTGTCTGAAAATCCAGTTGAGTCCCTTTGCCAATTCACCCTCACGAAGTTGAGGAGACCATTCCTTGAAGAAATCCATATCCTCAACATCAAGAGTCCGATAAAGCTTTTTGTCAGGAAGCCTTGGTTTTCCGTCTTTGTCACGCTTAAATGCCATTGCATTTGCAATAAGAGCTCTTTCACCGCTTTCAAACTCCCACAAAAATCTTTCATACTGTTTGTCCGCATCCTCAATGAGGTTAACCGCATTTGCGAAAACCGACACACCAAGGGGTGAGGCTGGGTCAACAGTATTAGCAATAGCAGGCTTAAAGTATCCAAACAACGGCTTTTTCACATTTTTAATGGTAATTTCCTCTGAAAGTCCACGCCACACATCTACCTCACCCAAAGAAATCCGCTGTCCAAGGCTGTCTCTTCTGGAACTGCAAAAGGCCTTGTTTGAAATCACATAATTTTCACCTGCAAATCTGTGTTCCTCAAGTCTTGTGAAATATTTTCCGCCCTTGGTCAGAGTCTGAACAAAAACTGCCCCTCTTATCTTCCCTGAGTCATCAAAGGCAGTGGGGAAAAACTTGTCCGCCTGAATAAAATCTGTTTTGATTTCATTTCCCGTGACATATGGTTTCATCACAAGCCCACCCTTTGCACATCCGTATTCCACGGGGATTCTTATGTCCTCAATTACCTCTTTGTAGAATTTATCAATAAACTCTCCTCTGTGACTTCCTGAAACTCTTGAATTCATTTCTACCGTAATCATACGAGCCATTTCAAAGGAAATCGCCGCAGGCAAATGAAGCCCATCCTGACTCTCATACATATTCTTCCAAAGTCCCAAAGCCTCGTTCATTTCCTCTGACATTGCCACCTCTGACACAATCTCATTCTTAATCACTGTTTTGTCAAACATATTAAATCTCACCTTTCCAAAAAAATCTCTAACCTTTTCAAACACTTTTTTGCCTCCTCACTTTTACAAAATACCCACCCACCCTCACACTCAATCACAGCAACCGTGCCTTGGCAACAGTAGCACAAAAATACCTTATATCATCCATCGCATGGTCAAATTCCTTTATAACCCTGTCCTCCTCTGAGTCCTCATCCCAGGAATATGTGCCAAATTCTCTTATGGCGTCCTGACAATCTTCCTGAATAATGAGCTTTCCGCTCTGCAAAAGAGTTCCCGTAATCCTTATCCCGTTGAGAACATTGTTGTCAGCCTTTCTCACATTGAATTCGCCGTGTCTGCGAATTGTAGCAATAAAGCTTGCCGCCGACGGGTCAATAACAATGCATTTCACCGCATACCCTTTTGCCAACTCAACAAGACGCTCATAATATTCCTCGTCAGTAAGAAGCTTTTTGCTCTGTTTCCCCGAATAATAGCTTTCCCTGATGCGCACCGCCCGTTTGTCATCAAGCCTCCAAAGTCCCATACTGCACGGATTCAATGTTCCATAGTCAATAGAAATATAATATTCCTCCACACCCTCGGCCTTTGGAATTTCTTTCATTGTGTGAAGGTCTTTGTCAAACATAGGATAAACAAGCCCCTCAGCACTGCACCACTCTCCAAGTATAAAGCGTCGGTAAAAAACCCCCGTATATTCCTTTTTAAGTTCCGCCACATAATCCTTATCAAGAAAGGTGTTGTCATCAATCAGAAATTCCATAAGAAAAAAATCAAGCTCGTCACGTCGGTCAATGTATTTCACCTTGAACCAATGATTGGGATTGTCGGGATTGGTTGTTCCAAACAGCTTTGCCCCCGGCTCTGAAAGTCTTGACAGAAGCATGCTGAAGAAATCTTCTGTGAAAAGTGTCACCTCATCGCAATAAGCACCCTGAAGTGTCATTCCGCGGATTTTGCTCTCTGCTCCCGCATCATTAACCCCTTCAAGATAAATCTTCCTACCAAAAAGAACACCCTCCTTTTTGGATAAAGAATACTTGAAATTATTTCTCCCTGCCAGAGTTTCAAGCAAATCCAGACAATTTCTCTTCAATGTTGTCATGGTTTTTGCTGTCATCAGATAATACTTGTCTGTTGGCATATTCTGAATCCACACACACCACAGCACCAGGCTTATCCAGGTCTTTCCCGATCTGACACTTCCGTGAAGAATGTTGATTCGTTTCAGCCCGCCCTTGGCAATCTCCATAAGCTGATTTTGTTTTTCCGTAAGCCTTTTATATTTTCGCATACGACTTAATTCACATCCTCAAAATCCTTGAACAATGATGAAAGAACTCCTTCTTCCGAACTGTCCTTTTCACCATTCCCAAATTTATCAATCAATGTACCCAAAACTGACGAAAGCTGATTCAGCGGAGCACTTGCAATTCTTTCAGGGTTCCCGATTTCCTTCATAATTGAATCAATAAGTCTGCACACATCTTTTTTCTTTTCTCGAATATAAGATGAAATCAACATCTCATCTTTTTCCGCTTCATCTTCCACTTTCATCACCTCGACTATCACATTTTTTATACTTTAATTTTACCTCAAAAAAGCGGACAGAGCGGACATCATTCAGTTCTGTTTTTTTGTGAATTCAAATACCTTTCCGCAATCTTTCTCACCCCATCTTCACTGTTGTACCCACCTGTCATATAAGCCACCTTTTTCCAGGACATACACTTTGCATATCTGTAATAAAAAATCTGTCGGGTAAAACTGTCTTCAATTCCGTTTATGAACGTCTCAATCCTCCTCTTCAGTTCTTTACACTCTTTAATTTGCAAAATAAGCTTTTTTTCGTATGCAGCCACACTATCCTTCGTAATTTTTCCGTCGCTGCTACGCATTTTGATTTTCAAATTCACCAATTCCTCTGTTTTGCTCATAATCTCCCGATTCAGATAATAAAGCTGTCTTAACTCCTGCTTTGTCATAAAAATTTTCTATCCTTCCCATAGTATATTTTTTTACATTTTTCACTGCAAAAGCATCTGCCAAATCTGTCAACGACCCCTTTTTCAGAGTCCTCGCTAAGTTTGCTGTCACAAAACAAACAAACCATCACACCTTCATCACAGCAAACCCCAACCCTCTCTGCCATCTCAATCCAAGGATGCGTAATCTTCATTCCAACACTCCATTTTGTTTCCTTTAGGAAACTTTTTTGTCAAAAAAAATAAATATTATTTCATCATTGTTCAAGCAGAATATTTCGGCAATTTTTCTGATTTGCCTCCACTTGAACTCAACTTTCCCCGCAAGTATCTTCCTCAAAGCTCTGCGACTTATACAAAGCTTTCGTGCCAGAACCTTTTCCGAAAAACCCTGCTTCACCATCTCTCGCTTTAATTCCTCAACCTTTATTTCAATCACCCCCCTCCTTAATTTTTTTCTTTAACAAATATTACCATTTTTTACCATTTATGTCAATACATTTTTAACATTTTTTTACTTTTTTGTCAAAATTAATTGCAATTATCAAATTATTGTGATATACTATATCTTAATGAATTCCCCAAAAACGAAGGAGTGCTGTTATATGCGTGTTGACATTCAATCAAGGAGAAAGGAGCTTGGGCTCACTCTGGAAGAATTAGGCAAAATGGTCGGAGTAAGCAAAGGTACTGTGAAAAAATGGGAAAATGGATTTATAAAAAATATGCGTCGAGACAAAATTCTGCTTTTGGCGAACGCTCTTCAGGTGTCGCCTCTTGACATTCTGGACATTTCAACACCCACTGAAGCTTTGACAAAAAAATATGAAAAAAAAGAGCTTTCGCTCTCAAAAAACTATTCAAAAACAATTCAAAAGCTGATTGATATAAGTGAAATAACAAATACTATTATACTTAATTCAGACAAATCTGTCATTTGCTATAAGCTTCCTTCTGAGGTTCTTAACAAAATAAAAATCCTTATTGAAACAAATAAAATATAAAAAATTTTATTCCATTGTGGACAAATTTGCCTGAATGTGTTACAATATATATAAATTTGTAACAAAGAGGTAATATATATGAGCAATATATGTGTTTTAAATCACAGTCTTCTTACTCACAAGCTGACGCTTTTGAGAGATAAAAGCACTTCTGTTAAGGATTTCAGAAATCTTCTTTATGAAATTTCCACCCTGATTGCTTATGAGGCCACTCGCGAAATGGACACAAAAGAGGTTTCTTTCGAAACACCTCTGTGCGAAACAAAGGGTGAGTTGCTTTCAAAGCAGCCCGTGATTGTTCCAATACTCCGCGCAGGGCTCGGTATGGTGGAGCCTTTCCTGAATGTTATACCCGGTGCCAAGGTGGGGCATATTGGTCTTGAACGTGACCACGAAACCCATCTTCCAAAAGAATATTACTGCAAGCTCCCTTCCGACATTTCAGAACGTGAAACAATCGTTGTTGACCCAATGCTTGCAACAGGCGGAAGTGGCAGTGCAGCGATTGAGTTCATCAAAAAACGTGGGGCAAAGAAAATAAAATTTGCTTGCATAATTGCCGCACCCGAGGGTGTTGAGATAATAAAAAAAGACCATCCCGACGTTGACATTTTCATTGGAGCTCTTGACGAATGCCTGAACGAAAATGCATACATCGTGCCCGGTCTTGGTGATGCAGGCGACCGTTTGTTTGGAACACTGTAATACAAAATAATCCCTGTTTTCGATTGAAAACAGGGATTTTATTATGCTTTTTTTATTTCACCGTAACCTTTTTCATAACAATAGGCTTCTTTGGTGATGCAATCTCTCCCGATGAGTTTGGCAACAACTCACCATCGAGAAAATCTTCAACAACATCCATTCCTGAAACGACTTTGCCGAATGCCGCATACTGTCCGTCGAGGAAAGGTACATCTGAATAACAAATGAAAAACTGTGACGACGCACTGTTGAAATGTTGTGCACGAGCCATTGAAATCACACCCTTTGTGTGACTGAGGGTGTTCTGTGTGAAGCCGTTTGCCGAGAATTCTCCCACAATATTATGTTCGCTTCCACCTGATCCGTCACCATTGGGGTCGCCGCCCTGAGCCATAAAGTTTTCAACCACTCTGTGGAAAGTAAGCCCATCATAAAAGCCTGACTTTGCAAGTTCAACGAAGTTTGCAACCGTCTGCGGTGCATACTCGGGATAAAGCTCAAGAACAATCTTCTTGTTGTTTTCCATCAGAATTGTAACCCTGGGATGTCCCTTTGGAATGTTTTCATAGGTCTTCAAAGATGCATTGATTTGCTCTTCATATTCCTTAATGCTTGCCTCTGCTTCATCAATAATATTCTGAATCAGAGTTCCGACACGATTTATTATAACCACCGCTTCTGCACGTGTTCCGTTGTTCTGAGGATTGAGATTTCCATTTTCATCACCCGTCATTATTCCAAGCAGGAAATTGTTCACAACAGCTGTGGTTACCGCCGTAGGATAAGCATCGGCTGTTTCCTCTGCATCAGAAAAAGAGTCTCCTATATCTGCACCACGAATACCAAAAACATTTTTCAGGCATTCGCTGGTCAGGAAAGACATTTCCCATCTTTCAATCGGCAAATCAAAATCATTGACACTCATTTTCCCGGGGACAACGTTCCCAACCTTGGAATCATCACCCAAGGGATAATACATCTGCTGCACAGCAAAATTATAGTAAATCGATGCCCAATGCGAATCATCGCCATACTCCGCGGGTATCGTAACTTCCAGCTTTGCGCAGATAAGTGCCGTCAGCATTTTCAAAAATTCCGCTCTGGATATTGTGGCATCAGGTCTGAAGGTTCCATCAGGATTTCCGTTCACTGAACCACTGTCATATGCCTTTCCTATTTCCTCCTCAGCCCAATGTCCTGCCACATCCGAAAAAGGCTGTGCAAAAACCATCGAGGTGCAGAGCATAACTGTTACCAAAATCAACGAAATTACTTTTTTCATTTTGTGAAAACTCCTTTAATCTTCAATAATTGTGACGTTCTTCATCACAATAGGTTCCACCGGTGATGCAAGCTCACCCATAGAATTGGGTGTTCTTTCAACCTTCAAAAAAGCATCAACAACTTCCATTCCTTCAACAACCTTACCAAACGCAGCATACTGTCCATCAAGGAAGCTTGCATCGTCATAACAAATGAAGAATTGACTTGAAGCACTGTCGGGGTTCTGTGAACGAGCCATTGAAATCACCCCACGAGTGTGGCTGAGAGTGTTCTGTGTGAAGCCATTTGCAGCAAATTCTCCGGGAATCTGAACTCCACTTCCGCCCATTCCTGTTCCTTCAGGGTCGCCGCCCTGAGCCATAAATCCATCAACAACTCTGTGGAACCCAACACCGTCATAAAAACCGTCTGTAACCAAATCCACAAAATTCTGAACTGTCTGAGGTGCATATTCGGGATAAAGTTCAAGAACGAACTCGTCGCCGTTTTCCATTTCAACCAAAACCTTTACATTCTCTTCTGTCATCTTTTTGTCCTCCTTGTTGTTCCCCTTGTCAGACACTGTATTTTGCGAAATTGCTCCACCGTTTTCAGTTGAAGTTGCTGTAAAACTTGTCTTCATGCCAACAGCAATCATCACCACCGCAACAACAATAACCAAAACTGCAATAGCAATTCCCCATATTGTCTTTTTAGAAAACTTTTTCTTGCTTTTTTTATTTAATTTTTTATTATTTCCCATATTTTTCATATCCCTTCAAATACAAAAACAATCTGAATTTTATTGTAATTGCAATTCAATATTTTGTCAATACTAAGAATGTTACATTTTTTTGAATTTTTATGATTTGGTATTGTTTTTAAATGAAATTTATGGTAATATATATAATCATTGATTGAAATCAATTTTCCGTCCGCAAAACATATTGCAGGAAATAGAATTTAATTTAAAAATCTGGAGGCGATTACTTGAAGAAGTACTTACGAGGATTAAGCTTTTATATTATTTTATTCCTTATAATTCTCACAATTTTTGTAATGACATCAATGCCCGAAAGCACAACAAAATATGTATATTCAGACCTCATAAAAATGATCGAATCAGGTCAGGTCACCGAAATGCAGATTGTTGACACAAATGTCTATGCAACGCTCACCGATGGCACCAAGATTGAGGTTTCAACCCCTGGCTATGGTGTTATGTATCTCAGCATAGGCGATGAAATTGACCGTCAGGTTGAGGAAGGAACGCTCAAGGTTGACACGCCTGAACCTGTGTCACCGCCCTGGTGGCTCAGTTTTCTTCCCTCCCTTGGCCTCATCATAATCATGATTGTTTTCTGGGTAATCTTCATGAGGCAGTCCCAGGGTGGCGGAAAAGGCGGAGTTATGTCATTTGGCAAAAGTCACGCCAAAGTCAACATTGACGAGAAAAACAAAAAGACCTTTGATGACGTAGCAGGTGAAGACGAAGAAAAGGAAGAACTTCAGGAAATTGTTGACTTTCTCAAAAATCCCGAAAAATTCCGCGAGCTTGGGGCAAGAATCCCCAAGGGTGTCCTTCTTGTGGGTCCCCCCGGAACAGGTAAAACTCTCCTTGCCAAAGCAGTTGCAGGCGAGGCAGGTGTTCCTTTCTTCTCAATATCAGGTTCAGACTTCGTTGAAATGTTTGTGGGCGTTGGTGCATCTCGTGTCCGCGACCTTTTTGAACACGCAAAAAAAGCCGCTCCGTGCATAATTTTCATTGATGAAATTGATGCCGTTGGTCGTCAGAGAGGTGCAGGTCTTGGTGGTGGACACGACGAACGTGAACAAACCCTCAACCAGCTTCTTGTGGAAATGGATGGTTTCGGAATAAATGAAGGTGTCATAGTCATTGCTGCAACCAACCGTCCTGACATATTGGATAGTGCTCTTCTGAGACCGGGTAGATTTGACAGACAGGTTGTTGTTGATGTTCCCGATGTCAAAGGCAGGGAAGCAATCCTCAAAGTCCACTCAAAAGGCAAGCCCCTTGCCGATGATGTGAAGCTTGAGGTGTTGGCAAAGGAAACAGTTGGTTTCACAGGTGCAGACCTTGAGAACCTTATGAATGAGGCTGCTCTCCGTGCAGCACGACTCGGTGCCAAAACAATCACAATGTTCGATTTGGAAGAATCTATTATGAAGGTTCTGGCAGGACCGGAAAAGAAAACCCGCAAAATCACCGAAAAAGACAAGAAAATCACGGCTTATCACGAAGCAGGGCATGCAGTTGTTCAAAAAATGCTGCCAACCCAGGACCGTGTTCAGCAGATTTCAATAATCCCCCGCGGCAGAGCCGCAGGCTACACTATGTCACTTCCCAAGGACGACTCATCACATATGACCAAAACCGAAATGCTTGAAGAGATTATTTCTCTCCTTGGTGGTCGTGTTGCAGAACAGCTCTTCCTTGACGACATCTGCACAGGTGCATCAAACGACATTGACCGTGCCACCGCTATTGCAAAAAATATGGTTGTACGTTTTGGTATGAGCGAAGCCCTGGGTACACGCAGTTTTGGAAGCAACAATGATGAAGTCTTCATTGGCAGAAGTTTTGGACACACTCAGGACTACAGTGAAGATGTAGCGGCAAAAATTGATTCTGAAATCAAGCGCATAATTGATGAATGTTATGCCCGCTGTGAAGAAATCCTCAAAGCAAATTCAGCATCGGTTGATGCAACAGTTTCACTTCTTCTTGAAAAAGAAAAGATTGATGCAGACACCTTTGATGCACTTTTTGTCAAAGCTCCCGAAAAAGCTGACTCCGAACAAAACACCGAGGCATCAGACACCTCAGAAGAATAAAAATCAAAACGGGAAATTTGCCTTAGGCAAGTTTCCCGTTTAATTGAGAAAGGCAACAAAAGACTATGGAAAACAACAATTCAAAACGCTTGGGCGAAGAGTCCATAATAAAATTACTTTGCAAATTCTCAGGTCCGGCAATTGTGGGTATGGTTGTCAACGCAATATACAACGTGGTCGACAGAATTTTCGTAGGACAAGCAGTAGGCGAAAAAGCCCTCGCTGCCCTCTCTTTCTCATTCCCGTTTATGACCGCAATAATGGCGGCGGCCATGCTGGTAGGTCTCGGAGGAACCTCCCTTGTTGCCATAAGTCTTGGCGAATGCAACAAAGAAAGAGCAGAAAAAATAATCAATAATGTATTCCTGTTTGCAATCATCCTCGAACTGATTGTTTCAGTATTTGGATACATATATCTCAAACCGCTTCTTCGTATGTTTGGCACACCTGATGGTGAAATTATGAACCACGCAACAGCATATATGAATATTGTTCTTGCAGGCTCAATCTTTCAGGGTGTGGGATTTTCTCTCAATGCAATAATGCGTTCTGAGGGCAACCCCAAAATGTCAATGATAACAATGCTCCTGGGCGCCATAACCAATATAGTATTCGACTGGCTCTTCACAATGGTCATCCGTATGGGTGTTGCAGGGGCTGCAATCGCAACAGTTATGGGACAATTTGTGACAATGATAACCGTACTTTGGTATTTCACAAAAAAGAGTTCCATCCGCCTCAGACTGAATCATATGAAACCCAATTGGTCGTTAATTTCAAAGACAATGTTTCTGGGAATTTCTCCCGCCCTCGTTCAGTTGGCAATGGCAACAGTGAACATAATCTACAATAACCTTCTCATAAAATACGGCGACATCGAATTCGGCATTGGCAACGGTGCCATTGCAGTATCCGCCTTTGCGGTTTATAACAGTGCAATGACAATTGCCGTAATGCCAATTTTTGGAATAAACCAGGGAGTACAGCCAATTGTGGGCTACAACTACGGTGCGAAGAAATATGACAGAGTCAGGAAAGCAATGTTTTATGGCATAACAGCCGCAACAATCTTTGTCACGTTTTGCTTTATCATTATTCACATTTTCCCTGAAGCAATCGTGAAGGCCTTCAACGACTCCCCCAACCTGGTGAGACTAGGAACCCAGGCACTCAAAACCAACACAATGATGTTTCCGATAGTTGGTGCGCAAATAATTTTTTCAAACTACTTCCAATATATAAACAAACCAAGAGCAGCAGCGTTTTTGAGTCTTTCAAGACAATGTCTGTTTTTAATTCCCTCTTTATTCATCCTTCCAAGATTTTTTCAGCTTGATGGGATTTTCTATGCACAACCGGTGTCCGACTTTCTTTCTGCAATGCTTTCAATCACGTGGGTGACACTATCTATGAAAAAATTAGGCAAAGGAGAATAGGCTATGAAAACTGATTTTCAAATAAAATGCCCTGCAAAAATCAACCTCTCACTTGACGTAACAAGCCGAAGAAGCGACGGCTATCATAACCTTGAAATGATAATGCAGGAAATAAAGCTTTTTGACATAATCACCTTTTCCATAACAGAAAACAGCAAGACCACCGAAATCACTCTATTCTCTGAAAACAAAGTCCTTCCGGATGATGACACAAATCTTATTGTGAAAGCGGCAAAGCTTTTCTCTCAGGAAACGAAAAAAACCTTTTCTGCAAAAATTTCAGTTGAAAAGAATATCCCCATGGGTGCAGGTCTTGGCGGCGGTTCAAGTGATGCCGCAGGAACACTGCTGGCTCTGGACAAAATACTCGGCACAAACCTTCCAAAAGAAAAACTTGCCAAAATGGGCAAAGAACTTGGCGCAGATGTTCCATTTTTCATATATGGCGGATGTATGCTTGCCGAAGGCATCGGCGAAAAACTCACACCAATGCCTGCTTTGAAAGACATATTCATTTTGGTGGCAACCCCACCCGTTCACATTTCCACTGCCTATGTCTACAAAGAACTTATGCTTGACCACACCACGCCCCACCCCGACACAAAAAACGTCATCAAAGCACTCCAGACGCAAGATATAGAGCTTCTTTCAAAAGCTGCGGGAAATGTCCTTGAAACTGTAACCGCAAAGGAATATCCTCAAATAAACGAATATAAGCAAATCATGAAAAACCACAACTGTGCCTATTCTCTCATGAGCGGAAGCGGTTCGTCTGTTTTCGGGATTTTCACGAATAAAGAAGGCGCCCAATCTGCCCTGGAAAGCCTTAAAGCACTTACAAAAGACGTATTTCTGGTGTGACAAAAAAATTAAAATATTTCCGAAAACCCTATTGACATATAGGGTTTTTTACTATATAATGGTTATACATCTCGCTCAAAACACAATATGTTGTGTTTTGAGTGAAATATTTGGTAAGAGGTACAAGCTATGAAAATTTTAAAGAGAAACGGCGCTGAAGAGAACTTCAACGAAGAGAAAATATTGGTAGCAATCACAAAGGCAAACGAATCGGTCCCCGAAGCAGACAGAATGACCGACCTTCAAATCCGTCGAATCACCGAATCAGTGGTGATTGCCTGCGAGGCATTTGGTCGTGCGCCTTCTGTTGAAGAAATTCAGGACCTTGTGGAAAAAAAGATTATGGCACATGGAGCCTTTGAGGTAGCAAAAAACTACATAACCTATCGCTACACACGCTCCCTTGTCAGAAAAAGCAACACCACCGACAACAAAATCCTCTCACTCATAGAATGCAACAACGAGGAAGCAAAGCAAGAAAATTCAAACAAAAACCCTGTTGTAAACTCAACACAGCGTGACTATATGGCAGGTGAGGTTTCAAGAGACATCACAAACAGAATTCTCCTTCCAAAGGAAATCGTTGATGCACACAACGAGGGAATTCTTCACTTTCACGACTCTGACTACTTTGCACAGCATATGCACAACTGCGACCTTGTAAACCTTGAGGATATGCTCCAGAACGGGACAGTCATCACGGGAACACTCATTGAACGTCCCCACAGTTTTTCAACAGCCTGCAACATCGCAACTCAGATTATTGCCCAGGTTGCTTCAAACCAATACGGCGGTCAGTCAATCTCCCTCACACACCTTGCTCCCTTTGTTCAGGTTTCAAGGGAAAAGCTTCGCAACTCAATCAAGAACGAGATGAAAGACCTCGGAATGGAAATAACAGACGAACAACTCACTGAAATGACCGAAAAACGTCTTCGCGAGGAAATCCGCCGAGGTGTTCAGACAATTCAATATCAGGTTGTGACACTTCTCACCACAAATGGTCAGGCACCATTTGTTACGGTGTTTATGTACTTGGGCGAGGCAAAAGATGAACAAACCAAGCATGACCTTGCTATGATAATCGAGGAAGTTCTCCTTCAGAGATGTCAGGGTGTCAAAAACGAAAAGGGAATTTGGGTTACTCCTGCATTTCCCAAACTCATCTATGTTCTTGAAGAGGACAACATTCACGAGAATTCAAAGTATTGGTATCTCACCGAGCTTGCAGCAAAATGCACAGCAAAGCGTATGGTTCCCGACTACATTTCAGAAAAGAAAATGCTGGAGCTCAAGGTTGACAAAAACGGAAACGGAAATTGCTACACCTGTATGGGTTGCCGCAGCTTCCTCACCACATATATCGACGAAAATGGCAACCCCAAATATTACGGAAGATTCAACCAGGGTGTTGTCACAATCAACCTTGTTGACGTTGCCCTTTCATCAGGCGGAGACAAGGAAAAATTCTGGAAGATTTTTGACGAGCGACTTGACCTTTGCTATCGTGCGCTTTTGTGCCGTCATGAAAGACTCAAAGGCACTCTTTCAGATGCCGCTCCCATTCTTTGGCAGCACGGTGCACTTGCCCGTCTCAAAAAAGGCGAACCCATCGACAAGCTTCTCTTTGGTGGCTATTCAACCATTTCTCTTGGTTATGCAGGTCTTTATGAATGTGTGAAGTATATGACAGGAAAGAGCCACACAGACCCCTCAGCAACACCATTTGCACTTGATGTTATGGAGAAAATGAATGAGGCATGTCGCACCTGGAAGGCAAGGCACAACATAGACTTCAGTCTTTATGGAACACCCTTGGAGTCAACAACATATAAGTTTGCAAAATGTCTCCAAAAGAGATTTGGCATCATCAAGGGAGTAACTGACAAGGGCTACATCACAAACAGCTATCACGTTCACGTAACCGAAGAAATTGACGCATTTGAAAAACTGAAGTTTGAGGCTCAGTTCCAGCACTTGTCACCGGGCGGTGCAATAAGCTATGTTGAAGTTCCCAACATGCAGGATAACATCCCTGCAGTTCTCGAGGTTATGAAATTCATCTATGACAACATTATTTATGCCGAACTCAACACCAAGTCAGATTACTGTCAGGAATGCGGTTATGACGGTGAAATTCTGATTGCTGAAAAAGACGGAAAACTCACCTGGGAATGTCCCAACTGCGGAAATACCGACCAGGACAAAATGAATGTTGCCCGCAGAACCTGCGGTTACATCGGCACTCAATACTGGAATCAGGGCAGAACTCAGGAAATAAAGGAAAGGGTACTTCATCTTTAATATGAACTACGGAGAAATAAAGAATTGCGACATAGCCAATGGAGAAGGGGTGCGTGTCACCCTCTTCGTTTCGGGCTGTACCAATCGTTGCGAGGGTTGTTTTCAACCTCAGACCTGGGATTTTGGGTATGGAAAGCCCTTCACAGACGAGGTGGAAGACCAAATCGTAAAAATGCTTGAACCAAGCTACATAAGCGGCTTGACACTTCTTGGCGGTGAACCGTTTGAGCCTGAGAACCAACGGGCACTTCTGCCATTTTTGAAAAAGGTTAAAGATGCCTATCCACAAAAAAACATCTGGGCTTTTTCCGGTTTCACCATCGAACAGTTATTAGGACAAGAACCTCACCCCCGATGCGAAGTCACCGATGAGATTCTCTCAATGATTGATGTGTTGGTTGACGGGAAATTTATGATAGAAAAAAAGAACATCCGTCTGAAATTCCGGGGTTCTGAAAACCAAAGGATTCTGAACCTCCCCGAAACATTAAAAAACAAAACACCAATTCTCTGGGAGGAATAAAAAAACAGCGACATCAAAGATGTCGCTGTTTTCATTTTGCTTTGTTTATTTTTTCGAATATCCGCCCTTAATCATCACTATAATATCACTGTCCGCCACAAGGCCTCTTCCGTCTGCAACAGGAACAATAAGCAGATGATTTGCAGGCATCTGAGTACCGTCTGCAAGGTCAAATCCCGCAGTCGTGTCCGCAAGTCCGCCCTTTTCGGTGGCGATTATTGTTGCTTTGCCCATTCTGAGAATAATCTCAGTTCCGGCAGAACAAATAATCTTTTCGCCTGCTTTCACATCAACAACCTGAAAGCTGTCCGCACTTCCGCCATTTCCACCACCACTAATGCCCGCCACCTTGCTGTCAACATATTGCTCAATTTGCGGCATAAGAACATCATCAACATATGCCTTTGAAATAAGCGGGTCAGCCTCCGTTCCGGGGTCTGCAAGCACCACCGAAAACATCACACAAAGGCACACCAGCACCATTATAATTTCAAATCTCAAATTTTTCTTCATTTGCCACTCCCCCTTAATATTTTGTCAGGCTAAATCAAGCCAAAACTTATTTCCAGAGCTTCATTCACCCGTGTCATAAGTTCGTCATCGAGATGCCCGATTTTTTCTTTCAGCCTTCGTTTATCAATGGTCCTTATTTGTTCCGCAAGCACCACAGAATCCTTGGAAAGCCCATACTCATTTGCTTCAAGTTCAATATGTGTGGGCATCTTTGCCTTGTTAATCTGCGATGTAATCGCTGTTGCAATCACCGTGGGACTGTATTTATTCCCAATATCATTCTGAATAATAAGTACAGGTCTCACACCGCCCTGCTCAGAACCAACAACAGGGCTCAGGTCTGCGTAATAAATATCGCCTCTTTTAATTATCACAATTATTCACACTCCGCAAGTTTTTGTTCGCAGATTTCTAGAGCGTCATTATCCGACAAAACCCCATCCTCTGCCAAACTCAGATTGATACGGGACATAACCTTGTAGCCTTCTGCCAAATCGTAATTTTCAGCTGAAAGCTCTGCAGAATTCAAATTGTCTTTGGAACAATTATTCTGTCTCACCAAAGTTCCCCCTAACATATCAATCTCACTTACAGTATACGCAGAATGCCTACGTTTAGCTAACCGTAAATACAAGAAAAACCAATCTTATGTATTTACAATCCCTGTTCAAATAAAATGTGATTAAGCGTTTCAACAATTCTGCCATTTTTGATATAAATGCGGGGAACCCGTCTTCCGATGTTGCAAACAACTTCATAATTGATTGTTCCCATCAATTCTGCAACATCGTCAGCCGAAAGACCATCGTTTCCAAACAAGGTCACATCGTCACCGACATTTATATTATTAACCTCTGTCGCATCAATCATACATTGATCCATGCAAATTCTTCCTATTTGTTTCACGCGATGACCGCCAACCACAACCTCCGCCTTGTCAGACAGGAGTCTGGAATAACCATCAGCATAACCAACCGAAACTGTGGCGATTTTGCTGTCCTTTTCACATTTGTATGTCCTTCCATAGCTGACACAGCTGCCCTTTTCCACATTCTTTATCTGTGCAACACGCGTCTTAAAACTCATGGCAGGCACCAGATCAATCAGGCTCTTATCAAAATTCCGGCTTGGATAAAGACCATAAATTATAATCCCAGCTCTCACCATATCAAGCTGCATATATGGGAACTTAACAAGGGCTGCACTGTTGCATGCATGCTTGATGGGAATCTTTATTCCCTTCTCTTTAAGTTTCTCATCCAGCGCCATAAACCTTTCATATTGCATCACCGTGTAGCTTTCATCTTCTTCGTCAGATGATGCAAAATGAGTGAACATTCCTTCTATTTCAACATTTTGCAGTCTGGAAATTTCTATAATTTTCTGAACAGTATCACACATTGTATCTTCTGAATTCGACACAAACCCAACTCTTGACATTCCCGTGTCAATCTTTATGTGAAGCTTTGCAATTTTGTTCTGGCGCGCCGCCTCGGAAGATACTTTTCTGGCAAAATCAACACTTGAAACCGCCGCCGCAATATCATATTCAACTATTTTTTCAATATTCTCTTCAAAAGAATTACCCAATATCAGAATCGGTGCATCAAAACCCATTTGTCTGAGTTCAACCGCCTCATCGCAAAAAGCAACAGCCAGATTTGTTACACCACTATCCAGAATTGTCCTGGCAACTTCACCAACACCGTGGCCATAGGCATCAGCCTTCACAATCCCCAGAAGTTTAACCCCGGGAGCCAGATGTTTTTTTATTTCCTTCACATTATGCACGATTGCATCAAGGTCAACCTCTGCCCATGCCCTGTTTTTTTGGTACACAGTTCCTTCCTCCGTCTAATCAAATTCACTTTCGTCAAATTTGCAGTTTCTGTCAAATTCTCTGAAAATCACCGTAACAACCGGTTTATTCTCAATATCATAGGTTTCAAGCTTCAAAGGCAAATAGGTTTTATTATCAACCCAAAGCCTTTGCCTGAATCGATTTCTGTTTTTACTGTTTAAAAAGCACTCCAGAATGGTGGCTTCTTCAAACGCACTGCCTGATGCCAGCACTATAGTTTCTTCACTCTTATAATAGCTTTCAAAAAAGCTGTTCACCGAAAGAACTCCAACATTCACCAGCGGAACATCGCCAATCATTACATCGGCCTCATTCCCTGACTTCAAAGCAAGTGCCCCTTCTTTGAAAACAAAACCGCTTCCTTCAATTTCCTCAGGGGCGACAACCTCGCTTAAGAATTTGTCAGGTGCCAAGAAAAGCTGTCTTGCCACATAAGAATTTTCGGTTCTTTCATTTCTCACAATCACCTCTGCCGTCGCAGAGTATGAAGTCATTTTGTTATACCTTTCGTAAATTTCCCTGTAATCATTGTGCCCATCATTTTTTTTGCAGGCACCAAGGCTCATCGCAAGTACAATCACGGAAAAAACCGCTATGCACCTTTTCATTTTCCACCTCTGTCACATAAATTTACTTTAATTAGTTTCCAAGTTCTGATTTAATCGCAAGAGGCACTGCATCTGCCACATCTCCTGCAACAAGTCCATGCGCTCCCCATTTCTCTGCCGCAATATCCCCCGCCTTGCCATGAATATATGCGCCCAAAATCGCTGCGTCAAAGGGGCTGAGGCCTTGTGCCATAAACGACGCAACAACCCCCGAAAGCACATCGCCTGTGCCTCCAGTTGCCATTCCGCAGTTTCCCGTTTGATTTATTTTTAAGTTTCCAAACCCATCTGCCACAACGGTGTCTTTGCCCTTGAGAACAATACAAATGCCATATTCCTTCGCAAACCTTGATGCCACAAGCTCACGATTTTTCTGAACTTCTCCAACTGACATTTTCACAAGTCTTGCCATCTCACCCGGATGTGGAGTTATAACAATTCTGCACTTTTTCTGTTTCAGTATATCACAATCCTTGCTCAAAGCATTGAGCCCATCTGCATCAATCACAAGACTTCCGCTGTATTCTGAGATCAAACCCTTCAGAATTCCGTGCAAATCCTTGCCCTTCCCGAGTCCCGGTCCAAACACAACAGCATCTGCCAGGCTGGAATTTTCAAGAATTTTTTTCATTGCCTTTTCGCAAACAACACCATCTTCCGCTTCAAGTCCCTGAGTCATAGCCTCAAAAATTCCCGATGCCACAATGTGCCGTTCTGCATCCGGGGTGCCAACCGTAACAAGTCCGCACCCGGACCTGAGTGCACCTTTTGCTGAAAGCACCGCAGCTCCAGTCATTCCCGCGGAACCTGCAACAATGAACACTCTGCCACAATCACCCTTGTGGGCATCGTCAGCCCTCTTTGGAATAAGGTTTTGCATTTCGGGATTTTTCGCTATCTGCCCAATTCCCTCACCGCACACAACTGCCACAGCATAATCCTTTTCGTGGGAAATGCTGAGAGAAACTTCCGGTCTTTTCCCGTCAACCAAAAGAAAAGGAGCACCCTCTGTTTCGTGTTCAACAGAAATTTTTGAAAGCTCCTGGATTCTTATGCCGCATTTCTGAAACTTTGAAAAAGCCTCTTTGGCAGCAAAAAAACCTGCAAGGATTTCAAAGCGAGAGCCATTTTGCCTGAAATATTCAATTTCACTTTCCGAAAATATGCGTTCCAAAAAATGACCGTTTTTTTCAACCGCCCGTTTTATTCTTGAAACTTCAACGATATCAACTCCGCAACCCGTCATAATTATATCTTCTTAGGGTTGAACTTTTCAATCACATTCACAATTTTCTCGCTGGGATTGAAAACCAACATCTTTTTAACGCCGTTTTCAAAATAAACCACAAAATAGTTATCCAAAGAGTTTTTGTTGCAACAAGCAAAAACCTTTTTAACTTGCGCATCATTTTTGCATTTTTCATATTCATCTGTCTTGTCTTTGCAAAAGCCAAAAGCCTCAAGGCCTTTGATTGATGCCGTGGTCAATCTTTTTCTTCTTCTCCGGTTTTCAATCTTGTCAACATCAATTTCAGTGTTCACAAGTGAATATTCATACTCAACATTGAAAGAAAGCACCACTCTGTATGTGAAATACACAACCGCTGCCATCAGCAAAAAACCAAAAAACATAAACTGCGCAGGTACAAATGTCAGAAGTGCAAAAACCAAAGCGATTCCCAGCACAACTGAACCCAACATTACAAGCCCGTCAACTGCCGACTTTTTTCTTTTAACCATTTCCTCAACAAAAATATCCATTTTGTTTCCTCCTTCAAAATTCCTGGTAAAATCAATTATCCTTCCCCGAGTGAGGGGTGTGAAACCATTCCTTGTCATTCCGCTTGATAAATCCTGCAATTCCCACGGGAATCCAGGTCACAAGATAAATCACAAAGCCTATTGCGTTCTTGGCAATATTCTTATCCAGTTTTTTGTCATTATAAAGCCCCGCAACAACAACAAAAATGTTTCCCCACACCAAAAGTGAAAGGATTAAAAAAGCAAATGGTGTGGTCCACATTCTGCAAAAAACATCAAACAGCATTGTGGATTTATTCAAAAATATCACCAGCAGATAGATGGCACTGAAAAATATTGCAGAAATGGGATAAAGAGAATCACTCCAAAAATTCATAAGCATATGAAATGCCCCTGCTGACTTTTCTTTTATTCCCTTTTCAATCAAAGGATTGACATAGTGTGAAGCCACATCAGAGAGACCTTGCATCCAACGCCGTCTCTGTTTCATAGAGGTTGAAAGCAAAAGTGGCTTTTCATCATAGACCACCGCCTCGTGGGACCAGCCTACCTTTATGTCACTGAGAGCAAGTTTGAGGGTGAACTCTGTGTCCTCTGCAAGGCAAGTGGCACCCCAACCGAATTTTTTAATAAGCTCCGCTGCAACAGCAAAGCCCGTGCCGCCAAGCCGGCAGCCAAGGTCAAGATTTCCTCTTGAAAGTTGTGCCACTCTGTTGTTTATCCAATACCAGAGTGAATAAGAAAACGTAAGCCACGAATCCGTTGGGTTCTTGCTGTCAAGATATCCCTGAACCGCACTGTAGCCTTCATTTATTTTTGAATTCATATGTTTTAGAAAATCGGGTTTCACCAGATTATCTGCATCAAACACACAAATATACTCATATTCTTTTTCAAGAGCAAAAATCTTCTCAAAAGCAAATTCCATAGCATAGCCTTTGCCGCGTCTGGATTCATCAAACCGCTCCAGCACAACCGCACCCGCATTTCGGGAAACCTCAGCAGTTTTGTCGTCACAGTTGTCAGCCACAACAAACACTTCGAATTT
The DNA here is from genome assembly GCA_045648205.1 of Clostridia bacterium. Classification (GTDB taxonomy): domain Bacteria; phylum Bacillota; class Clostridia; order Monoglobales; family Monoglobaceae; genus SIG440. The sequence continues at coordinate 66,245 of JAZRNM010000030.1, forward strand.
ATCTTGGGGATAATCAAGATTTTTAAGGCATTCAACCAATTCTGCCACAACATTTTCCTCATTGTGTGCAGCAACAAGCAACGCAAAAGAATGCTTCGCCTTGTCTTTTTCACTTTTTTTGAAAATCGTCAGAGAAAAAAGAGCAATTGCAAAGTAATAACACCCCATCAGAAATAGCGCAATCTGACAGACTTCAACCAAAATTCTCAGGAACAATTCTCGTTCCACCTTCCAAAAAAATTTTCCAAAGAGATTTATTCTTTGGTTTCTTATGTTTTCATAATATAATTATTCTGTTTTCAGCATAATATACTCAAACAATACATTAGATATTATACATTATGTGACAAATAATTTCAATAGTTTTTAACAAGTTTTCTCCCTGAAACGCATAATACAACGTACTATTCCCCCCAACATTTATAAGAATTAGATAATTTTTTGAGAATTTTAAATAAATCGCTTTACTCCGCACCAAAATTAGTGTATAATTAATTATGTATGTAATGAAAGAGATATGAGGGTTCATATATGAAATTTTTCAAAACAATTCACGAAGAAATATCCCTGGTGTTCGAACGTGACCCTGCTGCACGCAGCAGACTTCAGGTGTTTTTCCTCTATCCCGGAGTCAGAGCAATTCTCAGCTATCGCTTTGCCCACAAACTCCACAAAATGAAGCTTTATTTCTGGGCTGATTTTGTGTCAAAACAAGCAAGGCGCAGAACTGGCATCGAAATTCACCCCGGCGCACAAATCGGCAAAGGTCTTTTCATTGACCATGGTATGGGTGTTGTCATTGGTGAAACAACCATAATCGGTGACAACTGCACAATATATCAGGGCGTAACTCTGGGCGGAACAGGAAAAGACAAGGGAAAACGTCACCCAACAATCGGCAACAACGTCACCATAGGCAGCGGCGCCAAGGTTCTGGGGCCATTTACCGTGGGCGACAACAGCAAGATTGCAGCAAACGCAGTGGTTCTCAACGAAATTCCGCCAAACAGCACGTGTGTGGGTGTGCCTGCACACATCGTGAAACGCGACAATGTCAAAGTTGCATCTGCCAAAATTGACCTTGACCAGATTCACATTCCCGACCCCGTGTCAATGGAGCTTTGCAAGTTGCGTGTTGAAATTGACAAGCTGAAATCACAGATGACCTCATCTGACGAAACAACAAAAAATCAGGCAGAAAGGACAGAATACAATGAAAGTATTTAACACCCTGAACAGAAAAAAAGAGGAGCTCATTCCCGTTGAGGAAGGCATTTTCAGAATGTACTCCTGCGGTCCCACCGTATATAATTACTTCCACATTGGAAATGCACGACCCTTCATCATATTTGACACACTCCGCAGATATCTTGAATACTGTGGAAACACCGTATATTTTGTTCAAAACTTCACGGATATTGACGACAAAATGATAAACAAAGCAAACGAGCTTGGCATCACCGTAAAGGAGCTTGCTGACCAATACATCGCAGAATATTTTAAGGACGCTGATGGACTGGGCATCAAACGTGCCACAGTTCACCCAAGAGCAACAGACAACATTGATGCAATCATAGAAATCGTCAAAGAGCTTGAAGAAAAAGGCTATGCCTACAATGTGGACGGCGATGTTTACTTTGCAGCAAAGAAATTCAAAGAATATGGAAAGCTTTCACATCAGCCCCTTGAGGATCTTGAAAGCGGTGCCAGAATAAACATCAACGAAGACAAAAACGACCCGATGGATTTTGCGCTCTGGAAAAAGCAGAAACCGGGCGAGCCGGCATGGGAAAGCCCATGGGGCTTGGGAAGACCGGGATGGCACATTGAATGCAGTGCCATGGCAAACAAATTCCTGGCAAAAACCATCGACATTCACAGCGGTGGTCAGGACCTCATATTCCCCCACCACGAAAACGAAATTGCACAAAGCGAATGTGCCCATGGTGTTACCTTTGCAAACTATTGGATGCACAACGGCTACATCAACATTGACAACAAAAAGATGTCAAAATCTCTCGGCAACTTCTTCACTGTGAGAGAAATTGCAGAAGAATTTGATTATGAAGTAATCCGTTTCTTCATGCTCTCTGCACACTACAGAAGCCCCATAAATTTCAGCAAGGTTCTTATGGAATCTTCAAAATCCGCTCTTGACAGAATTTACAATTGTCTCAGCGATATGAAGTTCCTATGTGAAAAAGCAGAGAATCGTGAAGACTTCACCGAAACCGAGCTTAACTTTGTGAAGGCACTTGATGCTCTCAAAGAAAAATACATCACCGCTATGGATGATGATCTGAACACCGCAGATGCAATCTCGGTTCTGTTCGAGATTGTTTCCGAATCCAACAAGGCAATAACTGCCACAAGCGGCTTTTCAAAAAAAGCAATTCTCTATGCAATTGAAATGCTTGCCGAGCTTGGCGGTGTCCTGGGTCTTCTTCAGAAAGCATCAGATGATGAAAGCAACAGCGAAATTGATGCCATTCTGGAAGAACGCGCAAAGGCACGTGCCGAAAAGAACTGGGTAAAATCCGACGAGCTTCGTGATAAGCTCCGCGAAATGGGTATAATAGTAAAGGACACTCCCCAGGGTCAGCAGATAACCAAAGCTTAACTCTGAGGATAGGTAAAGTTATGCTTGACACATTTTTGAAAGAATTTGAGCTTGGAAAAAATGTTTCTCCAAAGCAATATTCACCCCTGACTTTAGCATATATAGGCGATGCAGTCTATGAGCTTTATGTCAGAACATATCTGATTAAGGATTCAAACCTTCCTGTCAATCGTCTGCACAAAGAAGCAATTCATCTTGTGAATGCCAAAGCACAATCCGACCTATTTCAGAAAATAAAAAACGAGTTGACCGAGGAGGAAATGCAGATTTACAAACGCGGCAGAAACACCAACTCACATCCGCCTAAAAACGCTGACATGGTTGATTACAAATCTGCCACGGGAGTTGAGGCGCTTATCGGGTTTTTATACCTTTCCGACAAAGCTGACCGCATAGCAGAACTTCTTAAATTTCTGACAGATTAAAAAAGCTGATGCATTTTTACATATTTCAATTTAGGAGATGAGTAAAAATGCTTCCATATCTAAAAAAATACTGTGCCACCCTTGTGGGAACTCTGCTGGTAGCATTATCACTTGATTTGTTTCTGGTTCCCTCAAACATTGCGCCGGGCGGCATAAGCGGAATAGCCATAATAATCAACCACATTGCACACATTCCGGTGGGGATTTCCATATTATTCCTGAACATTCCCATTTTCGTGTGGAGTCTGTGGCATTTCAAAGCAGATTTCATATTCTCTTCGCTTTTTGGAATGGTTATGCTTTCGATTCTGACCGATTTGTTTGCATTTTTGAAGCCTGTGACATCTGATATTCTTCTCAATTCGGTATATGGCGGAGCAACTTTGGGGCTTGGCCTTGGTATAGTTTTCTGGTCAGGCTCAACAACGGGCGGAACAGATATTGTGGCTCAGATTTTGAAGAAACACTTTCCTTTCATTTCAGTTGGCAGATTTGTGCTGATAATAGACACCTTCATCGTTCTTCTGGCAAGCCTGATCTTTGGCCGTTGGGAAGTCGGTCTTTATTCAGCCGTCGCACTTTACATCTGCACATATATAATTGACCTATCTCTTGAAGGTATTGATTTTGCTAAAGTTGCCTATATAATCTCAGAAAAATCCAAAGAGATTTCCGATGAGGTTTCCCGTTCTCTGGAACGAGGCACAACTGCACTCCACGCAACATCCCATTATAGCGGCAATGACAAAACAGTGCTTATGTGCGTGGTAAAAAAATATGAAATAAACAAACTAAAAAAATTAATCAAGCAGATTGACGAAAACGCCTTTGTAATCCTTTCCGACACCCGTGAGGTTCTCGGCAAAGGCTTCAAATGCCACTGATTTCAATCTGCAACCAAATAAAAACACAACGGAGGCTTTAAGGCAAATGAACAACCAAAATCTCAAACTTTCTGCCGCAAACATCCGCAAAATGGCTCTTGAAGCAATTCACAGCGCCAAATCGGGACATCCCGGCGGTTCACTTTCGGCGGCTGACATTGTGACATATCTTTTTATGTCAGAAATGAATATCGACCCGCAAAATCCAAAAAATCCCGACCGTGACAGATTTGTCCTTTCAAAAGGTCACGCAGCGCCAGCACTCTATGCAGCATTGGCTGAACGCGGTTTCATTCCGAAAGAAGATATGAAAACCTTCCGCAATGCCGAAAGCTATCTTCAGGGGCATCCTGATATGAAAGGTGTTTCAGGAGTTGATATGTCAACGGGCTCACTTGGTCAGGGCATAAGTGCTGCTTGCGGAATAGCAATGGCAGGCAAGCTTGACAAAAAGGATTACAGAGTTTTCTCAATCTTAGGTGATGGCGAGTGTGAAGAAGGTCAGGTTTGGGAGGCGGCAATGTTTGCAGCACACTACAACCTTGACAATCTCACAGTTTTCCTCGACTTCAACACTCTCCAGATTGATGGTGACATCCGAGAAGTTATGAACCCAACACCCTTTGACAAAAAGTTCGAAGCATTCAACTGGAATGTACTCACAATTGACGGTCACAACTTTGACGAAATCAAAACCGCAATCGAAAATGCGAAGGCTTGCAAAGGTAAGCCCACAATAATCATTGCAAACACCGTCAAAGGCAAAGGCGTGTCATTTATGGAAAATCAGTGCGGCTGGCATGGAAATGCTCCCTCTGACGAACAATATGAGATTGCAGTTTCAGAGCTTGATGAATACATAAAATCTTTAGGAGGTGTTTGCTAATGTATACTATCGGTGAAAAAAAGGCAACCCGTGAAGCATATGGTGCAGCCCTGGCAGAATTTGGTTGCGACGAAAGAATTGTTGTCCTTGACGCAGACCTTTCAAAGTCAACAAAAACCGACTCCTTCAAAAAGGTTTATCCTGAAAGATTCATAAACGCAGGCATAGCTGAGGGCAATATGCTGTCAGTTGCGGCAGGTCTTTCCACTTGCGGAAAGGTGGTTTTTGCCAGTTCCTTTGCAATGTTTGCAGCAGGCAGAGCCTTTGAACAGATAAGAAATTCCATCGGCTATCCCAACCTCAACGTAAAAATTGGCGCAACCCACGCAGGCATTTCCGTGGGTGAGGATGGTGCAACACATCAGTGTCTTGAGGATATGGGCATTATGCGGACAATCCCCAATATGACCATCATCAACCCAGCAGATGCAACCGAAGCCCGTCTTGCAGTGAAAGCTGCAATTGACCACAAAGGTCCTGTATACTTGCGTTTTGGCAGACTTGCCGTTCCCACAATCTTTGGTGATGACTACAAATTCGAAATCGGCAAGGGCGTCAAGTTAGCGGATGGCAATGACCTCACAATAATCGCAACCGGTCTTATGGTTCCATATGCTCTTGAAGCAAAAACAGTTCTTGCAGAAATGGGAATAAGCGCAAGAGTAATCAACATTCACACCATAAAGCCCATTGATGCTGAAATTATCACAAAAGCGGCAAAAGAAACAGGTGCAATTGTGACAGCAGAGGAACACAACATAATCGGCGGTCTTGGTTCTGCTGTTGCAGAGGTTCTGGCTGAAAACTGCCCCGTTCCAATGGAAAGAGTCGGCACCCGTGACACATTCGGTCGTTCGGGCGTTCCCTCAAAGCTTTTTGAAATTTATGGTCTTGACACAAAAACAATTGTGGAAAAAGCAAAGGCAGTAATTTCCAAAAAATAGTACATAAACGGTCGCAATCCTGCGACCGTTTTGAATACGAAAGGAGTTTTGACTATGCGAATTTATAGTTCAGTTACTGACCTCATAGGTTCAACACCTTTACTTTGTCTAAATAACTATATGTCAGAGCACAATTTATCTGCTAAAATCCTTGCAAAACTTGAATATTTCAATCCTGCAGGCAGCGCCAAGGACAGGATTGCAAAAGCGATGATTGAAGATGCGGAAAAATCAGGCAAGCTGAAGCCAGGCGCCACAATAATCGAGCCAACAAGCGGCAACACCGGAATTGGTCTTGCGGCAATTTCAGCTGCAAAGGGTTATCACACAATTTTCACCATGCCTGAAACTATGAGCATTGAACGAAGAAACCTTCTCAAAGCTTATGGGGCAGAAATTGTCCTCACCGAGGGCAAGCTTGGGATGAACGGAGCAATCCAAAAAGCCGAGGAACTTGCCCGCGAAATTCCTTTGAGCTTTCTTCCTTCACAATTTGAAAATCCGTCAAATCCCAAAGCACATTTTGAAACCACCGGGCCTGAAATATGGTCAGATACCGACGGAAAGATTGACGTCTTTGTGGCAGGTGTAGGCACAGGCGGAACAATCAGCGGCACGGGCAAATATCTGAAGTCTAAAAATCCCGACATAAAAATCATTGCAGTTGAACCCGAAAATTCTCCCGTGCTGACAAAAGGAACCTCGGGTGCGCACGGGCTTCAGGGAATCGGCGCAGGCTTTGTTCCAAAAGCACTTGACACCGGCATTTATGATGAAGTAATCACCGTAAAAGAAGAGGATGCCTACCTCACAGGAAAAATCCTCGCCAAAAAAGAGGGCATCCTGGCAGGAATCTCATCAGGTGCCGCACTCTTTGCCGCAACAGAGATTGCAAAACGTGAGGAATACAAAGACAAAACCATTGTGGTTCTTCTTCCCGACACGGGCGAAAGATATATGTCAACACCAATGTTTTCAGAATAACAGAAATTCAGAAAGTGCTTCATCAAAAGGCCTCCTCATATAGGGAGAAATCAATTTTGACATAGAATTAAATCCTTGAAACACATCGTGTTTCAAGGATTTTCATTTGCTGTTCAAAATGACATCGTCACTTGAAACAAAGCATTTTGAATGTTGAACAAGTAAAAAACGCAGGCAATCCTTTGTGGCTTGCCGAGTATTTTTACGCCGTACAACGTCAAAATGCAAAGTTTCAAGTTGGTTTATCCCTATATGGGGACGCCTTATTTACTCGTACTTCCGAACCCACCGTTTCTGATTTCAGTTGCATCATCGTCGACAGTAATGCCATATTCCACAAACACACCCTGGGCAAAAGCATCTCCTCTCTTGATTGAGATAGTTTTGCCATCTTTTGAATCATTTGTAATCTTAATAAAAATATGTCCCTCATTGTCTGAAAAATAATAATCACTGTCAATAATCCCAACAGTGTTATTAAGCTGAAGTCTGTATTTAAATCCCAGACCGCTGCGGGGATAAATTTTGAGCACCCAGCCCTCATCAATCTTCACTCTGATTCCGGTTGGCATCTTAACAGACTCTCCCGGTGCCAAAGTAACATCTTTCACCGCATAGAAATCATAACCTGCCGACCCGCTCGTGGCACGTTTTGGCAGTCTTACGACATCAAAAGCATCATAAACACCAACCGCCGTATCAAATGCATCCGCCCAGCCAAGAACAAACTTCTCACGGCTGACCTTTTCAAACTTTGCAATCCTTTTCATTTTCTTTTCTCCTCTTTTTTCTTGATTAATTCAACTACGAAATCAACGAAATCCCTTGTAGCATTAGGTTTTCCGAGAAAGGCAACACATTCTCTCATATTTTTGAGTCTTACCTCATTATTGAACATATGATAAAGAGCCTCATCCACAGGAAATGTGGAGCTTGTTTTAAGTGCCGCTCCGTTATTCAGGAGGAACTCAACATTTCTGTCCTCCTGCCCCGGAATTGGATTTGCCATAATTATCGGAAGCCCTTTAGCCAGAGCCTCACTTGTGGTAAGTCCGCCCGGTTTTGTTATAATACAATCTGCCGCATCCATAAAAGTGTCAACCTGGTCCGAAAATCCATAGTTATAGATTTTGTGTCTGAGCCGCATATTGTCAATTCGCCTTTTTAATCGTTCGTTGTTGCCACACACAGAAACAATCTGAAAATCCAGGTCGGAAGAGTCAAGCTTTTTGACCATTGTTGCTATTTTTCCATATCCCATACTTCCGCTCATAACAAGAACAGTCCTCTTGTTTTCAAGCCCAAGCAAAGTCCTTGCCTCTTCATTGTTCATTTTTTTGCTGAACTTGGGGTTAATGGGAATTCCTATGGGCAAAATCTCGTCTTTTAAAATTCCTTTTTTCTCCGCCTGATTATTGAGAAGTTCACTTGCCGTGATATAAAAATCCATCGGTGCATCCTCCCAATACGGATGCATCGTGAAATCTGTAATAACCCCCACCGTCTTTGTTCCAGCCTGAAGTTCACTTGCCACGCGGCTGACCATAATCGCCGCAAAAACGTGAGTACATATGATTACATCAGGCTCATAGCTTTCCACAAATTTAATCAGTTTTCGGGCCAGAATACTGTTCAGGAACTTCACCAGAACACTGTCATGACTATCCTGATCACGTTTTTCAAGCATTCGGTATCCCTTGCCATAAACCTTGGGAAGTCTTTTGGTTGAAACAAGATAACCTTGAGAAACGGTTTCCTTTAAAACAGGTGTTATATACTCAAATGCATCAATGCTGAGTGCATCAACCCCAGCCGCCATCAGATTATCGCAAAGCACCTTTGCAACCTGATTATGCCCTTGCCCGGCAGTAACGGTAAAAATCAAAGCCTTCATTTCTATACATCTCCCTCTGTCATTTTATCGGGACAGCTACACCGCAATCCAAGAAATAAAGATAACACTCATCCACGTCCTTCTGGAGAATTTCTTTCAGAGCACGTCGATAATATTTCATCTGTGTTTTATATTTCTCCGCAACCCTTTCTGCATCCTGAGGTGTTGCTGCTTTGTCGGTCTTGTAATCCAAAAGAACTACCTTGCCATCATTTTCCACAAAGAAACAATCTATTGTTCCCTGAAGGAGTATTTTTTCATTCAAACCATTGCCAAAAATCTCATCCGCACTCTCCTGAGTGTAAAAACTGAATTCCGTTTCCCGTCTGGCAGCCGATTTAAGTCGCTTTCCCAGGTCGCTCAAAAAGAATTTTGCAACTTTTTCGCAGTTAACAGCATCTGCTTGCGAAGAAGTTATAATTTCTTCTCGCTGAAGACTTTCAACGATTCTTTCAACATCATCTGCACCATTTATCCCATTGGGGTCAATCATCTGCATAACAAAATGCACAACCGTTCCACGTTCTGCACCGGAAATCGGTTCAAGTCCCACCATATCATAAGTCCTGAGAGGTTCAAGCAAAGGCACATAATCTGCTTCCTCAGCTTGCATCCGCTTAACCTCGCTGACCGACATCTTGACAGGCAAAGAACAGAGTGCCTTGTTTGGATATTCAAATTCCAGACGTTCTTTTATCTCATCAAAGACTTCCTGCTCAATATTCTCTTCATTCAAAGTCTTTCCCTCAAAAGAGTGAAGGCCATCCGAAACCTTTTCGGCACCTTCATATAAAAATACCTTTAGTCCAAAATCAAACTTAGTCTTTGGAATGTTCTCAGCAATTTCACAATATTCCCGCAGCTTCTGAGCATCGGGGTGCAGCATAAACGCCGATGTGAGCCATTCTTTATAGGTGTGAAGCTTTCTTGCATGAGCTTCGGGAATGTTTCCGTCTTTATCCCACACAGGGTTTTTCCACTTTTTCTCATTCTCCTTGAATGTTGCTGTGATTATCAACTTTTCCCTCGCCCTTGTGAGTGCAACATAAAGGAGTCGCATCTCCTCTGAAATCATATCGTTCTTCAGTTTCAATCCAACCAGGGTTTTGGGCAGCGATGCATATTTTATTCTCATATCAAGGTCCACAAATTCAGCGCCCAGTCCGCCTTGCTCATCCCAAATAACATTCTTTGAAGCATCACGGAGATTGAACTCATTTGCAGTATTCACCAAAAACACAACCGGAAATTCAAGCCCCTTTGACTTGTGAATGCTCATAATACGGACAACATTTTCGCCTTCACCAAAGACCTTAGCCGGAGTCATATCCTTTTCCTCGCTCCGCATTGTTTCAATGTAATTCATAAAGCTGAAAAGTCCGCTCATTTTGGTATGTTCAAACTCGGTTGCACGTTCAAGCAAAACCCTGAGATTTGCTTGCCGTTCTGTGCCGTGTGCCAGAGAACCCACATACGCATAATAGCCATATTCATAATATATGCGAAAAATAAGCTTGTCAACACCAATATTTTCCGATGCCGCTCTCAGCTTTTCCAACTCTTCAAGAAAAGCTTTTGCTTTTTTCTCGCCATTTTGGGCAGCCACTTTCACCGCATCAAAAAAGTATCCGCCTTTGTGTGCTTTTCTCATCACAGCAAGTTCAGACGGTTCAAAGCCCCAAATGGGAGAACGCATAACCGCAATAAGCGGAATATCCTGATACGGATTGTCTATAATCTGCAAAAATGCCATAACCGTCTGAATTTCCAAAGTTCCCAGATAGCTGTGTCCCACCTCGGTATAAACAGGAATTCCATTTTCCTCAAAGGTCTTTTCAAACACAGATGCAATATCCTTGGTTTTTCTCATAAGCACAACCACATCACGAAATTCAACAGGTCTTGTTGTGCCAAGCTCCTTGTCAAAAACAGCCATACCGCTGTTTATCATTTCTGTTATCCTTGATGCTGCGACTCTTGCCTCAAGAACATATTTGTCAATCTCCTGCTGGAGAGCATCACCATTCTCATCGTGCAAATCTCTGCAAATCATATGAAACTCGGTGTCAAAGCTGGTCATATCTGTGACATCAGGATACTCAGCACCCCGAACAAGGTATTCTTCTTCGGTGTAATCAACATCTCCCACCTGGGGCGACATAATGGAGCTGAACACGAAATTAACTGTGTCCACAACGCTCTGGCGGCTTCTGAAGTTTTTAAAAAGCCTTATAAGATGCCCCTCGCTCTCATCTTTTCCATAAAGATGGTACTTGTCAGAAAACAGTTTGGGCACCGCATTTCGGAATTTATAAATACTCTGCTTCAAATCACCAACCATAAACACATTCTTGTTTTCCCGCGAAACCGTTTTAAAAATCTCGTCCTGAATGTTGTTTGTGTCCTGATATTCATCAACGAGAATCGCTTCATACTTTTCACGGAGCTTCAGGGCAACCTCGGTTGGCTCTCCTTTTTTATCAACAAGAAGTTTCAGCATTTCGTGTTCCAAATCGTTGAAGTCCAAAAAGCTCTTCGCCCTTTTCTTCCGTGCATAACACCTTTCAAGCATCAACACCATATTTTTGAGCGTTCTGACAACGGGATAGGTCTTCGCAATTCTCTCAACAACCGTTGCCTCATCAACCACAAAACAGTCACAAAGGTCTGAAATTATGTCCTTTGCAACACTTCTCAGATTTTTAATTCTTTCCTGAGCCTGAAGCACTCTTTCCTCGGGCTTGCGTTTTCCGTTGAGTCTGCCAAACTCAAAGCTATCCACAGCTTCTTTCACCGAAGAGTAGCTATCCGTATCAATATGTTCAAACAAACGCTCAATATCGGCAACTTCATCCGCAAAAAAAGTCACATATGGATGGTCCTCGTCCAGTGAGTTTTCAATTTCATATGTAATCTGCTCATATGTTTTAAGTATCTCATCTCTTGACTGTTCAACCAATCCTCTAAGCTGATTTTTCCACCATTCTCCGCAAAGTTTTCCCGTTTTTGCGGTTTCGCGGTAATCCCTCACTGCACCGTTCATCCAGGACACAGGATATGCCATACTTCTGCTGAACCCGTGAAGTCCGAGAATGATTTCTCTCAGGGTGGTATCATTTTTTATTCCACCATAACCCATAACAAGATTTTCAAAGGATTTATCCTTGTCAATTCTCGCATAAAATCTTTCAAGAATCTCATCAAGAGCTTCTTTTAGGATAATTGTGTTTTCAAGTTCCGAAACGATAGAAAAATCAACGGGAATATCCGTCAGGTGTATATTACACTTCAAGGTATTCAGGCAAAACGAATGCACCGTTGAAATGCTTGAAGAGTGCATAAGCAATCTCTGTTTTTGCAAGTGCTGATTTTCGGGGTTTTCTTTGAGCGCTTTGAGGATTGCCTTTTTGATTTTTTCCCGCATCTCTCCTGTCGCCGCTTCTGTGAAGGTCAGAACCAACAGTTCATTCACCGAAACACCATCTTTTTGGATGAGCTCAATTATGCGCTGAACAAGAACAGCGGTCTTTCCCGAACCCGCTGCAGCTGCAAGCAAAATGTTGCTGTTTCTGTATTCAATTGCCTCCCTTTGTTCATCTGTCCACTTCACAATTTTTCACTTCCCGCTTAAAACTCAATCTGCCCTGACAACTTTTCCGTTCAAGTATTCCAATTCCCCAGCAGGCTCCCTGAAATCAAATTCAAGCTTATATGCCCTGAGCTGCTGAAAATCACGTCTGCCGTTTTTTTGCGCTCCGTACTTAACGTCACCAACCAAAGGCGAACCCAAATGTGCAAAGCCAGCACGGATTTGATGGGTGCGCCCCGTAATGAGCTGTGCCTCAACCAAGCCATTGTCATCAAGCTTGCGAAAAAGTGTTTCGCAGTGCTTTGCACCCTCCACCGCATTGTCGAAAAAATATATTTTCCGCTCTTTTTCATTTTTCAGTGCATAGCCTTCAATTTTACCATTCTGTGGCAACTTCTCAGGGTTTTCAACCATCAGGAGATAAAACTTGTTTATTTCCCTATTCCGTAGTTTTTCATTGATAATCCGAAGTGCCACAGCATTTTTTGCTGCAACAACAAGCCCTGATGTGTTTCTGTCAATCCGGTTGCAAAGGCTTGGTGCAAAGGTCGCCTCGTTCTTTGGGTTATATTCTCCCTTTTGAAAAAGATACGCCTGAACCTCGTCAAGCAAGCATCCTTTCTCTCCATGAACAGAAATCCCCGACGGCTTATCCGCAATCAAAATGTTTTCATCCTCATAAACCACCAAAAGCTCCACTTGTTTTTTCAAAACCTCAGGGATTTCCCTTTTCTCTTCAAAAAATTCATCGTTTATATAAAGTTCCAGGATATCTCCCTCTTTTAGCTGATAGGCAATATCCTGTTTTTTTCCGTTGACTTTCACTCTCTTTTTGCGGAGCCACTTGTAAATCATACCCATAGACGCACCAATCAAAAGCTTGGATAAAAACTTATCAAGCCTCTGTCCCGCATCATTTGAGCCGACAACAAATTCTTTCATAATATACTCCGTTTCTTTACAACTTGTTCTGCTTCAGATAAACCACCAGAACCGCAATATCCGCAGGCGAAACCCCCGATATTCTCGATGCCTGACCGATTGAAAGCGGTCTCAGTTTTTCAAGTTTCTGCCGCGCCTCAAGCCTCAAACCGCCCACCTGTGCATAATCAATACTTTCGGGAATTTTCTTGTTTTCCATTCTTTTGAACTGATTTGCCTGAGCAATCTGACGATTGATATATCCCTCATACTTAATACTGATTTCAACCTGTTCTCTGACTTCGGGAGAAAGGTCTGGTCTGTCCTTGTCAAGCTCTGCCATTGCGTCATATGAAATCTCAGGTCTTTTCAGCATATCAACCGCCCTGATGCCGCTTGAAACGGGGGTGCTTGACATTCTCTCCAAAAACCCATTGACCTCTGCTGATGGTGGGAAGACAATCCCCTCAAGTCTTGCCTTTTCCTCTTCGATAAGACGTTTCTTTTCACAAAATTCAGCATACCGCTCTTCCGAAATCAGTCCTATTTCGTAGCCTTTTTCAGTGAGCCTCAAATCGGCATTATCCTGCCTCAGAATAAGTCGATATTCCGAGCGTGAGGTCATCATTCTGTATGGCTCATTTGTTCCCTTTGTAACCAAATCATCAATAAGCGTTCCAATGTACGCATCGGCTCTGTCAAGAACAAATGGTTCTTTGCCCTGAATTTTACGCACCGCATTGATTCCCGCAACAAGCCCCTGAGCCGCCGCTTCCTCATAGCCCGATGTTCCGTTGAACTGTCCCGCGCCATAAAGCCCCGAAATGTTTTTGAACTCCAGAGTGCTCCTGAGCTGCAACGGATTGCAGCAATCATATTCAATTGCATAAGCATTTCTGGTGACCTGTGCATTTTCAAGACCGGGAAGTGTGTGAAGCATCTCAATCTGAACATCCTCAGGAAGGCTGCTTGAAAAGCCCTGAATATACATTTCCTCGGTGTTTGTCCCCATTGGCTCAATAAAGAGCTGATGCCGTTCCTTGTCCTTGAACCTGACAATCTTGTCCTCAATTGACGGACAATATCTCGGGCCTATGCCCTTTATATCTCCGCCATAAAGGGGCGAGCGATGAATGTTGTCCAGAATAACCTTGTGAGTTTTCTCGTTTGTATAGGTAACAAAACAACTGACAGTGTTTTGCAATTTTTCTCTTGTTTCAAATGAAAATGGTGTTATTTCCTCATCACCGACTTGTTCCTCAAGCTTTGAAAAATCTATCGATTTGCGATTCACTCTTGGAGGTGTTCCCGTCTTGAAGCGAACAAGCTCAACACCAATATCTCTCAAATTCTGTGAAAGCTCAGTTGCAGGGAAAACCCCGTCAGGGCCGCTCTCCTGACTGAACTCTCCAATAATAATTCTTGATTTTAAATATGTTCCCGTCGACACGATTGCAGCCTTGCAAAGATACTTCGCGCCTGCCCGTGTTTCAACCGACTCAACGCAACCCGCATCATCAAGATTAACCTTCACAACTTCACCTTGCCTGATGTGAAGATTGTCACAAAGCTCCAGGCGATGTTTCATTTCACTCTGATATTCCCGTCTGTCAATCTGAGCACGCAGAGAATAAACCGCAGGTCCCTTGCCCCGATTCAGAATTCTTGACTGCAAAAGAGTGGCATCTGCCGCCTTCCCCATTTCACCGCCAAGGGCGTCAATTTCACGGACAAGGTGTCCCTTTGCCGTTCCGCCAATGCTCGGATTGCACGGAAGATTTGCAACGCTGTCAAGGCTGATTGAAAAAAGACAGGTTTTCGCACCAAGCCTTGCGGCAGCAAAAGACGCTTCAATTCCCGCATGTCCACCGCCAATAACTATAACATCATAACTGTCTGCTGTAAACAACTCTTTTTCCCCCATCTATCTTATCTCAATTCTTCTCGTCAGTGCAAATTTTCAATATTTCCTCATATATCTTCCGGGAATTTTTCTTGAAATAATTTGCAACCCTCTGTGCGTGAACACGGTCTCCCATATTGATGCTGAGTTCCATAAGAGGAATTTTGTCTTCAATCAAACTGCACTTTGCCATATACTGCTCATCTGCAACAAAAACCACATCTGCCCTTGCCGCATTGGGGTCCACAAGCTCGTCATATTTAACCCTTCCGATTGCAGCATCAATCCGTTCCCTCACGCTGTATGGAATTCGGCTTTTGAAATAAAGATATGCCGCCTCACCCGTTTCAGAAAGACACAGTGCCTCCTCGTTGCGATAATACTTTTTGAGAATATAACCATCCTCCAAAAGCTCATCCAGGACAGCCGCCAAGTCAAAATACTCCATAATCTCCTTATCCCAGGTGAAAATCTCATAAATAAGGCTCACACTTATGGGGGCTTTATATTGCTTTACAGCATAAACTGCCGCAAACTTCATTTCTTCTTGATTGAGATACATAACAAAATCCCTTCTTCTCTCGCAAATACCTATTTGTGTCTGAAATACACGCCAAAAACACCAAGTCCTGCATGACAGCTGATGATTGAACCAACCTCCGCAATCCTTATGGACTTTGGCGAAATCCTCTCTTCAATCATACCCTTCAAAAGCTCCGCCTTTTCAGGTGCGTCTGAGTGCATAATGCATACTTCACAATTTTCAGCCCCGTCTATATTCTCTTCAATATGGTCAACTATTTTCGCAACAGCCCTCTTCATTCCTTTAACCTTTGCAAAAGCCTCAACCATTCCGTCATTTGACCAGAGTATAGGCTTTATGTCAAGCACAGAGGACACCACCATTGTTGTCGCCTTTATTCTTCCACCCTTTTTGAGATAAGACAAATCGTCAACAATGAAATAAACTCTGTCCTTTTCAAATCTCTCATTGAGAAATTCAACAATCTCCTCTTTTGAAGCACCCTTTTCAGCCATTTCTGCAGCTGCAATAACATTTGCACCCGTGCCATAGCTGAACATACTCGAACTGATAATAGTAATGTCAAAGCCCTCATCAGCCAGATTTTCCGACACCATTCGGGCCGTGTTCACAATACCGCTGCTGTTTGCCGGGATTGTGATGTGAATAATCGGCTCCTCTTTTCCAAGACTACGATACATATCCTCCAAAATTCCCGGGGTTGCCTGGCTTGTGCTTGGCATCTCCTCAAAGGTTTTGAATTTGTCATAAAACATCTGTGGTGTGTAATCAATATCTGCCAGAATACTTTCGTTCCCGAAATTAATATAAAACGGAAGAACCTCTATTCCATACTTTTCAGCTTGTTCCTTTGTTATGTCTGCCGACATATCTGTCATAATCTTAACCATTTAAAAAACATCCTTTCTCGTCTAAAGATTCAAAATCAAACTGTCTCAGAACCTCATAGGCAACAATCGCCACCGAATTTGAAAGGTTAAGAGACCTTTTGTTGTGCTTCATTGGTATTCTGATGCAAGACTCAAGATTTTCTTTGAGTAGATTCTCAGGAAGGCCCTTGGTTTCCTTGCCAAACACCAAAAATATTTCTTTGTTTTCATAGTTTTTAAAGTCTATCTTGCTGTAATTATTGGGGGCTTTTGTGGTGCAAAAGAAAAACACGCCCTCAGGGTATTTTCCCCTTATTTCGTCAAAACTTTCATATTCAAAAAGCTTCAGCTCATCCCAATAATCAAGCCCTGCCCGTCTTACCGCCTTTTCATCAATATCAAATCCCAAAGGATGAACCAGATGAAGTGCCGCATCCACAACGGAACAGGTTCTTGAGATGTTTCCCGTGTTTGACGGAATTTCGGGCTCCACCAAAACAATGTTAAGTTTCATATCTGTCACACTCTCTAATTAAAAAACTTTTTGTCCAGAGCACGATACTGAATTGCTTCCGCTATATGCTCCGCTTTGATATTTTCTGCCCCATCCAAATCCGCAATGGTTCGTGCCACCTTCAGAATTCGGTTGTGAGCACGGGCGCTAAGTCCCAGACTTTCAAATGCTCCCCGAAGAATAAAGCTTGCTTCCTCATCCAAATCACAAAACTCTGCCATAAGCTCAGGTGTCAGCTGGCTATTTGAAAAAATCCCTGAGTTTTTATATCTCTCGGTCTGCACCTTCCGTGCCGCATCCACTCTCGCCTTGATGTCAGCTGAACTTTCACCCTTTTCCTTGGTTTCCAAATCATCATACTGAACAGCTGCCACTTCAATGTGCAAATCAATTCTGTCAAGAAGCGGACCGCTTATCTTGCTCATATATTTTGCAATCTGCGTCTGTGAGCAGGTGCACTCACGCACTTTATCTCCATAATATCCACAAGGACAAGGATTCATGGAGGCCACCATCATAACACTGCAGGGATAAGTGGCTGTTCCACCCGCACGGGTAATGGTAATTTCCCCGTCTTCAAGAGGCTGCCGCATCGCCTCAAGTGCATCACGTCGGAATTCAGGCAGTTCATCCATAAACAGAACTCCATTATGGGAAAGGCTTATTTCACCGGGTCTCGGATTTGACCCGCCTCCCGAAAGTCCCACCGAAGAAATGGTGTGATGGGGATGCCTGAACGGTCTTTCA
Source organism: Clostridia bacterium (assembly GCA_045648205.1). GTDB lineage: Bacteria > Bacillota > Clostridia > Monoglobales > Monoglobaceae > SIG440. The sequence goes on from JAZRNM010000030.1 coordinate 83,969, forward strand.
GAAACAAGAGGAGAGCTGTCAGACAAAGCCCCTGCAATGCTGTGTATTTTTGTAACCTCCAAGGACTCTTCAAAGGTGAGGTCAGGAAGAATTGACGGAATTCTCTGGGCAATCATTGTTTTGCCCGAACCGGGAGGGCCAATCATCAGAATATTGTGTCCCCCTGCCGCCGCAATCTCCAAAGCACGCTTCACATAAATCTGTCCCTTGACGTCCTGAAAGTCATACCTTAATTTATCTGAGTTATTCAGCATTTCATATATATCAACCTTGGTTGGTTCAATTATCTTCTGCAATGTAAAGTGGTCAAGAATTTCCTTGAGATTTTTTGCTCCAAAAACCTCCACACCCGAAATCACCGCAGCCTCTTTGGCATTCTCAATGGGAAGAAAAACAGTCCTGATTCCCTTTTGAAACGCAGATATAACCATGGGCAAAACACCGCTTATGCGTCGCAAATCTCCGTTCAGGGAAAGCTCTCCCAAAAAAATTGCATTTTGTAGTTTCTCTGCATCAAGCTGCTCTGATGCCCCCAAAATTCCAAGAGCAATGGGCAAATCAAAATGTGCCCCCTCCTTTTTCACGTCAGCAGGGGCAAGATTCACGGTTATCCTTTTTGATGGCACCACCAGTTTTGAATTTTTAATTGCCGCTCTGATTCTCTCCTTGGATTCCTTAACTGCCGCATCAGGAAGTCCAACAATGTCAAACCCCGGCAGCCCGTTTGAAATATCCGTTTCAACATCAACGATATATCCATCAATTCCGCAGAGAGCGGTGCTTTTCAGCATAGATATCACAGCAATCCCTCTCAATCAAATTATTTTATAGTTCTCTGTCTCACAACCTCATACATCATAACACCTGCTGCAACCGATGCATTCAGCGACTCGGTTTTCCCAAGCATTGGAATTTTAACAAGAAAATCGCACTTTTCACGAACAAGACGGCTTATGCCCTCGCCCTCACTTCCAATAACAATTCCCGTTGAACCTTTCATATCGCAGTCATAAATCGGCATACTGCCTTCAAGAGCTGTGCCCACAATCCAGAGTCCTTTTTTCTGGAGGTCTTCAATACAGCTTGCAACATTGGTGCATCTGGCAACCATTGTGTGTTCAACAGCTCCCGCCGAAACCTTTGCAACTGTTGCATTAAGTCCAACACTTCTGTTCTTTGGAATAATCACGCCGTGAGCTCCTGCCGCATTGGCAGTTCTTATGATGCTTCCAAGGTTATGTGGGTCCGTCAGCCCCTCTGCAATAATAACAAAGGGCTTTTCGCAACGCTTCTCCGCCAGATTCAGAATGTCATCGATTTGAACATAGTCGTGTACCGCAGCAAAAACAAGAACCCCCTGATGATTTCCGCCATCTGACAATTCATCAAGCTTTTGCTTGCTGACCACCTGATATCTTATTCCGCGTTTTTTTGCCGCTGCCGTAATCTGGGCAAGTTTGCTGTGTCTGACCCCTTCCTGAACAAAAAGCTTGTCAACCTCTCTGTCTGAACTAAAGACCTCAAGAACAGGATTGGTTCCATATATTCTATCTTCCATTTTTATATCTCCATATCTTATAGTTATACATTATTCATTTTATCATATATGGCATCAAAAGGCAATAAAAATTTTCCGTTATTTCCTTGTGACACCAATCGACATATTAATTGTTTTCAAAACTCTTGACCAATGACCAAAAATGATGTATTATATATTATGTAATTTTGTGTTTTAACAAGACAGGAGGAAAGACAATGAGTGCTGAAATCAAAAACGAAAAAGGTACCATAAGCATCTCCAATGCAGTTATCGCAAAGCTGGCAGGCTACACCGCAACTCAATGCTATGGTGTTGTTGGTATGTGCGCACGAAACAGCAAGGATGGAATTGCAAGCCTTCTCAAAAAAGAAAATATGGACAAAGGTGTCAGGGTAAAAACCGATGACGGAGTCATCGAAATCACCCTTTTCATCATCGTTGAATATGGCCTGAACATAGGAACAATCGGCGAAACAATCCGCAGCAATGTAAAATATAATCTTGAAAAATTTCTTGGTATGGATATTTCTTCCGTACAGGTGAATGTTGAGAGTGTCCGTGTTGAGTAATCTCGCACAGTTTATGAGGTGATTGAATTGAACAATTTAGATACATCAATGCTGCGTCTGATGATTGCATCAGCCTCAGCAAACCTGAAAAACAATCGCAAACTTATTGACGATTTGAACATTTTCCCCGTCCCCGACGGTGACACAGGAACAAATATGGGTCTGACCTGTGGCGGAGCCGCAAGTCAGACCCTGGCTGAAGACCTTTCTGGTTGTGGAAAGCTCTTGTCAAAGCTTGCATCCGCATCTCTTCGCAATGCAAGAGGCAATTCGGGTGTAATCCTTTCTCAGATTATCCGTGGTTTTGCAAAGGGTGTTGAAAGCAAAGACGAGCTCAGCGCCTCAGACCTCAAGGATGCCCTTGTTTCTGCAAAGGCAACCGCTTATCGTGCGGTTATGAAGCCCACAGAGGGTACAATTCTCACAGTAATCCGTCAAATGGCAGAATTTGCCGAGGAGCATTTCTCTGAATTTGAAAATGCCGGTGATTTTCTCCGTTCAGTTCTGAACGCAGGTGAAGAAAGTCTCAAAGGCACAACCGAGCTTCTCCCCGCCCTCAAAAAAGCAGGAGTTGTGGACGCCGGCGGAAAAGGTCTTGTGACACTTTTCGAAGGTGCGGTTTATGTCCTTGACCACGGCAAAGCTATGGAATGTGAAGTTCCCACAGAGGCTCCCGCTCCGGCCACCGCAGTCGCAGCAACCGAAGACGTTGACATCAAGTTTTTATATTGCACAGAGTTTATAATAAACAAAACCTCTGACCGCAAAATAACACAATTCCAAACCGCAATTGCCGAAAAAGGCGATTGTATGCTTGTAATTGAAGACGACGAAATTGTCAAGGTTCACATTCACACAAACCACCCCGGTTTTGTGCTTGAACAAGCAATCAAGCTTGGTGAACTGACCAATCTGAAAATAGAAAATATGAAATATCAGCACAGCGAAAAGCTTGAAAATTCAAGTGAGCCAACGCCCGAGGTCAAAGATGAAACTCCCAAAACCCCCGAGAAAAAATACGGTTTTGCTGCAGTTTCAGCAGGCGATGGGCTTTCAGAGCTCTTCCGTTCTCTGGGTGCAGATGAAATAATCCAGGGCGGTCAGACAATGAACCCCAGCACTCAGGACCTTTTGAATGCTGTGGAAAAAATTTCAGCAGAAGTAGTTTTCATTCTCCCCAACAACAAGAACATAATTCTTGCAGCCGAGCAGGTCGCTCCCCTGACCGAAAAAACGGTTGTGGTTATTCCAACCGTGAACATTCCTCAGGGCATTTCAGCAATGACCGCATTTGATGAGGGAATGAGTCTGGAAGACAACAAGAATGCAATGACAGAGTTCATTGAATATGTCTCCTGCGGTCAGGTTACCTTTGCCGCTCGCGACACCGTTCTTGACGGCATGGAAATCCATCTTGGTGATTGTCTTGCAGTTTGTGAAAAAGATATAATCGCTGTCACAAGCACTCCCGAAGAGTCCGCTCTCAAAATCGCAGAACAGCTCGTGAATGACGAGTCAGGAGTTATCACTGTTTATTACGGCGAAGAAACCACCAAAGAAGATGCTGATAGGCTGATTGCTCAGCTCGAACAACGTTTTTGTGATTTGGACATCTCCTTGTGTTATGGCGGACAGCCTGTGTATTATTATATTATCTCAGTAGAATAACAAGAATCCCGAAACAGCACGCAAGTGCTGTTTCATTAGCATTGGAGCAAAAGTTATGAACAATAACACCCCCATACAGTTTATAAAAGGCATAGGCGAAGCCCGTGCCAAGCTTTTTGCAAAGCTTGGCATAGCAACCGTCCAGGACCTTCTCTTTCACTTTCCGCGAAGTCTTGAGGATCGCTCTGAAATCAAAGCCATCTCTGACCTTATGGACGGTGAAACAGTATGTGTGTGCGGAAGTCTTGCAAGTGAAGTCAAAACCTATCGTGGCCGAGGCAGAAAATCTGTCACCCAGGTCAAGGTCAGTGACGGGAGCAGCATAATGCGAATAAGTTGGTTCAATGCACCATATATTAATACAATGCTGAAAAGTGGCTCGGAATTCACATTTTACGGAAAAGCCGAATACAAGGGCAATTATTTTGAAATGATAAACCCCGTAACCGAGGTAAATTCCACTGCCACCAAAAAAACAGGCAGAATTTTGCCCGTCTACCCCCTAACCGCAGGGCTGACTCAAACTCACATCAGAAATGCAACAGAATGTGCATTGAAGGATTTAGACGGCACTCTCCCCGACATTCTTCCCTCAAATCTTTGCGAAGAATATGGTTTCAAGCCAATGCTTGAATCACTCTCTGACCTACACTTGCCAAAAAACTATGAGGATTTTGAAAACGCAAGGCAACGTTTTGCCTTTGAAGAATTATTGGTGCTTCAGGCAGGAATACGCCTTTTGGGAGATGAACGGAAAAATTTTTCTGCCGTGCCCATAAAAAATGTAAAAAGCATAAAAAACTTTGCACAAAAGCTCCCCTTTGAATTGACAAATGCCCAGAAACGGGTAATAAACGAAATCTGTGCCGATATTCAAAAAACCACACCAATGAACCGCCTGGTTCAGGGCGACGTTGGTTCAGGAAAAACAATGGTGGCAGCAGCGGCAATGTATGCTGTGGCAAACAACGGGTATCAGGCTGTTCTGATGGCACCCACCGAAATCTTAGCCATTCAGCACTACAACAATCTCAAAAAACTGTTTGCGGAGTTTGGGTTTGAAACAGCGCTTCTCTGTGGCAGCATGTTCGCGTCTGCAAAGCGTGATGCAAAACAAAAAATCAAAGACGGCGCCGCACAAATAATAATCGGCACCCATGCTCTCATAACCAATGACGTGACTTTCAAAAATGCCACATTGGTAATAACCGACGAGCAACATCGTTTTGGTGTCCGTCAAAGACTTGCCCTCACCGAAAAAGGTCTGAAAGCCCACACCCTTGTTATGACCGCAACACCCATTCCCCGAACTCTTTCTTTGATTTTGTATGGGGACCTTGACATTTCAGTGATTGATGAGCTGCCCCCCGGCAGAAAACAAATCGAAACCTATTCGGTGACAGAAAAGATGCGCAAAAGAGTTTATGAATTCCTTCGCAAAAACGTCGCTGAGGGCAGGCAAGCATATGCAGTATGTCCCCTCATTGAAGACTCTGAAGTGTTATCAGCCAAATCCGCCATCGAATATGCAGAGAAGCTGAAAAACATCTTTCCTGACCTTTCGATTGCAGTAATGCACGGAAAACTGAAGGGCAGCGAACGAAGTGAAATTATGCAAAGCTTTTCCTCAGGCAAGATAGACATTCTGGTGTCAACCACCGTAATCGAGGTGGGAGTTGACGTGCCGAATGCCACCATTATGCTGATTGAAAACGCAGAGCGATTTGGGCTTTCCCAGCTTCATCAGCTACGTGGCAGAATTGGCAGAGGTGCTCACGCATCTTATTGCATAATGTTTTCAGAAGGCGGCAAAATTTCTGACCAACGAATGAAAATAATGTGCGAAACAAGTGACGGCTTCAAAATTTCCGAAAAGGATTTGGAGCTTCGTGGTCCCGGTGAATTTTTCGGCATCCGTCAGCACGGGCTCCCCGAACTGAAGGTTGCCAACCTTTCAACAGATATGTATCTTTTATCCCGGGCAAAGGACGCAGCAGAAAAAATTCTGTCATCAGACCCGACTTTGCAAAAGCCTGAGCACAAGAACCTCAAGGACAAAATCTATTCCAAATTCCTTGAGGTATCAGAAAATGGAGTTTTAAATTGATTAAAAACATGGAGGTAGGATTTTATGAACATATGTGTTTATGGAGCATCAAGTGACCTTATTGACAAAGAATATATAAACGCAGGAGAACAGCTTGGCGAAGAAATGGCAAAGCGCGGACATTCACTGATTTTCGGTGGCGGTGCTTGCGGTCTTATGGGTGCAGTTGCTCGTGGTATGACAAAAGGCGGTGGAAAAATCGTTGGCATAGCCCCATCATTTTTCAATGTTGATGGCATTCTCTATGACAAATGCACCGACTTCATATTCACCGAAACAATGCGTGAACGCAAGCAAACCATGGAGAATATGGCAGATGCCTTCATTATGACTCCGGGCGGCGTGGGTACCTATGAAGAATTTTTTGAAATATTCACCCTGAAACAGCTTGGCCGTCACAGCAAAGCAATAGCCATACTCAACACTATGGGCTATTATGACACGCTCTCTGTGCTTATGCAAAGCACCTGTGACAAAAACTTTATGAAGACCGAATCCCTGAGCCTTTCCCAAACCTTCACAGATGCAGACAGTCTGCTTGACTATCTTGAAGGCTATGTCCCAACAGATGTAAACATCCAAGATATGAAACATTTGAAATAATTTCCCGTGGCTACAGAAAATTCTGTAGCCATTGTTAATAATTTAAGAACAATTTTCAACAAAGATTGCTTTTTGAAATTCACTATGATATAATTTAACTATGAAATACTTTTATCTTTCGAGGTGACAACAATGCAAGAACTTCAAACAAAAGGCGCTTTGGCAAAAGAGTCGGCATCAGCCTTAGCAACAGCATCTGCCGACACAAAAAATGCCGCATTGCATAAAATTGCAGAAGCCTTCTCTTTGAATATGACATACATACTTTCCGAGAACCAAAAGGACATTGAATCTGCGCAGAAAAACGGATTGAATGAAGGTTTGATTGACCGTCTGACTCTAACCCGCGAACGCGTAGACGCAATGGCAGAAGGAATCAAACAAATAGCCAAGCTTCCCGACCCAATCGGAGAAGTGGTTTCAGAATTCAATCGTCCCAACGGGCTCAATATACGGGAAATACGAGTTCCTTTGGGTGTAGTTGGCATAATTTATGAAGCACGCCCCAATGTCACCGCAGATGCCGCAGCGCTTTGCATAAAGTCAGGAAATGCGTGCATCCTCCGTTGCGGAAAAGAAGCACACAAATCAAGTATGGCAATCACCACTGTGATTAGAAACGCATTAAGCGATGCAGGGCTTCCGTCAGATTGTGTGAACCTGGTTGAAGACACCTCCCGTGAGAGTGCTTTGGCACTGATGAAGCTCAATGACTATCTGGATGTCATAATCCCCCGTGGCGGTGCAGGACTAATCCGCAGTGTTGTTGAAAATGCCACAGTCCCCGCAATTGAAACAGGAACAGGAAACTGCCACATCTTTGTTGACGAAAGTGCCGACCTTGATATGGCGGAAAAAATCATTATCAATGCAAAAACCTCACGGCCATCTGTGTGCAATGCCGAAGAAAAGCTCCTTGTCCACAAGGACATTGCAAGCAGCTTTTTGCCACGCATTTTGAAGGCTTTGAGTGAAAAATCTGTTGAAATCATTGGCGACGAAACGGTTTGCAGCATTTTCCCCTCAGCAACTCCTGCAATCGACGATGATTGGGCAAGAGAATATCTTGACCTGAAAATTGGTGTCAAGATTGTTGATTGTCTTGACGACGCCATCAGCCATATAAACAAATATAACAGCCGGCACTCCGAGGCAATCATAACAAACAACGATGAAAATGCTCAGAAATTTTTGAATTCTGTTGATGCGGCGGCGGTTTATGTGAATGCATCCACCCGTTTCACAGACGGCTTTGAGTTTGGCTTTGGAGCAGAAATCGGCATAAGCACCCAAAAAATCCACGCAAGAGGGCCAATGGGTCTGAAAGCACTGACCACCATAAAATATACCATACACGGAGACGGACAAATCCGCTGAGGCACAGAAAAACGAAAGGAATTTTCAAATGGAACAAGAACTCAAACGAGCCTTTCTGGCTCAGATAAATATACCCGAAGACACAGGCGCCATCTTTGCCGACTTTGCTCATCAGTTTGAAGAGCTTTTGATGATTTATCAATGTGCAATCCAGGAGGTTACCACCAAGCTCGAGGTTTTGAGCCGCGAGATGTCTGTGCGTCACAACCGAAATCCCATTGAAACCGTCAAATACCGCATAAAAAAGCCAAAGAGCATTGCAGAAAAGCTTATGCGCAACAACCACCCCATCACTCTCGAAGCCATCTCCAAACACCTTAATGACGTTGCAGGCGTAAGAGTCATCTGTTCATTCATTGACGACATTTACACCGTCGCAAATATGCTCACTCGTCAGGACGACATAAAGCTGGTGTCGGTCAAGGACTACATCAAAAACCCCAAAGAAAACGGTTATCGGAGCTATCATATGATTATCGAAATCCCCGTTTTCTTCTCAGACGTGAAGCAACCCGTCAAGGTTGAGATTCAGATCCGCACAATCGCAATGGACTTCTGGGCAAGCCTTGAACATCAGGTGAAATACAAAAAGGACGTCCCCAGTGCAGAGGAAATCCAAAGCCGCCTGAAAAAATGTGCCGATGTAATCGCCGCAACAGATGAGGAAATGCAGAATATTGCCCAGCATATCAACATTGTTTAAAAATAAAACCCGCATCAAATGCGGGTTTTTCTTTTTGCCTCAATATAGCCATCTTTTAGTATCAAATCATTTTTCGGTGTTCCTTTTTTTGCCCGGCCACCAATAATTTCGAACCTGCCCTGACCCCCTTCATATATGCATTCATATCCCAGAAATGCCCTGAGGATGCGGTCTGCCTCACAAACTGTCATATTTTCATTAACAGTAAAATCCAGAGGCTTCGGCGCTTCCCAATATTTCCCCACCACTTGAGATTTTGCGTTTTTATAAAGCTCATCAAAATTCTCTGCAAGAGTTTTCATCATTGACGGAACAAGATAATACACCTTTTCCATAAAGCTCTGATGGGTTTCCTCTGCATCAAGTTCAAATTCTCTCTGCAAAAGAATATCTCCCGCATCAAACTCCTCTGTGATTTTGTGAACTGTGATGCCGCTCTTTTTATAACCCCTCAAAATTGTCTGTGGCATAGGCCATGCGCCTCTGCCAACGGGCAAAAGACTTGGGTGAATGTTCACTATGGGGAAATCGGTGTTCCACGGAATTTTGAAATAATATCCACCGCAAACCGCAAATTTTACCCCATTCCTTTTAAGTCTGTCTATGTCATCTTCAGTAATACGATTCATTTTGCAGGGTATCTGGTGTTTTCTTGCAAATTCACAGATTTTGAAATTAAATTCGGTCTTATTATCAGTTTCACAAGTGAAGATTTCTGCAATTTCGCACCCCGAATCAACAAGCGCTTTGAGAGCATCAAAAAACAAATCTATCCCAATATACGCGATCCTCAAAACCATTCACCTCGCTTGAGAAGTCCCAAAGTCACACCATTTATAATCATTGCAAGGGGAATCAGAATTCTGAATTTCATCTTTGATGTTTTATGATGAAACAGAACCATTCCCATCAAAGCACCCAAGCCACCAAGCAAAAATGCAGCAAGCACAAGAACCTGTTCGCTTATTCTCCACTTCTTCGCCTTCGCCAAAAGCTTGTCCACACCATAGCAAAGCAAAACAACCACATTCCACAAAACAACAAAAATCTCAAACATAACATAACCCCCGCTCGGTTTCAGTTTTCTCCATTATATAACAAATTACTCTTTATGTCAAAAAAATATGGGCTGTATTTTTACAGCCCCAAAAAACATTTATTCAACTTCCTCTGCAAAACTTCCCACAGTTTCCAAACGGGACACCGAAACTTCGAATGCGGTTTTGCTTTCAACCTCTGTGTCGCTGAGCCGTTTTTGATATTCTCTGCTTTGAATTCTGCCTCTTATCACCACATTGTCCCCCACATCAAGGCACTCGGCAAACTTGGCATTTCTGCCCCAGGCAATGCAGGGTATATAATCCGACTTGTTATATGACCTGTTCACCGCCAGAAGAATATCTGCAATTTCCCTTCCAAACGGAGTCGTTCTGTAAACCGGCTTTTTGCATATGTAGCCGTTAAGACTTATGGAATTAAGATTCCTTTCCCCCTCACCGTCTTCTCTTTCCAGATCCTTCACAAAAACTGTCAGAATCAGTCTGTTTCCAACATTGGTAAAATTGTTATATGACCTGAACTGTCCCCGGATAACGACTCTGTCACCAACAATCAATCTTCCGCCTGCAAAGAATTTTTCAGATATAGTGACCTTCACCGTGTCGTGAGTGTCGCTTAATCTTGGGGTATCCAGCATAAAAGTATAAAAAGCCTCCTCATAAACCTCGTGTGAAAACTCAGGCTCACTTGAAACAGTTCCTGCAATAATCACTTTATTATTTTCTGCATAGCTCTCGGTATTCAAAATAATCCACTCCCTAAAATTCTGGTGATGTTTTTAATATGTATAGTTCCATTATATTCAAGCTTTGGGCATTTAGAACTCCTTAAAATATCATTACCAAACAAAGCAAATCATATTCTGCCATCAAGCCAAAATTTAGGGCTTGTTATATTTTTATTTTTGTGATATACTAATATGTATTAAATCAGTCAGGATGTGAATTTATGTTTTTTAATTCCTACAACAAACCGGGTAAGGGTGTCAACAAACGTGACCCAAATCAACCACGAATAACAACATTTTTTGAAATTCTTCCCCGAAAGATATGGCCTCTTTGCAAAGCAAATATGTTGCACCTTCTGACAGCTATCCCATTTTTTGTTATAACAATGGTTGTTATGGGTATTATATCCTCAAAGGTTATCAACCTTTTCTCAGCCATTCTCGGTGAAGAGGAGTTTGGTTCCACACTGCTGATACTGGATGTAATTCTGCGTTGGTTCCTTGCAATTCTCTTTACAGTATTTTTCGGTCAGGGGCCTGTTACCGCAGGCACAACCTACATAATCCGCAACTATGCAAGAGAGGAACATTGTTGGCCAGTAAGCGACTTCTTTGAAAAAACAAAAGAAAACTTCAAACAAAGCATCGGTATTTGGATTATTGACTTAGGTTTCTTCTACGTAGTAACGATTGCTTTTGTTTTCTATTGGACTTCCGCCAATTATATTCTGGCATTTCTGCTGATTTGGATTGCAATAATTTATATTGTGATGCATATATACATTTATCAGCTAATAATCACATTTGACCTGCCACTAAGACACAATTTGAGGAACGCATTCATTTTCACTTTTGCAAATGCGCCCAAAAACCTCTTGCTTCTCTTGATTGTTGTTGCGGTTCATATGGTTCTCCCCTATGTTGCGCTTCTCTATTACAGCAACAAATCGATAATTGTCCTTCTCGTCTGGGCACTCCTTGAGCTTATTCTTCTCCCCGCCCTGACAAGCTTTATGACAAACTTTTTCATTTATCCGTCAATCGAGAAGTACATAAATCTTGCCAACGAAAACAAAAATCTCACAGATTAACCAAAAAGGGATTCGCTATATAGCGAATCCCTTTTTATAGTCCCAATTCCTCAAAATGTTTCTTTATTTTGTTTGTTTCCCATTTTTCTGCCATTTCTCTTTCGTTGTCAAAAAAGTTCTTGACCCTGCCCGAAAAAATCCGGCTGAGCAAGCGCTTTATCCAAAAGTACGGCAAAAGCCATGGTTTTTCCCTGAGGCTCGGATAAAATCCCTCCATAGCCCGACGATTCAAAAACACCGCACTAAAATATTTTTTTAATTTGTAAGTCACTCTTGACTTTGCTTTGACTTCTTTGTTGGCAGTACGTTGCATACTGCTTCCGTGCACTCCGCTATCCCAAATATAGTTTTCCATATCTGTCAGGGTTTGAGTTCTTTCTCCGTCCTCAAACCACATATGAACCAACTTTAAAATGTTTGTTCCGAACCTATCCAAGCCAAGAATCGTAAGTTGTTCATTGATATATTCAAAATCAAGTTCTTTGCCCCACTCCCGAAGCAAAATCCACAAATCAATCACAGACCGAATTCCTGCACCGCTTGTGGCATAGTGCTTTGCATAGTGGGCAACCTGAAATACAAAGAAGTCTTCCCTCTTCATTTCATATTCAAATTCGCAATCAGCTTTTAACCTTGCAAATTTCCATCCATCGCCATAATACTCATTTATTTTCGTATGAGCGTCGCTGACCATCTGTGTGTGCATTTCAATGGTTACAAACGGCGGTTTGAAATATGTCACCTCATCAGTTCTTTCTAACTTTACCGAGTATCCAAGTCCCGCCATTATATTTCGAATATTTGCTATATCATTATTCTTAACAAGAATGTCAATATCACCCATACTCCTCATTTCAGGGTTGGGATAAAACTTTTTAATAACATTCCCCTTCAGAAGCATAAAAGGAATTTTACTTGAACCAAAGGCCTTTCGTATTTTTGATATCTCACTTTCAAATGTGAAATGACGGCTGACAGCAAATGCATTGTGCTTCAAAAATTCCCGTCTTATCGCCTCTGGCGCCAAATCGGATACCGCACCAACCACACCCACAACATCGTGAAGCTTAGCCTCACTCATAAGGCCGGGCCAATCCTCCTCCGGGATATTCAAATCTATCTTTTCACCCAGTATAACATTCCTTATTATGTATAACAGACACTTTTTTGTTTCTCTATCAGACATCATTTACTCCTCACAGATTACAGTCGCCAATATCTGTATCCCTTTTTCTCAATCTCATTGACATCAAAAATACCCTTTATGTCAACAAGCACCTTTTCCTCATTTTTGCAATCGGCATACATACTATCAAGTTCATCAATTCCAATCCTTTTGAACTCATTGTGGGCCACTGCAAAAATTATGCAATCAGCATCATTAACATCATCGAGTTTGGTCAAATCAACTCCATACTCTTTCTTTGCATCATCAATTGATGCCCACGGGTCAACAACAAGCGGCTTAATCCCGTATTCTTCCAATCTTTTCAAAATGTCCTCAACCTTGCTGTTTCTGGTATCAGGGCAGTTCTCCTTGAATGTCAGTCCCATTATGACAACTTTTGCATTCCTGGGTGATTTATTAGCAAGAACAAGCTGCTTTATTGTTGCATCAGCCACAAACGCGCCCATTCCGTCGTTCACCTTTCTGCCTGCCGCAATTATCTGGCTGTGATATCCCAACTTTTCAGCTTCATAAACGAAATAATATGGGTCCACACCAATACAATGTCCTCCAACCAGACCGGGTCTGAATCCGAGAGCATTCCACTTTGTGTTCATAGCATCGACAACCTCGTTTGTGTCAATACCCATCTTGTCAAATGCCATTGCAAGCTCATTCATAAAGGCAATATTTATATCCCTTTGCGAGTTTTCAACCACCTTGGCAGCCTCTGCCACCTTGATTGTGCTTGCTCTGTGAACACCCGCCTCAATCACAATCTCATACACCTTTGCAATAGTGTCAAGAGCTTCATCATCACAACCCGAAACAATTTTCTTTATGTTTTCAAGCCTATGCACCTTGTCCCCCGGGTTGATTCTCTCGGGAGAATATCCCACCTTGAAATCAACACCGCACTTAAGCCCCGATAAACTTTCCAAAATCGGCACACAAACATCCTCAGTTACTCCCGGGTAAACCGTGCTTTCATACACAACATATGAGCCCTTTGTGAGGTTTCTTCCAACAATCTCACTGGCACTGATAACCGGTGTCAAATCAGGAGTCTTGTCCTGATTTATGGGGGTTGGCACTGCAACAATATGGAACTTTGCCTCTTTCAGTTTCTGCTCATCACAAGTAAACTCAACAGAAGTGTTCTTTATTTCTTCATCACCAACCTCATGAGTTGGATCAATGCCTGATTTATACAAATCAATTTTTGACTTATTCAAATCAAAACCAATTACCTTCACTGATTTTGCAAAGGCCACCGCTATCGGCATTCCCACATACCCAAGTCCCACCAAAGATATGCTTTCTTCTTTTTTAATCAACTTTTCATATAATTTCATATTTCTCATCCCATCCTCAACAACTTTTTAACCCTTTTCTTTAATTTGTATATTATCTCCTTTTTAAAAGAGCCCTTCATATATGTCTTTTTTGCGGCCTTCTCAAATCCTTCTTTGTGAACCAATTCAAAAAAGGCACCTCTTTTTTCCCAAGCCTTTGAATAATCCTTCTTCGCATAGGCATATTCTGAATAACGATTGTCAATCTGTGTCAAATTAAACTCACCTTGAATGCTCTCAACAAGGCTTCTTCCCCTGTCATTGTTCGCAACAATCAATGATAAACCTTTTTCATCATTAATATTGGGATTATATTCCCGATATCCCCAAAAATCACCAAGTGTTATGTCAGACAAGTGTTTTTCCCTATATCCGCAATCATAACAGCTTCTTCTCAGAAAAACATTTTCACTCATAAATCCTCGATAAAAAGAATCGAAGATAAACGGAGTACGGACCGTTTTCATCTTGGTTTTCAGCAAAAAACTCTTCTCGCTCCAGCTTTTGTCCTTCGGCCTGAAATCCATCTTGAGCAGTTCCGAATTCCCAACAACAGAATCCAGATGTTCACGAAACAGCCCAGAGCTTGGAACCCCGTGACAGATAAAGTCACAAACAATCAAAAAGCCCTCTGCATCTGAAATTGCCTTTTTTACACCTGCCGCTTGGCAAGGCGTCCCGCAGAACAAGACCGACCTTTTATTATCAATGTTTCTTTGTATCTCTGCTATGGTGTTTCTCATATCACTTTCAATGTATTTGCTTTTTTGCAATTCTCCAAGTGACACACTGTCCGAAGAATAATGATACAGGGTTCTTTCCTTTAAATCAAAAAATGCCCCAAAAACAACTCCACCATTTTTGATGGTTTTTTCTGCCAATGCGACAAAAGCCCCGCCCGAGCTACTCTCATGTCTCTTTTGAGCATCCTTGTGAAAACCAAAATACGTTGTTTTTTCATTTTTAATATCTACAGTTTGAAAAACCTGACAAACACTTTCACATTTTCCGCATCTCACACACTTTTCGTTATCAATCACAGGAAAATAAAAGCCCTCATCATCCGCAAGCATTTCAATGCACTTCATCGGACACACAGCCTTGCAGGCAGAGCATCCGGTACATTTATTTTTAATGTTTTCTATCTTCAAAAAAATCACCTTTTCAAGATTTTTCTAAGCTTTTCCACAGACTTTTCAAAGTCCGTCTCGTCAAAATTTATCCGAGGCACCGCCCTATCTTTGTGAGTCACAAAATTCAATGGAAGAGGATTGACAGACAATGCATAGGTATATGTATCTATATACTCAAAACACTCCTTGTCATATTCCCCATGGGAGTATGCAAACAGTTCAACAGGCTTTCCGATGATATCCTCCAATTGTTTTTTTGATTCGATAATTTCCCGTCTTTTTTCATCTTTTGTCAGTTGGTTAAGGCAATCATGAGTAACACCATGGGAACCAATTGTAACCGTCTTATCACTTGCCATTTCAATCAACTGTTTTGTAGTAATATATCCCGGCTGGTCCAAAAAGTCAGTAGCAATAAATGCGGTGAAAGGAATTCCCTTTTCTTTTAAATATGGATATGCAATTGTATACAAATCCTCAAGACCATCATCAAAGGTAATTGCAAGTTTCCTCCTATGCGGTCTTTTTATAACTTCAATGAGCGGAGCATAATCTTCATTACTTTCAATCAAAGTTTTGAATTTTTCTGTTTCCAGCAAACACCCGCTTCTTTGAATATCAGGGGTTGTGCTGACGTGATGAAACATCACAACTGCAGAAGATGGTATTTTATATAAAAAATATTTAGCTGTCTTTTTCACTAAACTAATCATTTTCTACCTCTTTGATGCAATCGGCAATATATTTTTTTGAAAAATCAATGCTGTCGCAAAGTTTTTCTCCAATTTTTTCATAATCCAACAAACTATTTTCATTATAGGTTTCAATGTAAGCTTTTTTCTCAAGCCCAACTTTTTCAAGCAAATTGTAGCCTCTGCCCATAGTAAGTTTGTTATTATCAGAAAAAACAAACTGTTTCTCAAATATCAACGAAAATGCCACACCATGAAAAGAATTCGTCACAATAAAATCAGCATTTTTCATCAAAAACAAAAACTCTTCGGGACCCACATCCAAGAGGGGTAAGCGGGCAGTATTTCTCATAACTGTGTCAGACATCACAACAAGCCTTAATCCCTTTTCGCGGGCTAACTTCTTGGCAAACTCATCACTTTGTTTTGAGCCTAACAACCTGTAATAAAACAAATATTTCTTATACTTTTTTTTGTATGGCTTTGCAACTCTGCTCCAAAATTCCTTATCGTTCAAAAAAACAGGATCAAGAACCTGAACCGCATCCTTATTGCAAAGTCCCTTGACCAAAGCTATTCCGCTCTCTTCTCTGACGGAAACACGGGAAAAACTTTCCAGATATCCTCCCAGTTCTTCTCTTTTGCTTTCATCAATCTCATCCACACCAAAGCTTGCCGCATATGAAAACTTTTTTGCGCCCTTTGAGACAAAATCCAGGAAAAAAACTTCCCTTTCTTCTTTAATTCTGTTGGGATTAAAAACCTGGTCACTCCCGGTGAAAAAAGCATCCCCAAAGGGTGTTTCTTTTCTCAGCTCCTCGTTGCTTTCAAACCGTTTCGTCAATTTCAGATTTCCATCGACAAACTTCTCAAACTTTTTATGCTTTTGTTTTTTAAGTGGAATAAGTGGCAGATTCAGGACAAACTTAATTAGTCCTTTAATTCCACGGGGTTTTTTCATCAACCTATATATATATCGTAAATGTGGCGTGTTGTAATCTATAACCCTGACGTCATCAGAAAAGGTTTCCATAGCTTTCATAAGCGAAAATGCCTGAAGAACTGCACCATAATTTTTGGGGGTGTGAAACGTTATCAATTTGATTTTCATTCTTTCTTGTCACCTCTTCTGATTATTTTTTTTATAGTTTTGCCTAGCAATTCGTATAAATAACAAAATTCCTCTGTCTTTGAATAGAAAGCAATAATACACACAACAGGGATAATGGCTCCCAAACATGCGGATACAAAAAATTCTACATATGCATTTGATATTCTTAATAACGCTTTAATAACTGTTATAATAATTCCGGATATAACCGTAGTCAAAGAGTATGAAAAATACTTAATGAAATATTTATATGGTTTCACTCCAAATGCCTTTTTATATATCAGCATTGGGTCATACCACAGCTGGGTGCTGACTCTCGATATAATGGTTCCCAGCAGCACACCTGTAATTCCGCAAACATTAACCAGGGCAACAGAAACAACTATATTTATCACAGACATAATCACAGGTCTGTACTTTCCCTGAACAAATAATCCGTTTGTGGTTCTGAATGCACTCACGGGGCTTAACATTCCCCTGATGTAAAATTCCACAATAATTGCTATAACCGTATATGACTGCATCAAAAACTCTTCACCAATCCAAATTGTCACAAAGGGTTGAAACATTGCCCACAGACAGGAAGAACAAATGCAGTATAAAACAAATGAAATAAAAAACAATCTTTTGAACACCACATATTGCATTTCCTTTGACTCTGTTGCAACAACATTTCCGACACTAGCCGTCGTGGCACCAAATATCTGGTATATAAACGAATAAATCTGATTGGAAATCAATATGTAGTTCCCATATATTCCCGCATACACCGTTCCAACAAACGCTGAAATTATAATATTATCTGTGCCGTTCAGGACCACCCCGGACACTTTATATAAGAACAAGGCCTTCACATCAGCAAACAGACTTTTCTTTTCCTGGCGCGAAATTGATTCTCCTTTGAATTTTTTTATAGCAGGATATAGTGTGTTTGCTTTATTAGATATAATTACATTTTGAACAATTGTCATTGATATATTAAATACCAAATACAAAACAAAATCCCTGAATACCAACAAAAGTACACACTCAACGGCTGTCTTTATAATTGAAACAAGTATTTTAATTCTTGCCACCTGATAATCTTTTTGTGCGGCGGTCAATAAAAGTGATTTATAAATAAAAAGATATGACGAAGAAGTATTTATTATATACAACACATAAATGAATCTTAAATCCTCAACAACATCAGGAACATCCTTTATTATATAATTCAGGAATGGGGTCAAGCTAATTCCTGCAACAAATATGACAGCAGCAATAACAACATAAATTTTCTTATAAAAAGTCATAAGACTTCCTATTTTGTCGTTGTCTTCATCCGCCAGAGGCTTGTACAAAGTATATGTCATAGCAGTTCCGATTCCCAGTTCCGCAAAGGAAAGAATTACAAGAATATTGCTGAAAACCGAAGAAACCCCCAGGTACTGGATGCCCAACGTCTTAATAAAAATATTTCTGACAACAAATGCAAGTATGGTATTAAGCACCGATGCAAACATTCCTGTTGAGGCATTTAGAAAGGAGTTGTATATTCTACTTTTCTTCATTTTTTGTAATTAGCCTCCTAAAAATAATTTTGAGCGACTGTAGCGGGCGAATATAATGATATAATTTAGCCTTAAATCCTACCTTGATTTTATTATCTTTCAAATAACAGCCCATTTCTTTGTAAAAAAAGTCCTTGTCGTTTTTGCCCAGCAGAACTCCCATCAATTTCCACCTGGTGGAATAGTAATGGTTCATATCAGGGAAACTCTCCTTAAATTTTTCCAGACTGCCAAGCAAATCCAGTCCCATCATTGTTCTGATACATTTTGCACAATGCCCGCAATTAACAGTTTCATATGCACAAACATTCAAATATTTCTGAGCAACGCTCTTGTCTAAAAGGTATTCAAGTTTTTTCAATCTGCTTTTATTGAAATCCCCCGAATAGAAATTCAAGTGGTTTAATGAAATATTAGGCAATATAAACAAATCACCATTACTCGAATCATCCAATAATGACATATCTGTTTTTACTCCATAACCGGCTGATGCATAGTAATAATTCTCCCACATTTTCTGTGTTGCGAGCACTGCCGAACAATTTCTATATGTGTGAGAAAAACTAAACGCACCTTGATAAAACTCAGGGATATTTGAATCGATATCAATAAACTTCAAACCCAGCTCTTCTGATACTATTTCACCAAGTTTATTCCGTTCATCAAACTCCTGAAGAGTTTTTTCTCTCCACAAATCCAAGGGCACATTCTTCCCATATCCATCATAATTTAACGCCCCCGTATTAAAAACAGCGAGATGGGTCAATTTGTATTCTGGCTGAACACAGTCTTCCAGATTCATCAAAATAGCAGAAAAGGAATCAACACCACAGGACACACCTGTGCCGCAATAATTGGCTATTTTTTCTACCTCCTCTGCAGGATCCGCCACAACTTCTATTTTTCTTAATCCTGTTTTTTCATCATGCAATGCAGGAATTATCATATTATTTAATTGATACAGCAATTTTGAAGTAATTGGAACTTCACTTTGAATATCTTCCTCCGCTATCATTGCAAAATACAACACCGCAACAACAAAGGCATCGCATCTTTCGAAGCAAAGAGCCTCACTATACTTGCTATTCACGCTGTACCACATAATAAAACTATCGTCTTCTATTAAATCTTTTCTGTACCGAATGCCGATTTTCTTATCAATAATCAAAGAATTTGTTTTCCATCTTTCTATAGCCTCATCAGAGATGTTAATCTTCGCACAAAGTTTCGTTCTGTCAGCCTCATCTTCACGCCAGATTTTTTCAATCTTCATTCATCAATCACCTCACTGCTCAAGCACTCTTTTTGCAATATCTCTATAAGAAAACATTTTTATTCCTTTTTCCGCCTCAAGCTTCATATTCTCATATTTTTCTTCATTACAAGCAATGCTTTCAACAACCTTTTTCATTTCCTCTGCAGAATCTTCTCTCAAGAACTCACAGTTCCCGCCAATATCCACATGGTGCATTCCTTCCCAGGACTTGAAAACGCAAGGCACACCGCAAGCACAAGCCTGCTCCCACAAAACCGAGTGTGTGCCGGGAAAGACCGCCAGATCAGATGCAAGGAAATAATCATAAGAATCCTCTGCCTTAATCCACCCGATGAATCTGATTTTTTCACCTTTTGCCAATGTTTCAATTTGGGGCTCCATTTCATCATTGGGTTGCCCAAACACAATCAATTTGAGCTTGTTGCAATCAATCTTTGATACAGCCTCCATAAGCAAATGAATATTCTTTGCCCTGTCAATCTTCCCACCTGTTATAACAACAAAATCATCTTTTTCTATGTTAAGTTTTCTGCGTATTTCATTTCTTATCTCATCTTTTCTGTCCAGGTGGATATATTCATCATCACCGCCCATAACAAGAAGCTTAGCTTTTTCCTCTTTAATCCCAAAAATCGCTTTAGCATATGACACCCGCCAAGGCGTTGTGCCATATACACTTTCATAGAATTTCTGCATATATGAATTCAGACATCTGTAAATACATTTGAAAATTTTGCCCTTCCAATTAGCTTTGGGGCCTGCATTATAATAATCCGCATGGCTATCAGCAATCACCCGGCAATCAGGATTTATCTTTTTCAAATATTTCGCAATCTGCAAATAAGAAAGATTCCTCAACCCGTGCACCATAATGAAATCGGGTTTTTCTTCTGTCAACTTTTCATATAGCCCTTTGTATATCACTAATTTTGAGAAAAGTTTGTCCGTTGTGTTTCTTTCCAAAACAACAACCTTCACTCCATGTTGATCAATATATAACTTTTCTGTTTTCTTGCTTCTGTTTCCTTTGTTGTTAAAAGTATCATCTGAAGAAATAACTGTCACATCATGTCCCATCTGCACGTGAACCCTGGGAAGAATATTTTCCTGATATCCCATCCCTTCCACATAGCAACAGTCCAAACAAATATGTACTACTTTCATCGTATAAATTCCTCCACAAACTCAATTATCTTCAAATTTACCTTCATTTTCTATTCGTTTTAATTCTTTTATAATGTTTTTATAACAATCTACGATTTCCCTTTGAAATAACTTTGGGCGCAACCGCATTCACGCAAAGCCCCAACATAATGTAAAATGCCGGTTCCCTGTTTAAATAACTACTGGAAAGGAACAATTTGAAAAATCCCGTTGCCATAAATATTGCAATCAAAATTCTCATTCTGCCATCATCCGAAGTCAAGCCCTTGATAAGCAAATGCAGCACAAAAATCAAAATTGGAATTCCTAACAAATATCCAAACTGAGCAATTATTTCAATGACGAAATTATGGGCATAGCGCCATCCTCCCAAAATTCTGTCGCCATAAATTCCGTGTCCAAACAAGTTGAACTCTTCCATAATTTTTTTCTGTATATCACCACGGCCTGAGTCGTTCAAAAACTCTCCCGCCTGAATTCTTCTGAGGGTATAACTATCCATTCCAAAATTTTCCGCAAGATTCGAAACTCTGGACAAAACGCCGTCAAAATTCCGTATAAAGAAATACAAAATCACCCCCGCCAGAAGGCCAATCAGAAGCTTTTCATATAAGCTGTTCTTTTTGAAAAGAAAATATATCAAAACACTTGCAAGGCAACAAATGGTTGCACCTCGGCATCCCGCTATGAACATAACCATAAAGCCCAAAAAACCCACGGCCAGGTATGATATTTTCTTTTTTTCAAAAAACATAACAATCAGGCAAACAGTCTGTACCAACATATTGTAAGAAAACACCATATACTGTTTTTGAAAGTCTTCCCCCAAAGTAATGAAAAAAGACACAACCGATGCTATAACAACAACCAGAGAAAACCGTATAAAATACTTTTCAAACAAATCATAGTCAGTTATATACCTTGAAAAGAAATATCCGCCAAAGGCAAACACAAACAAAATATAGAACGGATTTTCCATAACATCCGAAAAGCTTGTGAACATATAGTATTTATTATACGGAAAAAACACATATGCAACCACCCACGCACCCAACAAAAACAGAACGAGATATATAATATCGCGCTTCACATCTTTTCCAACGGCAATCAACGTTTTCGCCAACATAAACAGCAAAACCACATAACACACCAATGAGTCATAAATAAACTGTTCCGTAACAAACAAGTTAAATATATCGTTAATAACCCCTGTTATCGGCGAATATGAAATCAAGGTACAAACCGTTGCACAGATTAATTTTTGTTCTTTTTGCTTTTTTCTTTCCATCAATGTTTCTGTCATTTGAACCACCTTTTGTCTAATCTCAACTATTTTTTATGTCTTGCAATATACTCCTCATATCCCATACTTTTTCTATATCCGTCTGCACCAAGCCTCATCCACTTCAAACGCTCGGTAAATTTCAATTCACTGTTTGCCCTGAGTCTGAGTGAATAGTATATCCACCAGGCAAAACATTTTCGCTTTGTTGCTTCACAAAAAGCCCCTTTTCCAAAATAGAATCTTCTATTTCTTCCATCAAACCAGGTGGAGGTTTCGAAGCTTACCTCACCTATTAGTTCTTTCGAAACATAAAAAACCAAACCCTTGTCAGCAGCATCCTTCATCCACATACTATCCTCACCCGATGGAAATTTGCACCCGCCTCCAAAAAGTGTGGTAAACCAGATGTTTGCCTTTCTGACAGAACTAAGTCTGAATGCTATTCTGACACATCCCCATGGTTTTCTTGTGAACCTGCTGCACTTTTTTGTTTCCTTATAGATTTTCTGTTTCCTGTTTATATCTTCCGTTTGAACATTGAAAACAATTACATCCGCATCAGGATGCGCTTCAAATTCGCCCACAATCTTTTCTTCAAGCCCGTCATAATATGTCACATCATCATCTGCAAAAAGACAAATGTCAGCATCAGCATACAAAAGTGCCAGATTGCGATTAATGCCAACGCCACGAGTGTCGGTGGTTATCATTTTGGCTCTATGCCCTTCAAATTCAAGTTCATCATAGGAATTTCTGTCTGCCTGATTGGCAAAAATAACATCAGAATGAATGTTCATCTCTTTGATTTTTGAAAAATCATTTTGGTTCATTGTCGCGCACAAAATTTGAAAAGTGCTCATTGTTAATTCTCCTTATCACAGAATCTGTTTAAAGGCTGTTCCATGTTCATCAGCAACCCATTAACAAGTTTTTGGTATGCATTATTCCTGTCAAAGTATTCTGTTCCCAATTTGCGAGAGTTTTGCGCCATCTGACATCTCAAACCATCATCAGATATCAATCTTTCCAATGCCTCGGTTATTTCATCACTGTTTTCGCATTCACAATTTATTCCCGCTCCATACTGATTTAATAAATCTCTATATTCTTCACACTCTTGTGTGTTTACAACAGGCAACCCCGCCATTGCATAATCCCCAACTTTATTAATAACACTTCCCGCTGAGCCCTTGCGTATCGGATTCACAGCAATATCACAGAGAACCAAACGTTCAACCATTTGAGGATATGGCAACCTTCCGGTAAACTCTGCATTGATTCCTTTCTTGTTGGCATATTCAATGAAAGAATTTCTGAGAGTTCCCTCTCCCATCGCCAATAGCTTAACAGGGGTGTCAATGTCTAACTTTGCAATAGCATCTATAACCGAAATCAGGTCATAGCTCTCAGCCATACTGCCAATGTATGCTATGGTAATCCCTTCTGCCTTAACCGCCGAACCTTCAGAATAACTATCAAATTCCTCTTTATCTGTACCCAGACAAGCCACTATGGGAAGCTTGCATTTCTTGTTCGCCGACATTCCGCGTTCGGCATATGTTTTTGACACTGCAACAATTTCATCTGCCTCAGCATAAATTTTGTTTGCCTGTTTCTCCATCGGCTTAAAAACTATGTCGCTGACAACAGGAACACGCAGCACCATTTTAAATGCTTCAGGCCACAAATCTTGAATATCAACGACAAATCTAACACCATTTTCCCTGCAATATTCTGCTGCTGCCTCTGCAACATCAAGGGAAGGAATCGCCGCATAAATCAAATCGGGCTTTTTTCGTTCAGTCAAATAATTACGAATATTTTTAGCAAGTTGCTTATGACTTCTGAATCTTTTCAAGCACACATTCCTGGAATATCCAATCTCATGCAAAGCAGTAATTTTTATAGTTCCGAGACTGCCAACTTTTTGGGCATGAGTCTTGGGGCTATGCATAAAGTCTGATGTGACAATCTCAACATCGTGATGTTTACCCTCCAATAGCTTAGCAAGATATACAAAACGGCTGTTATTTCCTTCAAAGTTCTCTATGTTCCTTAAATATTGAGATACAATCACGATATCCATAAATCCACCCCATATTCTTAATTATCTAAAAATATGTCCTTCAAACACTTCTTCACTCTCTAAAATAATTGGCTCCACATCTACATCTCTCAAAAATACGTATGGTTTTTCATAATGATAAAATGGAGTTCTTTCAACTCTATCACAATTTCCGTCTTCCATAATTTTTATGGTATCCTCAATCAAATCGAATCCCACTTGCGCCATAACACCTGTGTATGCCATATGACGGATATTTATTTCTGTCACCTTAATGTTCCCCTTGCTGTCTTCCTTAAGGTCAAAAGACAATATGCCGTGTGCAGGAATACCCAGTTTTTCTTCAAGGTATTTAATACAACTATCACAAAACATATTAATTCTGTCTTCATTTAAAAAGCGGCCAAAGTGAGTGTTGCCCGTAACATGCGAAGGTGCAATATTTGCCATAACATATTCCACGCATTCCAACGCCGCTCCCTTTACATACTCACCGTTATAATAAAGCATCTCATTGGCTAAATGGCGCCCCGTCAGAAACTCACTTACCGTAAATTCAGGAATTTTTGAATTTATAAACAACCAACTCTTATAGCTATCAATATCGTCCAGACGAAGTGAACCCAATCCCCCCGTGCCTTCAGTAGCACGAATCCAACAAGGAAACCCAATTTCCTTAATTATATCTTCACAACGAGGATTCTCTTGTGTGACCTTAATTGTTTTGGGAATATAATCTGTTCCCTCCAATAAATCCGCCATAATAGACTTATCCTTTAAAGAAGCAGAAAAAAGCTTACTGCCCATAAATACCGCACAAGGATATTTTCCGTTTTTTTCATAGTAATCGCCCCATTCAACAATTTCACTCTCCGGTTGAACAAAGGCATAATCAATGTGTTTTTTCTCAACGAGCTTTTCAATCCACGGGAAATAATCAGCCGATGTACAACGGGGACACACGTAATATTCATCTAGCAGGCCCTTCATAAAGAAACCTACTGCTTTTTTATCAATGTCGCACCCAATAATTTTATAATCCGGATGATTTTTGCGAATAATCCCTGCAATTGAACGTGGAGTAAGTCCTCCAATACCTGTTACTAAAACTGTTTTCATATTACATTCCTCGCTCTGTTTTTATTGTATCCTAACTCTTTTTGAGTGCTGAAATAAGTCCGTCAATTTCTCTCGCCATATCGTCAATATTATACCGTTGGTCGCATAACAATGATATTTCAGCATGATGATATGAGGTTTCACAAAAAGGGTATTTATTGTCTAGCGGCCAATGTGCCGGACAAAAAATTTCCTTGCAAATCAATTCTTTTCGTATCAAATCCCGCTTTTTTTCATTAACTAAGATTGGAACGAACAGAGGGCAATCATCATCCTCCAAAGAATTAAATAAAACTTTAATGTCATATTCCTTTTGATAATGATTTAGTGCTTCAATCAAATACTCAGCATTTTCACGCCTTTTACAAATCAGGAAGTCTGAATCAATTTGTTTGAGCCTTTCGACCTCATCATTCGGTGCCGAATAATTTTCATATTTTTCACCGAGAAGGCTATTGGCCTGCTGGTACAATTCCAAATATTCACTTTTTCCCACACCAGTACCGGTTATATACTGTCTTTTAATATGCGCCGCCGTTTTCCAGATGCTGTTAAATATATCATAAGAATTATCATATAAAGGTGAAGCAAATTCTGTCTTTGAATACACTGTCGCACACAATAAATCAGACCACTTTCGATAACTCACAAGTACATAATCTGCCACGTCATATGCTTTCGATTTGCTGAAAGCAGATTGTGTAGCATCAACAACAACTACTTTATTAAGCTTTTTAGCCTTATCACTCAACTGAAATGCAAACTCGCGGACAAATCCAAAATAATCCATCACAAGCACTGCATCTGCTGTCTCTATCACCGCCATGGCATTATCTATATCCTCTTGGCTTGACAGAGCAAAATCTGTTGGAACCGGATAAAAAATTACCGAAACACCTCTGCCATAGAATGGATATACCATAGATGAACAGCAATAAGCAGGTAATGCAATTGTTTTTACTTTTTGTAATAGCTTCAACTCATCCGCTATAAGAGCCAATCCCGTGCGACCTGATTGCACAAATCTCATGTTTCCAAAGTTAAACACACCAAAAGACGTATTTTTTCCCTTCAGAGTTGAATCTTCGTGAAATTCACTTCCTATTTCCATCAAAACTCATCCTTCAACAAAGAATAAACAAAAACATTGTTATATATCCCATTTTTATAAATGCGGCTTCTCAAAGTTCCTTCTTTTTTGTAACCGCATTTTTCATACAACCTTTGTGACGCAACATTTTTTTCCATAATTTGCGCTGTCAGGCAGTGCAAATTGAGCTCATTAAAGCAATAATCAGATAATAGTCTAAGTGTTTTTGTACCTATACCCTGATTTCTTGCACGTTGAACAAACTTAACACTGATATTGGCATTTGAATTTTTAAAATCTATATCCGATATAATTGCCATTCCAACGGCATCACCTTGATATTCAACAATATATCTTACACAATTACTACTGTTTTTCAATTCAGCAATCCATCTTTTCTGTTCACCTTGCGAAACAGGAAAAGACCACCCCAAAACCAGCTTCTCCATTTCAGGGCTATTTATCATTTCCAACAATATTTCACAATCAGTCTCTTCAATTGCCCTTAACACAATCTGCTCATCTCTTAAATTCATTAATATCAAACCTCACTTTTTTCCAATTGCCTTTTTCTATACGTATCAAAATCTTGAATCAAAGTCGTTCCTCTAACTGAGATATCCTTCTGTTTCAAGGCCAAAACCACCGTCGAAGCAATAATTTTTATATCCATCCACAAAGACATTTTTTCTATGTATTCCAAATCATATTTAAATCTGTCTTCCCAACTTATACAATTTCTGCCATTAATTTGTGCTATTCCGGTCAATCCGGGTCTGACATCATGGCGGTGCTTCTCCGTTTCATCATAATATTCCAAATATCTTACGCGAAGAGGTCTCGGTCCCACAACACTCATATCACCTTTCAAAATATTAAATGCCTCCGGGAGTTCATCAAGACTTGTCTTTCTGAGCAATCTTCCAAACCTGGTCAATCTGACCTCATCCGGCAGCAAATTGCCATTCTCATCACGTTCATCTGTCATTGTGCGGAACTTATAAAGCTCAAAAATTTTTTCATCCTTGCCCGGTCTCCTTTGTTTGAAAATGACAGGGCTGCCCAGTTTAACACGAACCAAAATTGCCACAATAGCATATAACCAGCAAAATACAAGCATAGCAGCCAAAGCACAGCAAATATCTAAAAATCTTTTTATGTACCTTTGATACACCTAAAACATCTCCTTGATTATCTCAATAATTTCCTCTTGCTCCTCAGCTGTCATCTGTGGTGAAAAATCACTGGGCAGACAAATACCGCGAGAGAAAAGGTCCTCACTCACCGATGTGCCATCCTCATTATGAGCAAAGAAATCGCAATCCCTGAAAAACGGTTGCATATGCATAGGCTTCCAGACAGGTCTTGTTTCAACATTTTCCTCCGCGAGCCTATCCATAATATCAAAAGGTGAAACCCCCGAGGCCTCATCAATTGTCGCAGCACTCAGCCAGTGATTCGGTTTTGTCCCTTCGAGATATGGCTGCATTGTAATCGGAAGTCCCTCAAATGCCAATTTATATTTTTCAAATATTCTTGTCTTCTGCTGAATATGGTCAGAGAGTGCCTCCATCTGACCTCTGCCAATTCCTGCACAGATGTTGCTCATTCGATAGTTGAAGCCAAGTTCCTCATGTTGATACCACCTTGCGGGCTCACGGCTCTGGGTAATCCATTTGAGAACAGTTTTGAGCTGTTCTTCATCATTTCCCACAAGCATACCTCCGCCCGAGGTGGTAATAATCTTATTTCCATTGAAGGAAAGTATTCCAAACTCACCAAAAGCGCCAAGCTGCTTTCCTTTATATTCACCGCCAAGTCCCTCTGCTGCATCTTCAATCAAGGGAACATTATGCTCCGCACAGATTCTCGTTATCTCATCCATTTTTGCAGGAGTTCCGTAAAGGTGAACAACAACAACCGCCTTTGGATTGGGGTATTTTTCAAAAGCCTTTTCCAGAGCCTCGGGACTCATATTCCATGTATCAGGCTCACTGTCAATGAAAACGGGAGTTCCGTTTTGGTAAACAATGGGATTTGCACTTGCACTGAATGTCATTGACTGGCAAAAAACTATATCTCCACTTCCAACACCAACCGACCGAAGCGCCATATGTATCGCCGCCGTTCCCGCGCTCATTGCGACAGCGCCCTTTGTTCCCAGATATTCCTTAATCTCATTTTCAAACTCATTCACATTCTTGCCGAGAGGTGCAATCCAATTGGTGTCAAAGGCTTCCTTTATGTACTTTTGTTCCTCTCCGCACATACACGGCGAAGACAGATAAATTTTCCTTTTCACTAACCTTTTCCTCCCATCAAAAACAATAGATTTGCCGTTTGCAAACACACAAAATTTCAACATAACGATGTTATGTTGATTTTGCACAAAAATTAAATGTCACGTACCTTAAATTCTATCACAATTATTCCTTATTGTCAATCAAAAAAACTACATTCTAAATATGAGATTTTTGAATATATATTAAAAAAGAATTTCAATTGAAAGGATAATTATCTTATGAAAATTTTTGTTATTACCAAAAAAACGGGGATTTTGTTTGTTCTGATTTTAGCACTCATTCTCTCCCTGGTATACATAGGCAAAGACCAGGCTATGCCCGTTTCAGGTGCAAAGCGGGACTTACCCATTTATTGCGTTCAAAAACCCGAATCCGAAAGGGTAGTGGCACTCAGCTTTGATGCCGCCTGGGGCAACGAAGACACCCAGACTCTTATTGATATTTTAGGAAAGTACAATGTGAAAACCACCTTTTTCGTAGTCGGCGGTTGGGTTGACAAATTCCCCGAATCAGTCAAACAGTTGTCTGATGCAGGCCATGAAATTATGAACCACTCTGACAGCCACCCGCATATGACGCAGATTTCCGTTGAAAAAATGAAAGAGGAAGTCAAAAAGTGCGACGAAAAAATAATGGCAATAACAGGCGTTCGGCCAACCCTTTTCCGTGCACCCTATGGAGATTATAACAATGACGTTGTCGGTGCAATGCGAGAGATTGGTCACTACACCATCCAATGGGACGTAGACAGTCTTGACTGGAAGGATTTATCCGCATCAGAAATCACCCAAAGAGTCACCTCCAAAGTAAAACCCGGGTCAATCGTTCTCTTCCACAACGCCGCGCTCCACACCCCTGAGGCACTCCCCACCATAATCGAAACTCTGCAAAAAGACGGCTACAAAATCGTACCCGTATCAGAAATTATCTACAAAGACAACTACACCATTGACAGCACAGGAATGCAAATTCCAAACAAACCCGAACCATCAGACAACAAAACAAAACCAACTTCCACATCAATCGATATAGGAGTGTGAGAAAACACAAACGGGTTGAGCAAATTGCTCAACCCGTCCAATTTTATTCTTCCTCATCACTCTCAGGCATATCCCAGGTGTGGTAAACGTTCTGCACGTCGTCATTATCCTCTAAGATATCAATAAGCTTTTCAAGATTTTTTACAGCATCTTCGTCTGTAACTTCTGTGAGAGTTTGCGGAATATACAAAATCTCCGCCTGCTCAAACTCGTATCCCTTTGTTTCAAGAGTCTCACGAACCTTGCTGAAGTCCTCAGGTGAAGATGTAACCTCATAGCATTCATCTTCCGCACTAAAGTCTTCCGCCCCGGCATCGAGTGCATCCATCATCAAAGTGTCCTCGTCAATTTTGTCGGACTTTGCAATCACAAGTTGTCCTTTTCTGTCAAACATAAATCCAACGCTTCCTGTCTGACCAAGGTTTCCGCCGTATTTATCAAAATAATGGCGCATATCACCTGCCGTACGGTTTTTGTTGTCGCTGAGTGTTTCAACCATAAAGGCAACACCACTCGGTCCATAGCCTTCATATGTGAGTTCAAAATACTCCTTGTTGCTGTCTTCGCCAGCCGCTTTTTTGATGCTTCTTTGGATTGTATCATTGGGCATATTATTCGCCTTCGCCTTTGCTATTGCATCACGAAGCTTTGAGTTGCTGTCAGGGTCGGGTCCGCCCTCTTTCACGGCAACAACCAATTCCCTTCCTATTTTTGTGAACAGCTTTCCTCTTTTTGCATCAAGGGCACCTTTTTTTCTCTTTATGGTTGCCCATTTGGAATGTCCTGACATCTTTCTTCCTCCTGTTTTTATCTTCGTTAAAATATATACCTATCAAAACACAGCAACGGAACTTGAAAAGTTCCGCTGAGTCCTTTTAATATGCTCTCTTATATCCACCATTGCGTTTGCCCTCGGTGTTTCTTTTGAGGTCCTGAATTTTTTCTTCGCTGTCCTGCTTGAATTTAAGCAGCTTGTCCTCAAAAGACATATCTTCGGCATTTTTCTTCGGGGAAAAATCAAAAACTTCAGGAGCCCCCTTGAGCCCGCCGCTTCTTGGTTTCTTGTCACCCGACTTCTTTTTGGGAGTGTCTTCAACAGCTTTTTTAATTGACAAACTGACCTTTCCCTGCTGGTCAACAGAAATAACCTTAACCTTCACAGTCTGACCGGGTGTGATGTGCTTGCTTATATCCTCAACATATTCCGTCGAAACCTCCGAAATATGTACAAGCCCTGTCTGTCCGCCTTCAAGCTCCACAAAAGCACCGAAGGGTGCAATCCCTGTAACCTTCCCACGAAGTATACTTCCTTCTTCAATCTGCATATCTAACCTGATTCCTCCTCAAATGCCTTTCGGCATTTATGTATAAACATCGGATTTTCCGCATCTTTTTAAATTTATTTCTGTGTTATGTCAATAAAAACCCGTTCATTGGCTTTCACAAGTCCGAGCTTTTCCCTGGCAGTGCGTTCTATATATTCATCCGTACCTGCCTTTTTGAGTTCATCTTCAAGCTTTTGTTGTTCCAGCTTAGCATCATCAATTTTTGCCTGATATTCCTGTGCAAGATCATCACAACGTGAAAGATTTATCTGTTGCTTAACAAGTATGCAAGTCACATAGACACACACAAGCAAAACTCCGCCCAATTTGAGCAGATCAACCGCAGATAGCTTTTTCTTTTTTTGATTTTCTCTTCTATCCGACACGCTTCCTCGCCACCTTACACTTTCATGAATACAATTATATATCAGAAAACCCCATTTGTCAATACATCCCCGTCATTTTTTCACCAATATCCGCCCTGCATTTTTCAGACGTATCCGGAGTTTACTTCCACCAAGCCTCGCAACCCGTTTTGCTCTTCTCACACTGCGTCCCGTATACCACATAACAAAACTTACCGGTTTTTTGAAGGCTCTGAAAACCAACATAAAGGGGAATAGTAAAACCCTTACAACCTTTTCGGTCACCCTGACCGCAAGTCCAACCAAGAATGTGCCGAGATTCAGTATGCGATTTTTCACAATCAATGCATATAATCCCCCGCCGAGGCCAAAACCGATAAACCCCTGCCATCTCACCTCTCCTCCATTTTTCAGGTATGCTGCTACAAACACAAGCACGGCTGCAATTGCCATAAACAATGTATCCTGAGCATTCACCACCGCATCACAAAGTCCCACAATTCTTCGGCTTATTCTGAGCAGGTCATAAAGGAAAGCTGCAATCAGCCCCCCGACCACACTTGCCAAAAAGAACCCCGTCTCCATAGGTACTGAATTATACATTCCCGTTCTCCCTATCTGAATATTTTGCTCAAGAGCCCGCCCTTATCACTTTTGTGTCCGTCAGCATACTCAATGCTGTCAACCTCTCCTTCAATTTCAAGCTCACCGCTCTCCACACTGAGCCGATTAATCCTGAGCTGCGCCCCCTTGATGGTCATCAGCCCTTCTGTGGTATATGCAATAATTTTGTCGTCATCAAAGCTGTCAACATCTTCAACGCCGGAAACATTGATTTTTTCACGACCTATCATATGGAATTTATGCAGCAGTTCCTCTTTTCTCTTTTCCTCCATATTGGCACAACCTTTCACAATATAATAACCTTCATTAAAATATATTTCATGGACAAAAAAATATGCAGAAAATCAAAGATTTCCTGCATCATAATCTTATTTCACAAAATTTTCTGCAATAAGCGAAACTGCATTTTCTTTCATCATCACAAGCCCGTGTTCATTGAGAACGCCCTGAATCGCAAGAGGCTTTGAAACTTTTTCAGCGAACTCCGAAAGAACATTTTCAAGTTCAAAAAGCCCAAATGAATCTCTCGGCACAAGCTCCAGAAAAAATCCGCCCTGATACTTCGTCAGTCTGCTGTCACCAATATAGAGTTCATATATCTCACGAACTCCGTCGCACAAGCTTTCAAAATCTGAAAACCTGAAAATTCTCAAAAGACTCACCTGTCTGCTCCGTCTTCTGACGCGGATTTCTGTTGGTCTGGTTCGTTTTCCCGTTCTTGCCAGAGCCTCAGCAATCTCGCTTTCACTTTCAAGCTTGCTGACAACCATAACGAAGCCATTATCCGGAGCGGGCATTGTTTCAACCATCAGCTGAGCCTTTCCCACAAAAAAATCCACATCCTGCTCCGCCTGTCGAAGTGCGTGCCAGAACATATCCTGAGCCTCAGGAGTATTTGCAGAGAAATTTTTCAAATCCACATTCCAAGCCTTTATATCAAATGAATCTATCTCTATTTTTATTTTATTTTCATTTATTTTTTCAATTCTCATTGCAACACCCCCAAAATTTCGACTATGTTTTTTCTTGAAACTAATTATACAACATTTTTCCCATTTTGAAAAGACTTATTTTTTTCCAATAGCCAAAAAACATTATTTCCCTATTGTAATTTCAAAAGATTTGTGCTAAAATAACAATACGGAATTGAGACATCAAATATTCCGCAAATTAAATATCTACCCTGCGATGTTCGTAAATACGGAATAATGTAAAACCAACACTTATTTAAAGGGAATTAGTCTCCGAAAGCGGCGCACATGCCTCCCCAATCTCAGATTGCGGCCAGTGGACTTGTAATGTTTTCGGGTTTTTACCCACCTGCCATGCAGGTTTTTACCTTATCCGTCATACGGCATAGGCGGGGCTTTTTTTATTTAAAAAGTGAATTTATTTTTCTGTTTGGCAGAAATTTTCTCAAAAACCTTGACAAAATCTTCAAATTATATACAATATATAATATATATATTTTTTGCAATGGGGTGGGCGTGGTGCGTGTTATTTCAGGTTCAGCAAGAGGCCGGAAACTGATAGCGCCTGATGGTTTTGACACAAGACCAACCACAGACAGAGTGAAGGAATCCATCTTCAACATAATTTCTCTGTCATTGCCTGCTGATTCTGTCCTTGACCTTTTCTCAGGCAGCGGAGCATTGGGAATTGAGGCTCTCAGCCGTGGTTCCGGGAAGGCTGTTTTTGTAGAAAAGAACAAATCGGCATTTGAGGTCACCAAAAAGAACATTGAACTTGCACGGGTTTCGGACCGTGCCGGAATTGTTTCAGATGATGCACTTTCATTCCTTGACAAAACAGCGGACAAGTTCGACATAATTTTTCTTGACCCACCATATAACACAGGATTACTTCGTGAATCAATTGCAAAAATTTCAAAAAACAATCTTCTTTCGCCGGATGGCATCATTGTTGCCGAAAGCGAATATATGGGCGAAGAACCCACAGAAGAACATTTCGACATAATAAAACGTGCCAAATACGGAAAGACAACCGTTTTCGTTTTGCGGCACAAAACATAACATTTGGAGGGCATAATATGCAGGTTGCAATTTATCCCGGAAGCTTCGATCCTTGCACAAACGGGCATCTCGACATTATATCCCGTGCATCGCGTTTGTTTGAAAAGGTCATCGTTGCAGTTTTGATTAATTCAAAAAAAGATTCCGCCTTCACCCTTGAGGAAAGAGTCGGGATGCTTAAGCAGGCGACAAGCCACATTCCCAATGTGGAAATAATTTCGTTTTCAGGCCTGCTTGCAGAATATATGCAGAAAAACGGTTATTCGGTCATCATCAAGGGTCTTCGTGCAGTGTCTGACTTTGAGTATGAATTCCAGATGGCACTGACCAACCACGCACTTTACGACGAAATCGAAACCGTTTTCATTCCATCAAGCTCGGAATTTATGTTTTTGAGTTCCAGCATAGTGAAAGAAGTTGCAAAATACAACGGTGACCTGAGTGCCTTGGTTCCAACGGAACTGATTCCTCAGATTACACGCCGTTTTGGATATTAATAAAATTTAAGGAGGACATTATTATGGATATAGGTGCTTTGGATTTATTGACAGAATTGGAGGACATTATCGACAAAGGAGTGGCAGTTCCATTCACAGGTCGTTGCATGCTTGACAAGGAGGAACTTCTTGAAATCATTCAGGAAATCCGTCTCAAGCTACCCACAGACCTGGAGCAGGCAAAGTGGATAAAGGCAGAACGTCAGAACATCATCAACGATGCTCACAAGGAAGCCGAAGAAATCATCAAGATTGCAAACGACAAAACAATTGCAATGATTGACGAAAATGAAATCACAAGAAAGGCAGTTGCAGCCGCAAACGAGATAACAACTTCTGCAAACGCAGAAGCTCAGGCAGCAAAGACTTCTTCATATCAATATGCAGACTATCTTTTGGAGAACGTTGAAAACGTTGTTCTCAAAACTGTTCGTGACCTTGAACAATGCATAACCATTGTCAAGGAACGCAGAGACCAGCTCAAATAAGAATCAAGATTTACAAATAAAAGCAAAGTAGGAATCCGTGCGTCAAGTGAGAGGTGAACGGGAAGTTGTCACCTTTACGAAAAGCCATTGGCTTGCGGTACCGATTCCGCATTCCGTTGCTGCAAAAATTCGTAAATGCATTTCTTTACCCTTTTTGTAGTAATGCTGCAGAAAGGGTTTTTCTTATGCAAAAAAACAATTTTCCAAACAAAATATTCCCAAGGCTGCACGTCCGTGACTTGTGTCTTCTTGGACTTCTTATGGCAATCACAGCGCTCCTATCCATATTCTGCACATTCCGCATAGGAACCTTGGTGAAAATCCCCTTGAAATTCATTTCGGTTTTCGTAACCGCCGCAATCTATGGTCCCCTTTGGGGCGGAATCTGTGCGGCAACGGGAGATATTCTGAACGCAGTCCTGGCGCCCGTAGGTCCGTTTGTTCCGCAAATCACCGCCTTGGAATTTGTGTCAGGTGTAATATACGGAATTTTCTTTTTGAAAGACAATCCCAGCTGCAAATTCCATACAATATCCAGCGTATTTTGTGCACTCGCACAACTTTTTCTGGCAATTGTGGTCAACACCTTTGTTTTCACCTACAGCCTCAAATGGTTCCCTGATTTCTGGTCAGCGTTTTGGGTGAGAATGCCGGCAAGCATTGTGAATTTTGTTTTGCAACTGACCGTACTCACATCCGGCTATCCAATGCTCAATCGGCTTAAACTTCTGAAATCCAAGGGGGAAAAACCTTTACAATGAAAAACAACGACTTCAACAAATTTGCAAACAGCTTTCAGGCGGTTGCAAGGCTTCAACTGGAGGGAATAACCTGCCTTATGAAGCATCTTGGCAATCCCCAGAACAGTCTGAAGTTCATACACGTTGCAGGAACAAACGGAAAAGGCTCGGTGTGCAGCTTTCTCCAAAGCATTTTCACCGAAGCGGGGTTTGTTACGGGTAAATACACCTCTCCCAACCTCATTTCAGTTTGTGAACGCATTTCAATTGACGGCAAACTGATTTCCCAAGACGATATAAACCGCATTCTGAAAAACGTCGAAAGTGCCGCAAACAAAGTCCAAGCGGAGCTTGGCGATTTCCCAACGCAATTTGAAATATGGACAGCCGCAGCCTTTTGTTATTTCAAGGAGCAGGGCTGCGATTTGGTAATTCTCGAAACAGGTCTCGGCGGAACACGGGATGCAACAAATGTCATTCCACCTCCTCTTGCATCGGTTATAACACAAATAGACATTGACCACACCGAATATCTGGGCAATACCCTTGAAAAAATTGCAGAGGCAAAGGCAGGCATAATCAAAAAAGGTTGTCCATTCACACTTTCCGCAAAACAGAATCCCGAGGCAGAATCCGTTCTCAGAACTGCGTGCAATGAAAAAGATGTGCCTCTGATTTTTTCAAACTCACCAAAACTCAACCGTTTTGAGAATTTTCACGAAATATTTGATTACGCAACCCAAGACGGCACAGAATTCACAAATATTGAATGCGGAATAACAGGCTTTTATCAACCCGAAAATGCCGGTCTTGCAATAGAAGTTGCCCACAAATTGGGTGTATCGAAAAAGCACATTGAAAACGGCATCAGAAAAGCCACAAACCCCGGTCGTTTTGAAGTTATAAGCACCTCTCCTATGGTTATATATGACGGCGCACATAACAAAAACGGCATGACTGCATTGGCAAAATGCCTGACCCGTTACTTTCCAAAATGGAATGGTGCAACTTTCATTATGGCATTTATGGGGGACAAAGATATCGCGGGCGAACTGGAAATTCTGAAAAACTTCGGCTTGCTTGAGAATTCAGAAATTTTTGTGGTTAAGGTAAAAGACAACCCAAGAGCAGAAAATCCCGAAACTGTTTGTGAAATTGCAAATAAGCTTGGAATTTCTGCAACTCCTTTTTCCGACCTCAAAAATGCTTATTCCATCGCAATTTCAAAAAGCAAACCCACCATCCTTTGTGGCTCATTATATCTTTACAAAGATTTTTCGGAAATTTCAAAAAATTAGTCCACACCCCTTGACAAACACTTTTTAGTGTGCTAAAATAACATTCGTACTAAAAATACAATGGTTTTGCGGGAGTGGCTCAGTGGTAGAGCGTCACCTTGCCAAGGTGAACGTCGCGAGTTCGAATCTCGTCTTCCGCTCCAGAAAAAGACATCCGTTTGGATGTCTTTTTTCAATGAAATTTGCCTGCGGCAAGTGAAATAACTTCGCTATGAAATACGCTATGCGTATGAAATATTGCTTTGCAATATAAATTGGCAAATTTTATTTCACATTTTTCGATTAGAAAAATATTTCATAATCCGCAGAATTATTTCATATCAACGAAGTTGATATTTCATTACAAAAATCATATTTTTTACAGAACAACTCAGAGGGTCTTCCATATTGTTCTTTTCCCTTGCAATTTTTTTCTTTATGTGCTATAATATTTTTGCGACACATCTGAATATTTTGGCCATAGTTGGTGCATTTTATATTGGTAAAAATGCATCCTCTGCTTTTGCACCCTATGGCGTAAAAGATGTGTCGCAGCATTTGAGGCTATGCATTTTTCGTGCGTAGCTTCGGCTGCGCATTTTTTAATTTGAGAGGTAGAGAAATGAATGTAAAGGTTGAACTTTTAAAAAGCTACATATCCGATTTCATAAACAACCAGATTGAAGATTTTGAAATTGATTCATCGCAAATTGCTGATACAACTGCTATACAGATGCTGGCTGAAATACAAAAAATAATAAAAAATGAATCTTATTCTGATTTTGAAGCAATCGAAGAAATAGTATGTATTTTTGAGAAATATAATATTGATTTTGGAAGTTGTCATGATTTCTAATGCATCTATTGCGAACGTAAAAGTCAAAACAAAAAGCACTTGCAGATTTGCAAGTGCTTTTTTTCAATTTTCCAAAATTATTATCTTACGATAACCATTTCAGAAACCTTATCCTCAAAAATCTTGATAAAGAGTCTTACCTCATTACCCTCTTCAAAAACCTCAATGTCACCTGCTGTAACAACATTCACATTTTCGGTCTTTCTCTGAGAATTATATTCATAAACAGTCACATCTGCTGTTGAATAGTTCTTGACAGTTCCGTTCACACTTACGTTGACAGAATCTGCAAACTTTTTGGTAACACGACCATAAACTGTCACAAGGTCTGTTCCTATTGTCTTTGTGAACTCTGTTGCCTTGGCGTCTCTGTCAAAGAGAAGTGTGATTGTGTCAACCTCGCCCTGAGCATTTGTGCTGTACTGGAACACGTCACCCTGTTCAAGCTTGCCGTCACCCTTCACGAAAACTGTTGTGTCTTCTGCCATAAGCTCAACCGGTCTGCCGTTTTCAAGACCATAAACCACATCAACTGTTTCATAGTCTTCATTCTGTGCAGTTGCAATCTGGTCAACAATCACGATTGGTGACTTGGCTTCAGCAATGCCGGTTGTACTTGTAACAATAATAGCGCCAGCCGAGAAGTCTTCATTCAAATCATAAACGATTATATCATAAGGTGTGTTGTTTGCAAACATATTGCTGCTTCTCACAGCATACTTGGTTGTGTCTGTGCCTGCTGATGCAGGAATATCAAATACAACTGTGTTTTGTGTTACCTTAACATTTCCGAGCATTCCCGATGCACTCTTATACACCTGGTCGGCTGCAGAAATATTCTTTGTAAACACGCCCTTGTTTACGGCACCGTTTGCTGTTTTGTCAACTGCAATGTCAAGGCCTGTCAGAACTCCCTGAGAATTTGTTTCATAAGTGATAAGCTGGGGAGTTACCACGCCATCTTTTCCAAACTGTTCAAGAACCTTGTCCTGAGTGAGACCATAAGTGTCGTTTACACGGATTTTTTGTGCACCGTTAAACACCCTTGTTTCTCCCTGAGCGGTGAAAATCTTGAACTGGATTGTCTTGTCAATTGTGCCTGTTACAGCAGCATCTGTCAAATAGCCATAAGCCCCGCGGATTGCACTGCCTGTTGCTGTTTCTGTTGGGTCAACTGCTGCAACATTACCCTCAACATCCAGATAGAATCTGCCCTCATCGCCAAGCTTTATATCATTGGGGTAATTTGCAGCTTTTTCATAGGTCTCTTCTGAATTGTTAATCTTAAATCCTTCATTTGATGTTTGTGTCACTCTGCCTAAGATGCTGTCTGTTGTCACATATGCTTTAATAAGCTGTTTGTCTGTGCTGATTGTATACGAAATAACATTCCATTCTTCAAGGTCTGCGGGTTCAATTTCAACTCCGTTTCTCATAAGAGTGAACATAACCTCTGTGTTTTCAGGGTTAAGGAGAAGTGAACCATTGTTATATTTGTCTGTAATTCTTCCTGTCACCGAAGAAACATTTTCAACAACAAGATTTGTGAAATGATTTACAAACGCAATGTCATATACATTGTTCACATCAGTATCGAGAAGAATCAGGTTGCCTGTCTTTGGAATGAGCTGTTCGTTGGTAAGAGTCTGGGCATACTTTCCGTTGAAAATATAAACAGGTGACGCAACTATTGTTGCAGTTCTGGTAGTTGAATCATTTGTTCCTGCTCTCCAATAGGTTACTGTCTTGTTGACATTCGCATCTCCTGTAACAGATACAATGTCTCTTGCATTGATTGTAAGAACATTGTTTTTGCTGTCCTGAGGTCTCACAAGAATAAGTGTCTTCACATCAGATGTTGAGTCAATTCTCGCATAATAAACTACATTGTAGCCAAGATAATCTCTCGCGCCTGATTTGCCTTCATTGAATATGCTGTCATTAATCAGAATCTGGTCTTCTGCGGTTGTGCTTCCTCCGCTGAGAGTTGTCTCGGATGTTCCTTTAATCTGTCCGTATGCCTTTTCAACATTCAATCTGTCATAAAGAAGCGTCTTGTCAACCACTTCATAAACCACATTGCTTCCAAAACCTGTCTGTTCCATAAGGTTGACAGTTAATGCATTAAATACGAGCTGTGCAACATCTCCTCTTTTGACGGGAGTTGCGCCTGCCGCTGCAATACCTTTGAGAAGCTGATTTTCAGATGCAACTGCCATATATCCGGCAGGGTATCCGCCTCTGTCACGGGCAACAGGCTCAAAACCAAGTGCTCTCACCATAATGGTAACAGCCTCCTGGAAAAGCACAGGGTCGTCAGGACGGAATGTGCCCACATCGTCACCAATCACCATCCCCTGCTGGTCAGCAACATTAATAGCCCCATTTGCCCAGTGGTTTGATGCCACGTCAGGGAAACGGGTGGGAATATTTGCACCATTTGCAACATCCTCAAGACCAACTGAATAAACAGCTACCTTTGCCATTTCTGAACGCAAAATGGTGTCATCGGGACGGAATGCTCCGGATTCAGCATCACCAACCATAATTCCCAAAGCACCCAAAACCTCAGCAGCTTCCTCATACTTTGTGCCGGCAATATCAGGTGAAAGCACAACCCGTCTGCTGCTGTAGCGTGAAGGTGCCACATTCTCATTAAGGTCGTCATTCATCATCGCATTGTGTTTTGTCTGATTTTGTTCCACGATTGCTTCACTATTATCAATCGTCTTTGTGGCACGCGGAGTTGCCGCCTGCTCACTTGTTGTTTCTGGATTATTTTGTCCATTTGCCCCATTATTCTGAGCCTGGTCTGCAGAATTTGTTGTGCCGTCACTGTTTCCGGCATTACCTTCTGCGGCGCCATTGAGCATCTCGGGAGTTTCACCCGATGCTAACTTCGGCTCAGCATCTGCGGCAAAAACATTCAGGCCAAGTGTAAAGACAACGCTTATTGCCAGACACAAGGCAAGAAATCTTTTTGACATTTTTATTCCTCCTCTTTAAAAATTAAAATGTTTCGTGTTTATTGTGTGCCAATGAGAATAATTTACAACATCAACTTTTTGGTTCAATTAGCAAAAATAATCCAATGTTCCAATATTTTTATCAACTCGTAACAAATCTGTAAAAACTTTTTATTTAAATATAGTTGAAATTTGTAAAAAGTTGTGGTACAATATAGAGGATATAGACTATATATTGTGTTTTTTTGATAATTTATTAAATTTTACATATTATATTAGGGAGGTACATCAAATGAAAACAAAAAAAATTGTGAGCGGAATTTTGTGCGTAATCTTTCTGCTCTCCACAGTGGCTGTTTCTGCTCGAACCTTTTCTGACGTAGAACACGACCCGACAGTTGCATGGGCAAAGCCCTATATCAACGCAATGGCAGATGCAGGCTATCTTAAGGGCTATGAGGACGGAACATTTAAGCCCAACAACACCATCTCAAAAACTGAGGCGCTCATTCTTCTTTCCAGAATGATTGGTGTAAATGATGAAAGTTTTGCAGATTCAGTTGAACTGGCAGTGGACGCATATAATTCCACATTGAGTAATTTTTCAACAAACTATGCAAAAGAAATCTCATATCTCCTCTACGCAGGAGTTCTCAAATCATCTGAACTTGATACATACATTTCAAATTCAAACAAAAACACAGCCCTCAAAAGATATGAAGCGGCAATTCTCCTGACCAAGCTTTTGGGAGCAGAAGACGAGGTTCTCGGAAACGCATTTGTTTCTTCATCTTATGCTGACACAGTGGAAATTCCCGATTCAGCTAGAGCTTACGTTGAATATGTAAAAGAAAAAGGCATTATGCAGGGTATGGGAAACAACGAAGACGGCGAGCCTATGTTTTCTCCCAAAACATCTGTAACACGTTCACAAATGGCGAAAATGCTTCACAGTCTGATTGACATAGTCGACTTGTCTGTTCAGACAGGTGTTGTTGCATCAACCGACAATGTTGGAAAAACAATTACAATCACCATTGGCGGCAACGACATTGTGAATGATGTTGCATC
The DNA here is from genome assembly GCA_045648205.1 of Clostridia bacterium. GTDB lineage: Bacteria > Bacillota > Clostridia > Monoglobales > Monoglobaceae > SIG440. The sequence goes on from JAZRNM010000030.1 coordinate 126,006, forward strand.
AAGCACAAAAATAAAAATCAACGGCAAGGATGCGGGTCTAAACGAAATGCGTGTTGGCATGCACGTAAAGATTGCTCATGCCGCAGGCAAGGTTCTCCTCATTGAAAACTATGCAGCTGTTGAAGATTCTGTGATTTACGGAATTGTTTCAACAACAAAGGATTCAAGCGGAACAAAATCTGTTACCATAACAGATGCAAATGACAAAACAAAAATTGAAACATACATCCTTGCAGCAGATGCAAAGGTGAAAGTCAATGGTGCAATTGACCTCTTCAGCAAATTGAAGTCAGGCAGCTATGTGGCACTCACAATGGTTGACGGATTGGTTGACCTTGTTGATGTAATTGACAAATCAGCAACTGCAGGTGGAAAGCTTGTTTCTGTTGATGCATCAGGCGACTTCACAACACTTGTGGTTGAAGATACCTTGGGCAACATCAACACCTATGAAGTTTCAGCCGAAGAAGTACAGGTTTCACGCAACAGTCTGGAATGCAAACTCAACGCTCTTATGGTTGGTGACACCGTATCGCTCAGACTGACTTATGGAAAGGTTACAAGAATTAACGCAAGCAGCAAAAACCAATCCTTGTCAGGAACAATTTCATACATCATCCACGAAACAAGCGGAACAACCCTTGGAATCAAGATGAAGGATGACACCAACGAATACAAAGTGAACAAGAGTGTTAACATTCTGATTGACTCAACTGAAAAAGGTACAGTTTATGACCTCCGTCCCGGAACAGACATCGACTTCACGCTTCAGAGCAGCGAAATCATATCACTCGAAACTGCCGCAACTGTTTCAAAATCCCAGATAAACATCGGAACTGTGGTTTCAGTAAACCCAACCTATGGTCTGTTGGTTGTTGAAGAAGACGGTGTTCAGTATAACATCTTCATCAACACAAGCACAAAGATAATTGACAGTGTAAGCGGAAAAGCAGTTGCTCTCAAATCAATCGCAAAGGGCAGAACTGTTACAGTAACAGGCTCAAACGCATCAGGCGTTCTTGAAGCAAGCGTTATTGTCCTCCAGTAATTTAACCCAAAATTCAAAGAAGGATGCAGCAAAAATGCTGCATCCTTCTTTTGTATAAAATCATTCTTTTTTGTAAATACTTACCATAAAAATTGTCGGTGAAACATTTTAATGTTTCAGTTTGCTAAAATTAGCAAACTATTGTGAAAACACAGTTTTCACAGGCCGACTTTATTGCAATCAAGCGTAGCTTTCAAACTTTTGGTTTGAAAGTCGCGGAACTTGTTCCGTCAAAACGGCGTTCTGCCGTTTTCTACGTCCTTGATTATATCTAACATATGGAGGTATAATTTTCAAATGATTGACAAAAAGGCACGAAAGGTTGTTATCATAAACAACATAAATTCCGATACCATTGACCAGGCAATATTCATCCTGAAAACTGAACTGCCAAACAAAAGCTGCGAAAACCATATTGTCGAAGAAGCTCAAAAAATAATTGACAGCTATGTCCGTCAGGTTGAGCGTCTGAAAACAACAGGCGGACATTCAGCAAAATCCCGCCATCGCAATAGTTTTCTTTCCACACTCCTCACCATATCCTGCACTGCAGCATTTATGCTCACAGTCTTCTTTTTTGCAGTTTACAATATGTAGGCAAGATTGATCACGTTAATCCCCTTTTCCCTTGCACAATTGACCGTATACTCTGTTCCGCCACCGCCCGTGAAATATGCAATGCAGAAGCTACTGTGATTCACCATAAACTTATTTCTAAGATGCATACAGCCCGTGCAGTATTCCTGACAAACATATGTAACTTCATCTGCAAGAGCCAAGATATTTTCATATCTTTTCCGGTCACGCAGTCCCCATTTTTTGTGTTGGTTGTGACACGGAAGTGCCATTCCCAGTTTAATATGGGGATGATTTCTTTTCTTTTCAAGCACAATTTCAGCCGCAAGAAGGTCAAAACCCAGTGCCCCACCTGAGATAAAGCACGTATATCCATTTTCAATCAATCCATCAACCGTTTCCGACAATCGTGCCGTTATGGCATCAAGCTTTTCTGCGGGCAATATCCTGTGCCCCGTGAAACAGCAGGTCTGAGATATTTTAAATTCAAGCATTCAAAAGCCTCTTTTCCGTTTTTATACCAAAACATTTTATCACGCAACCCAAATCCTTGTCAATAATTCACCTTTACAAAAATACCCTTGTGTGATAAAATTAATTTCACAAACCAAACCAAAAGGAGATTGCTTATGAAAATTTTCAGACAAATAATAACAATATTTATCTTGTGCTGTCTGGGTGACATCATTTCACTTTTTCTCCCGATACCCTTTCCGGGAAGTGTGATTGCACTTATCCTTTTGTTTTTATGTTTGCTTTCAGGACTCATAAAAACAGTTCAAATTGAGCTTTTGTCTGATTTTTTACTAAAAAATATAACACTTGTGTTCATTCCGTCCACAGTTTCAATCATTGCATATATTGACGTTTTCAAAGGAATTCTCTGGCAGTTTATTTTCATATGTTGCATAACAACAGTAATAACCTTTTTTGCAACAGCCTATTCTGTCAAACTGACAATGTATCTTCTAAACAAAGCAAAAGGAGGGCAGAGCCATGCTGAATGAATTCACCTCACGCCCCATATTTGGTTTCACCCTTTGCATAATCGCATACTGCATCGGTGTTTTAGCCAAACGGAAGTTTAATTACCCGGTCATCAACCCCGTAGTCATCGGCTCACTTTTGATAATTGCAGTTCTCACTGTTTTCAAAATACCCCTTGAAAACTTTATGACGGGTGGTAGCTTCATTTCAATGCTCCTTGCACCTGCAACAGCGGTGCTGGCTCTCTCAATGTATCGTCAGATAAAAACAATCAAAGCAAACCTCATTCCCATATTGGTGGGTTGCATCGTTGGGGTTCTCTCTGCAGTCGGAAGTATTTTGGTTTTGTGCAAAATCTTTGGCATATCAGACGAGCTGACCGCCAGCATAATTCCAAAGTCAATCACCACCGCCATCGCAGTTGAGCTTTCTGCACAGCTGGGCGGAATTCCACCCATAACAGTTGCCGCGGTAACTGTCACAGGAGTTTTCGGAACTATTCTTTCTCCCTATTTCATCAAGTGGTTCCGCCTTAACAACTCAATTGCTGCAGGCCTTTCAATCGGAGCCTCCTGCCACGCATTGGGCACAACAAAAGCCATTGAGCTTGGCGAAGTGGAAGGGTCGATGAGCGGCATCGCCGTTGGCCTTTGCGGACTTCTGACTGTTCTTTTAACAGTTTTTCTTTAATCAAAAAAAGGGGGCTTCAAGCCCCCTTTATTTTTTATCAATCTTCTATTTGTGGTTCTCTTATAATTCTTTTATCGGTAAACACATCTGTTTCATCAGTGCTGCGTGTTGAAAATTCAGAAATTATAGCACCATCTTCACCTGCCTGAAACCAATGTAATGTTTCGGGCATAATTGTATACTGTTCACCCGGATTCAGAATAACTTCATGAAATACACTAACATCTGTTTCTGGTATTTTTGCCTTAACATCTGCTTCTTTACCCTCACCGGAAACATAAAGAAAAACCTTGCCGCATCTGCATCTGAAGGTTTCTTCCTTGCCTTCCATGCCATCAGTTGGAACATGCTTATGTTCAGGACAAGTCTGACCGGGAGTCAACACCATTTCCTTTGCACATACTTTTTCTGTGTTTATGTAGGTTAAAAGCTGAAGTCCAACTTCTTCAATTTTTCCCAATCCAAAATCGCACACTTCAATATTTTTCTTCTCATTCTCGGTTAAAACAATATTGGCTTTTTCGTAAAACTCCAATGCCTTGCTTACTCTGATTTCAATATCTTTTCTTTTCATAAACAAAATCTCCTGTTCTTAATTAATCATATTTTTAATAACTTTTATTGTTAAAAAATGTTTACTATGCCATATCACAAAAACAATGATGCTCAGGCTGAACCCTCATTCAATCATCCTATATTTTTTTGGGATTGTTAAGCATATCACACTCTGTCATAGTGCCATTTTTATACACAAATGTTTTTACCTCAAAGGGTGAGAAATCAATTTTGCCCTGCCAGTCAAACACTTTAAGCTCAGCTGTTTCATCATTATCATTTGAATTATATAAGCGAATAGAATATCCGTCTTTAATTTGGCTTAAGCTTGTCATAATAACATTTTGGTTTTCAAGTGTTGCTATGTTTTCAGGTTTTTCTCCATCTCCACAAGGGAAGAAAGACAGCGCTTCCGGCATCATATTATAGCTTTGAGCCATTCTTTCTATGGGGAGATTTTCTCCGCATACTATACGGAATTCAATTTCACGTTCTCCAACATCTATGTGCTCGCTGTATCTGTCATCTTCGCACAATTGTCTTTCCTCTATGGGGAAGGCAGAATAAACAGGTGTGCGAAGCAAAGAAAGTTGAATTTCTCCATTCTTCGATGATCCCGCATATGTTCCTTTATTTAAGATAAACACATCATCAATCCCGCACCACTGTTGGAACGAAACTTCTCTTTCATCTTTTTCAAGTTTTCTGACACCAAAGGCGGTCTGTCCAATGAAGTCTCCCATTTTCTTTGTGTCAATTGCAAACTTGAACATTCTGTTCACATCATTAACAAGCATTTTAATCTTCACGTCTACACAGTCAATATTTTTAGGGATTGTATATGTTATAACAGCAATTGTCCCTTCATATTTATAAAATGCCTGCACCTTGCATTGAGCTTCTCCATTTTCAACAACACGAACATTCGAGCATTTTGACTCAGGATAACCACAGAATATGTTTGCATCCTTATCGGACATCAACTCCATTTCGCCTATCTTGTCAGCGAATCTGTCAACAGTCATTCCCCACGGATCCTCGTTGTCTCTCATTACATAAATTCTGCCCAGGTTTTCAAGTTGAACTTCTCCGTTTTTGTCCACTTTTGTGACAAGACCGGTTTTCTTACTGATTTTAACTGTCCCAAAATCAGTATTAACCAATACAAATTCACTTGTTTCTTCACATTTTTCAATCCTGTCTGTATCTTTCAAAACAAAAAGCTTTGCATCAAATCTGTTCATCGAACAAGGCTTGAGTTCCGCCGTAAACACAACTTTTTTACGCCAGTCAAGACTCATTGTGCATTCCGGCTTTTCATTCTGAGTAGGGAGCTCATTTCCATTTTCATCATACACCTTGGCAAAGGTATATTCACCTTCATTCCAGTTCTGATTTGAAAGATTAAACTCAAATGTAATATTTTCCTTAACCGGATACGGATGCGGATTATACACCATTACAGGAATTTCTCCGTCAACGGCTTTTTTCTGTCCTGAACAAAGTTTTATAAACGCTCTCGTTATAAGCTTATCCGCAACAGTAATTCCGTAATTAAGTCTTGCAATTTCCTGTTCTTCTGCAGTTCTTATCATAGAGCCGGGAAGAATATCATGAAACTCTGAAAACATCAATGCTTTTTCCGCTTCCTTAAGTTCATCTTCTGCCAATCCGGCATGTGCCATCATTATTTTGCAAGCATCAATTTTGCTTTCAAGCTTCCTGTGAAGCTGCTTTATTCTTATCATACTGGTGTAACAACCAACCATGCAATGGCAAAGAGAATCGTCTATAACTTCAAGACTATCTTTATCTATCTCTTTAAAGAATGAATCCGGGTCGGAATGGCAGATTTCAATATTTTCCGTTTCCTCTATCAGCTTTGCAATTCCTTCAATATCAGGAACAGATGCCCCTCCGCCATGGTTTCCAATTCCCCATGTTTTAAGTCCTATCTCCGCAATGTTCTTTTCCGGTTCGTTTTCATTCATACAGTTTTGTATGTATCCTTTTATCTGACTTACAGCCTCACCTTTAAGAGTGTTATAACCGCCATAGATGCAATGTGCGATTACTTCGCTGTCATCATAACCCTTCCACTTAAAAAGAGTGTTTTCCTTAGCGGCACGCATAAAGATATAATTTTTATAGCCTGTTTTTGCAAGAATTTGAACAAGACCTCTTGTATGTCCAAACGGGTCAAAATTTACTGCTGTCTCGGGCAAAACATCAAACTTTTCCTTGAAATATTCTCTGCCCGTTTTTATCTGTCTTATAAAGGACTCTCCGTTTGGAAGATTACAATCAGGCTGGAGATACCAACCGCCAATTATTTTCCAGGAACCTTTTTTTACAAGCTTTCTTATCCTTTCAAAAAGCATAGGTTCATACTCTTCAATCCACTCGTAAAGAAGTGCTTCATTATGGCAAAATACAAAACCTTCATACCTTTCGCAAAAATCTGCCGCCGTTCTAAACGTGGATATTGCCTCTGCGGCACCCTCATTCCAAGTCCAGAGCCACACAGGGTCTAAATGTGCATTGCAAATTAAATGCAGTTTCTTTTTCACAGTCATCTCTCCTCGCCTTATAATCTCTTAGTCTTCTTATAGTATACAACAGTTAAACCTTCTTAGTCAAGCATAAAAACCTATTCACAAAATTTAATTTCAATTTATTTCAAAAACAGATTGACAGTTTAGTGTTTGCAATGTTAAAATTGCTTTGTTGCATACATACCATTTCTGAATTTATAAAAGAATATGCAAAAAATATAGCTTAAGTGAGGCTTGTTATGAAAAACGATTTTGGATACACCGCGGGTAAAGCGGTAAAAGCTTTTGAAATGGATGGATACTACGTTTGGGATTGCTCAGTTATATATGCAAAAGGGAAATATCATATGTTCTCTTCCCGTTGGAAAAGAGAATATGGTTTTGGGTCATGGCTCTTCAACAGCGAGATAATCCACTCCGTGTCTGACACCCCTGAAGGTCCGTACACTTTTAAAAATGTTGTTTTAAAACGCAGAGGTCGTGAGTTTTTCGATGGCATGAACACCCACAACACATGCATAAAAGAATATAATGGGAAGTTTTATCTTTACTATATGGGAACAACTTATGGCGGGCCAATCCCGGAAACTCCCGAGGCATCAGTTGAACCTCTTTATTTTTTTGAAACGTGGAACAGAAAAAGAATAGGTTTAGCTGTTGCAGATGATATTGATGGTGAATTTGTAAGACTCGACGAACCACTGCTTTTGCCCCGCGATTGTTCTAAATGGGACTGCACCTGCACAACAAACCCATCTGTTGTTATTTTGCCGAGCGGAAAAACATATATGATATATAAATCCCGAAGCGGTCACGATATGCCTTTAAAATTAGGAATCGCCACCGCTCCCACACCTGACGGAAAATTCGAGAGACTCTGTGATACACCAATTCTTAATTTCGACGATGAAAACAAACATATTGAAGACCCGTTTTTGTGGTATGACAAAAAAAGAGAAAAATTCTGTATGATTACCAAAGATGACGCGAAGAACAACTCCTATGGAATAACAGGAGAATGGGGTGCAGGATTCTTTGCTGAAAGTGACAACTGCATCGATTTCACCATCGGACAAAACCCGAAGGTGTATTCAAGAACAGTTACATGGTCTGACGGCAAAAAAGAAACACTCGGAAATCTTGAAAGACCCTCTCTGCTGTTTAACGAAAATGGTGACCCGACTCACATCTTTTTAGCTGCAGGAAAAGGAAATAAGCCTTACGATTTTGACGAAGGAACATTTATTGTTTGTATTGAATTAAAAAATAATCAATAGTATAACATCACAAAACAAGGGGTCGGTTCTTCCTACCACCTTAAAGCAAAAACGAGAACAAAAGGCGTCTTCACATAGGGAGAAATCAATTTTGATACAAAATTAAAGTAAAGCCTTGAAATGCTTAGCATTTCAAGGCTTTTTGTTTGTTATTCAAAATGACGCTGTCACTTGAAACAAAGGATTTTGGATGTTGGACAAGTAAAAAACGCAGGTAATCCTTGGTGGCTTGCCGAGTATTTTTGCGAAGTACAACGCCAAAATGCAAAGTTTCAAGTTGTTTTATCCCTATGTGAAGATGCCTAATGTTCTCGTTTTTTTATTTTCTGATATACTTCCTCAATCCCAAATATATGAGTGTAGCAAGAATTATTGCGCCCAAAATATCTGTTGGAAAATGCACAAAAAGATACACCCGCGAAACCGCTATAAGTGTTGCCAGAACAAATGCAAAAATTCCAATTCGTTTGTCTGCTCTCATCATCACAAATGCGGCTATAAAAGACGAAAGGGTGTGACCTGATGGAAACGAAAAGTCCATAGGCATTTCAACCAGCATATGAACGTTTTCAACCAACCAGCAAGGTCTCGGTCTTGCAATAATATTTTTCAAAATAAGATTCCCAAACAAAAGTCCCAGCAAAAGCCCGATTCCCACAAAAGCACCGCATCGTCTGTATTTTTTTGTGGCAAGCATCACGAGAGCCGCAACAATCCAAATCGCCCCACCGTTTCCAAGTCGGGAAACCGTGGCCATAAAAAAATCCATAAAATCGGATTTCAACCAATTCTGCATCCAAAGCAGAATTCCAATTTCAAAATTTTCTGTACCAAACAGCATATAGCCACCTCATTTAATCAAATCACACAAGGACAGAAAGAACTCCCGTAGTCACAAGTGCCACAATAATCCCGGCAGTCACAACTCCAAGCAAAATCGCCGGAACTGCGTCTTTCAGCCGCATTTCCATCATAGCGGCAACCAAAGCTCCTGTCCAAGCCCCAGTTCCCGGAAGAGGGATGGCAACCAGAATACAAAGTCCCCAGAATTTATATTTATTAACAGTGGCTCTGTGCTTTTCAGCCTTTGCCTCAAATCGTGTAACAAGTGCATCAAGCTTTGGACTGATTCTTCTCATCCATTCAAAAATTTTGCGGATGAATATGATAATAAACGGAACAGGAACCATATTCCCGATTATGGAAACAACAATTGCAACCCACAAATCAAGACCTGCGGCAGTGGCAATGGGAATTGCTCCTCTCAGCTCCAGCACGGGAATCATTGATATAAAAAATGTGCTGACAATCTTTCCAAAAAATGTTCCAAAAAAGTCCATTTGTAATTTCTCCCCATCTTCACAAAACTTATGTTAAGTATACCTTCTTTTCGAGGGCTTGTCAACGTTATTATTCCCGAAAAACAACCTCTGCCCCGCACTTAGCCGCAAGAGCCTGTCCTTCATCTCTTCCAAGAACAAAGCAGGCGGTTGCAAGGCAATCCCCATATAACGCACTGTCAGAAATCACCGTCACGCTGCTGTAATCCCTCTTTACGGGTTTTCCAGTTTGGGGGTCAATTATGTGATGATATCGCGCTCCGTCTTTTTCAAAATATCGTTGATATGTCCCGCTGGTGACAACTGCCCCTGACTCTATTTCAATTATCTCGTCATATTCTCCGGTGGGTGCAAAAGGCTTTTGAATTCCAATCCGCCACTTCCCATCATCAGTTTCAGGATTTTTACCCACGGCGGTAATATTTCCTCCAAGGTCAACAATCGCCCCTGAAACTCCAAACTCTTTCAATATTTCAATTGCCACATCTCCGGCATATCCCTTGACTGCACCGCCAAGGTCAATCTTTGTTTGAGAGTGCGCCTTTGTGATTTTGTTTCCATTAACCAAGATCCCGCCATTTGCTGCAAGCTCCAAAGCCTCTCCGATTTCCGCATCAGATGGAATTCGTCCTTCACCCGAAAAGTCCCACAATGCCACAACAGGTGCAATAGAAACATCAAAAGCCCCGTCTGACAAAGCCCTGACTTCTTCTGCCGCCGCCAAAATTTTGGCAACATCCTGGGAGACCTCAACCTCAATCTCAGCATTTGCTGAATTTATTTTTGAAACATCAGAGCTATCCGAGAAAAAATCGGTTTTTTTGTGTATCTCGGCTAGTCTTTCAACAACTCTTTCAACAGCATCTTCCGAATTCTTGCCATAAGCTCTCACCGAGCACATTGTGTCAAACAGAAACACCGTCTTCTCGGTCATATTATTTTCACCTTGTTGCCCCAGATAAAGACCTGCAACCATTGTCACAACAAGCAGTATTGCAAATCCCCAACCAAGTTTTCGCATAAAGCCACTCCTTCAGAATTTATCAAAAGCCACTCTTTTTGTATCTCAGCAGTGCAACAGCAGAGGATATCATATTGATTACCTCGCAAATAAGGCCACCCAAAGAGAAATTGAATATATTATGTATTATCCAGGCAGGGGACATATATGCTATCTGTGAAATTCTTATGTGCTTTCCATTTCCCTTCCACATACAAATGCTCATAAACACAAGAGCAACAAATGGCAATGCCCCGAGAAGAACCTGAAAGTAATTTCCCTTGCACAAAACAACCGAAACTGCAAAGCAGGCTGTATACAGAACTTCTGTCACAATCAGCTTCCACAGTTTTTGTCTGTTTTTTGAAAACAGCATACCCCTGACAAAATTCGTCAGGTTGAAAAGCGCTCCCGCTAAAGCCCCAATCATTATGAAATTCAAAAAGAAAAACAAACTGCCAAGTCCCTGCAGAGCAAAAAACTTTTTGTTCTCCTTGAACTGGAATGATGAAACAATAACAATCAGCCCCAAAATTCCGAACCCTTGTGCTATTATCTGTGCTTTATCCATACCTGCCTCCTTTTATTTTTATAAATCGCTTAAATTATCACAATCCATTTTACCACAAATATATTTTCCCGTCAATCCGCTTTACTTTTCATAAAGTTTATGGTATAATTTTGTTATCTGTATATAATTAGGAAGTGATTAGTTGAAAAACAACTCACAGGTCAAAACTGTCCGCATAATCAGTTTTATGGCTATCATAACATTTTGCGCAAAGCTGATGGGACTTTTGAGAGAAAACCTCATTGTCAGCGTATATGGCAGAAGCTATGCCTCTGACGTTTTGAACACCGCAACACAAATACCGCTTTTGTTTTTTGATATGACGTTGGGTGTTGCAATTCTTTCAACCTTTGTTCCCATATTCAATAAATACCTCGAACGCGAAAACAAAGAACGTGCAATGGAGTTTGCAAACAACTTTATGACCATCGTGGTAAGCCTCGCAAGTGTTGCCGCAATTTTGGGAATGGTGTTTGCAGAGCCCATTGTCCGTCTTATGGTTCCGGGCTACGGCCCTGAAAAGGTTGCAGAAACCGTGAAACTCCTTAGAATTTTGTTTCCGTCGATTGTTTTCACAGCAGCTGCATACACCTCGGTCGGAATTCTCCAGTCCTTTGGCGAATTTAATATCCCGGCGCTCATCAGCGTGGTGTCAAACCTGATAATGATTTTGTACCTCATCATTTTTGGCAACAAATTCGGTCTTTCAGGCGTCATAATTTCAATGCTCATCGCATGGGCATCACAGCTTCTCATTCAAATCCCGCATCTTGGGAAAAAGGGTTATGCCTACAAACCCCGCTTCAATTTGAAAGATGAAGGTCTTCTTGATGCAGTGAAGCTTGCAATCCCCGTGCTGATAAGCTCCTGGGTTCAACCCCTCTGCACCGTCATCAATATGTCTTTCAGCTCATCAATGGGAGACGGCGCGGTAACGGCTCTTAACCTTGCAAACAAGATTTATATAATAATGGTGGGCGTTTTTGCATATGCCATCACCAATTTCATATTCCCAAAACTGTCAAGACTCAGCGCAGGTGAAAAAAATGAGGATTTCGCCGAAACCACAAGGGTATCACTTGGTTGGGCAATATTAATCATTTCATACATTTCCGCAATGTTCATTGCCCTTTCAGAACCAATAATCAAAGTGGTTTTTGAATATGGAGCATTTGGCTCAAAGGACACACATGTCACCGCATCTGCTCTGTTTTATTATTCCTTTGGTATGATAGGCTATGCCATTTGCGAAACTTTGAACAAAAGCTTTTATGCAATCCGGGACGGAAAAACACCAATGTTCACCTCCGTCTTTGGAATTGTGGTGAATTTTGCCGCAGCATTTGTCTTTGTTGCCGTTTTCAAAATGGAAATACGCGGTCTGGCTCTGGCAAGCGCCGTAAGTTCGTTGGCTATGTCACCTGTTCTTCTGTTTATGATTAACAAGCGCAAGCCTGGCACAGTAACATTCACATTTTTGATAAGCTACATCAAAACCATTATAGGCGCAATCCTCTGTGGATTTTTGGGCGGATGGTTATATGAAAGTCTGAACATCCTGGAGGGCGGAGTTTTTCTCACCCTTTTGCGAGCAGGGATTTCAGCACTATTTGCACTTTTGGTATATATCATATGCGGCTTTATATTAAAGGTTGAGCAATTTGGTCAAATCAGGAGGTCAGGTCATGAAAAGTAACGGATATTTTGCCACACTGTGGCTATATTGTTGGAATAGCTTAATAAAAAACAGCTTAATCTATCGGGCTCTTTGCGGTCTTTACTCATTCATTTCAAAGCAATGGCAGGGCTCTTTCATCACCAATATTTTCCGCAGAACTTTTCTGTCAGAGAATGCGGCAAAGAGCAGCCTGTGGGGGAAAATCTGTTTTTCTCCATTCCTTTTGCTTGAAAAAATTCAAAGCAAGCATGCCGAAAGTCTGAACTCCGCAAAAGAAAAAAGCCTTGTTCTCAGATTTTTTAAATATCTGCTTCACAACTTTCTGGCACTCAATCTGCGTTTTCTTGGCGTATTCATTTTTTCTGCCGCCTCGGCAGATTTGATTATATCGCTGTTCAAAGGCGGAAAGCTCTTTCTGTCCGTGATTGCTATGCTCCTTGGCATAGGTTTGTCTTTCCTTGACATCAATTTCACCGAGCTTTTCAAACACTCCTCCATTGTGAAATTGATTGAAACATGCCTTGACACAAATTTTTCATTTAATTTCTATTATTTCACAAAATGCGAAGGCAAGGCAAGACTTCGTTGTGCCATTGTTTTCGGCATTCTGACAGGCGCTATTTGCGGATCTTTTTCGCCGCTCCTTGCCGCTCTTTTTGTGGCAGGGTTGCTGTTTGTTTCCCTTGTTCTTTATAAGGTGGAATTCGGTGTTTTCATAACCTTGTTTCTGGCTCCCATAATTCCGACAATGGCAGTTGTTGGTTTGTCGCTTCTCTGCCTTTTGTCCCTTGTAATCAAGGCAGTCACCACAACGAAATTTCAGTGGCGGCTTGATGGTGTGGGGCTTTTGGTGATTACGCTGCTCCTTATTTATCTTCTGGCATCATTCACATCCTTTGCGCCCTTCAAAAGCTTTCAGATTTGGGCAGTTTATTTCGCCTTTATGATTTTCTATTTCGTAATTATAAACACAATAAAAACAAAAACTCAGCTTTTCAATCTTCTGAAGATATTCGCAGTTTCAGGTGTTTTGGTTTGCCTTTATGGAATCTGCCAGTATATTTTCGGTTGGAATGTAAATCAGGCATGGATGGACGAAGAAATGTTTGAGGATATCAAGATGAGGATTTATTCCACTCTTGAAAACCCCAATGTTCTGGGCGAATATATTCTTCTGGTCCTTCCCGTCTGCATCTCTCTTTTGTGGACTGCAAAGAAGCTTGTTTCAAAGATTGTCTACGGCGGTTTCTCATTGATTCTGGGGCTTGCACTGATTTTGACCTTCTCCCGTGGCTGTTGGCTTGGTATTATGGCATCTGCGGCTGTGTTCATCACATTTGCGGCAGGCAAATTGTGGGGGCTGGCACTCATTGCTCTCCCTGCACTGCCTCTCATAATTCCCGAAAGCATAATAAATCGATTCACAAGCATCGGTGATATGTCCGACTCATCCACCTCATACCGTGTTTATATCTGGATGGGAACACTTCTTATGCTGAAAGATTTCTGGCTGTCAGGCATTGGCCCCGGCACAGAAGCTTTCACCGAGGTTTACCCGTTTTATTCTTATAACCTCATAGTCGCACCTCATTCCCACAATCTGTTTTTGCAGATTATAACCGAGTCGGGAGTCTTGGGAATTGCCGCCTTTCTCATATTGTTGCTTTTCTTCTTCAAACGACTTATAAGCGGCTATCAGTTCTTTGGAAAATATAATAATTTTTCGGTTGTTCTTGTGGGCATAGCCTCTGCAGTTACAGGTTTTCTGCTCCAGGGTATGTTTGACAACTGTTTTTACAACTATCGTGTATTTATGATTTTCTGGGCAGTTATTGCAATTGGCTGTGCTGCCTTCTATGTAACAAAATCTGAGTATGAAATTTCGGAGGTTCAAGAAAATGCTTAAAGTTCTTCAGGTATGTTCCGACACAAACATCGGCGGTGCAGGGAAGTGTATTCTCACATATCTCAAGCACTGCAACAAGAACGAATTTGAAATTGCGGTTGTTCTGCCTCAAAACAGCCTTCTCAAAGAAAAGGTCGAAGAATTAGGTTTCAAAGTTTTTGAAATTGATGCAATGGCAGAAAAATCAATGGACACAAAAGCCATAAGCAAACTGCTTGCCGTGTTCCGGGAATTTAGTCCTGACATCGTTCACACCCACGCAAGCATGGCAGCACGAATTGCAGCAAGACTTTATGGTGCAAAAATCGTCTACACCCGCCACAGTGTTTTCCCGCCATCACCCAGACTGACCAAGGGATTGGGCAAAGCGCTCTCAGGGCTTGCGAACAACAGCACCGCAGACAAAATAATCGCAGTTGCTGAAGCCGCAAAGGACAACATCACCGCAATCGGTGTTGATGACAAAAAAATCGAAGTTATTCTCAACGGGGTTGAACCCCTGACTCCCTACTCTGCCGAAGAAATGGCAAAGGTCCGCAGGGAATATGGTGTTTCTGACGACACAAAATGCACAGCAATTGTGGCTCGGCTCAACGAAGTGAAAGGTCACAAATACTTCATTGATGCCGCCGCAAAATTGAAAGCCCGTGGCATAAAAGCCAAATTTTTCATTGCAGGAACAGGTGATATGGCAGAAAAACTTCGCAAACAAATCCTGGAAAACAATCTTGACGACTATGTAATTATGCTTGGCTTCCTTGACAACGTGGAACCGCTTATGAACCTCATAGACGTTCAGGCAAACTGTTCCTTCGGCACAGAGGCAACAAGTCTTTCACTCCTTGAGGGAATGAGCCTTGGGAAACCGGCTGTGGTTTCTGATTTCGGAGGAAATCCCGGTGTCATCAAAGACGGAGAGAACGGCTATCTCACCCCGACTCACGATTCTGAAGTCCTGGCAGAGAGACTGGCAGCACTTTTCACCGATGATGCTTTATATGAAAAAATGTGCAAACGCAGCAAGGAAATCTTCAATGAAACCTTCACCGCTGCCAAGTATGCTGAAAATATAGACAATATCTACTTAAATCTCGGAGGTAAAAAAAGATGAACAAACCAAAATTCAATCTGATGGACGGATTTATCATCATCATTCTCATTCTTATTATTGGGGCAGGAGTATTTCTCTTGTCAGGCAAAAAAGACGCAACACCGACAGGTGAGGTTCAGAATTCCATTGCCGAATACAAAATAGAGCTTGCAAAGTATGACAAAGCAGTTGCAGATGCCTTCCTTCTGGCTCTGGAAAACGGAGAAACTGCATGGGTAAGCGAAAAGGAACGCTTTGAAGCAAAAATCATTGATGTTGAAGTGCTTCCCAGCAAAAAGGCAGTAGTAAATGAATACACAAAAACAGCCGGATATGCGGGCGACCCCACCGCCTTTGACATAATAGTATCACTTGAGTCTCCCGTTATTGAAACTGACGCCTCAATAACCGCCTCAGGGAATATCCTGGCAGTAGGCGAGAAGGTATCTATAAGAAGCAAAAGTGCAGCAGGCAACGGTTATATAGTTGGGCTAGACATCAAAGACTAGGAGGGAAAAAGCTATGTTTATAAACAAAGAAGGAAAGTTTTTCAATAAATTCAGCATCATTGACCTGCTTGTGATTCTTGCAATCATAGTGGCGGCTCTTGGTGTTTATTCCCGTTTTGGAACAACCACAAAGGTGGTAACCGAAACACAATCTATTGAATACACCATTCTCGTAAAAGGTGTCAGGGAAGGCACAGTTGAAGCCCTTTCAAAACCCAGTCCCATCACAAACACAACCACAAAGGAATATGCAGGTGACATCGTATCCGCAACATATACCGAAGCGATCGAAGGCAAGGAACTTCCAAACGGCAGTCTTGCAGCAATGACAATCCCTGAAAGATATGACGTAACCGTAACAGTTCGCATTGACGGCAAAGCCAATGAATCAGGATTTTACACACCCACCAACCAGGCAATAACAACCGGCTCAACCCTGATGTTTTCATCAAAATATGCCATTACATCAGGCACCATAACCTCTGTGAAAGAAGTAAAATAAAAAATGTTCAAACGATTTGCAGTTTATTACAAACCATACCTTGGTATAATTATCCTTGACCTTATCTGTGCGGCATTGACAACCCTCTGCGAGCTTGTTTTTCCGTTGATTGTGAGACGCATCACCAATATGGCAACCGACCCGGCACAAGTGTTTTTGTTTTCCACCGTACTGAAGCTGGGAGCGGTTTATCTTGTGCTTCGTCTTGTTGACACCGCCGCAAATTACTATATGGCAAACAAAGGTCACGTTATGGGTTCACAGCTTGAGACAGATATGCGCCGTGACCTTTTCGACCATTTGCAAAAACTATCATTCCGATATTTTGACAACACAAAAATCGGTCAGCTTATGTCAAGAATGACATCAGACCTCTTTGACATAACCGAATTTTCGCACCATTGCCCTGAAGAATTCTTCATTTCATTCATCAAAATAGTTGGTGCCTTCATAATTTTAGGAGGCATCAACCTGACGCTGACAGTGTTAATCTTTTTGCTGCTTCCGTTGATGCTGGTTTCCATTATGGCATTCCGCAAAAAGATGAAAAACGCTTTCAAAGACCAACGTCACCAGATTGGTGAGCTTAATGCCGAGGTGGAAGACAGCCTTCTGGGAATACGCGTTGTAAAGAGCTTTGCCAACGAAAATATTGAACGTGAGAAGTTCGCAAATGGAAATGTAAGATTTTTTAGTGCAAAGAAAAATGCCTACAAATACATGGCGCTTTTCCAATCAGGAACACGTTTCTCGGATGGTGTTATGTATATTGCCGTAATCATTTTCGGTGCATTCTTTATGACCAGAAAACTCATAAATGCCGCCGACTTTGTGGCATATCTTTTGTACATTCAAACCCTCATAACCTCAATCCGCAGAATTGTTGAATTCACAGAACAGTTTCAGCGGGGTATCACGGGTATCGAACGGTTTTATGAAATTATGGACGAACCCATTGACATTGAAGATGCCCCTGGTGCGATTGAGCTCAAGTGTGCAAAGGGAAATGTAACTTTCAAAAATGTCACCTTCAGCTACACCGATGGCGCTGATAATGTGATAAAAGACTTGTGTCTTGACATAAGATCTGGTGAAAATGTAGCCTTTGTTGGTCCATCAGGTGGCGGAAAAACAACGCTTTGCAACCTCATTCCAAGATTTTATGACCTGTCATCGGGCGAAATTATGATAGATGGGGTAAACATAAAGGACATCACTCTCTCATCGCTTCGCAATAATATTGGAATGGTTCAGCAGGATGTTTATCTGTTCAGCGGAACAGTTTATGAAAACATTCTCTACGGGAAACCCGATGCCACCCGTGAAGAGGTGATTGAAGCCGCGAAAGCAGCAGGCGCACACGAATTTATAATCAGCCTCAAAGACGGCTATGACACCTATGTGGGTGAACGCGGTCTCAAGCTTTCTGGCGGACAAAAGCAAAGGGTTTCAATTGCAAGACTGTTTTTGAAAAATCCGCCCATTCTCATCCTTGACGAGGCAACCTCAGCTCTTGACAATGAAAGTGAGCTGGTTATTCAAAACTCGTTGAAAAAGCTGTCTGAGGGCAAAACCACATTCACAATTGCCCATCGCCTGACCACAATCAAAAATGCCACCAGGATTTTCGTTTTGACTCCCGACGGCATAGTTGAAGAAGGAACTCACCGTGAACTGATGGAAAAAAATGGCGAATACGCAAAGCTTTATTCCCTCTATAATTCACTTTAATACGCAAAATGAGTGGAACATAAGTTCCACCCATTTTTTATTTTTTCAAAACATCTTTGAGATACATTCCCGTATATGATTTCTTTGACTTTGCCACTTGCTCAGGGGTTCCCAATGCGACAACCTGACCGCCCTTGTTTCCACCCTCGGGTCCAAGGTCAATGATATAGTCGGCGGTCTTAATCACATCCAGGTTGTGTTCAATCACAATAACTGTGTTTCCCGCATCAACAAGTCTTTGCAGAACCTCAATCAGCTTGTGAACGTCTGCGGTGTGGAGTCCCGTTGT
This sequence comes from Clostridia bacterium, assembly GCA_045648205.1. GTDB lineage: Bacteria > Bacillota > Clostridia > Monoglobales > Monoglobaceae > SIG440. The sequence continues at coordinate 144,310 of JAZRNM010000030.1, forward strand.
GGGTTCATCAAGAATATAAATTGTCTTTCCCGTGCTCCGTTTGCTGAGTTCAGTTGCAAGCTTCACACGTTGAGCCTCACCGCCCGAAAGAGTGGTTGACGACTGACCTATCTTTATATAACCAAGCCCCACTTCAAAAAGGGTTCTGAGCCTATTTGCAATTCTTGGTATATTCTCAAAAAATTCAAGCCCCTCTTCAACAGTCATTTCAAGCACATCTGAAATGCTTTTGCCCTTGAACTTAACTTCCAGAGTTTCACGGTTATATCTCTTTCCGCCACACACTTCACAGGGCATATAAATATCGGGAAGAAAATGCATTTCAATCTTGATTATGCCGTCACCCGAGCAGGACTCACAGCGTCCGCCCTTGACGTTAAAGCTGAATCGTCCGGGTCCATAGCCCCTTGATTTTGCATCCTGAGTGGATGCAAAAAGGTTTCGTATATCCCCAAAAAGTCCCGTATAGGTGGCAGGATTTGACCTCGGCGTTCTTCCGATTGGAGACTGGTCAATGTCAATAACCTTGTCAAGATGTTCAAGACCGCTTATTGACCTGAATTTTCCGGGTTTCATTTTTGCACGATTCAGTTCATTTGCAAGAATTCTGTGTAGTACCTCATTGACAAGAGAGCTTTTTCCGCTGCCCGACACACCTGTCACCGCCGTAAATGTTCCCAGTGGAATTTCAACGTCAACATTTTTCAGATTATTCTGTGCAACCCCCTCAAGGCGCAGGAAATTTCCGTTTCCTTTGCGGCGTTCCTTGGGCACAGGAATAAACTTAGCCCCGCTGAGATAAAGTCCCGTTTCAGACTTTTCGCATTTCTTTATATCCTCAACGGTTCCCTCCGCAACAACATATCCGCCGTGAATACCTGCCCCCGGACCAATGTCAATAATATGGTCGGATGCATACATAGTATCCTCATCGTGTTCAACCACAATGAGGGTATTCCCCAAATCACGAAGCTTTTTCAGCATTTCAATCAGTTTGTGGTTGTCACGCTGATGCAGACCGATGCTGGGTTCGTCAAGAATATAAACAACACCCATAAGCCCCGAACCAATCTGGCTTGCAAGTCTGATTCGCTGAGCCTCACCACCTGACAATGTTCCGCTTGAGCGAGACAGAGTGAGATATTCAAGCCCCACACTGACAAGGAATGACAATCTGCTGTTTATCTCCTTCAAAATCTGTCGACCCACAAACTCTTCGCGGCTTGAAAGCTCCATATTCTCAAAAAAGTCCATTGCCTCAAGAATTGAAAGTCTGCTGACCTGGTCAATATTCTTTCCTTTAACCGTAACCGCAAGACTTTCCTTTTTCAATCGCGTTCCGTGACACTCAGGACAATCGCAAACATTCATAAGTTCGCTGATTTCCTTCTTTGCCCACTCGGAATTTGTTTCCTGATATCGTCTCAGAACATTATTAATAATGCCTTCAAACCGTGCAAACTGCTCGCCTTTGGCAAACTTCTTTTCATATGACAAATGCACTTTTTCGCCACGCGTGCCATAAAGCAGAATATCCTTTACATCTTCAGAAAGCTCCTCAAATGGTGTATCAAGACTGAATCCATATTGTTTTGAAAGCCCCCGATAATACATTGCCGCAATACTGTCCCGGTCAGAACCGGTCCAGCCATAGCAATTGATTGCCCCATCATTTATACTTTTTGTCGGGTCGGGAATAAGCTTGTCAACATCAAGAATTTCAACACTGCCCAAACCCATACAATGAGAGCAAGCCCCATAAGGGGTGTTAAATGAAAACATTCTGGGAGTCAGCTCCTCAAGGCTGATTCCACAATCATCGCAGGCATAATTCTGGCTGAACAGCAATTCCTCTTCTTCCTCAATAAGCTGAACAACCACCAAACCCTTTGCCATCTTCAGGGCAGTTTCAAGAGAGTCTGTGAGTCGCTTGTCCATTCCCTCTTTCACAATAAGTCGGTCCACAACAATTTCAATGCTGTGTTTCTTTTGTTTGTCAAGTGTGATTTCATCACTTGACGGGTCAAAAATCTCGCCATCAACACGAACACGAACAAAGCCGTCCTTTGCAGCTTTCTCAAACACTTTTGTGTATTCGCCTTTTCTTCCGCGAACAACGGGAGCTAATATTTGTATTTTTGTTTTTTCAGGAAGTCCTTTAACCGCATCAACAATCTGGTCAATGGACTGTGCCTTAATTTCCTTTCCGCATTTTGGGCAATGAGGAACACCTATCCGAGCATACAAAAGTCTCACATAGTCATAAATCTCAGTAACCGTACCAACCGTCGACCTTGGGTTTTTGCTGGTTGTTTTCTGGTCAATTGATATTGCAGGAGAAAGCCCTTCAATGGAATCAACATTAGGTTTTTCCATCTGTCCCAAGAATTGTCGTGCATAAGCAGAAAGGGATTCAACATACCGCCTCTGCCCCTCTGCATAAACAGTTTCAAACGCAAGAGATGACTTGCCCGAGCCACTGAGCCCCGTCAACACAACCATTTTGTCTCTTGGGATTTTCACATCAATCCCTTTGAGATTATTCTCTCTTGCACCCTTAACATAAATATATTCGTGCATCAAATTTCTCCTTTAAGCCGTTTTATCTCATCACGAAGCTGTGCCGCCAACTCAAACTGCAACAGCTCTGCCGCCTTTGTCATCTCAATTGTAAGCTCAGCAATTGTCTTTTCTGTAACATCCTCTGAAGACTCTGCCTTGCGCCTTCCGGTATTCTTATCCTCAAACACGGTTGCTTCAATAATTTCATAAACATCCTTGCGAATTGTCTGTGGCACAATCCCGTGTTTTTCATTATACTCTGTCTGAATTTTTCTGCGCCTTTCGGTTTCGGATATAGCTCTCTGCATTGAACCCGTAATAACATCCGCATACATAATGACCGTTCCGTTTGCATTTCTTGCAGCACGGCCGATAGTCTGAATAAGTGACGTGTCCGACCTCAAAAAGCCCTCTTTATCCGCATCAAGAATGGCAACAAGAGAAACCTCGGGAATGTCCAACCCCTCACGAAGAAGATTGATTCCCACAAGAACATCAAACACACCAAGCCTCAAATCTCTTATAATTTCCATTCTCTCAATGGTCTCAACCTCAGAATGAAGATATCTCACCCTGACGCCCATTTCCTCGAAATATTCAGTAAGTCGCTCCGCCATTTTTTTGGTCAGCGTGGTGACAAGAACTCTCTCTTTTTTCTCAATCCTGCTCTGGATTTCACCATATAAATCATCAATCTGTCCGTCAATGGGCCGAACCGAAATTTCAGGGTCAAGAAGCCCCGTGGGTCTTATAACCTGTTCAACCACCTGGGTAGAACGTTCAACTTCAAATTCAGCAGGCGTTGCGCTGACAAAAATCGCCTGATTGATATGATCATAAAATTCATCAAAGTTCAGTGGTCGGTTGTCAAAAGCCGATGGCAGTCTGAACCCATATTCAACAAGGTTGGTTTTTCTTGCACGGTCTCCTGCAAACATAGCTCTCACTTGCGGAATTGTCACATGGGATTCATCAACAATGAGAAGAAAATCCTTTGGCAAATAATCAAGAAGTGTAAAGGGTGGGCTTCCCGCCTCTCTTCCGCTGATGTGCCTTGAATAGTTCTCGATTCCCTGACAAAAACCTGTTTCGCGCATCATTTCGATGTCGTATTTGGTTCTTTCCTTTATTCTTTGCGCCTCAATAAGACACTCCTTCGCCTTAAACTCCTCCACCCGGAGGTCAAGTTCTTTTTCAATGTCACCTATTGCACGTTCCAGCTTTTCCTTGCCAACAACATAATGAGAAGCAGGATAAATTGCGCAATGTTTAAGAACAGAAATCACCTCACCCGTAACCGAGCTGATTTCTGCAATTCTCTCAACTTCGTCGCCGAAAAATTCAATTCTTATGGCATTCCCCGACGAATATGACGGAAACACATCAATAACATCTCCGCGAACCCTGAACTTATTTCTTGTGAAGCTGATATCATTTCTCTCATATTGAATTTCTATCAGTTTGTCAATCACTTCATCACGGTCACGGGTCATACCAGTGCGCAACGAAACCACCATATTATTATAATCAATCGGGTCCCCAAGTCCATATATGCACGAAACGCTCGCCACAATAATAACATCACGGCGTTCAAAAAGCGCCGCAGTTGCCGAGTGACGCAATTTATCAATATCCTCATTGGTCTGTGCATCCTTTTCAATATAGGTATCCGAATTGGGGATATAAGCCTCAGGCTGATAATAATCATAGTATGACACAAAATATTCCACCGCATTATTGGGAAAAATCTCCTTGAACTCACTGCAAAGCTGAGCCGCAAGAGTCTTGTTGTGGGCAAGCACAAGGGTTGGCTTTTGCACCCTTTCAATGACATTTGCCATAGTAAATGTCTTTCCCGAGCCCGTAACCCCCATCAAGGTCTGGAACTTGTCCCCCGACAGAACGCCCTCTGCCAACTTTTCAATTGCCTGGGGCTGGTCACCTGACGGCTTATATTTTGAAATCACCTGAAAATCCATTTTAACCCCCTGAAAGATATGTTTTCACAATCTTCGCCAAAGTATAATTCTGGTCCATGCTGAAGCACTCGCCTCCCGAAACGATGATGCTGTCATAAAGCTCAATGTCCGCGGCCTGAAAAGCAATGGCAAGTTTTGCCGTCAAGGCAAAATCACTCTGAGACGGTGCCAGAATTCCGCAAGGATGATTGTGCACAACAATAACAGCACTTGCATTGTCACGAACAGCCTGTCTCAATGCCTTCACAGAATAAACATGGGCTTCGTCAGCCACTCCGTCGGCAATTCGCGAAATTCCGAGCATTTTATATGATGTATCAAGACTTATAATATAAACTTCTTCATTAAGCTTTCCATAAAAATACGACTGTGCAAATTCTTTAATTTTTTCAAAGTTGTCCAGCTTTTTCCGAGAATCTGTTTTCATATTGCGTTCAACAATCCCCAAAATATCAGGCAAAGTTGAAAGAAACTTGGCACAACGTGGTCCCACACCATCAACTTTGAGCAATTCTTCGGCCCCGGCATTTAAAACTCCCGCAATGGAACCGAACCTGTCAATCAAATGATGAGCCAAATCATTTGTATTTCTTCTTGGGATAACTGCGTACAGAATGTATTCGAGCTGCTCATGTTCTTCAAGCATTTCAAGGCCCTGCATCATAACCTTTTTATCAAACCGTTTTCTGTGTCCATCATGTGCACTCATAGCATTCTCCTCCTCAGTTTTTCCAGAACATCCTCAAAATATTGAGGAATTTCGCAGGAAAACTCCATATACTCTCCGTTTTCAGGATGAGCAAAACCCACCAGATGAGCGTGAAGAAGCTGTCCTGAAAGCTTGAACTCTTCTTTTTTCACTCCATAAACAGGGTCACCTACTATGGGATGCCCGTTTTTCGACATATGAACCCTGATCTGATGTGTCCGCCCCGTTTCCAACCGACAACGAACAAATGTATATTTATCAAACCTTTCCAACACAAAAAAATGCGTAACCGCATTCTTGGAATTTCTATGAGTAATTGTCATTTTTTTGCGGTCTCTCTCGTCACGGCCAATAGGTGCATCAATAGTCCCGCTATCTTCTTTTATCTTCCCATGCACAAGTGCAAAATATTCTCTGGTTATGCTGTGCTCCTTTATCTGTTCTGAAAGACAAAGATGTGCCTTGTCGTTTTTTGCAACCATCAGAAGTCCACTGGTGTCCTTGTCAATCCGATGCAAAATTCCGGGCCTTATTTCTCCGTTTATCCCCGAAAGATTATCACCGCAATGTGCCATAAGTGCATTGACCAAAGTTCCACTGTAATTCCCTGCAGCAGGATGAACAACCATTCCCTGAGGCTTGTTGACCACCAGCATACAATCATCTTCAAACACAACTTCAAGAGGAATGTCCTCCGCCACAATCTGTGTTTCTCTTGCTTCAGGTATTTCAATCTCAATCAAATCGTCCAGACGGAGCTTATAATTGGAACGTGTGCAATCACCGTTAACTCTAACGCATTCTTCCAAAATCAATTTTTGAATTCTTGAACGGGTAAGCTCCGAAAAGGCTTCTGCAAGAAAAACATCCAGGCGCTTCCCAACATTCTGAAAATCAACTGTTGTTTTCATTGCTTTCCCCTTTCTTTTCGTTCTTACCTTCATCATAAAAAATAAAAAAAATCGCCAATAACCCTGCACCTAAGCACACGAAAACATCAGCGACGTTAAAAACAGGGAAATCAATCAGGGTGAAATCAAAAAAATCCACCACAAATCCCTGACATATTCTATCAAAAGCGTTGCCCAAAGCCCCTGCTGTCATAAAAGACACCCCAAGATTAACGAGCGGTGTTTTGTTCTTATATTTAACAGCAAAAACAGCGACAGCAACAACAAAAACGAGGGCAATCAGGACAAAAAAGGTCCGCTGCCCCTGCAACATACCGAAAGCCGCACCACGATTTTCCACATAGGTGAGGTGAAACACATTTTCAAACAAAGGAATGGTTCCAATCTCCTGAAGATGTGTCTTTGCCAACATTTTTGTCAGTAAATCTGCAATAAAAATTGCAACACCAATCAAAAAATAAATCATACCCTCACCCACATAAAAATCTGATTTTAAAGTTCTGCGCTCCCGTCATTATCCGCATCGAATTTATCAACGGCCTCAGCCTCAACATACTCGCCTCTTTCATTGACGGTAATTTTCGGTAACTCCATTGTAACCTGCTCAAGTCTTTCAAGCTTTGCCTTCACCGATGCGGTCTCTGCAGAAATATTCGGGTCCAGCTGAATGGGTTCTGCCTTCACTTCACCGACACCTTTTCCCTTGTTTTCAGGCATACTGAATTCCTTAACAATGTCAAGCTGAGAAGTCAGAAGTGATATTATCCTGGTTCTGAAAACCTCAACACTGCGACGCATTTCCTCGTATTCATAGCTGACACGGGTAACCTCACGGCTTGCATCAGAAAGAAGCTGTGCCGCCTTATTTTCTGCGTCTCTGATAATATTTTCTGCACTCTTTCTTGCATTTTGCACAACCTCATCACCTGTGCTCTGTGCCACCAAAATTGCACTCTGAAGTGTTTCTTCCATATTTTTATACTGTTTTATGGCATTTGAAAGCATGTTGATTTTGTCCTTATTTGCAAGATTTTCCTTGTAAATAAGCTCATAATTCTCTGATATAACGCGCATAAACTCTTCAACCTCAATACGGCTGTATCCACGCACTTCCCTTTTGAATTTTCTGTTTTCAATTTCCAATGGTGTCAGCATAAAAAGTTCCCCCTTTTTAAATTCAAATATATAACAAAATAATGATTATCAAACAAATTTTTCTATGTATATACTAAGTCTGTCCTTTTTTGTCTTGCTGATCTCTTCGCCTACTCTGAATCTTCCGATTCCCCTGACCGAAAGAACATCTCCCGGTTTAACCTTAAGCGATGGGCTATCCTCCTGGGACCAATTAACAAAAACCCGGCCTTCAGCCAAAACAGCATTTGCACCTGACCTTGATGTTTTGATTGCCGCAGCAACCACGCTGTCAAGCCTGAGTGCAGAAACCGTAGTGTGAAACCTCTCCACCTTCCGCTTTGGCATTTCAAGCTGTGCAAGTTCAACTCGTCTGACTGTCACACCTTTGCGGCCGACCTTGTCAAGGTTTTCTGCAATATAATCCGCAATGTTTGGAACAACAAACACAAGGCATTTGTCTTCAAGCACAAGAATGTCACCAATCTTTTCGCGTTTGATTCCCAAACCCAAAAGGCTTCCAAGAAAATCAGGGTGTCTTAAGTTTCCAATGTCCCGGCCACAAATTTCCACAACCGAAACAAGCTCCTTCACATCTTCTTCATCCATATAATCAGGAAGAGCAGCAAGCAACGTGCGCTCAGCCTCATCATATCCGCCAAAGAACAATGTTTGCACAGTTGTCTTTGGCAAATTCCTTTTGATCATTTCTGCCTCAACGGGGGTCAAAAACCCCAACGACTTAAGGCAGTTTTGCTTTTCGCAAAGACTCACCACATCCTGAGCGCGGGCAATAAGCATTTTTTCTTCAATTCCAGATGCCATTAGTTATTCCAGGGAAAAATGCCCTTGCTTCTGAGTTCATCCTTGAAATCACCCATAATTCCAACATTATATGGTGCAATAAGGAAAATTCCATTTGAAACCTTCTGAATATTTCCGTCAAGTGCATAAACAGCACCGCTCAAAAAGTCCACAATTCTCTGAGAAACACTGCGTTCAACAGATTCAAGGTTGATAACAACGGGTTTTTTATTTTTGAGGTGATTTGCAATATCTCTTGCGTCCTCAAAATTTTCCGGTTGCATAACAACCAATTTGAGCTGTGCAGTTGTGTGAATCTTTACAACCTTATTGCGTTTTCCGCTCTCCATTGTTTCGCTCTCGTCCTCTTCGAAAATACGACTGTTGGAAAACTCGCTGTTTTCAATAAGCTCCTCTTCATAGTCTTCCTGTGTTTCGAAGCCGATAAGATTTAGCATTTTGTTTACAATACTCATAATTCTTTCCTCCCGAATTTATATTAAGGGTTAATAATTATTCATTATATTTCAGTATAACATACTTTTTCTATTTTGTATAGTTCCTTTTTCCAAATATTCCGGTTCCAACTCTGACAAATGTTGCACCATTTTTGATTGCAATGGGAAAATCGTTTGTCATTCCCATTGAAAGCTCGGTCATTGACACATTTTCAATTGAAAGTTTATCAATCTCTTCCGCTAAATTTTTTAGCCCTTTGAAAACATCTTCCAGAACCAATTCATCATCCACAAAGGGGGCAATGGTCATAAGTCCTTCAATCTTCACATTCTCAAGCTCCGAGATTCTCCTGCAAAGCTCTTCACAGTTTTTCGGTTCGATACCAAATTTTGATTCTTCACCTGACACATTCACTTCAAGAAGGATCCTCTGAACCTTGTCAATTTTCTTTGCGTGCTTGTCAATCTCCTTTGCAAGTTCAAAACTGTCAACCGAATGAATGAGTTCTACCTTATCTATTATATACTTAACTTTGTTTTTTTGCAAGTGCCCGATAAGATGCCAACGACAAGGCTTCACCGAATCATATTTTTCCATTATCTCCTGAACACGGTTTTCCCCGATATCGGCAACTCCGCATTCAATTGCCTCATTAATAAGCTCTGCCCCATAAGTTTTTGTCACAGCAATCAGCCTGACACTGTCCTCATTGCGACCGCAGTTTTTTGCGGATTCACTTATTTTTTTGCATACATCCTCAAGATTTTCTCTTATATATGACATCATCTGACCACCTTATCATTATACAAATTTTTTCCGCTCACCACCAGCTCATCATAAAGCTTGATTGTGGAACCGCCGTCTATTCCTTCAGAAACAATAACCCACTTCTTGCTGTTATATAAAATTTTCACCGGCAAAAACTTCGCCTTGCCGCTTCGGATAACGTAAACACCCGTCTTCCCGTCAGTTATTCTTATGCTCTCTGACGGAATTTTAAAGCCTTCATAATGGTGCTTTATGAACTCAACATTCAGCTTTGAAGTTGAATAAATCATATCAACATATTTATTGGATCGGACAATCATAACCGCCTTGCCATTCTTGCCCACGATAACCTTTGAAACAACACCCTCAACAGACTCAACGCCGATATCCGTAAACCTCATCTCAATATGGTCACCCACATCAATATCCTCCACCAAATCAGTGGGAACAGGTGCTGCGATACTCCAAGTGTAGTTGTCCACAATTTTGCCTATCGGCTCATCTTTTTTCACGTTTGTGTCAGATTTTATTTTTGCTGACTTTTTGTTCAGTTCCTTGATATAATCCATTGAAACCTCATCAATAGCATCCAGACTGAGCATTTCTTCCAAGCCATCCACCCTGGCAGTGAAGGTTCCTGCCTTAGGAGCGTGAATAATTGTTCTTTCGACATTGTGCTGAGCCTCAATTTCAGCCTTTCTCGCCTTCAACGTTTCAAGCTCCTTGTCATTATCTTTTGGCTCAGCTTCTCCCAGTATTATTCTTCTGCCCTCAATAAGATTATTTATTTCTTTTTTTATTTCAGCCACATCGTGTATGCGATTCTGATACCCCAGCATGGGAACTCGTCTCAGTTCCAAGAGGATATTCTGTTCAATCTTTGCCGCATCGTTGCTGTAAATATCACCCTTAAGTGAGTTTTCTGATAAAGTCGCTATCTCTGCCTCAATTTTTTTGAGCTCACTATTGACCGAAGCATCCAGCTCGTTGTTGTAAATATACGCAACCGTTTCTCCGATTTTCACTCTCTGGTCTTCATCCGCCTCGCAATAAAGATATCCATCTTTGGGAGCATTAATAATCGTCTGTCTTCTGAACACATAGCCCTCGGACCTTATAATTTCTTCTTCCGAGCCGGTTTTCACAATCATTGTTTCCATTCTGTCGCCATAGCTGAGTGCAACATTAACAATTATATACAAAACAAAGGCAACAATCAAAAACGAAACAAATCCGCCTTTTTTCTTTTTCCGTTTTTTTCGGTTCTGTTTTTCTTCCATAATCAAAACCCCGTTCGTAGTTATCCTATATTCAAAAACTCATTACATCTGTCAAGAATTTTTTCAATATCATCTTCACTTTGGATTTTCATCCAATTGATTTTCTCGTTTCGTCTGAGCCAGGTCAATTGTCTTTTGGCATATCTCCGGCTTTCCATTTTGATTTTTTCAACAGCTTCCTGAAAATTCGAAAGTCCCTCAAAAAAATCAAATATTTCCTTGTATCCAATTGCCTGCATTGCCGTGGTTTCACGGCTGATGCCCCTTTCCTTCAAAGCCCTGACCTCATCCAGAAGGCCCTCATCAACCATCTTGTCAACACGAGTGTTTATCCGTTCATAAAGAACCTCTCTGTCAACATCAATGCCAAAAATCAATGCATCAAAAACTGGTTCCCCTCTTGACTCAAGATTGACCTGTGTAAAGGTCTTTCCCGTCAGGTGGCAGACTTCCAAAGCACGAATAACCCTACGCACATTGTTGGGATGAATTTTCTCCGCTGCCTCAGTGTCTTTTTCCGCAAGTAGCTTATGCAAAACCTCAGCACCTTCCCGGTCTGCCAATTCCTGCATATTTTTTCTGAATTCCTGGTCGGACTCATATTCATCAAAAACAATATTCTTGAGGATACTGTCCATATAAAGTCCGGTGCCCCCCGCCAGAACCGGGAGCTTTCCGCGGCTGTATATTTCATCAATACAAAGTCTCGCCTTTTCAACAAAATCCGCAACGCTGTAGTTCTCATGTGGTTTTGCAATGTCAATCATATGATGAGGAACTGCCGAAAGCTCCTCGGCGGTTGGCTTTGCGGTACCCACATCCATTCCCTCATAAATCTGCATAGAATCGCAGGAAACCACCTCGCCGCCGAACCGTTTTGCAATTTCAATAGCCAACGCAGTCTTTCCCGATGCAGTGGGCCCCGTGACTGCTATAATCTTTTTCAGCATAGCGCCTCCTAAACAATCCTCTTAAACATCTTTTCAAGCTCACGTTTTGAAAACTCAATTTTTATGGGTCTGCCATGAGGGCAGGTTGTAATTCCGCCCTTTTCAAGCTCCGCAACATCCCTGACAAGTGTTTCCATCTCAATGGCACTAAGACGTTTATTAGCTTTTATGGCATACTTGCAGGAAATACTGTCAAGGATTCTCTCCTCGAAGCTCAAAAGTCCTGCAGGTCGTGATTCTCCAAGAATTTCAATAACCTCCAAAGCAAGGTTTTTGATTTCCTCCTCATCCGCTATAAGAGGTGTCTGCCTGATGATGAGTGAGTTTTTACCAAAACTCTCCATTTCAAAACCCATATTCAAAAGAATTTTCCCATTCTCCAAAGCAGTCTGCATTTCACGGCTGTCCACTTCCAGAACAATCGGCGAAAGCAAATACTGCCCCGAAACGCCCCTCTCCTCATAATCCTTTTTGAGAATTTCAAATCTCTTTCTCTCGTGAGCCGCATGTTGGTCAATCAGAAACATCTTTTCATCCTTTTGGGCAATCACATAGGTGTCAAAAACCTGACCAACCACCCTCACAGGAGTGTCTGTTTCAATCAACGACTCTTCCTTTGTCGCAACCGGCTCCGCCTTTGGCTCTGGACTCGGTTCTGAATGTGAATCTTCGGCCTTCGGTTCTGCCTTAAACAAATCCTCAAACTTCAGGAAGGTATTTTCCTTTGGTTTTTCCTCTTTGTCAGGTGAATTGAACACCAATCCCTTGCCCGGCACAGTATTTTTCATAAATTCCTTAACCATATGAGGATTAACTGATTCCGTTTTTGTTTCCTCACTTGAAACAGACTTTGCGCTGACTGCATTTATCTCCGGCTTTTTATATATAGCATTTTTCACCGCATGATAAACAATGTCATAAACTTCCTTTTCATTAGCGAACTTAATCTCTGTTTTGGCAGGATGGACATTCACATCAACAAGACTTGGAGCAAGTTCAATATTCAAAACAAAAAACGGGAATTTCCCTGTCATAATCACATTCCGGTATGCCTCTTCCACAATTTTCGAAACAACGTGATTTTTTATATATCTGCCATTAACAAATAATGTCTGTCTTGCACGATTTCCCCGGGCAAGCTCCGATTTTCCCACAACACCACTGACCTTCACGCCAAGCTCCTGGTGGCAAACCTCCAACACACCCTTGGCATGGTCAATGCCATAAATGTTCAGAATGGCATTTTTCAGTTCACCATCGCCCGAGGTTGAAAAAATCTCATTCCCATCACAAATATATCTAAATGCAATATTCGGTTTTGAAAGTGCAATTCTGCCCAAAACATCGGTTATGTACCCCGCTTCAGTTGAGTCCTTTTTGAGGAACTTCATCCTTGCAGGAACAGAGGCAAACAAATTTTTCACCACCAGAAGTGTTCCTTCATTGCAGGCAACCGTTTCCTTTTTGGATACAACCCCATGATTCACAGTCACAAAAGCGCCCTCATCCGCACCTCTTTCCTTTGTAACGATTTCCACATCGGACACCGCACAAATGCTGGCAAGCGCCTCGCCGCGAAAGCCCATGGTCTGAATTTCAAACAAATCTTCAATATCCCGAAGCTTGCTGGTAGCATGTCGAACAAAGGCAAACTCCACCTCATCATAAGGAATTCCCTTGCCGTTGTCCTCAACCGAAATATACGCAATTCCGCCTTTTTTGATTTCCACAGTAATCCGGTCAGCACCCGCATCTATTGAATTTTCAACAAGCTCCTTCACAACCGCCGCAGGACGTTCTGCAACTTCACCTGCCGCAATTTTGTCAGCAACCGCCTGGGAGAGTATTTTTATTTCTGCCATACCCAATACCCCTCAAAATTTAAAGATTTTCCGCCTTCGCCTTCAGAGCATAAAGTCTGGTAAGCGCCTCCATAGGCGACATATTGTCAAGTGCCAGTCCCTTTATCTCTGCAACAATTTCATTTTCCTCAAATCCTGCAAAGCTGAGCTGTTCTTCAAAAATATCACTGGCAGGCGCTTTTGTTTTTTTCATTGAAACCACAGCACCGCCACCATCACGGATTTCAAGCTCCTTCAGAATTTCCTTGGCACGTTTCGTAACCTCTTTTTTTACGCCGGCAAGAGCTGCAACCTCAACACCATAACTGCCGTCAGCTCCACCTCTGATAATTTTTCTGAGGAACGTAATGTCATCCCCATGTTTTTTTACAGCTATGCAGTAATTTTTAACCCCGTCAAGCCTGTCCTCAAGCTCGGTAAGTTCGTGATAATGTGTTGCAAACAAAGTCTTTGCACCACACTTTTTCTTATTTGCAATATACTCAACAACCGCCCAGGCAATAGCAAGGCCGTCATAAGTGCTTGTTCCTCTGCCGATTTCATCAAGAATAACCAGGCTCTTTTCTGTGGCATTGTCCAGGATATATGCCACCTCGTTCATCTCAACCATAAAGGTACTCTGTCCCGCCGACAAATCATCAGACGCGCCGACTCTTGTGAAAATCTTGTCCACAACCCCGATTTGCGCGGAAACTGCAGGCACAAAGGAGCCCATCTGTGCCATAAGCACAATAAGAGCCGTCTGCCTCATATATGTAGACTTTCCCGCCATATTGGGGCCCGTTATAATGGCAATCTGCCTTTTATCTCCGTCAAGCTCTGTGTCATTGGCAATAAACATGCTTGTAAGATTTTCCACAACAGGATGCCTTCCGTCTTTAATCACAATTTTGTCGGTCATGTTCATATCAGGCATCACATATCTATTCTTTTCTGCCACATAAGCAAATGAACACAACACATCAGCGGTTGCAATGGCGTGAGCAGTCAGCTGAATTCTTGCCACCTGCTCTGCCACAAGGTCACGGATTTTGCAGAATATTTCATATTCCATATCAACAATCTGACCTTCTGCCTCAACAATTTTTTCTTCAACCTCTTTTATCTGTGGTGTTATATATCTTTCACAGTTTGAAAGAGTCTGCTTTCTCACAAAATATTCGGGAACATCTTTTGAGTTCAGCTTGCTGACTTCAAGATAATATCCAAACACACGGTTATACCCAACCTTTATGTTCTTGATTCCCGTCTTTTCCTTTTCTTCTTCGGCAAAATCCTTTATCCAGTTGAGACCATTTTTCATGAGCTCACGTCTTGAATCAACATCACGGCTGAATCCCTCACGAATGAGGTTTCCTTCTCTCAAAGAGATAGGCGGTTCGGGATTTATGGCATTTTTGATAATATCCCTCACATCCCTGAGGTCATCGAGCTGACTGTGAAGTCTCTGCAAAACTCCAGCTGAGCATCTGCCGAGCAAAGCTTTTATTTCAGGGAGCTTTTCCAGGGATTCTGCAATTGCCAGAAGGTCACGGCAATTTGCCGTTTTATATGTAACCTTGCACACAAGCCTTTCAATATCCTGAATGGTCTTCAGTCCTTCAACAATCTCTTCACGAAGAATTGGGTTTGAAACCAGCTCACCAACCGCCTTGTGCCTGTTCTGAATTTTGGCACAGTTTGCAAGTGGCATCGTTATCCATTTTCTCAAAAGACGTCCGCCCATTGACGTTTTTGTTTTGTTGAGCACAGCAAGAAGACTGCCTTTTGTTTTTTTGTCACGCATAGTCTCAAGAAGTTCAAGATTTCTTATGCTGTAAAGGTCAAGCTCCATATACTCCTGGCTCTCAATAATCTGAACCTCACGGAGGTTTGCAAGTTCGGTCTTTTGGGTTTCACTGAGGAACATAAGAAGTGCCCCAAGGCTGCACACAGCATAGCCTTTTTGGAACAACTCACTTTGAACCTCACCAAACTTTTCAGCAACGGTTTTCTGTGCCGTCTCTTTCTCAAAGGTCCAATTATAATAATTCCTTACCATACAGCCGAATCTCTCAGAAATGGTTTCCAAAAGTCCGGTTTTTTCATATGCCTCAAGGTTGAAAATAATTTCTGCGGGACTGAATCTGCTGATTTCGTTGAGGACCTGAATTTCAAGCTCTTCACCCTCAAACTCATTAACCGAAATTTCGCCGGTTGTGATGTCCACAAAGGAAACACCTGCACCATTCCCCGAAAAGAACACCGATGCAAGGTAATTATTTTTTGACTCATCAAGAGCTGCCACATCCATAATTGTGCCAGGTGTAATCACCCGAACAACTTCACGTTTCACAATTCCCTTTGCCTGAGATGGGTCCTCTGTCTGTTCACAGATTGCAACAGTATATCCGTTTTCAACCAATTTTGCAATATAGCTATCCACCGAATGAAAGGGGACTCCGCACATGGGGGCACGCTCTTCCTGGCCGCAATCTCTGCCCGTCAGAGTGATTTCAAGAACCTTTGACGCAATTTGAGCATCTTCAAAGAACATCTCATAAAAATCGCCCAGGCGATACATAAGAATGCTGTCTTTATATTCATTTTTAATTTCAAAATACTGACGCATCATCGGCGTAAACTCAGCCATCTGTGTTCCCCCTAAAATTTTATTCAGTCACCTTTTTTAGCCACAACTGCTGCAGCTTGAACAATTTCCGCTGCAACCGCCCTCTGCGGCTTCCTGTCCCGTGATGAAATAACTGAGAACAGCATTCACCTGCTGAACCATATTGTCAAATTCCCTGCTAGCCTCAATATATTCTGCAATCAAAGGATTTGCAGCAATTTTCTCAAATTCCGCCTGAACATAGTTTCTGTATTCCTCAAGCTCTTCCTTTGTGGGCTCTTTGCCACGAAGCTTTTCGGTTGCCGCCTTTCTGTTTTCATTATACTGACGCAGAAGTGTTGTTGCCTCCTCGTCATTGTTCATCTTGTCGCCCGAAACCGAAACTCTCTCCTTTTCAGGACTTTCCGCAATCAGGGTTCCAAGTTCCTGAGCCTTTTCAATAATAGTGTTTCTCATCGTTTTTTCTCCTTTTGTAATTAATCTAAACAATTTCTCCAAGAAGCGACCATGTTTTCACTTCTGTAATCCTAACCTCAACCATTTCCCCTGTCAGCTCACTGCTTCCGCGGAAGTTCACAATCTTTCCGCCGTCAGTTCTTCCGCTCATAAACTCGGGGTTGGTCTTGCTGCAGCCTTCAACAAGAACCTTTTCAGTTCTGCCAAGATATGCATCATTTTTCTTTTTTGAAATATCGTTCTGAAAAGCAACCATCCTCTCAAAATTCTGGTGTTTTTCCTCATCGGTCAGGCAATCCTCCATTTCTGCCGCAGGAGTGCCCTTCCTCTTTGAATATATAAACGAAAAAATCATATCATACTGAACCAAATCAAGAATGGACATAGTCTCTTCAAAATCTTCATTGGTTTCGCCCGGAAATCCAACAATAACATCACTTGTCAGCACAATATCGGGCATTTTTTCTCTGACCTTTTTCACAATTTCAAGGTACTTTTCCCGGTTATAGCTTCGGTTCATTTTTTTAAGAATTCTGTCCGAACCGCATTGTACAGGCAGATGCAGTTGCTTGCAAATCTTGTCCTCCTTTGCCATAACCTCAATAAGTTCATCCGAAATATCCTTGGGATGTGAAGTCATAAACCGCACTCTCTCAATTCCATCAACTCGGCAAACCTCGCTGAGAAGCTTTGCAAAGGAAAGCCCACCCTCCAGATCCTTGCCATAGGAATTTACATTCTGCCCAAGAAGCATAACCTCTTTGTAGCCCTGCATCGCAACCTCACGAACCTCTTTGAGAACGTTTTCCGCGCTTCTGCTCCGTTCCCTTCCTCTCACATAAGGAACAATGCAATAGGTGCAAAAATTATTGCAACCATACATAATGGGGATTTTCGCCAGAGGCGGCTCATCACGTTTTGAGGTGACACCCTCAAAAATTCTTCCCTCGCTATTCTCAATATCAAGAACCCTGCCATCATTTAAAGCCTCATCAAGAAGCTGAGGAAACCGATAAACAACATGAGTCCCGAAAATCAAATCAACGTGCTTATATTTTTTCTTTATCTGCTCTGCAATATGAGGTTGCTGAATCATACATCCGCAAACACCAATAATTAGGGACGGATTTTTTGTCTTTTGGTGCTTAAGTGCACCAAGATTTCCAAACACCCGAAGCTCTGCATTTTCACGCACCGCACAAGTGTTGTAAATAATCACATCTGCATCCTTCACATCATCGCAAAAGCCATAACCCATGTCAGAAAGCATGCCACGAATATGCTCTGAGTCATTCTCATTCTGAGCACAACCATAGGTTTCAACAAACGCAAGAGGCTGTCTGTTTGCCATTTCGTTTTGCTGACGGATTTTCTGAATAAAATCCCGTTGCCGTTCCATTTCAAAGCTGTCAATTTCCTTCAAACAAAAACACTCCCCTCAGTTTAAATATACTCTGTTACATTATACTATTTTTTGAGTGTTTTTGCAATAGCTTTAGGCTGAAATTTCCCTAAAAATTATCACTATTTTTGTCGCGGCTTAAAAATCACAGCAGCAAGAAAACCAAAGAATATCGATGCCGCAATCCCCCCGGCTGCACCGGTGATGCCCCCTGTGAAAACACCGAGGAATCCATATTTTTCAATACCCTTAAAAACGCCCTTGGCAAGGGTATTTCCAAAGCCGATAATGGGCACAGTCGCCCCCGCCCCGCCAATTTCAATTATCTTGTCATAAAGTCCAAGCCCGCTGAGAATAACCCCCGCCACCA
>JAZRNM010000031.1:0-25516 GCA_045648205.1 Clostridia bacterium
TGAAGGCAAAAGTTCAGGACTGATTGGTGTGTCCAAAATGTCATAAAGAACCGATTTCAGTTCGTTATCCGAAATATCCGCTATGTGCTTAACAAGAGATTGCATCAGAGTTTTTGGAACAGAACAATTCACATTGTACATGGACATATGGTCGCCGTTGTAGGTTGCAAAGCCAAGTGCAAGTTCTGACAAATCCCCTGTGCCTACAACAATTCCGCCCGTTTTGTTTGAAATGTCCATAAGCACCTGAGTCCGTTCTCTCGCCTGGGCGTTTTCATAGGTCACATCGTGTTCATTGAGGGATGCGCCGATATCTTCCAGATGCTGAGTCACAGATTTTGCAATTGACACCTCACGAAGTGTCACACCAAGACAGTCTGCCAATTTTTTCGAATTGTTATATGTTCTGTCTGATGTGCCAAAGCAAGGCATTGTCACCGCAATTATTCCCTTTTTGTCCAGATTCATTTTTTCAAATGTTCTTGTTGTAACAAGAAGCGCCAAAGTGCTGTCCAGACCGCCCGAAACACCGATTGTAACCGTTTTCAGGTTAATATGTTTAAGTCTTTTTTCAAGCCCTGCGCATTGCATATTGATAATGTCTTCGCATCTTTCAAAAAGTGTTTCTCCCTTTGAAGGAACAAAAGGATGGGGATTGACATTTTCAGGTTTTGTTTCCTCAAGTCTCAAATCAAAATAAATTCTTTCATATTCATCGTCAAAATCTGACGAAAAACTTGTCATCTTTCGTCTCATAAGACTCATCTTTTCAACATCTATAACCGCATATGTTATTCCATTTTCAAAGAGTTTTGCCTCTGCAAGTTTCTTTCCACCCTCATAAATCAGGTTATTGCCGCCAAAAACCATATCAGTTGTGGACTCTCCGTCACCTGCATCAGCATAAAGATAAGCAGAAAGAGTTTTCAGGGAATGTGACGCAACGTGAGTTCTCCGGAAGTTTGTTTTTCCTGCTGCTTCACCGCTTGCCGACAAATTCAGAATTACAGTTGCTCCATTCATCGCGTGCTTGGCTGATGGCGGAACCGGAACCCACAAATCCTCACAGATCTCGCAGGCAACCCGAAGTTCTTCCATGCCCTCAGCACAGAAAATCAGTTTGCTTCCAAATGGAACATCCTCACCCTCAAAATTAATAACCATATTTTTCTCAGGCACAGCAAAATATCTTTTTTCAAAATGACCTGAATAATTGGGCAGATTCACTTTTGGCACAAAGCCAAGCACTCTTCCACTCTTGCATATTGCCGCAACATTATAGAGTTTGTCACGAACCAAAAGAGGGAGTCCCACCGCAAATAAAATATCAAGAAACCTTGTTTTGTTGAGGATTTCCACAAGCGCCGCCTTGGCACGTCTTATAAGGCTGCTCTGAAAAATCAAGTCCCCGACAGTATAACCCGTGATGCAAAGTTCAGGAAAAACAACAATTTTAGCACCGTTTTTCGAGGCTTCTTCAATCTGTTTGATTATAGCCTGACTGTTATGCTGCGTGTCATTGACCCTGATTTCGGGCGTTGCTGCCGCAACCTTCAAAAAACCATCTTTCACTTGGAAACCCTCCAATCCAAAAAATTTTTAATTCTTTCCTTCGAGGAAATATGTAGCTTCCATATCCGCTGTTGAAAGTGCAAATGCCAACGGGAACATTTCAAAAGCACTGCCCACATTTCTTGGCTCTTCGCTTCCCGAAAAGCCCATATGGTATCTTATTGCAAAAGCTTCCTCACGGGTCAGCCTCATAAATCCGGAAATAATATACACCGACTTTTCGCCGTGTCCATAAGGCAAAGTGTCCTCAATTTCATAACTGGGAACTTTCTGCCAGACTCCGTTGTCGTCTTTCACATTGCGAAAACCGGGCTTATAAAAATTCATCTTGCACAAATCATGAAGAAGTGCCACAATCGCTATGCTTTCATTGCTTGCTTCAAGTCCATAAAGTTCTGATACTCTTTCTCTGGAAAGATAGTCCTTGAGACATTCATAGACGTTCAGACTGTGTTCAACAAGCCCACCTTCATATGCTCCGTGAAATCTTGCACTGGCAGGTGCCGTGAAAAAATCACTGGCAGGCGACATAAGATGAGCAAGGAGCTTTTCAGCTCCCTCTCTTTTTATATATGTCTTATATATTTCGATAAACTCTTCTCTTGCACCCATAATTATTTCACCACAATATTGATAAGCTTTTTGGGAACTGCAATAACCTTCACAACCTGTTTGCCGTCAATCAGTTCTTTTATCTTATCATTGCTAAGTGCAAGTTCTTCCATCTGTTTTGGATTGAGATCTGCTGAAATCATCATCTTGTCACGGATTTTGCCGTTTATCTGAACAACAACCTCAACTTCGCTTACAACAAGAGCATTTTCGTCATACTTGGGCCACTGGGCAACATAAAGTGCATCGCATCTTCCGATATTTTCCCACATTTCCTGAGTGATATGCGGCACGATTGGTGAAAGAAGCATAATAACCGCTTTAACTGCCTCACCAACTGCTGATTTGTTGTAATCCTCTGGCTTTACACCATCTTTGTATTGATAAATTGCATTTACCATTTCCATAACACTGCTTATTGCGGTGTTGAAGCTGAATCTTTCAAAGTCTTCAGTTACCTTCTTGATGCTTGAATGAACAGCAAGTCTGAGCTTTTTGTCAGCATCGGTCAGTTTTGATGCATCAACTGCTTCCTCGGACATATATTCTTTCAGTTCATCAACTGCACGCCAAACTCTGTTGAGGAATTTATAAGCACCCTCAACCGCAGTGTCATTCCAGTCAAGGTCACGTTCGGGCGGTGCTGCAAAGAGAATGAAAAGTCTTGCTGTGTCCGCACCGTATTTTTCGATTATCTCTTCAGGGCTTACAACATTGCCAACAGATTTTGACATTTTGCTGCCGTCTTTCAGAACCATACCTTGTGTGAGAAGATTTTCAAATGGTTCTTCGCAAGAAACATAACCCATGTCATAAAGAACCTTGGTGAAGAATCTTGCATAGAGAAGATGAAGAATTGCGTGTTCGACGCCACCAATATATTGGTCAACATTCATCCAGTAATCTGTTTTCTCCTTTGAGAAAGGAAGTTTGTCGTTCTTGGGATCACAATATCTCAGGAAATACCATGATGAGCACACAAATGTGTCCATTGTGTCGCTTTCACGGGTTGCCTTGCCTCCACACTTTGGACAAGTTGTGTTGACAAAATCAGCACACTCGCTGAGAGGTGACTTGCCCTGACCTGTGAACTGAACATTTTCTGGCAGGCGAACAGGAAGCTGCTCTTCAGGGATTGCCACAGTTCCGCACTTTTCACAGTAAACAATTGGAATAGGTGCTCCCCAGTATCTCTGTCTTGAAATCAGCCAGTCACGAAGACGGAAATTGGTCTTTCTTTCACCAATACCCTTTTCTTCCATATATGTGATAATTTTCGCAAGAGCCTCACGATTGTTCATTCCGTCAAACTCTCCCGAATTTTCCATTATTCCCTCTGCTGCAAAGGCTTCAGTCATATCCTCAGATTTCATATTCTGACCTTCGGGCTGAACTACAATTCTGATTGGAAGATTGTATTTCTTTGCAAATTCAAAGTCACGCTGGTCATGAGCTGCAACACCCATAACAATTCCTGTTCCATAATCCAGGAAAACATAGTTTGCAAGATAGAGCGGAATTTTCTCGTTGTTTATAGGATTAATCATATAAACCCCTGTGAACACGCCCTCTTTTTCGGTGTCTGTTGCCGACCTTGCAATTTCACTCATACCGTGAACCTTTTCAATAAACGCACGGCATTCTGCCTCCTGAGGTTTGCCCGTAATGAGTTCATCCACAATTGGATGTTCAGGAGCAATAACCATATATGAAACACCAAAGATGGTGTCAGGTCTTGTGGTGAACACGGTCAGTTCTTTGTCTGTTCCGTCAATGCGGAATTTAACCTCAGCGCCCTCTGAACGGCCAATCCAGTTGGTCTGCATTGACTTAACCTTGTCGGGCCAACCCTTGAGCTTTTCTATATCATCAAGAAGTCTGTCGGCATAATCTGTGATTTTGAAGAACCACTGTTCAAGGTCCTTCTTGCCAACTTCGTTTTTACATCTTTCACACTTGCCGTTCACAACCTGCTCGTTGGCAAGAACTGTCTGGCAAGACGGACACCAGTTTACAAATGACTTTTTCTTGTACGCAAGTCCTTTTTCAAAAAGCTTCAGAAACATCCACTGTGTGAACTTGTAGTATTCTTCCTTTGCCGTTGCAACTTCGCGGTCCCAATCATAGCTGAAACCAAGTCTCTTGAGCTGGTCACGCATATTGTCAATGTTTGCCCAGGTCCAGTCAGCAGGTGGTGTTCCGTTCTTTATCGCAGCATTCTCCGCAGGAAGGCCAAATGAGTCCCAACCCATTGGATGAAGAACATTGAATCCCTGCATGGTCTTGTAACGTGCAACTACATCACCGATTGAATAGTTGCGCACGTGTCCCATATGTAAGTTTCCTGACGGATATGGGAACATCTCGAGCGCATAATACTTAGGCTTCGAGGTTTCCTCGCTCATAGCATAGACCTTTTCGTCCTCCCATTTCTTCTGCCACTTTTCTTCTATTTGCTTGAATTCGTATTTCATTTATAATCAATCCTTTCGGTATTTATTATTTCTCCTCAATCAAATCTTCTATATCAACAAGCGGTGCATCCTTCCATATGTGCTCCAGCTTGTAGAATTCGCGGGGTTCTTCCTGAAAAATGTGAACAATCACATCGTCATAGCTCAAAAGAATCCATTCTGCTGAGTCATAGCCTTCCTTGTTCCAGAGCTTTGCTCCTGCCTTTTGCATTTCTTCTTCGACAAAATCACAAATTGCCTGAACATTTCGATTTGAACCACCTGTCGCAATAACAAAATAATCTGTCAGGGTGGTCAGTTCATTGAGATTTAAGACCTGAATATCCCTCCCCAGCTTTTTGTCAATTGCCTTGACAATGGTGTTTACATTTTTACTTTCACAACTCATCTATTTTCTTCCTTTCACTTAGAATGAAAAATCTGTTCCCATTTTCAAAGTTATGTCTGCTGCTTTTTCATTGTTTTCAAGAACATATTCTTCAATGGTTTCAGCAATCTGAACAGACGGATACATTTTCTGAACTTCTGCCGCCACTCGTTTGTTGTTGTGGTTTATCAGCAGTGATGTGTCAGCAATTCTGCCAGTCTTCTCTGTTGCAACCACTTTGAAACCATAATCTTCAAGGGTTTCAGAAACTATTTTCAAAATATCAACCTGACTTTCATCAAGTCCTGTCGCATCCACCAGGCGAATCTTTATGAAACGGTTTTTGAATGAGCCTTCATAACCGCTTTCTACCTTCGCCCTCTTTGGCTTAAACTGCTGTGAAATAAGTGTTTTTGTCTTTTCTTCATCATGGAAGAAATAAGAAACACCATTAGAATCGTATCCACCCTCACCGGGCAAGGAATATATCTTCACATTTTCCATTTTGAATTTGGGAACTCTGCCGATATAATTCACTATTTCATCAATTTCAAAATCGGTTTTCACGTTACCAAGGATTACTCCGAGAATTTTGGGAGCTTTCAAAATCGTACCGCCACTCAAAAGCTTATTCATTGTCGCCTCATAAAATTTCCTTTGTGCGGCAATTCTGTCAATATCTCCATTGGGATATCCCGTTCCGTCATTGTTGTATCTGAATCGCATAAACATCTCGGCATGTCGTCCGTCAAGAACCTGAACACCTGGGTAAAGATCGATTGTCAGGTTCTGAACCGGGTCGGTGTAATACATCCGTATGGGAACATCCACCTCAACTCCGCCAATCGCATCAATAAGCTCACGAAATGCCCTGAAGCTGACAATAACAGATTTTTCAGGCCTTATTCCAATTATGCTCTCAATTTCATCAAACAAGGCTTTTTCTTTGTCTGCTGTTCCATAAGCAGAATTGATTTTTTTGTCATATCTGTCATTTTCGACTTTTGTATCTCTTGGAATCTGCAAAACATTTATCGAGTTGTCCGAAAGGTTATATCTGCAAAAAAGAATCAGGTCTGTTCTGTAACCGTCATCATCAACCCCTGCAACAACAAAATCCTGAACCTTGTCAGACATATATCCACTGCTGCTGAACCCAAACCTTATGGGTTCTCCCGTGATTATTGACACGGCGCCCTTAAAGCCTACATAAATCAAAGCAAGCAGTATAAGTATTGCAACAATTAGCCTTAGCGGTGATTTTACTCTCATTTATTTATCCTCTTTTATTTTGGTCAAAAAACTATTTCTCACTTCTACAGTGTCGGTGCACAAGGGCCTACCTGAGTCTATCACAAATTTAATCACAAAATCAGCTTCACGCAAAACTGCCTCATCAAGGCTTTTTTCGGAAAGTTTTCTCACCTCGTCGGCCTCTGGGAAGTTTCGTCCCGGCTCGGTGAAATCGGCGATATATATTATCTTTTCAAGCCTTGACATTCCCACTCTTCCCGTGGTGTGGCTCTTTACCGCCGCCAGAACATCCTCATCACAAATGCCCAAAGCTTCTTTTGCAATATAAGCCGCCAAAAAGCCGTGAACTGCAACTCCCGGCAAATTCACATATTGCTTTTCCGCCTTAATTGCTTTCAAAAGCAACGGCCGCGCCTCATCTTGCGGGATTTCTTTGGCAATGTCGTGAATAAGTCCTGCAAGATATGCCCTGTCAGGGTCTTCACCCCAGATAAGGGCAAGGCGTCTTGCCTCTTCCGCAACATTCACGGTGTGGACAAAACGCTTCTCGCTTAAAACACTTTTTGCATAATCCTTTATCGCATCAATATTCTGCATAAACCCTAATCTAATCCTTCATAAATTCCCGTTTTCCGGATGTATTCAATAGTCTTATCCGTCATCATATAACGGACACTTTTCCCCAACCGGATACGATGACGAATGTCCGATGATGACATCTCAATTATGTTCATATCTATCTTCCGTATGCGGGCATTATATTTCTGTTTGTAAAAATCTATTGCCACATTGAGTTCTGCTTCCTTCATTCCGCCACGGCAGGCAACAACAATTTCAGCACGTTTGAAAATTTCAGACGGACAAAACCATTTTTCCATCTCGCACAAAGAATCTGCGCCCACAATGAAACATAATGTGTCATCGGGATACAACTGCTGAAGCCGTTCAAGGGTTTTTGCAGTATAGCTCTTTCCCCCTGCCTGAACCTCCATGTCTGAAACTTCAAAATCAGGATTATCCTCAATGGACAGTTCAACCATTTTCAGTCTGTGCTCTCCATCAGGTATCCGAAGGTTTGGCTTGTGGGGTGGATTGGCGCAAGGCATAAACATTATTTTGTCAAGCTCTGCCAGATCCTTTGCATCTGTCGCAAGCAACAGATGTCCAATATGCGGGGGGTTGAATGTTCCACCAAAAACACCTATTCGCAATGCCATTCTCCCCTTTAATAAGTCAGGATTTCATCAACGCCTGTGTTTACTTCAATCCAGTCACTCTTTTTGTTCTTTATGAGATTTAGGTCAAAGCTTCCGTCATTTCCATTGAGATTTTTGTAGAAAAATGTATCCTCAAAGTTGGTTAAATCAAAATCAAACACCTCGGACGCAAGTTCCTCTGCATTGCCGCTCAAATCCATTCTCTCCAGGGTGCCGAAAGCGCCCTCAACATTGTAATTTGAGATATAGTATATATTATCCCCTGTTTTGGAAACTCCAAACATCTCAGGTGAAACTTCTTCCTTGAGCAATGTCATTACATTTCCGTCAAGCACATAGACATCAAAAACTTTTCTTGACGGGCTATAATCCTTTGCAAACACAAACTTTCCGTCTTCAGCACGGTAGCATGCATAAACATCCTCAGCAATCTGTTCCTCTGAAACAATGTTCCCGTTCTTATATTCGCAAAGCATCAGCGTGCCGCCGCCCTTGAATGATTCAAACTCTGAAATGTATATAATCCGTCTTCCGTCAAGGCTTGCCGCCATCTGAGGTTTGTTTGCAACAACTGCATAATCCACAACAACATTTCCCGCAATCTTCTGGGGCTGTTTGCCTCTGGTGTATGCATAATAATCGGCTAACTTTCCTGAATACACCTTGTCATAAATAACAGTTTTTTCATCCTTTGATGTCATCAGAATTCCACTTATGCCTGAGGCTATCTTTTCTTTCTTTCCGGAATCAACATCCACATTGTAGAGATTGTTTGTTCCATCATCGGCTATGCCATAAACATAAATGTTGTTTTTCTTTTTCTGAACAAATGGTGCTTTTTTGGTTCTTTCTCCAAGTCTTATTGCACGGTTTTTCTTGTTTATAGCATATATGTCGAAAGAGCCATCCTCTTTGTCATAATCTTTGCCATAAATATGTGACGAACCATCCTGACTTGAACCGAACAATTTGCATACATCTGTGTCGAGCTTAACCTTTTCTTCATCAAGTTTTGCAAGACTCTTGACATAAAGGTCTCCACTCATTTCAACACGATTCAGATTCTGAAGGAACACCGCCCATTCGCCGTCCTTTGTGAATTCAAATGTTCCGTGGTCAATGTCTGTTGCAATTTTGAATGGCTCATCAATGCCTTTTTCCCAATAATACAAAACGCCCATATCACCATTTTTGTCCGTAGTTTGCAAATAGAGCAGTTTTGTTCCGTCTTCTGTCATAACAATTGAATTATGTACAGTTTCTGAAATTTTGGTGATTTTTCTTATCTTTCCGTTTTCAATCACATTGAGATTTCCAATATTGGTTGAAGGGTCATAGTTTTCAAAGAAGAATGTTACCTTTCCGTTGGCAGTTGAATGAACTAACCCTGCATTTTTTGCAGCACGTTCAGCCGAAACAAGTTCTCCTTCTTCGTCAAGCTTTCTCATATATGCATCATTGACAACACTTTCTGACACAAGAAGGTTCTTGCCCTTGTAAACCATATACATTGAATTGTCCTTTACATATGTGTATGACGCAACTGCACTATCACCATTTGAAACAGCGCTTGCCACACCAACAACAATCAGCACCAAAACAACAAGGCACGCTGCAACCGCACCAATACCCACTACACGCTTTGTGAATGCTTTCTTGTCAAGTTTGCCGAATTTGGGGAACTTAATTCCCGTAAAGGTTTTCTTTTCTCTAACCGTTTTTTCCTTTTTCGGTTTGACAACCGTCTTCTTGCGGCTGTCTGTCGCCTTCAAAGTTTCACCCCGACGTGCAGCACGACGAGCCGCCCTTTTTGCAGCGCGGCGATCTGCCAAAAACTTTTCAATGGCATTTCTCTTTGATTTCTTTCCGGTTTCCTTTATGGTATTATGCAGCTTTGTCACCTGCTCCGGTGAAGTAATTGTGTACTTAAAGTCAAAGTTTTTAAATTTTTCGTCTTCTGTGGCACTTTGGGTAAGTGTTTTGCAATAAGGACACTTCTTCACGCCCTCATAAATATCTGCTCCACATTCCAAACATTTCATCAGAATCCCTCCGATTTCTCTCAAAATATATCATAAAAGATGTCCTGTTTTATCTGTCAATAGCAAATCAATGCCTATCGTTTCTAGTATAACATATAAGCTCGCAAAAAACAACATTATATTCGAAAAAATGACTATTCATTTTTCAATTTTTCTATAATCTTCAAATCATCTTTTGAAAGCTTTGCACGGCTTAACATTCCACGGCGTTTTTTCAGGGTGTTTCTGAGGGCCGCCTCCCTTTTCCATTCACAAATCAGCTTGTGATTTCCATTCATCAAAACCTCGGGTACTTCCTTGTCGTGCCACACCGCAGGCCGTGTGTATTGGGGATATTCCAGAAGTCCGCTGAAATGCGATTCATCAGAGAAAGCATCCTCACACGCAAGCACGCCGGGAAGCATTCTTGCGGTTGCATCCACAACAGCCATTGCTGCAATCTCACCGCCTGTCAGCACAAAATCTCCCATAGAAATTTCCATATCTGCAATTTCATCAAGAACCCTTTGGTCGACGCCCTCATAATGTCCGCAGATAATAACCAAATGCTTTTTCTTTGCCAATTTCTTTGCAGTGGACTGTCTGAAGGTTTTTCCCTGAGGTGACATATATATGGTCAGAGGCTTGTAGTCAAGTCCTTCACACACACTTTTGTATGCAAGAAATATAGGCTCTGCCTGCATGACCATTCCCTGACCTCCGCCATAGGGGTAGTCATCAACCTGCTTGTGCTTGTTGAACGCGAAATCACGGATTTGCACGCAATTTATCTCGAGTATGCCATTTTCCACCGCTCTGCCTATAATGGAATTCCCAAGCACGGCATCAAACATTTCGGGAAATAGTGTCAAAATATCAACTCTAAACTCTGCCATCAGTCAATCAATCCTTTTAGCGGTTCAATTATTATTTTCTTTTCTTCCGTGTCGACGGATTTCACAACCTCGTCAATAACGGGAATAAGCACTTGTTTTTTGTCATCATTTTCAACAACATAGACATCGTTGCTGCCCGTTTTGATTATGTCGCAAATTCTGCCCAGAGCAATTCCGTCAACCGTTTCAACCTCGCAGCCCAAAAGGTCGCAAATATAGAACGTACCCTCAGGGAGCTCTCCCAGTTCCTCTCTCGGAACCATCAAAATCTTGTTCCGATATTTTTCTGCAACATTAATGTCGTCAATTCCTGAAAGTTTGAGAATTACCATATTTTTGTGAACTCTTGATTTTTCAATATCAAACTCTTCACCATCTATCAAAACATACGCAAGCTCGTCAAAGACCCCGGCATCATCACACCAGGGCATCACCTTCACATCACCGCGAAGTCCGTGCGTATTCACTATTTGTCCAATTTCAAGTTCTTTTTTCATATCAATTCCTCAAAAAGCAAGCAAAGACTGTACCACTTCGAGCTACGGCAATCCGTCTCGACGATACAGTCTGTCTTACAAAAATTATACAATATCAACCGTAACCTTCTTGTTATCGTGACTTGCAGCAGCCTTGACAACGGTTCTGATAGCCTTTGCTATTCTTCCCTGCTTGCCGATTACCTTGCCCATATCGCCTTCGCCCACGTGCAAGGTGAGAACAACTGCATTATCCTGAACACTTTCTTCAACAGAAACTGCATCAGGCTCTGAAACCATTGATTTTGCAATAAATTCCAAAAGTTCTTTCATTTCTTTTCCTCCAAGACCCTGGCTCACAAGCCAACCCTTGTCCTCAGGAAGAGGACAAAGGCGACCTTAAAAGCAAGAATTAGATAATGCCCTTTTCTTTAAGAAGACGCTTAACTGTGTCTGTAGGCTGTGCACCATTGCCGATCCACTTTGTAACCTTTTCAGCATCAAAGTCAACAGCTGCAGGCTTTACCATAGGATTGTATGTTCCAACCTGTTCAATGAATCTGCCATCTCTGGGATATCTTGAATCTGCTACAACTACACGGTAGAAAGGAGCCTTCTTTGAACCCATTCTTCTCAAACGAATTTTTACTGCCATAATAAATTACCTCCAAAAAATATATAAATTTAATAATTTTCTTTATTTAAAAGGGAAATTTTATTTTCCCCATCTTGCCCATTTTACCCATTCTGCCAAGCTGCTTTGCCATTTTGCCACCCGTCATCATTTTCATCATCTTTTGCATCTGTTCAAATTGCTTGACAAGTGCATTCACCTCAGCAACTGTTGTTCCGCTGCCCTTGGCGATTCTTTCACGACGTTTCGGGGTAAGCTTGTCGCGGTTTTCTCTCTCTCCCTTTGTCATTGACTTTATGATTGCCTCAGTATGAGCCATCTTTTTCTCATCAATGTTGACATCCTTGAGAGCCTGAGTGTTAACTCCGGGAAGCATTCCGATTATCTGTTCAAGTGGCCCCATTTTTTTCATCTGTTCCATTTGATCAAGAAAATCGCTGTAGGTATAGGTGGAGTTTCGCATTTTCTGCTCAAGTTCCAATGCCTTTTTTTCATCAAGAGCTTGCTCCGCCTTTTCAATAAGACTAAGCATATCTCCCATACCGAGAATTCGTGATGCCATTCTCTCGGGGTGGAACACCTCAAGATCGGTGAGTTTTTCGCCCATACCGCAGAACTTGATTGGCTTTTGTGTCACCGCACGGACCGAAATCGCCGCACCGCCACGAGTGTCGCCGTCAAGCTTTGTGAGAACAACTCCGTCAATTTCAAGCTCATTGTTGAAGCTTTCTGCAACATTGACTGCATCCTGACCTGTCATTGCATCAACCACAAGCAGAATTTCTGTGGGCTCAATGCTTTCCTTTATGTCTTTCAGCTCGTTCATCAGTTCTTCATCAATGTGAAGTCTGCCGGCTGTGTCCACAATCAGAATGTCATTGGAATGAAGTCTTGCGTGTTCCAAAGCCTTTGTTGCAATTTCAACAGGATTGGTGTTTCCCTCAATGCTGAAAACAGGAATATCGAGCTGTCCGCCCACAACCTGGAGCTGTTTAACCGCCGCAGGACGATAAACATCGCAGGCACAGAGCAAAGGTCTTTTCCCCTGCTTTTTGAGGAGTCCGCCAAGCTTTGCTGCCGTGGTGGTTTTTCCTGCACCCTGGAGTCCCGTCATCATAATTACTGTCGGTGGCTTTGAAGAAATCTTTATTTTTTGCTCATCACCCATAAGGGCAATGAGTTCCTCATTAACTATCTTTATAACCTGCTGAGCAGGTGTGAGAGATTCCATAACCTCTGCACCTGAGGCACGTTCTGAAACGCTGTTTATGAAGTTCTTGACAACTTTGAAGTTAACGTCTGCCTCAAGGAGTGCCAATTTCACTTCACGCATAGCCTCTTTCAAATCAGCCGCAGAAACCTTACCCTTTCCACGAAGCTTTTTGAAGGTGCTTTGCAGCTTATCTGACAAGCTTTCAAATGCCATAAGACACACTCCTTTCAAAAAGTTTATGTATCAATCTTCAATCTCATTAATCCCTGCAACAATGGCAAGAATTCTGTTTATCTGATGTTTAATGCTGTCGGGCAAGAGCTTTGCCTCCGGAGAACTTTCAATTGCTGAAATAATGTCATCGATTTCAGCAAGGCTTGACTTGATTCCGAGAAATCTTGCTGCCAGCCCAAGTTTTGACTCCACGGCATATAGTGCCGCTTCAGCTCGTTTCAGATTGTCCCGCACGCCTTGCCGGCTTATGCCAAGCTCCGCCCCAACCTCCGCCAAAGACAAATCCTCATTGTAATAAAGGTCAACGGTGTCTGCCTGACGAGGGGTAAGCATATTTTTGTAAAAGCTCAAAAGAAGAGAAATTTCAACGTTTTTTTCCATTTTTTCTCCTCCTTTTTTTGCATCTGTAAAGCACCCGAGCTTTACACCTCAACAATTGTAACTCAAATTTCCTTATTTGTCAAGTCTTTTTTTGATTTTTTTCTGCTAAAAATCGCCACTGCAATTCCCACAAAAATAATAACCAAAGACAAGATTTGAGAAACTCTGAAATCACCAAGATAAAGTGAGTCTGTCCTGAGTCCTTCAATCATCAGTCTGCCAAGACCATACCAAACCATATAGCCACAGAAAACCTCACCATCAAAAGCCTTTTTCTTTCTGTATAGAACTAAAATAAGTACACCCATCGCATTCCAGAGCGATTCGTAAAGAAAAGTGGGATGAGCCATGTCGGCAACCACTCTTCCATTTTTCACAATAGTCATTGCCCAGGGAAGATTGCAGCTTTCACCAAATGCCTCACCATTCACAAAGTTACCCCATCTGCCCACAGCTTGTCCAATCAAAAGTCCTATGGCAAGCACATCAAGGACCTTTCCCGCACTGAGCTTTTTCGCCTTGCAATAGAAAAACACACTAATCCCGGCACCAATAACCGCTCCATAAATTGCAATTCCACCACCTCGTATATTAAAAATTTCTACGAGATTGTTCTTGTAACTGTCCCACTCAAAAATAACATAATATGCCCTTGCACATACTATTGACACGGGAATTGCAATTATCAGCATATTGAAAAAATCATCCTGAGAAATTCCCAGTCTTTTTGTTTCATAAGTTGCAAACCAAAAAGCAAGCACAAGACCAAGAGCAATCAGAAGCCCGTAAAAATATACAGGCATTCCGAAAACTGAGAAAGCTACTCTGTTTATCTCAAACTCTAGCCCAAGATTGGGAAACGAAATATTATTTATCATTATTGCTCCTCCAGAGGCTCCACAACAGACAAAACGCAACACGCCTCATCAAAGTGCTCATTCAGTCTTTCTTCAAGCTGAGCAAGAGTAACCGATTCAACCTGCTTGCTATAATCAAATGGATTTATCTGATTCATAAAACAACGGATAAAGTCGTTGCCCAGTTTTTCAACACTGTTGAATTTTCTCAAAGCTTTTCCAATCAGCACACGCTTTGCAATAGCCACAGCCTTTTCATCAAAACCGTTTTCTTTAACTTTTTTGAGATATTCAAGGGTTCTTTCAAATACGGTTTCGGGCTTATCGCTTTCACCGCTTATTGACGAAAAGCCATAACTTCTTTCAAGCTCTGTATCCTTGCCGAAGCTTCCGTCAATCAAGCCTTCACCATAAAGCTCTGTGAAAAACTCACTGCTTTTTCCAAAAAGAACTTCCATAAGAATTTGAGTTTTTATCTGTTTCAAAGCGAGAGCCTCTCCTGAAATGCCCTCCTCTTTTTCCTTGAAGCCTATAAGAAACATTGGTTTTGAAACGCTCAGTTTCTGTCTGACAATTCTTTGCGAAATTCCATCAGGCTCATTAACTTTCCGTTTTTCTATTTTCCCTCTGTCCTTTTCAGGGCTGACGTGTTTATCAATATACCGGACTGCTTCATTTTCATCAATATCCCCAACCAGAACAAGCAGCATATTTGACGGATTGTAATATGCCTCACAGCATTTGTAAAGAAGTTCAGGAGTTATCTTGCTTATACTTTCAACTGTTCCTGCTATATCCATTTTTACGGGGTTATTGTGATACATTCCCTGAAGCATATTGAAAAACAATCTCCAGTTTGGGTCATCATCATACATTTTGATTTCCTGACCGATTATTCCCTGTTCCTTTGCAACATTCTCATCTGTGAAGTATGGATTATTCACAAATTCAAGCAAAATATCAAGATTTTCATAGAAATTTTCCGTGCAGGAGAATAGATATGCCGTCATGTCAAAGCTCGTGAAGGCATTGCTGCTTGCACCCGTCAACGCAAATTTATCAAAAGCATTTTTGCCGTCTTCCTCCTCGAACAACTTGTGTTCCAGAAAGTGGGCAATGCCATCGGGAAGTCTCTGTTCCATGCCGTCAATCTTCAACACATCATCAACCGAGCCATATTCTGTTCCGTAAATCGCATAATACTTGCAAAAGCCCTTTTTCGGAACAATATAAACCCGAAGCCCGCTTTCGTGAACACCAAACAAAACACTCTCCTTCAGAGCCTTATTTTCCGTTTTTTCAAACCTCACTGTCAAGCACCCCCTTAAGGAAATAAATCGTGTCAAGCTGCAAGCTGTTTGCCGCCTTGATTATTTCTGCTCTTGTTACCTTGTTAAGTCTTTCAAGAAATTCATCAACAGATTCAGTTTCGCCAAGGAGCAATCTTCCCATATAAAAGTCCTCTGTTGCCACAAGGCTGTCTTTGATGCTTCCTGTCTGAGTCTTAAAATATTTTTTCGCAGATTCAATTTCATCATCTGTGAAATCGCCCTTTTTCATAGCATCAAACTGGAGCATAATTTCATCATATGCATCACGGAACTTATCCGCTTCAATCCCCGCATTAATCTTCAAACAGCTTTTGTGTCTGTCAAAAGCAGAAAAGACATAATATGCAAGGCTCAACTTTTCACGAACATTGTTGAACAGCTTTGAAAACGGGCTTCCTCCATATATGCACGAAAATAACATCATTGCATAATACTCATCCGAGGTCGGTTCAATACCGCAGTTGAAGCCCATGCACAGCTTGCTTTGTGAAACCTTCATTTCCTCACAAACATTTTTTATTTCTATGTTTTCTTCAGCATATGCGAGTTTTGTGGCATTTTCTGCAATCACTCTGTCTGAAAGAAACGATTTGAAATTATCTTCAATCTGTTTGGTGACAATTTTTTCATCAAAACTTCCGCTGACAAAGATATCGACTGCTGAAGTTTTCAAAACATCTCTGTAAAAAACATAAAGATTTTTTGCATCAATGCTTTCCAAATCCTCAACATATCCATAAGGGAAAATCCCATATGCGTCATTTTCAAACATAATCTCATTGCATTTTACTGCCGCATATTCCTTTTTGTCATTAATCAGTCCAAGAATAAAGTTCTTTGCATTTTCCTTTTCCTGCTTGACGAAAGCTTCGTCAAAGCCGCCATCTTTCACAACGGGGCAAAGTATAAACTCTTTCAAAAGCTCCGTCACATCACCTATGATGCTTTCACTTATAAAGCTGTCGCTTACAAACTGAACAGAAAACCTCAGGATGGCATTGTCACCACGCTTGCCGATGTCTGCACCTATGCCCGCACCATAAAGCTCCTCTGCCCGCCTTGAAAGGTCTGCCATTGTGGGATACTTCTCACTGCCTCTCTTCAGAATTCTCGGCAGCAATGCCGCTTTTGTAATGGTATCACGTCTGAGTGGCATTCTGAAATATACACTCATCACATTGGTCTTGAACTTCTCTGTTTCAAGAAAGTGCAGATTAACTCCCTTTGATATTTCAAAACTTTTTCTTTCCAAAATGTGTCAACTCCTTCTTGCTAATATATATATAATTTGCTGTGTTACTTATATTTTTATCAGCTTTCCTATGCAGAAAAACAAAAGAAAGCTCACAATATTTACCGCTACAATTGACGGACCGACAGGAACCGACAAAACAATGGATATGATTATTCCAAGCAATGCACAAATCACCGAAACAACTGCAGAACAAATGGTAACCAGTCGGAAACTTCTGAACACCCGCATAGTTGAAAGGGCGGGGAAAATAATCAGTGCCGACACAAGAAGCGAGCCTACAAGGTTCATTGCAAGAACAATTATAACCGATGTAACCACTGCAATCAGAGTGTTATAAATCTCTGCCTTTATTCCCATTGCATTTGCAAAGCTTTCATCGAAGGCAACTGCGAAAATTTTGTTGTAAAGCAAAACAAAAAGCACAATAACAACCACAGAAAGAACAACACACAGTGCTACGTCAAGCTTTGACAAGGTCAATATTGCAGTTGCTCCAAACAATGTGCCGCAGACATCACCTGAAACATTGGCAGAAACGGGGAAAATATTCAAAAGCAGATAACCAATTGCCAAAGCACCCACCGACACCATTGCAACAGATGCGTCGCCATTCACCTTTGTTTTTTGTCCTGCCCTCAAAAGCAAAACAGAAAGCAATGCCGTAACGGGAAGAACAACAATCAGCTCATTTGAAATTCCAAGCACCGCCGAAACAGCCAACGCACCAAAAGCCGCGTGTGAAAGACCGTCGCCGATGAATGAAAAGCGTTTGAGAACAAGTGTAACGCCAAAAAGAGCCGCACAAAGCGCAATAAGCACGCCCACCACGAGGGCATATCTTACAAACTCATATTCAAAATAATAGGAAATCAGACTTGATATATTGTTATTCACCTCTGAAGCACTCCTTTCCGCAAGCACCCAAAAATGCTTTTCCAATATGACTGTCTATATAGTCATCGGTGTCACCAAAGAACAACGGCTTGTTTCCTATATGAAGAATGTGTTTTGAATACTTAACCGCCGCTCTTATATCGTGAGAAACCATAACAATTGTTATGCCATCTTTTTTGTTGAGTTCTGAAACCACCGAGTACATTTCGCCGGTTGCCACCGGGTCAAGCCCTGAGGCAGGCTCGTCAAGAAGAAGAATTTTGTCGGATGCACAAAGTGCTCTTGCCAGCAAAACTCTCTGCTGCTGACCTCCTGACAGCTCACGATAGCATCTGTTTGACAAATTTGAGATTCCCAGTTTCTTCATATTTGTTTCAGCAATAATTTTGTCTTTTCTTGAGAAAAAAACTCGCCCTTTTGATTTCCCAAGGCAACCCGAAAGGACAATTTCCCGAACTGACGCGGGAAAATCTCTCTGCACCTCTGTCTGTTGAGGAAGGTATCCAATCCCACCATCAAGAATATCCTTATCAAGAATAATATCTCCGCTCATTGGTGGCACAAGGTTCAGCATAGCCTTAATCAGTGTGCTTTTCCCTGCTCCATTTTCACCAACAATGCAGAGATAATCACCCTTTTCAACCGAGAATGAAATTTCATCGGCAACCACTCGTCCCTCATATCCAAGAGCAATATTGTTGCATTTAATCTGTGCCATATTTACCCTCCGTACTATTTGAGTGCCTCACTGAAGGCATCAAGATTTTTTGTCATAATTTCCATGTAGCTTGCACCTTGTCTGATTTCATATTCACCAATTGACTGACATGAATTCATAATGGCAATTTTTGCTGTTTTCTTTTCTGTGTTTTTAATAACTGTATCTGCCACCGATTGATTTGAATTTTCCAAAACAAGGATTGTTTCCTTGTCAAATTCATTAACCTTTTCAACAAGCCTTGCGACAACCTCAAAGCTCGCATCGGTATCTGCCGAACAGCCCGTGAATGCAGCAACCGCATTCACGCCGTAATCCTCTGTCAGATACAAAAACGGGAACCTGTCCGCAAAGATAACCGTTTTGTCTGAAGACATCTCTGCTGCCTCTTTGTATTGTTCATCAAGTTCATCGAGTTTCAGATTATATGCTATCTTATTCTTTTTAAATCCCTCCGCATTTTCAGGAACCAATTCACAAACAGCATCTGTGATAGCTTCAACCGACATTTTGGCAAGCCTAAGCGAAAGCCAGATGTGTTCATCATAATCTGCCTCGTGTCCGTGATGGTGTTCACCTTGTTCAGAAATAAGCTCCTCTTGTACCGCATCAAAAAGACGCAGGGCATTAACTTCGTTCTCTTTTATAATCTCCTCTGTCCACTTGTCAGAGATTCCTCCATTATATACAAACAAATCACAGTTGTGGATTTTTGCAATATCCCAAGCCGAAGGTTGATAACTGTGAAGGTCACCGCTCTTTGACAAAAGTTCTACCTCAAACCCCTCATTTTCAGAACCAATTATCTCCCTCGCCCAATCAAAAGCAGGAAAGGTGGTGCAGACAATCGAAATCTTTTCGCTTTCTTGTTGTATTTTTCCAGCACCGCAAGCTGAAAGAAGGGTTGCCGCAATTAAAACAAGCCCCATTATTATTCTTCGTTTCACACTTCACCCTCCTTATTTTTTGCAATTCTCACAAGTGCCCACAAGCACCGTGTGTTTCTTGTCAACCTCAAAATGATTATTCCTCATTACCTCAGCCATAAACCTCAATGACTCATTGTCTTCCATATGCAAAAGTCTGCCGCAATCCATACACTTCATATGCAAATGCGACGCACAATTTCCGTGCGTTGCAATCCGATAAGTGAATTTTCGATTATATTCACCCGCAATTCTTATTACAGTTCCGTCATCGGTCATTTTTTGAATGAGCCTGTAAACCGTGCTTTTTCCGGGGGCATCCTCGGGATATTCCCGATTTAGCGCACTTGCCAGTTCCTCAACGGTGAAATCTTTATCATAGTTTTCCGCGAGAAAATCTGTAATCTTTTTCTTTTGAGCGGTTTGGTACGACGCCACAACTCTAGCCCCCTTTCAAAATTGAGAATAACTCTCAAATTATTATATATATCTATGGCAAAAATGTCAAGAAAATTCCAAAAATATTGGGCTATGCAATATGCATAGCCCAATTCTCAAAATAATCCTGCAAGAAAAGCCGCAAAACAAGCACAGATGGCAACAACCAAGAGCGAACATCTCTTATATGCCAGAACAAAAGCCACTGCCGTGCCCGCAACAGAAGTTAAAATATTTCCCGTCGACCAGAATATATAAGGAAAGGTCATTGTCCCCAGAACCGCATAGGGAACATAAAACAAAAAACTTCTTATGTAGACTGACTTGATTTTGCTTCGCATCAGGGTGAAGGGTATCATTCTGACAAAATATGTCACCAATGCCATAGCACCAAGATACATCCAGAATTCTTTTGTCATCATTCAGCCT
This sequence comes from Clostridia bacterium, assembly GCA_045648205.1. Taxonomy (GTDB): domain Bacteria; phylum Bacillota; class Clostridia; order Monoglobales; family Monoglobaceae; genus SIG440. The sequence goes on from JAZRNM010000031.1 coordinate 20,200, forward strand.
CCTCCTCGTCGTCTTCTGTACCTTTCGGGGCAATATATGCCATAATTCCCGCCGCTGCAAAGGCACAGATTATGATGGAAAATCCCTGGGACAGTCCATCAAATATGGGTATAAAGTAAAAACCACAACTCAAGATTGATGAAATCAGCACCGTCATAAGAACTCCCTTGTCATCGCGGGACGGGGGAACAATGATTGCGACAAACATACTGTAAATCGCAATGCCAAGCGCCGAGCAAACACTCTGGGGCAAAATCTGCCCTGCATATGCACCAAGAGCCGTACCTAAAGCCCAACCAAAATATGGCAATGTTATCAGCCCATACATAAATCGTCGCCCAATCAATCCCCTCTCCGCTGCTGCCACTGCAAAAATCTCATCGGTAATGCCAAATGAAGTGGTAAGCCTGTGAAAAGTGTTGAAACTTTTATCAAGCTTTTGAGTAAGCGCCAAACCCATCAGACAGTATCTGATGTTGATTACAAGCTGCGCCAGAATCATCTCAAGCATTGTGCCGCAGGCGGCTATAATTCCAATCCCCGCCACTTGCCCTGCCGAAGTCAGGTTTGTCATCGAAATGAGTATTGCCTCAAAACCAAAAAGACCCTTTGCCACAGCTGTTATGCCAAATCCAAAGGAAACTGACAGATAACCCAGGGCAATTGGGAGTCCTTTGTTGAGTCCATAAATATATGAGTTTTGTAAATTTTGTCTTTCCATATCGCACCATTTTTGAAAATATTTTTACCACTTGGTCTTTATTGCGACACATAAGGTTTAGATGCAATTATTTTTTCACCTTAGTTCGTGTCTAGTTAGGTCAAAAAAATTATTCTATCTTTACATTAAATTTCCATGTTGTTTTCATCCTCAACATCCACAAATACAAACTTTTTAATAAATAAAAATACCAATCGTTTGTGTTTAGGAAAATTTCTAATCAAATATAGTGTAAATATTGGATTTGCAACACAGATAACATAAGATAGTATTGATACTACCAAACCAATCCAACGACTGCTTTCTGGTTCAACCTTATCATAAAACAATGCAATATACATAAATACTACTCCGCATACAAGCATAATAATACTAAAATATATTATACTAAAAATCATATATTTTTTATATTCAGGTTTTATTTTATTATTAAAAAAATCTTTATTCATATATTCTGTCCTCATTTCGACATTTTTCGTCATTTATTAATAGCTCGTGTCAAGTCAGGAGAACAGTGAATATTAGGACCTACTACTTTTTCCTGATTTTTTCACTGTAGTTTTTCCGAACAAAATTCTTTAGAACCCGCGAGAATACTGGATTTTCTCGCTCCGATGATATATGTAAATATAATAAATCGGCAAACTATTCTTTTAAATTGTATGGACTTGACACAAGTAAAAATGTACTCATTAATTTTGTGCATTAACGTTTTCTTTTTTGTTTTTAATTGTATTGATAGTTATTGCAACTACTGTACCCACTCCTGCTCCAACAGGAAATGAAGATGTAGCATAGTTAATAAAATCAAAACTACCTCCAATTAAGAATATAACTACCAACAATAAAATTATCACATAAAACAATATACTTAAAAGCAAAAATGAAAACAAATATTTAATCGAATTGTATCTTAACAAAAGAATTGGAACAAATGCTGACACAACAGCCCCAATACATAATACTGCATCATATCGAATACCATTTATAATTTCTTCTTTTCCGTCTTTACCTATGAATTCTTCAAAACCAGTTAACCTTAAAACTACATATGTAAAAAGAATACATAATAACACTGACAAGAATGCTTGTACAAGTGCAGATATACTTGCAGTTTTATATGAAGATATGCGTAGTTTTTTCATAGAGTTCACTCCTTCTATACATTTTTCGACAAAGTTCGTGTCAAGACCGGATTAAAAAATGTGGCTAAACCAAATTTAATTTCATTAAATTTCTGCTTCGATTTCCCTATATAAATTTTCTACATAACATTCAAATCCATTATCATTTGGATGTAGTCTTAAATCAGCAAAATATTTTTCATCTTTAGGAACAAAATCAAAACCTGAAATCACTGTAATATTTTCAATATCCATTACAGCACTTCTTATGTCCTGCTCAACTTTTCTAAAATCTCCAAATTCTCTATATTCGCTCATCTCTTTTCTCCAAATAGGCGTAATTGCAAATATTTTCGAGTCCGGATAATTTTGTGATATTTTTGTATAAAAAGCCCTACATTTGTATTTAAAAGTTTCTTCGTCTATACAATTCCAATCATTTGTACCATATGCTACAGTTATATAATCTGGCACAAAAGAATCTGTTAATTCTGCAAGCTCCGGGAAAAAACGCTCTCCTCCTATTGCTTTATTAAACTCCTCGGCACCGAGCATATCAGCCAGTTTCGCAATATATCGATTAGAAGGATGCAATGCATCGTAGCCATGCGTTATTGAATCTCCAAATGCTATCAGTTTTTTCTTTGGTTTTAATCCTTCAATAAAAGAATTATCATCAATAGAAATCTCTTCAACTAATGTTTTAACAGACCAAGGAAGATGAACGCATACAGTTTTTTCACCTTCACCCAATTGAAACTTTTTTGAAAAATCACCCAAAGGAAATTCCATCTGTGTATAATTTTGTGGCAACTCTATATCAGAAAAATTATTCATATAACCTATAAGTTTTCCATCCACAAAAACATCAACTGAAAAATATTTTCGCGAAGATGAAATCATTGTTTTTAACTTTAGAAATAAAGTTTTGCTATCCGTTTTAAACAAAAATTTGATTCCTGCCGTAGAAAAAGTTTTATTATAAAAATCCTGATTTGTTGCTTTATACAGCTCTTCCTGTGCCTGCGTAAACCTTTTCAACAAGAGCATTGCATTTTCTTCTTGAACTTGTACCGCTCCTGTTGTAATTTCTTTTATTTGATCAAAACTTAATTTCATAATATTACCTCCTGTTTTCAACGATATTTATCATCTTGCCAAGTCAGGACTGATCTTCTTTGTATTTGTGCAATCAAAATTATCTGTTCTCTGGGCTGTTATAAACAAATCACTTACTTAAGACAGCCATATAAAACGTCTCTCAATCTTGGCTGAACATAGCTTTCCTGATTATTCAACATATGATGAGCATAGAAAAAGCTTATATTGTTGTCCACATCAATAAGAGCATTGGCTCCGGCAGCTCCGCCCCAACCAATTTCTCCAAGAGGTGTTCCGTTTGAGGCATCTATCATTGTTCGAACTCCCAGCCCGTAACCATATCCCTTCAGTTGTGGCCAATCAAACCATTTTCTTTGGGCTTCATCAAGCTGATTTGTTCGCCAGAGGTCAATTGTTTCCCGGTTTATGATTCTTTCACCGTTTTTGCTTATGCCGCCGTTGGCAAGTGTTGCCATAAGCTTTGCATATTCAGGAACAGATGTGACAATCCCTGCACCGCCACTGTGAAAGTTTTCTCCAAGCATATGAGAATTTATTATTCCTTCTATTTCAAGATGACCACCATCCATATTTGTGCCAGACTGCTGAAGCTTGACTATGTCACTTTCGCCGCTATCATCTACGAATCTATACTGCTGTGCCATATTCTTTCTATACTTGTCCATCATATAATACCCAGCATCAATGCCCAGCGGCTCAAACACATTGTCTCTCGCAAACTCCGCAAGAGTTTTTCCGCTGACAGCTTCAATAAAACCACCAAGAACATCGTGGCATAAACTATAGCTCCATTTTTCGCCGGGAACAAACTCCAAAGGTTCTTCAGCAAGACATTTTATAGTTTCCAGGGTGTCGTACTTACCCTTCGTTATTTCCCCTGCTTTTTTTATTCCGGGCACATCTAAATTATAATTAAATCCTGCTGTCATTGTAAAAAGATTGCGGACAGTAATCGGAACGGGAGATTTTATAATATCTCCGTTTTCCTTTTTTACATACATATCTTTATACTCCGGAATAAAATCATACAAAGGATCATCAAGGTTATACAAACCTTTCTCCCAGAGTTTAAGAGCACAAAGGGTTGTTGTTATTTTAGAGCAGGAGTATATGTAAAAGAACTTATCGGGAGACATCTTCTCCTCTTTTTCAACATCGCTGTAACCTGATGTATATTCAAACAAAAGCTCTCCATCTTTATATATAACCATAACATTTCCGGGAATTCTCCAGGTCGTAAGATGATCAAGAAAGTCTCTCATTGGTTGAAAATCCATTTGTTTTCCCTCCATTTATTACTTATAGCTATCATATAGCTTTTTCCGTATAGATAAGTGGCACGAGGCCCTATATTTTCGGTAACTGCTGAATTTAACTAAGTCGAATTCATTTTACCACAATCCACTTTTTCCGTCAATATAAAAAAGTCTGACTTTCTTTGACCAAAGGTATTGACAAACAAAAATTTCGTGCTATAATAAAGTCAAAGGTCAAAGAAAGTCAAAGTCAAAAAATCAGGAGTGATATATTATGAAACTCAGTAATATAATTGAAGAATTTATAAAAGAAATGTTAATAGAAAACAGAGAAATCGAATTGCAAAGAAATGAGCTGGCAAATCGTTTCAACTGTGTTCCCTCTCAAATCAATTATGTAATATCCACAAGGTTTTCGCCTGAGAGAGGATATAGCGTTGAAAGTCGGCGTGGCGGTGGCGGCTACATCAAAATAACCCGAACTGCCCCCGAAAATGAAAGCTACATTCTCCACATCATAAATTCAATCGGAAGTCAGATTTCAGCAGCAAGCACAACTGCAGTACTTCAGGATTTATACAATTATGATTTAATCACCCACAAAGAGGCAAAGATAATTATGGCGGCACTGAGTGACAACTCCATAATAGTAAGCCGCCCCGAACGGGATATCATCAGGGCCAAAATGCTGAAAAACATTCTGGTCAATCTGGTCTGAAAGGAGTTTTTAATATGAAATGTCAAAAATGTAATCAACGCACGGCAAACACCCATATAACTCAGGTAATAAACGGCACAAAAACAGAAATGTATTTGTGTCACGAATGTGCAAACGAAAATCAGGAGCTTTTCAGCTTCAAATCAGCCTTTGACAATGAATTTGAAAACCTCTTAAGCGGTTTTTGGGGAACACATCCCTCTGGCAAAGCCCTATCCTCACCAGCAACTACACAAAAGTGCGACAACTGCGGATTAACTCTTGCAGAGCTTATGAATAATGGCAAGCCCCGTTGCAGCAACTGTTACACAGTTTTTACAGAACAGCTCACAAGACCATTAAAGCAAATTCACCGAAGTTCCCAACACACGGGAAA
>JAZRNM010000032.1:0-20093 GCA_045648205.1 Clostridia bacterium
CGAGTTGACATGGTTGGAGAATAGTGTTGACGGTATGAAAAAAGAACTTATTGCCAGCCACTTTGCAAGGCTTGCTGAAGGTAATTGCAGTGTGGATGTAAGTCCTTATTATTCATCTGTCATAGTAGGTCTTGAAAGAATTGCTGACCACCTTGTCAATGTTGGATATAGTATTGTTAGTCCTACAGGTTCTCAAAAAGAGGAAAATTAAAGCATTTTTGTAATGGATGGTCTTTGACCATCCCAAATATAAAAGGGCGGGATTCCATCCCCGCCCTTTTATTAAATATTTAATAACATCTTCGACTTCTCAAATATTTTAACAAGAATTATACCAATAATAAGACCCGCAATTCCCTGCACCCCGTTTGCCGGAATATTTACAAGAGAAGGTGTAAATCCGTACATCAATCCTTCAAATATAAAGTATCCAACAATCATCACAACCTCTGCCAAAGTTCCACCAATGATTTTTGAAAGATTGTTGCCAAGCTTTTTGTTCATTTTAATAAAGCAAAAATGCACAATTATTGCCATAATACCTTTTATTACAAAGGTAGCAGGAGCATATACGACATATCCCGAGAATACATCAGCAAGCGCTGAACCTATACCTGCAGCCAAAAATCCGTATGTAGCAGGTAAAAACCAACCAGAAAGGAGTACAATGCAGTCGCCGAGATTTAAGTAGCCTTTTAGCGGAGATGGTATTTTGATTATCATTGTCGCTACGCAACAAAGCGCTGCCAGCATTGAAGCTGTTACAATTTTTTGTGTGTTTCTTTTCATTTTGAAAAACCCCTTTACAAGTTTTTTTATTTATTATATAATAAATCTGAACATATAGCAATTACCAAATAAGGAGAATTTAATATAACCAGATGAAATATTCCATTGATACAAATTCAAGCAAAAAAGCATATATGCAACTGTATGAACAGCTCAGAGGCGATATAATAAATTCACTATATAAATACGGAGACAAGCTTCCCTCCAAGCGTATTCTTGCAGACGAAACACAGACAAGTGTTATTACCGTTGAACACGCATATGAAATATTGTGTGATGAAGGATATATAGAATCCAAAGAACGCATCGGATACTTTGTTGCATATCGAAAAAGTGATTTTGTGCCTGTTGCAGAAAATGAAGCACACAATACACCATCTAATCAGCACCACTATAATACAAGTGAATTCCCCTTCTCTGTGCTTGCAAAAACAATGCGTAATGTAATATCAAAATACGGAGAAAGTATTTTAATAAAATCACCCAATGCTGGCTGTTTCGAACTCAGAAAAGCAATCTCTGACTATCTCGCAAGGTGCAAAGGAATTAATGTTTCGTATAACCAGATTATAATCGGTTCGGGCGCAGAATATCTCTACGGGCTCATTGTACAGTTTTTAGGACGTAATAAAATATATGCACTTGAAAACCCCTCTTACGAAAAAATTCACTCTGTATACAAAGCAAATGGGGCTGAATGTGATTTACTCAAATTAGGCAAGGACGGAATTCTTATATCACATCTTGCCAAAACCAAAGCATCTGTCCTTCATATAACCCCTTTCAGAAGTTTTCCAAGCGGCATTACCGCAAGTGCGTCAAAACGAAATGAATATATCAGATGGGCAACAGACCGAAATGCCATAATAATTGAAGATGATTTTAATTCAGAGTTTACCGTATCCACTAAAAACGAGGACACCGTTTTTTCACTTGAGCCCACTCGCAGTGTAATATATGTGAATACCTTTACAAAAACAATTGCTTCCTCAATGAGAATCGGATATATGGTATTACCAGAAGAACTTGTCAATCCTTTTTTTGATAAAATGGGGTTTTACTCTTGTACTGTACCCGTTTTTGAACAATATGTTCTTGCTGAGTTCATTGCAAAAGGCGATTTTGAAAGACATATAAACCGAACCCGGAGAAAGCTCCGTCAAATGTTGAAAGATAAGAACCTCACTAAATTTTAAAAACCGAAGGCTTAAGAAATTCGAATTCAAAAAGAAACAAACGGTTTAGATGCCGATGTTTTTTAATGAAATATCTCGCTTTGCTCGATTGTAATAATCCTTGCGGATTATGAAATATTTTTCTTACAGAAAAATGTGAAATAAAATATGCCTTTTCATATGCCGCAAGGCATATTTCATATTGCGTAGCAATATTTCACGTCGTCAGGCATTTCACAAATTCCGAAAGGATTTATTTCATTGAAAAAGCGACTTGTCGAAACAAGTCGCTTTTTCTGGCTCGTTGAACCGATTTAGATATCCTTTATTTAAACGCTTTCGGAAACAGGCTCGTTGCATTTTTCCACAATATATTCTCTTTATCTGCCAAAGGAAGGGGAGAAAATGCAATACGCCCAAAGGAAAACCCAAAGGCATAGGTGTCGGTTCCAAACAGTATTTTTTCAGACCCTACCCGTTCCACCGCATATTCCACGATATTGTTAATTGCCGTTCCGCCGGCAGAAGTGTCTGCGTAAATATTGCCGTGACGGGCGGAGGCAATAGCCTCAATATGCTCTGCCGAGTCCAGATGTGCGATTATGAGCTTCATATCAGGATAATTATCTATAAGCGTCGGCATTTTCAATATATGTTGCGGATGCATAAGTACAACCGCCTTATGCTCGTTTGCAAAACCAAACAGCTCGTCTGCATAATTTGAAAGATCGTATCCGTGATAGCTGGGATGAATTTTAATACCCAATACTTTGGGGTGAGATAGCATTCTTTCCGCTTGGATATAGGTTTGTTTTTGCCTTGGGTCAATCACCACCCACTGATATACCCATTCTTTTTCCTCTATAAGCTCATACATATACTCGTTTTCTTCGATAATGCATTCCGGATGTTGTAACACCGAAGCGTAGGTAGAACACCCTACCTGTGAAACCCCCGCATCACGGTACATAGATTCAATAAAATCAATTCCTCTGAGATGAACCGGTGTTTCCGGACAATCAAAAGCAGAACCATGATTAAAATGAGAATGTATATCGATAGGTCTGTGTGTAAAATCCGGCAGAAAAATATTATTATACATAATAGCACCAACTTTCAAATCAATTATATCACAACATCTTAATTTTTACAATAATAAAATAAAAAACGGGCGGTTTTTTTCAAATGAAGCAGCGGCTTTGCCGCCGCGAAGCATGCCTTTGCCAATGTGAAGCGCGAGCTTCGCACCCATGAAGCAAAGTGCACTTTTCGTTTCTCAATGTTCCGAAGGAAGGACTTGATACCTGCAACCCCCAACGAGTCATGCTCGTCGTTCTCATAACATGAAAATCGTCAATTTAAATCTCTCACTGTTATACAAATTAAAAAGGACATCTGAAGGTGTCCTTTTTAATTTGGCAGAGCCGAATGGTTTAGATGCCACTTAAATTTTTTCTTCACTTATTTCGGTTTCGATTTGTTTGTCCCAATTCTCTTTTGTATAATAAATTCTTACCTTTTTTTCATCTCTATAAGTTTCAATGGCATAATATGTATCATTATCTGCAAATTTAGATGGCGGGAATTTTGTAACATCAACATCTTTCATTTCTTTACGTAAAGTGTGCGTGGTCGCATCAAAAATACGTACAGCATACCTCTTCTTAGTCTCTTCAACTTTTGCTCCGCATTTATTACAAAATACACTATCAATCAAAATTTGAGCCCCACATTTTCTGCAAAACTCCACTCCCTGATTTGATTCAATTCCACCCTGTTTATCACTATTATTTAAATTCATTGCAACAGATACGCTGTTTTCTTTTTTTCTTTCCCTTTTCTTAGGGTTTTCTCCATAATTGTTTTTGCCTTTTTCACTATCTTTACAAAATAGTATAATTAAATATATCCCTCCTAATGGAATATAATTTAAAAGCAAAAACCAACCGCTTTTACCTACGTCATGTAATCGTCTAACAGCAAGTGCCCACAACGGGATTACCGATATAACAATATATAGCATTATAATTCCTGAAAAAAAACTTAGTTCCATAACGGTTAAAACCATAAAAAGTATAGACATTAAAAACTGATTTAAATGTGCATACCAAAACTCACTACGACAACTTCTGCCATCAAAGTCCACGCATCTTTTAAACATACGTTTCCAAGAACTAATAAAGCCATAACCTTCATAATAGACTTCTTTACTAGCTTCTTCAGTTTTTCGTGCAGTTTCTTCTTTAGAAAAATCATCACGCTCTTTTAGTATTTTTAGACATGCTAGTCGATATTCTTCTACATAATCATCGCTAATATATCTTTTATACAACTCTGAACTTTCAACATTTATCAATTCTTTATAATAATGTTCTACGGTCATAAAATTCCCTCCTCTGATTATGTCTTTTGTGAAACGATTTTCTGTTTTTCAATAGATGTACAAAGTAATTATAGCACATTAATAACAGAAAGTCAAAATAAAAACAGAACGCTCTAGATTGTCATCTAAATCGTTCTGTTTCTATGGGTGCAGGGGAAGGATTTGAACCAACGACCTCCGGGTTATGAGCCCGACGAGCTACCAAACTGCTCTACCCTGCGATATATAATTTGTTCCGTTAGTGGTGCCGGAAACCGGGATCGAACCGGTACGGGAAGTTAATCCCACAGGATTTTAAGTCCTGGGCGTCTGCCAGTTCCGCCACTCCGGCACGTTATCACTGCTAACTATGATACTATATCATACTTTGTACCTTTTGTCAAGCGGAATCAATGAATTTCCTCAATATTTTTTATTTAAGGTGTCGCATAACATATTTTATGCGACACCCATATATTTTATTCCTAGCTATTCATAAAAGCCTTATAACCCTTGTATGCCATATATATATCAAACTTTCCGGCAACTTCATTTGGAGCATGCATACCGAGGAGTGTAACGCCGCAGTCGATTACGTCAACATCAAGGTTGGCTACAAATTGCGCTATCGTTCCACCACCGCCAATATCAACCTTGCCAAGCTCACCCGTCTGCCATACAACTTCATTGTCCTCAAAAATCTTCCGAATTTTTGCCATAAACTCAGCGCTTGCATCACTTGAGCCACTCTTTCCTCTTGCTCCGGTATACTTGGTAACAAGAAGGCCTTCATTGATGTATGAACTGTTGTTTCTCTCATATACTTCAGGGAAGTTGGGGTCATATGCCGCACCTACATCTGCAGACAAACACTCCGAATTTGAAAAACATTCTCTGAGGATAAGTTCATTATAGTTTCCTTCACACAAACTACAAATTTTCGCCATAATATTTTCAAAGTAGCGTGACTGCATTCCCGTATTTCCCATGCTGCCTATTTCTTCTTTGTCAACCAACAGACAAACCGCAGTTCTTTCAGGCTTTTTAGTGTCAATTATCGCTCTGAGAGCCGTATATGCACAAACTCTGTCATCATGACCATATCCTGCTATCATACTTCTGTCAAAGCCCAAATCTCTTGCCGGGAAAGCCGGAACAAGCTCAAGTTCGCTGCTCATAAGGTCTATTTCAGTAATATCATATTTCTCATTAAGAAACTTCAGAACGCCATACTTTATCTTATCCTTTTCCGCATCATCACAAGGAATATTTCCAACAATTACATTCAGCTTTTCCGCATCAAATGCCTCTGACACCTTCTTTGTGCTATACTGCGATGCAAGGTGTGGAAGAAGGTCTGAAATGCAGAAAATCGGTTCGTTATCATTTTCACCAATTTCAATATTAACTGCTGTTCCATCTTTCTTCACAACAACACCATGAAGCGACAATGGAATGTTATACCACTGATACTTTCTTATTCCCCCATAGTAATGAGTTTTCAAAAACGCAAGACCATTATCCTCATATAGCGGTTGAGGTTTCAAATCAAGTCGGGGCGAATCAATGTGCGCACCCACAATGTTTACACCATTTTCAATTTTTTCTTTTCCAATAACAAAAGCACACAGGCCTTTTCCACGATTTACGTGATATACCTTGTCACCAGGCTCCAATATTTCAAATCCATCAAGAGCTTTGAAGCCTGCAGCTTCAAGCAGCTTTATTGACATATTGCAAAACTCTCGTTCTGTCTTGGCACAAGTCAAAGCCTCTCTGTATTCTTCACAAAAATCAAAAATCTCCGTTTTCTTTTTTTCATCAATGTTCGAAAATCCATTTTTTCTCTCGTAAAGCAAATCGTGATTCATTTATTTTAGCCTCCAATCTATTAAAATTCATTGTTTTTATATAATTTATTATACATTTCATAAGTATTCTTTATTTTTCTAACATAGTTTTCGGTTTCAGCATAGGGTATTTCAGAAAGACCGCCCACACCATCTGACAGAGATTTGTCTTCGAGCCATTTTTCCACATTCCCCGTTCCGCCATTGTAGGCAGTAACTGCAAGCTCCATATCTTCATAGTTTTTCATAAGCGAGCTAAGATAAAAACAGCCAAGCCTTATATTTTTTTCAGCTTCATAGAGGTCTTCCGGTATTGAATAATTAAATCCACCCTTAACATTGCACTCCTCTGCCGTCCTCTCCATAAGTTGCATAAGCCCTTTTGCTCCAACATTCGATGTTGCTTTTTCATCAAACCCACTTTCAACCTTTATAACCGAATAAATCAGATATCTGTCCAAGCCATATTCATCAGCATATTTTTCAACAGCTTCCTGGTATTTTATTGGATATACCTTTTTTAATATATCTGTCTTACCATTACCAACCGAAAAATACAAAATGAAAATAGCCAAAAGCACAAAGAACAGATATTTGAGACAACCTTTTCTTTTTTTCACTTTTATACAATCCTCAATCCAAAATTATTTTTCTTGCAAATTCCCTGACTTTTTCAATATCGCCATCATTTTCAAAGCATATATCTGCAAAATCGGAATACTCTTCGTCTGTCAGTTGTTTTGACATTCTTGATTCAGCATCTGACCTTTCAACTCCGTCACGTTCCATAATCCTTTGCGCTCTGGTTTCCGAGTTCGCAATAACCGCAATTGTCAAATCACATTTTATTGGGAAATCACACTGAAATAGCAATGGAACATCAAGAACAACAACCTCAGAGCTTGAGTTTTTCACCCGTTCCTTCATTTCAGCAAGAATATATTTGTGGGTGATGCTGTTGAGAACTTTCAGCTTTTCCTCATCAGAAAAAACTATGTCCGCAAGTTTCTTTCTGTCAAGCTCGCCTCCAGGTGTCAACACATCTTTTCCAAACTCATTTTCAATTTCTTTCAGAGCAGACATCCCTTTTTGAACAACTTGTCGTGCGATTTTGTCAGCGTCAACGATTTCCGCTCCACACTTTTTCATTTCGTCACAAACAGTGGTTTTTCCTGCACCGATTCCGCCTGTTATTCCAATTATTTTCATTTTACACAACTCACAATCTATTTTGTGTCATACCAGGTCTTGCCCACATTTCCGTCCACCTTCAACGGCACCGAAAGGAACATCGCATTTTCCATTTCCTCAACCAGAAGTTTCTGAACCTGTGTCTTTTCATCCTCAGGCGCTTCAACAATCAATTCATCGTGTACTTGAAGAATCAATTTTGCACTAAAGCCCTCTTCTTTCAGTCTTTTGTGAACATTAACCATTGCAATTTTTATTATATCTGCAGCAGAGCCCTGAACCGGCGCATTCATTGCCACTCTTTCACCAAATGCCTGTGTTATTCTGTTTGAAGACCTCAGTTCAGGGAGATAACGCCGTCTGCCCAAAATAGTCGAAACAAAGCCTTTGGTCTTGCCGTCAACAATGGTTTTCTCCATATATTCTTTCACCTTTGGGTATGCTGCAAGATAGTCCTCTATATATTTTTTTGCCTCTTTCATTGAAATTTTCAAGTCCTGGGCAAGAGAAAACTCACCAATTCCATAAACAATCCCAAAATTAACCGCTTTTGCCCCAAAACGCATCTGTGGAGTGACTTCATCAACAGAAACTCCGAATACCTGAGATGCTGTCTGAGTGTGAATGTCAACTCCACTCAAAAAGGCATTCTGCATATTTTCATCGCCTGCTATGTGCGCCAACACTCTGAGTTCAATCTGCGAATAGTCGGCATCAATCAGAACGTTATCTCCTTCTGCCATAAACATTTTTCGCATTTCTCTTCCCCGTTCTGTTCGCACGGGTATGTTCTGAAGGTTTGGTTCAGTGCTGCTTATTCTGCCTGTGGCAGTAACGGTCTGATTGAAGTTTGAATGTATTCTGCCCGTGTTTTTGTTTATAACCGGCAGTAGTCCATCAACATAAGTAGACAACAATTTTGTCAGACCCCGGTATTCCAGAATGCAAGCCACAATAGGGTGCGTGCCTTCCAGTTTTTTGAGAACCTCTGCATTTGTTGAATATCCCGTTTTTGTTTTCTTCCCATGTGGAAGCATCAAACCCTCAAACAGAATCTCGCCCAACTGCTTTGGGGAGTTTATGTTAAAAGTCTTTCCTGCATAACCATAAATTTCTTTTTCCATTCCGGCTATGCTTTCCCGAAGCTTCTCGCCAAATTCAACCAATGCCTCTTTGTCAACCATAACCCCCGTATGCTGCATGTCAGCAAGAACCTTCACAAGAGGAAGCTCAACGTCATAATAGAGCTTGTGCTGATTGTTTTTTTCAATTTCTTCTGCAAACTTTTTCCACAAATTGAAAATCACAAACAAGTCAAAGGCAACTCTTTCAAGGTCATCCTTTGAGTCATCAAAATCAAATGCCAGCTGACCGTTTTCTTCTTCCTTCCGATTAAAGGTTGAACTTATGCCCAAAAACTCCAATGCCAAATCATCAACATTGTATGCCGACCGTGTCGGTTCAAGAATGTATGCTGCAATTGCCGTGTCAAAAGCAAGTCCTTTGTATTCTATCCCTGTATCTTTGAGCCTCAAAATATCCTCTTTTGCATTGAATGTGATTTTTTTCTGTTCTTCATTTTCAAAAAAGGTTTTCAGCTGTTCTTCTGTCAGATTTTCAGCATAAAAGCTTTTCTTTCCATCAACTGACGCGCCCAGACCAATTCCATTTCCAAAGTCATAAAGACGGCAAAGCACGTTTTCCGATTTTCTCAGAACTTCCGTCAGTTTTTCAAAAGTTACCTGCTCACACTTTCCGTCAAATTTGATTTCCTCTTGCTTCACCGATGTTGTCAAATCAAGCTTGTTCAGAAAAGATTTGAAATTCAGTCTTAAAAACAGCTTAGCAAGCTCCTCTTTGTTATATTCGCGGATTACACAGTCCTCCACAGAAAATTCAATAGGTACCTCTCTGTCAATCTCTGCAAGCTGACGACTTAGATATGCCATATCCTTGCCTTCTTCCAGCTTTTTCTTCACAGATGGTGTTGCTTCAACACTCTCTAAATCAGAATATATTCTTTCTATACTTTTATACTTTTCAATAAGCGAAAATGCCGTCTTTTCGCCTATACCTTTGACTCCCGGTATGTTGTCAGATGAATCACCCATCAAAGCCTTGACATCAATAAATTCTTTTGGAGTGACCGCATACTTTTCAAAAACTTCATTTGCATCATAAACAGTCGTTGTGGTGCTTCCCATCTTGGAAATAACAAGCTTGACCTTGACAAGCTCTGATGCAAGCTGAAGGTCATCCTTGTCCCCCGTAAGGATTGAACACTCTATTCCGTTTTTCTCGCATACTAAAGACACTGTGCCAATCAGGTCATCAGCCTCATAACCCGGCTTTTCAAGGCACACAAAATTCATAGTCCTCAGAACTTCCTTCATCAAAGGAAGCTGAACCAGGAAATCCTCGGGGGCAGGCTTTCGCTGAGCCTTATATTCTTCATACATCTTGTGTCTGAAGGTTTTCTCCTTCACGTCAAATGCCACACACAAATAATCCGGCATATCCTCTTCAAGATTTTTGAACAGAATATTCAAGAACCCATAAACCGCATTTGTAGGAGTGCCATCGGGAGCATTCAACATACGAATTCCATAGTATGCCCTGTTTAAAATACTGTTTCCGTCAATTATAAGTAGCTTTTTCAATCTGATCACATAGCCTTTCGGTTACTTCATAATATGTACTCAAAAGGATACTTCCGGCAGCAATCACCGCCAAAAGTATCCCATAAATCATTCTACTGATGATTCAATATTCTCCGCTGACACAGTGGGCATTTCATTCGCACAGCATTTGCCCTCTTTTTTTGCTTTGAAAGTGTTCTTGATGTATTCAGTTCCCTCCACAAGCTTGTCTATTGCTGTTGGTACCATATCAAGAATTCTGTCATAAATGGTGGAATTGGGGCTTATTGGCATAAGTCTTACCTGACCTTTGCCCACCACCATAAATGCAACAGGCGTGATTGAAACGCCACCACCTGCACCGCCGCCAAACATATTAGGTTTGTCAGCAGGTGTTTTTGATGCTGAATGGTCTGAGCCACCTACACCAAACCCAAGTCCAACCTTGGAAATCGGAATAATAACCGTTCCGTCAGGGGTTTCAACCGGGTCCCCCACAATGGTATTCACGTCAATCATATCTCTGATGCTTTGCATTGCTGTGTACATCAAGCCTTGAATTGGATGTTGTTCTGCCATTTTTAAAACACTCCTTTTTTATTTTTTCGTTTTGTTCTTAAACCGTGAAGTATCGCAGTAATAATATGTGCAAGGCGAATTTTAATTATTCCCTCTGCTTCAATTTCAAAAACCTTTTCATTGAACTCAGGAACAAGCTCAACCTCGGGAAACTCTATTCTGAAAAATCTACACAAAAATGCATATGCATTTCCGATAACAGACCATATTGCACCATATATCATTCCCGTATAGGCGGCATCTCCCGTGCCAAATCTTGCACTGACAAATATATCTGAAAATTCCGTCCTATCCCCTGCATAATCAAGAACCGCATCAATAACATCACGAAACTCTTGATACTGTCTTTTTAATTTCTCAACCTTTCCTAAGAAGCCCTCAACAGACTGTTGTGACCCGTCACTTTGCTCTGTTTTTCTGCCCTTGCTTTCCGAAAGGCTTTTGAGTCGTTTGTCATCGAGGGTATACCGGAACAGCTTGCTTTTGAATGTTATTTTGAGTTTTCCCTTCCGATATTCAATTATTATACTCAGCTTCGAAAAACAAACCCAGCAAATTCCTGCCAGCAGTAATAAAAAAATAATTCCAAACCAAATCATTCAATCACCGATTCAACCTGAGTCTTTGAAACTTCAATTTCAGTTTCGCCAAATCCTTCGTCATCTATACCATTGCTAGCTTTTTCATCATTGACTTCTTCCTCAAGTTCGGGAAGTTCTGCAAGGCTCTCAATACCAAAACAACGCAAGAATTCCTCAGTTGTTCCAAAAAGCATAGGTCTTCCCGGCGTGTCAAGTCTTCCGACTTCTTCGATGAAATTCTTTTCAAGCAGTCTGTTTACCAAAGTGTCACAAGATACTCCTCGAATTTGTTCAATAACAGCTCGGGTTACAGGCTGTTTGTATGCAACAATCGCCAAAACCTCCATTGCGGCATTGGAAAGACTCAAACTTCTTCTTGGTTCAACAAGTCTTGATATGTATTCCTTGTATTCACGACGTGAACACATCTGGAAGGAGTCTTCAAGACGTATAATCTGTATTCCCCGCATTTCACGGTCATACTTGTCCGCAAGAGCAGTAACAATTGCTCTTGTGCTTTTTGTATCTATGTCCAATATATCAGCAATCTTTTCGATGTCCACAGCATCCCCCGCCGCAAACAAAACCCCCTCGATAATTGCTTCTGCTTCTCTTAGTTCCATATTTCCCCCAATTGGCTTGAGCTTTAATCCTCAACCTCTTCAAAATTAAAGTTATCATCATCTGTGATTTTGGTCACAGAATATTCTCCCTTTATGTCAGTATCTTCAACCACTATTTTATTAAGCTTTATCATTTCAAGCACAGCAAGGAAAGATGCAACAGCCTCTGGTTTTGACTTTATCCCTTTGAAAATATCTCTAAAAAGCATTTTTCCCTTTGAAACAAGACCGTTCCAGATTTTTCTGACCTTGTCTTTGATTGAAACCTTTTCATATCCAACAATACCCGAAAATGACCGTTTAGGTGGCGGGAGCTTTCTTTCAAGCTTCACCTGAGACACCTTGTATGCCTCCAAAAGATTTTCAAGAGTCATTTTCGAATAATTCATTTCGGCAGGCGGTCTTTCAATTGCATCAGGAGTTTTGAAGAAAAGTCCGACCGCTGAATTTTCACGTTCACGGAAGAAATCAAGACTTTCCTTTATTTGCTGATATTCCAAAAGTCTTCTGACCAATTCTGTTCTTGGATCTTCTTCCTCTTCGTCGTCATCCTTAGGAAGTAACATTTTCGACTTAATCTGAAGAAGAGTCGCCGCAAGAACCAAAAACTCACTCGAAACCTCAAGGTCCATTTCCTTCATACTGTGCATAACCTCGAGATACTGGTCGAGTATTGTTGCAATCGGTATATCATATATACTAACCTTATTCTTTTTTATCAGCATCAGAAGCAAGTCAAGAGGCCCTTCAAATGCATCGAGCTTAAATGAAAGCTGTTCCATAATTCAATCCCTGTTCTTTTGTTTTACAAAAATGGCAAAAGCCCTATAATTCCATCAAATATAATCAAGACTGCACTTCTCAGCCAGTAAAGTATTCTGCTGAAGATAGGTAGGTTTATCAGAATTATCAGTATAATAAATCCATATTGTTCAAACTGCATCAGTTTGAAATACAGTCTTGCCGGCAAAATCGCACTGAGAATTTTCGAACCATCAAGAGGGGGTATTGGCAGCAGATTGAAAACAGCAAGGCTGATGTTCATAGAAATCAATGTCACCAAAAGAGTTGCCACCACATTGTAAATTGCAGCCGAAACACTGCCCTGAAAGCCATAAACCCTCTCAAAAATACGAAGAATCAGCAGAGAGATAAACGAAACTATCAAATTACTCAAAGGTCCTGCCAAAGAAGTAAGAACCATTCCTGACTTATATTTCCCCGTTTTGAAATTTCTCGGATTAACAGGAACAGGTCTTGCCCAACCAAACCCGAACAAAAACAAACATATTGCACCAATTGGGTCCAGATGGCTCATGGGGTTAATGTTGAGCCGTCCCATATACTTTGCGGTGTTATCTCCCATTTTGTATGCTGCATAACCATGTGCAAATTCGTGAATAGATAACGAAAAGAATACACATAATGCCGTCAAAAGAAGTTCTGCTATGCCAAACCAGCCATTTCCAAACCAGCTTTGAAGTCTGCTAATCATATATTCTGCTCCTTATTTTTGAACTCAAAAAAATGTATACTTTCACTTCTTAATATTTTACCACAACCTCTATTTTTTGTCAACAAATCGCAAAGCATACTTCCCTGTTTTTCAAAAATAAAGACTGCAACTTTCGTTGCAGTCTTCACACCTAAAACTTTCTTTCAAAAAATCTAAACTTTGTTCCGCCATCTTCGTTGTAATATTCAAGGCTGAATCCCAGATTGCAGGCATCTGCTATTACGGAATAAACTGTTCGGGTTTCCTCGATATAGTATTTTCCAGGTTCCTGATTAAGACCGTGCATATATTCAATCACGGGACTGTGATCAATGGTAACTGTAAGACTTTCTTCCTCAAGTTCAAAATGAACCAGCTCAATTGCCTCTTCAACAGTATAAACCTTTGTAATCCAATCCTTTATTGCCGCAAGGCCTCCCTCTTTTATCTTTTTAATCTGAGGAGAATAATAATTCATCACATATGTTGTTAGGAAATCCTTCACCGCATTGTCACCAAAATTATCGCCACAGTATGAAAGAGCATTATCACCAAGAAGATGGAAATCACGGTGAAGATACTTGTTGTCCTCAGTTTTCAGATCAACAACCTCAACGTTGCCATCATCCTTTGCCATTTTTCTGATTTCGTCATCGGTAATGTTTCTCCAGTCAAGTTCAGGCTCTTTTCCCTTTTCAAAGAGTAATGAACGGCATTCCGCATTTTCAATCTTGGAATTGTCAACCACAAACTCAATTCCGTACTTTTCCAGAACTCTTGCATAAATCACGTTGCAATGCTCACAGTAGTTGTGATATGGTTCAATGTGCTCAAAATCGTTGAGCATGCCTCGTGACGGGCAATGACGCATATGACTCATAATAAAGTTCTTTTCATAATCATAAACTTTGATAAAGTCACAGGCTTCCTCCGTGAGGGTATGTCCCCAATAAGCCTTTGCACCTCCAAAACCGCCAAACAGCTCACATTTTGAAGCAAGGCTATTGGGGTTTGTCTTATCTCCAATGCTCGTATCCGAAATATGTATCCAGTAATCCATAACGGCATTCTCACCACCATGAGCCTCCAGATACTTAAAAAACTCACTGTATAATGGTATAAACTCAGTACATGAAATCATCTTATTTCCTTCTTTCTTTTAATCATTTTTTCTCATTTCATCAAGAAGGGCCTTTCCGCCTTCTATGATTGTTTCAGCAACACCTGACTTAAATTTCGAAGTTCTTGCCTCGTATCCGCCCTCGTCATACGCCGATTTCATCGGGAAATATCCCATCTCACCATTGACAAGTGAACAGGGCATAATCATATCCCAGCCTTCTGTGTCTTTTATAGCCACTCCAATGTCTGTGAAGGCCTCACCAGATATTCCCACCATTCCCACAGGACCGAGCTTAATACCTGTCATTCTCACATCGAAGAATTCAGGGCCATTTTCCAATCTACACATACGCAAGGATTCTGCAACAACAGTTGTGAGTTCCATTGCGGTGTATGGAATTTCATCATCACGGCCCGCTTCATGAAGCTCCTTGTATTTTTTTGCGCGAGGTAAATCTTCCTTGTCTGGCATATTTGACGCAACTTTAATATTCTTTCTCACAATGTCAATATCGTCAATGTCAACATATTTAACCTTGTCATAAACCTGAAGAACTGTTCCTGCAAGTGCACGACCAACAAAACGCGCCATTCCGGGGCTCTTCATTTCATTATCAAAGCTTATCTCTGTGTCGTTCATATCTCCATCCTTGGGATGAACATTTGTGCTTCCCACATCACCCTGCGCTCCACAGATAAACATTGACCTTGTGCCATCAAGAGCTTTTTCAAGAGTCTTTCTCATTACACCCGGCCAGTCAGCAGAAATAAGCTCACCATTCACCGTGTCTGAGTGAAGACCATAGTTCACAATCACCATGCTTTCTCCATTTTCCTGGTCAAAGCGAACAACATTCACTCTCTGGTCAAGTGTTCCGATTGGATGGTCAATGTTGGGGTCATTGACGGGAGGACATGTCATAGTTGTGCCGTCTTTCATCTTATAGCGTCTTATGTATGCAACTCTTTCAGGTGCATAACCAACACAGTAACCCATTCTTGCAGGCTTCAAATCGTCAAGAGCAAGCTTCACTGCGTCAACAATTCTTACCTTCAGAAATTCCGCATATTTCTCTATGGGTTCAGAGGGTGCGTCGAAAAATTCTTCGTTCGTTTCAATAAGCGCACCTGTGTGAGTATGCGTTGCCGTCAAAAATATATTTTCTTTGGGTATTCCCGTTGTCTTTTCAATCAGTTCACAACACTTATCAACGAGCGCTTCATGAATATAACAAACATCCGCACTTACAATCACCAGTTTCTTTTCTTGGCAAGAAAGTGCAATGGCGCTCACCTCAATGTCATCAAGAAATCCTTTTGCATATCTGGGCACATAGTATCCCGCCACACCAATTCCCAGTGGTGGGTTTGCATTAACCTTTGAAAAACCAGCTTTTAAACAATTCACAATTTTTTCCTCCTATGTTTTAGAAGCATTCTTCACCTGCTATAAGTACATTTTTTATATTAAATTTATCATCAACAAAAATCAAGTCTGCCTGCTTTCCAACCTCAATAGAACCAATTTCATCACCCAAACCGATAGCATTAGCTGGATTGGTTGCAGCCATGATGAATGCTTGGGCAATTCCGCAATTGGTGTTTGCCATAATATTTCGGCAAGTAAGCTCCATTGTCATTTTGCTGCCTGCAAGACCCGCATTGTGGTCAAAGTTCAGGTCGGTTATGTATGCAAGATTTTCTGGTGGTTCACCATCAAACTGAGTGCAGTCTGTTATCAGAATAACCCGTTCAACACCCTTGTTGTGAAGGAGCAACTGCTGAAGTGCAGGATTTACATGAATTCCGCATGAATCCGAAATTAATTCTGTGTAAACATTCATATCTCTGAAACAATATTCATCAGGGCCATATCCCCGTGTTCCACCCGGAACAGCCAGTCGCCCAGTTGCATTCATTGTGTGTGTCTGGATTGTGGGCTTGAATTTTCCCAAAGCACGAATCTGATTGGGAGTTGCTTCACTGTGTCCTATTGCAAAAACAACATTGGGATTAACCTTTCTTGCATATTCCAAAAACGGCATAACATCCGGTCTTTCAGGTGCAATAGCCCAAACCTTTGCCAAAAGCCCCGCTCCATCGACTAACGCCTTGAACTGCTCTGGTTCAATTGTGTTTCGCCATGGATTTGTATCATAGCTTGCACCATACTTGGGGTTTGTGAATGGACCTTCAAAATAAATACCCTTCACATTCTTTGTCTGGTTTATATCACGTTTGATTGCCGCAATTGCTTCCATATGTGTTTTGAAATCCATTACGTAAAATGGAGTTGCCAAAATACTTGTGGCACCATGGCTCAAGAAATATTCTGAAGCACCAATCAGATCAAAAGATGTTGACCATTTTTCGCCACCGTGAACGTGAATGTCCACGAGGCCCGGCCCAACATATTCACCCTTGGCATCAATAATCTCTGCTCCAATTGGAATTTCAACCTCGCGTTTGTTTCCAACCTTTGCTATTTTTCCATTTTCAATAACAATTATACCATCCCAGATAATACCGTTTTCGGTTACAACCTGAGCATTTTTAATTACTTTTAATGAATTCATTTTATCACCTCGTGTTTATAATATTATATCATTTCAAGCTGTATCATGCATTCACGAACAACTTCTTTTGCATTATTCTTTTCAAGCACCATATAATCAGGAGCAAAGTTTCCTTCGTAACCAAGGAAATTCATTGCATAAGTAAATCCTCTCTTAATTCCCACCTTTATGAATGTGTTTCTAAGCAGAAGGATTTTGTCAAGTTGTTTTGATGCCTCTTCAAATTCTCCATTTTCAAGGCTATCATACATTTTTGAAGCAATCTCGGGTGTGCAAGAAAATGCTCTTCTCGGTCAGCAAACTATTTTAAATATGCAGTCTAAATCAGAAAAAACATAACCCCTTTTCTAAAACCTGATTTCAAGCTCAGTATATCACACCTTCAACCAGCTTAACAAGGCAAAATGTGACAGGATTTTGGTCGCCTTGTCTCATTTTACCCATGATATAATACCCCAAGGTGATCTACCTTGGGGTATCTTTTATCTGTTTATTTTTTCAAGTTTAATAAGATTGGTGTTTCCTGATTGTCCGTTTGCCTGACCAGCTGTCAACACCACGTTGTCGCCCTTAGAAAGTCCAAGAATTTGTTTTGCCTGGTTGACAGCATTATAGAACATTACTTCAACCGAATTGAATTCCTCACACATCACAGGGGTAACGCCCCAGCTCAGGTTCAATTTCCTCCAGACTTTTTCATCAGTTGTCATTCCGATTATATCCACCGGACACCTGAAACGGCTGACCATTCTGGCAGTTTTTCCGCTTATGGAGCTGACAACAATGCCCTTGGCGTTCACATCAATCGCCATTGAGCAGGTTGAGTGTGAAACTGCGTCAAGATTGCTTCGGATTTCAAATTCTGAGTTTTTGAACCTCTTTTTATAATGTATTCCAAGCTCTGTAAACTTCACAATTTCAACCATATTTTTAACCGCTTCAACTGGATATTTGCCTGATGCTGTTTCGCCCGAAAGCATAACTGCGGATGTCCCATCATAAACCGCATTTGCCACATCAGAAAGTTCTGCACGGGTCGGGCGGGGATTATAAATCATCGTCTCAAGCATTTCTGTTGCTGTTATAACACGACTGCCGAGCATTCTGCATTTATTGATAAGATATTTCTGAACTGCAGGAACTTCAACAAACGGAATTTCAACCCCCAGATCACCTCTTGCAATCATAATTCCATCTGCAATCTCGCAAATTTCTTCGATATTATCAACTCCACTGCGGTTCTCTATTTTTGCAATAATATCAATCTCGTTTCCTCCATTTTCATTGAGGAAATTTCGGATATCTTCAATATCCTTTTTGCGTGACACAAACGAAGCTGCAACAAAATCGATCTCGTTTTTTATGCCAAACAGCAAATCCTCCTTGTCCTGTTCGCTTAAAAACTCATGTTTCATCAGCTTGCCCGGAAAATTCATACTCTTTCTGTCTGATAGTTCTCCGCCGGCAACAACCTCACAAACCGCATTGCAACCATTGATTTCTTTCACCTTGAACAAAACCAAACCGTTGTTTACAGTGACAGTGTCACCAACACTTAAATCTTCCATCAGATGTTCATAATTAACTGCAACACGAGATTGGTCCCCGATTATATCCTCAGTGGTAAAGGTAAATGTATCACCGTCTGCCAGCGTTATCTTTTTGTTTTCAAAAGTTTTTATCCGATATTCAGGACCCTTTGTGTCAAGCATAATCGCAATGGGCAGATTCAGTTTTTCTCTCACCTTTTTTATCAGATCGATTTTCTTTTGATGGTCCTCGTGTGTTCCATGAGAAAAATTCAGTCTTGCAACATTCATTCCTTCAAGACACATTTTTTCCAATATTTTTTCATTTTCACATGCGGGACCAATTGTGCATATTACCTTTGTCTTTCTCACAGACGCACCTCTTTCCCTTTTGTTTAGTTTTTATTTTCTGTAACCTTGTTAAGCAACATTGTAATCAGTATTATAACGCCGATAACAACAAATATCCCAAGCATTCCAATGCCCATATAACGCAAATTACTGATAAAATTCATAGGGTTTATATTCATAATTCAAATCATTCCTCTCGTCAGAATCAAATTTCCCTTAAAGGAAAAAGTTCAAAATCATTCCGCCCGCAATAACTGATGCAATCTGTCCCGAAACATTTACACCTATCGAATGCATAAGCAGGAAGTTTTGTGGGTCTTCCTTGAGTCCCATTTTGTGAACCACACGTCCCGACATAGGGAATGCTGAAATTCCTGCCGCACCAATCATAGGATTGATTTTCTTTTTCAAAAATATGTTTATTATTTTTGCAAACAAAACTCCACCTGCTGTGTCAAAAATAAACGCAACCAAACCAAGTCCCAAAATCAACAATGTCTCTGTTGTCAAAAAGTCTGCAGCCTGCATACGCAATGATATTGTTATTCCAAGGAATATTGTGACAATATTGGCAAGTGATTTCTGAGCAGTTTCCGAAAGTGAATTCAAAACTCCGCATTCGCGAATCAGGTTTCCAAACATCAAAAAGCCTATAAGAGCTACCGAATCAGGAGCAACCAATCCCGCAATAACTGTAATGATTATGGGGAACAAAATCTTTGTGGTCTTTGAAACCTCTCTTTGGGAATACTCCATCTTTATCATTCGTTCCTTCTTTGTTGTCATAAGCTTTATAACTGGTGGCTGAATAATGGGAACAAGCGCCATATATGAGTATGCCGCAACCATAATCGCACCCAGATACTTGGTGTCCAGCGCCTGAGCAACAACAATTGATGTGGGTCCATCAGCAGCACCAATAATCGCAATCGCTGCCGAATCCTTCAGGTCAAAGAACATTGACGCAAAGCAAAGAGTGAAGAAAATTCCAAACTGTGCCGCCGCACCGAAAATCATCAGCTTAGGATTTGACAAAAGCGGACCAAAATCAATCATCGCACCGATTCCTATGAACAAAATTAGCGGAAACAGTTCATTTGAAATACCTGCATTGAAAAGCACCTCAATCGTTTCAACTGCGCCTGACATAGGAAGGTTAACCAAAATCGCACCAAAACCCATCGGCAAAAGAAGGGTTGGTTCCATATCCTTTTTTATCGCAAGATATATG
>JAZRNM010000033.1:0-8299 GCA_045648205.1 Clostridia bacterium
TTTCAGTCCTCTGCTCTACCGACTGAGCTACAGAGGCATGCTTAAAAAACAAATTGGCGATCCGGATGGGGCTCGAACCTATGACCCTCTGCTTGTAAGGCAGATGCTCTCCCAGCTGAGCTATGCGCCCACATTATGTCGTTTTGAGTTTGTTTCCAAAATCAGCGACAACCGATATTTTATCACCTACATAGTCAAATGTCAAAGGGGATGTAGGCGATTATTTGCGGTTATGAGAGATTAAGGCGGGGAAATCTAATTAAATCTTCGTTTTTCTCTCTAAATTAAATATTTTGGGGGCAAAGATGTGCAATTGGGCAATCATTGCATCGGGGACTTCTTGCACTGCAGATTTCCCTGCCGTGAAAGACCAATTGATGACAAAATTCACTTTGGTTTTCGGGTGGAATTATTTTCAGCAAATCCATTTCGATTTTGTAGGGGTCCTTTCTTGTGGTGAATCCCATTCTGTTCGAAAGTCTGGTTGCGTGAGTGTCAACAACAATCCCGGGCACACCGAAAATATCACCGAGAACCAGATTGGCAGTTTTTCTGCCTACACCCGGGAGAGTGAGAAGCTCCTCCATAGTCTGTGGAACTTCACCGCCAAAATCTGCAATCAGCTTTTGACAGCAGGCAATGATGTTTTTTGTCTTATTTCTGAAAAATCCGGTGGAATGAATATATTCTGAGAGTTCGTCGGGATTTGCTTCTGCAAAGTCTGAAACCGTTTTATATCTTTCAAAAAGAGCGGGTGTCACAAGGTTAACCCGTGCATCGGTGCACTGCGCGGCAAGCTGTGTCGCAATAAGCAATTGAAGTGCTGAGGTATAATCCAGCGTGCAATCTGCATTTCCATACACTTCGTTAAAAACTTTTATGATTTCCAAAGCACGTTGGCGTTTTTTTTCAATATTTTCTTTCATTTTATGTTATCCCCCTTGAAAAAAATTCCATAAGATGATATAATGTTTTGGATTATGTAAATAAATATAACATAAAAAGTTTTTTTTGTAAATAACGAAGGAGGAATAACAATGTTTGAGCTTGAAAACGTTATGAAGGCGGACCCTGAGGTTGCCAATGCCATAAAAGCAGAAATCGGCAGACAGAGAAGCAAAATTGAGCTTATTGCATCAGAAAACTTTGTCAGCCCGGCAGTTATGGAAGCAATGGGTACACCTCTTACAAATAAATATGCTGAAGGATATCCCGGAAAGAGATATTATGGCGGTTGTGAATTTGTCGATGTGGTTGAGGATTTGGCGAGAGAAAGAGCAAAAGAACTTTTTGGTGCTGAATTTGCCAATGTTCAGCCCCATTCAGGTGCTCAGGCAAATCTTGCAGTTTTCTTTGCAACAATGGAGCCCGGTGACACCTATCTTGGAATGAATCTTGCTCATGGCGGACACTTGAGCCATGGTTCACCGGTTAATATTTCAGGTAAGTATTTCAATGTTGTGCCCTACGGCGTTGACCCTGTAACCCACAGAATCGATTATGATGCGCTTCGTCAGCTTGCGATTGAAAACAAGCCCAAACTGATTCTCGCAGGTGCCAGCGCTTATGCAAGAGAAATTGACTTTGCAAAGTTCCGTGAGATTGCAGACGAGGTGGGAGCATACCTTATGGTTGATATGGCTCACATTGCAGGTCTTGTTGCTGCAGGTCTTCATCCAAGCCCTGTTCCCTATGCAGATTTTGTTACAACAACAACCCACAAGACATTGAGAGGGCCCAGAGGCGGTCTTATTCTCTGCAAAGAGGAATATGCTCAGATGATTAACAAAGCGGTTTTCCCCGGAAATCAGGGTGGACCTCTTATGCACGTTATTGCTGCAAAGGCAGTTTGCTTCAAGGAAGCTCTTTCTCCTGAGTTCAAGGAATATCAGATTCAGGTTAAGAAAAACGCTGCAGCACTTTGTGATGAACTGATGTCTTTGGGAATTGACATTGTTTCGGGCGGAACAGACAACCACCTTATGCTTGTTGACCTCTCAAAGAAAGGTCTCACAGGCAAAGAGGTTGAACACAATCTTGACGAAATCGGAATTACAGCAAACAAGAACACAATCCCCAATGACCCACAGAGCCCGTTTGTTACAAGCGGAGTTCGTCTCGGCAGCCCTGCAGTTACCACAAGAGGTTTCAAAGAGGATGATATGAGAGAAGTTGCAAAAATTATCAATATGGTAATCTGTGACTTCGAAGCAAACAAGGATGAAGCAAAGATGCGTGTTGATGCACTCTGCAAAAAGTATCCGCTCTATGAATAAGCCGCTTGCAGACAGACTCAGACCCACATCCCTTGATGAGGTTGTCGGTCAAGGTCATATAATCGGTGACGGCAAGGTTTTGTCAGAGGTTGCAAAAATGGGTAAGATTCCCAATATGATTTTTTATGGTCCTTCGGGTGTGGGCAAGACAACGGTTGCCAACATCCTTGCGAAAGCTTGCAACAAAACTCTTTTCAAGCTGAATGCCACAACGGCATCAGTTTCGGATGTGAGGGATGTGTGCGCCCAGACAGAAACGCTTTCGGGACAGAATGGAATTTTACTATATCTTGACGAGATTCAGAACTTCAACAAAAAGCAGCAGCAATCGCTCCTTGAATATATTGAAAATGGAAAGATAACCCTGATTGCAAGCACAACAGAAAACCCATATTTTTATGTTTATAATGCGGTTTTGAGCCGTAGTGTGGTTTTTGAGTTCAAACCGATTTCAGCACAGGATGTTGTGAAGGCATTAAAACGGGCGCTTGATGAGCTATCGAGTGAGTTTGGTGAGATTTCTGCAGAGGATGATGCACTTTTGCATATTGCAGAAATGGCAAATGGTGACGTGAGAAAGGCACTCAACTCTCTGGAACTGGCAGTGATTTATTCTCAGCCTGATGAAGATGGCAACATTTGCATAACAATGTCTGCTGCAGAGCAATGCACTCAAAAGAAGGCGTTCAGATATGACAAGTCAGGAGACAGTCAGTATGACGTCATGAGTGCTCTTCAAAAATCAATCCGGGGCTCTGACCCGGATGCCGCGATTCACTATCTCGCAAGGCTGATTGCAGCAGAGGACTTACAGACCGCTTGTCGTCGGCTTATGGTTATTGCGGCAGAGGATGTTGGTCTTGCATATCCAATGGCAATTCCCGTTGTCAAGGCTTGTGTTGACAGCGCGTTGATGCTTGGACTTCCAGAAGGGAGAATCCCTCTTGCAGATGCTGCAATCTTGCTTGCAACTGCACCAAAATCAAATTCTGCATATATGGCTCTCGGTTCGGCACTTTCGGACATTGAGTCAATGGATACGGGAGAAATCCCAAGGCAGCTTCAGAACAAACATTATGATGGTGAGGGAGATGTAAAAAAGGGACAGAACTATCTGTACCCACACGATTATCCTAACCATTACGTTGAACAACAATATCTGCCCGACAGAATAAAAAATAAAAAGTATTATGAATACGGAAACAACAAGAATGAACAGGCAGCAAAGGAATATTGGGACAAGATAAAAGGCAACAAATAGAAATTTAAAAGGCTCGTGCAATTGCACGAGCTTTTTTTGTTTTAATCTTTTTTGTATTCTATAATTTCATTCACGGAACAATCCAAAATGCGGCAAAAATCATCAATTTTCATTGTGCTGATACCATTTCCCTTTTTCATTCTGTCTATGGTAGCACTGCTTATATTATGTTTTGTGATTAAAGCATAGGTTGAAATATTTAATCGTTTTAAGGTTTTCCAAAAGGGATCATAGCTAATCAAAAAAATCCACTATCCTTTATAAAAAGTTATAAAATAAGCATAAAATGTAATTATAATATTGACAATAGTCATAATTGTGACTATAATATACACATGGTATTCAATAAAATTTCTATCAGGTATTGTATTTTGGGAGGCATATCACTACTTGCGGGACTTTTTACATATCTGTTATTCAGACCAAATACTTATGTGGCAAGATTTATTATTAGCCTATTTTCTGAGCGGTATTCTTTTGATGATAAATCCTGGGTGATTAATAACAGTTTTGTTGAGTTCTATTTTGCCGATTTTTTGTGGGCATTCAGCTTTGCATGCTTTTTGCATGCAATATTTGTTCCTCGACTAAGGGGCTCATTGCTATGTGCTTTGTTAACCAGTATTTTTGGCGTGGCTTATGAAGGCTTACAGTTTTTTGGTGTTGTTAGCGGGACCGGTGATATAGTTGACTGTTTATTTTACCTTATTGGCGGAATGATTGTTGTTGCCATAAATTCAATTTCAATAGGGGGAAAGTAAAAAATGAGAAAAAGATTAGTTAGATTGCTTGCTGTGTGCCTGCTGATAGGTATCTTTTCTGTTTTTGCACTCGGCAGCGGAGAAGAAAAAACAAGCAATCAGGGCGAGAGCTCGGTGGCAGTAGATGATTCAAGCGAAACAGAGAACACCTTGGGTGATTATCTGCTTGAAATCAAGAGCTGTAGATTGGCCAAGGATTATGAAGGCAAGGATGTTGCTATTGTTATGTATAACTTTACAAATAATGCAGATGATGCTGCATCATTTATGTTTGCATTTGAGGATAGTGCATATCAAAACGGCGTGGGGTTAAACGAAGCGTATGTGCTGGCGGATTCGGCAAACTACTCATCGGATAATCAAACAAAGGAAATAAAAAAAGGTGCGTCATTGGATATTGAAGTTGCTTATGAACTAAATGACACAACAAGTGATATTGAAGTTGAAGTAGGCCAACTTTTCAGTTTTGATGAAAGCATTATTACAAAAACATTTTCACTTGACAAATAGTAAATTTGAGGAGGAATTATAATATGAGAAGTAAAGTTTTATTAGTGTCTAATATTATTGCAACATTATATGTTGTATATTTGGTTACATATTTTGGAGGAAGTGTTCTTTCTTCAAGCGGAGCCGAGGCGGTTGGTGGTGCAATTGCGACTGCTTTGGTAATGCCCCACATGTTTATGTTTTTAATAGGTGCAGTATTCGGATGGATTGGATATTTTATTAAAGCAAGCTGGTCTGCACTGGTTGGTGCAATATTATATGCGTTAGGTACACTTTTCTTCCTTGCATATTTTATGTTTGGTGTTCCGATTTTGGTTTTAGGTTTCATTGGATACAGCAAGCAAAAGAAGTTGAACAAACAATAAAAAACGGTTAAATAAAAAAACAGGCTTACAGAAAACGAGTTAATACGGACAAGTGTTTTCTGCAAGTCTGTTTTTCATCTAAAATAGTTATATTTCAAACATTTCATATATTCTGTCAAAAGTTCTTTCTCTCTCCCAGATTGTTTTTATAAATTCATCGCCCAACTTGTTAATCTGTGACGTATTTCGTGCGATTGGGAGGGTTGAGGTCTTTTTCATTTTTGAAATAAGTTCCTGACCCCGTTCGTTGTGGTCGAGAATTTTTATATAGGGAACAGATAATTTTCTGTCGTTGTTGGTTATGCCGAGATATGCAGAGAGAACGATTCGTCTTAATCTGCTTTGGGTGTAGCGCTTGGTTTTTACGACGGAAACGAGTTCGTCAAGGGAGGATGCTTCATTTGCGGCGGACTTTATTCTGTTTTCCAACCCTTCGGAAACGTCTGAAATGTCAGAAAGTGTGTCTGCCGGAATTTTTATCAGTTCTGCAAGAATGGATTTTTCCATAATATCTATTGAATGAGGCTGTGCGTTTTCGAAAATGCTTTTGCACTCGCCGGGGGTGAAAGACAGTCCCTCCTCGGATTTGCCGTTCAGAATCAGCTTGCGAACAAGAGATGCTGATGCGAATTCATCATTTGCAATGTCTGAATCGTGGGCAGAACCAATCCGTTTCACCGCAATGGGGGTTATGCTGCTCTTTTCGGAAAGGAGAGCTTTGCTATATTCGATGCCGAGAACATTGTTTGGTGAGGATATTATTTCAGCGTATTCATCGCCAAGAAGTTCCCTGACTGCATTTGTGACTGCGACGGGATAGGTGCATCCGCTGTTCATTTCCCTTTTCAGAATATCAGAAAACTCCGATGGTTCATTGGAGAGAAGTTTTGAAATATCAATTATCTTTGTGATGTCATCACATTCTGCGCCAAAAGAGAGAAAGTCCGCAATTCCAAGAGAGTTTGCAATTGCTACTGCATTTTTTGCAAAAAACTCTGCCGATTGCATTGCGAAAATTGTCGGGAGTTCAACAACCAGGTCAACACCTGATGCGATTGCCGCCTTTGCACGAATTTCCTTTGGGAACAGTGCCACATCTCCTCTTTGGACAAAGTTACCGCTCGTTATTGCAACAACATAGTCTGCACCACATAATTCCTTTGTGCGCTCAATATGATATTTATGACCTGAGTGGAACGGGTTATATTCACTGATTATTGCGGCAACCTTCATAATTTCACTCCTTTGTGATGTGTTATGAATAAATTATACACTAAAATTGTTCTTTTAAAAAGTCTTTTTTGTAAAAAAGCAAAAATTTTTGTTTTAATCTTGCATATCTGAAAAATTTGTTATATAATAATAGGCGGATATTTTTAATTTAATATATACGGAGGCGTAATATGAGTAAGTTTTTGGACACAATAAAGAGCAGAGCGAAAAACGATAAAAAAACAATTGTTCTGCCTGAGTCTATGGATGCCAGAATTTATGAGGCAACCGAAAAAATTTTGAAGGAAGGTTTTGCAGATATAATTATTGTCGGCACTCCCGAAGAAGTTGAAAAATACAGCAAGGGCTATGATATATCAGGTGCGACAATAATTGACCCGTTTACATATGAGAAAACCGAAGAATATCTCAATCTTTTTGTTGAACTCAGAAAGTCAAAGGGACTTACTTATGAAGAAGCAAAGGAAATTGCTCTTGGTGATTATATGTATTATGCGTGCCTTATGGTGAAGGCTGGAGATGCTGACGGTGTTGTTTCGGGCGCTTGCCACTCAACAGCAAACACACTTCGTCCAAGCCTTCAGATTATAAAGACCAAGCCTGGAACCAAACTGGTTTCGGCATTCTTCCTGATGGTTGTTCCCGATTGCGAATTTGGTGCAGACGGAACATTCATTTTCGCAGACAGCGGTCTTGTTCAGAATCCTGACCCGGAAGAGCTTGCAGCAATTGCGGCTTGTTCAGCAGAATCTTTTGAACTCCTTGTTCAGGAGGAGGCTGTTGTTGCAATGCTTTCACACTCAACAATGGGCAGTGCAAAGCACGATGACGTGACAAAGGTTGTTGAAGCAACAAGAATCTGCAAAGAGCAGAACCCTGACCTCAAGGTTGACGGTGAGCTTCAGCTTGATGCGGCTATTGTTCCGTCAGTTGGTGAGTCAAAGGCTCCCGGCAGCCCGGTTGCAGGTCACGCAAATGTTCTTGTGTTCCCTGACCTTGATGCCGGAAACATCGGCTACAAACTTGTTCAGCGTCTTGCAAAGGCGGAGGCATATGGTCCTGTTACTCAGGGAATTGCAATGCCAATCAATGACTTATCACGTGGTTGCAGTGCTGATGACATTGTGGGCGTTGTTGCAATCACTTGCGTTCAGGCACAGAAATAACAAAGTGTATTCTTTATAATATAAAATTAAGAAAGAAGGAAACTTGAAATGAAAATTTTGGTTATAAACGCAGGAAGTTCATCTCTTAAGTATCAGCTTATTGATATGGACACAGAAAAGGTTCTTGCAAAAGGTCTTTGCGAAAGAATCGGAATTGATGGTTCAAAACTGAACCACACTCCTGACGGTGGAGAAAAACAGGTTATTGAAAAGAATATGAAGGACCACTCTGATGCAATAAAGATGGTACTTGATGCTCTTACTGATGCAAACTATGGTGTTATTTCAGATATGAGCGAAATTTCTGCTGTGGGACACAGAGTTGTTCACGGTGGAGAAGTGTTCAGCGGTTCGGTTGTTATCAATGCTGACGTGAAGAAAGCACTTGAGGATTGTGTTCCCCTTGCTCCCCTTCACAACCCTGCAAACCTCATCGGAATTCTGGCTTGTGAAGAAGCTATGCCCGGTGTTCCGCAGATTGGCGTTTTTGATACAGCTTTCCATCAGACAATGAGCAAGGAAGCGTTTATGTATGGTATTCCATACGAGCTTTATGAAAAACACAGAATCAGAAAATATGGTTTCCACGGCACATCACACAAGTATGTTTCTCAGGAAGCTGCAAAAATGCTTGGAAAGAAGCCTGAAGACCTTAAACTGATTACTTGCCATATGGGCAATGGTTCAAGTATCACAGCGGTTGACGGTGGAAAGTCTGTTGACACAT
>JAZRNM010000034.1:0-4694 GCA_045648205.1 Clostridia bacterium
TTTTCTGTGATATACTGTTTTCTATATTTGAGATTACAACAGAAGTTTTATATATAACGGAGGTTTATTATGCTCTGCGTAAAGTGCAAAAAAAACATAGCTGTCGTTTTCGTAACCCGAATGGAACAAAACGGCAAGCAGGTCAATGAAGGATACTGTCTTTCCTGTGCAAAGGATTTGAATATCGGAGCACTCAATGATATGCTCAACAATATGGGAATAAGCCCTGAAGAACTTGAAGGTATGAGCCAGATGTTTGAAGGCATGGCAGACGGTGAAGGGTTTGACCCATCACAGATGTTTCCTGAGGGCTTTATGGATAATGGTGACTTTGACGACAGCGAAGATGGCGGTTCAATGAAAAAATCGCCTCTCTCCTTCCTTTCAAATATGTTTGGTGAAGCAAAAGGGGCTGATTCTGCAAACAGCACCAAAGCCAAAGATTCTAAAAAGGAAAAAAACAAAAAACGCAAATTTCTTGATATGTATGGCACAAATCTCACCGCAAAGGCAAGACGTGGCGAAATTGACCTTGTTGTGGGCAGAGAAGTTGAAATGAATCGTGTGACACAGATTTTGAACCGTCGCACAAAAAATAATCCAGTTCTGATTGGAGAACCCGGTGTCGGCAAAACCGCTATTGCAGAGGGTTTGGCTCTTCGGATTGCTCAGGGCACAGTTCCTGCCAAACTGCTCAATTCCGAAATTTATCTCCTTGATATGGCTGCAATGGTTGCCGGAACACAATTCCGAGGTCAATTTGAATCCAGGCTCAAAAGCCTTATCACAGAAGTCAAGGCTTTGGGCAATATTATTTTGGTTATTGACGAAGTTCACGTTCTGACAAAGGCAGGCGATGCCGAGGGTGCAATGAACGCAGGAAACATCCTTAAACCCGCACTTTCAAGAGGCGAAATTCAGATTATCGGTGCAACCACTTTGGAAGAATACAGAAAGCATATTGAAAAAGACAGTGCGCTCGAAAGACGTTTTCAATCTGTTATCGTGGAAGAGCCATCCGTGGAAGAAACCATAGAAATGCTCAAGGGTATCAAAGGATATTATGAGGATTATCACAAGGTTAAGATTACGGATGAAATCATTCGCACTGCAACTATTCTTTCAAAGAGATATATAACCGACAGATTTCTCCCTGACAAAGCAATTGATGTTATTGATGAAGCTGCATCAAAAGCAAATCTTGACAACACGCTTTTGGCTGAGCTTACCAAGTTAAAGAATCAGCTTGAAAAAGTCAAGTCCGAACAAGCAGAGATTGAATCAGAAAACACATCTGACGATGAAGATAAAACCGCAAACTACGAAAAAATTGCAAAATTAAAAAGTTTCGAGTGCAAACTTAATTCAGAAATTGAAGCCCTTGAAAAATCATTAACCGACGTATATCTGACACCTGACGATTTGGCAGCAGTAATTGAAGGTTGGACCAAAATCCCAGTCAAAAATATAACCGAATTTGAAACCAATCAGCTGATTAATCTTGAAGAACGTCTTCACAAAAATCTCATTGGTCAAAATGAAGCAGTTTCCGCCGTTGCAAGAGGAATACGCCGCAAACGTGCAGGCTTCAGCCTAAAACGCCGTCCTGCCTCATTTATCTTTGTGGGTCCAACAGGCGTAGGTAAAACCGAACTCGTAAAACAAATTGCAAAAGAAGTTTTTGACACTGAGGACGCTTTAATCCGCTTTGATATGTCTGAATTTATGGAAAAGCACACAGCTTCAAGGTTGGTTGGCTCGCCTCCGGGATACGTGGGTTATGACGACGCAGGTCAATTGACAGAAAAAATCAGGAGACATCCATATTCCGTAATTTTGTTTGACGAAATAGAAAAGGCACATCCTGATGTGTTCAACATCCTCCTCCAGATTCTGGATGATGGCAGAATAACCGACAGCCACGGAAAAACAGTTTCGTTTGAAGATACTATAATTGTTATGACATCAAATGCCGGCAGTGACAGCTTTGGTGGGGTTGCAGGCTTTGGTGCCACCAACAACGCATCAAACAGGCTTAAAGCCGAAAAAGCACTGAAACAAATTTTCAGACCTGAATTTCTCAACAGAATTGATGAAATTATTGTTTTTGACGAGCTGACCACAGATGAGCTCCTTGAAATATCCGAATTGATGCTCAGTGAACTTGCAAAAGGGCTCAGTGAAAAAGGAATTTCTCTTTCTGTAACAGAAAAAGCAAAGGCCCTGATTTGCAAAGACGGATACAGCAGCCAATATGGAGCAAGACCTATGCGAAGATATATTGAGCGCAAAGTTGAAGACGCACTTGCTCAAATGTTTATCGGCGGTGAAATAACCCAGGGCGATGAGGTTATCGTAGACGAAAACAACGGAGAAATCACAATATCAATAAAATAAAGAAACAAAACCGACTCATTTGGGGTCGGTTTTTTACTCCTGAAAGTATAATTTTCTTGAACAATTCAAAAACTAAGCAAAATTTAGAAAATAGTCAAAATTTTTTCTAAAAACCTATTGACAAATCTAAAACTTACTGCTATAATAACTTAGTCGGTCGGTGGTGGCGCGGCAAGTTATATATGCGGGTGTAGTTCAATGGTAGAATCTCAGCCTTCCAAGCTGATTGCGTGGGTTCGATTCCCATCACCCGCTCCAGCAAGATTTGCGCCTGTAGCTCAGCTGGATAGAGCAACTGCCTTCTAAGCAGTGGGTCAGGAGTTCGAGTCTCTTCAGGCGCGCCACTTGCTTTTTTTATGTGGTGGGTATAGCTCAGTTGGTTAGAGCGCTAGATTGTGGCTCTAGAGGTCGTCGGTTCGACTCCGACTATCCACCCCACCATTTAATTAATTTAAGCAAACCTCAGTTGGCATCGGACAAAGTTAACCCAAGTTAGATATTGGGCTGTAGCCAAGTCGGTAAGGCACCAGACTTTGACTCTGGCATTTCGTAGGTTCGAGTCCTGCCAGCCCAGCCAATTTTTTTAAGAGTAAATATGGTCCATTAGCTCAGTTGGCAGAGCACTTGACTTTTAATCAAGGTGTCCCGCGTTCGAATCGCGGATGGATCACCAAGAAACGACATTCTTCGGAATGTCGTTTCTTTATTGATATAGAAATTTTTTAATATTATATTGAAAAAAGCACATAAATACTATATAATGCTGTATGATAAAAGAAATTTACACAAAAGGAGTACGGACATGTCATCATCACAAGAAATTATGCAATTGATACAGAGCCTTATCTGGCTTTTGGCCGGCGTTGGTGTGTTTATGGTTGGAATGAACTTTATGGGTGACGCTTTGGAACAAAGTGCCGGCGTGGGAATGAAACGATTGCTTGAAAAAATCAGCAATAACAGGTTTTCCGGTGTTGGAATCGGTGCCGGTGTAACGGCAATTATTCAAAGTTCATCAGCGACTTCAGTTATGGTTATAGGTCTTGTTAATGCAGGAGTTATGACTCTTATGCAGGCAACACCTATTATTATGGGAGCAAATATCGGAACAACTATTACGGGTATTCTGGTTGCTCTTAAAAATGACTATTTTGATATGGCGATGTATATTCTTGCTTTTGCAGGCGTGATGATGGGGTTTGCTAAAAAGGAAAAAGTTAAGATTGCAGGCAGCCTTTGCTCAGGGTTGGGATTAATATTTGTTGGTCTGAATATTATGAGCAGTGAACAGGCATTTGGAAATCCTCTCGTTGAGAGTATGTTCACTGAAATATTCAAAATGATAGATTTCCCTCTTCTCTTTATTTTGGTTGGTGTTATCTTTACTGCACTCATACAGAGTTCTTCCGCCGCTACTGGTGTTGTTATTACAATGGTTGGCGCAGGAGTGCTTCCGCTTGACCTCGCATTATTTATTATTCTTGGTGCGAACATTGGTACATGTGTAACAGCACTGCTTGCATCTGTTGGCGCAAATGCTAACTCCAAAAGAGTTGCACTTATACATTTTACATTTAACGTAACAGGAACAATATGTTTTACTGCTATCATCTGGTTGTTCAGAGAACCGATCGTAAGATTTTTGGTATCTGTATTTCCTGGCGATGATCCAATGTCTCTTCAAATGAGAGTTTCTCTTTTCCATGTTATATTCAATGTAACTACTACTTGTGTATTACTTCCGTTTGTTAAACAGCTTGTTGATTATTCCTGCAGAGTTATTAAGGATAAAAAAGATGAAACTGATGCATTAACACTAAAATATGTTGATGAACGACTTCTTTCTACTCCCCCCGTTGCACTTATGCAGGTTAAAAAGGAAATTGATTATATGATTTCTTTGGCAGAAGAAAATACTCGTCTGAGCTTCGTAGCAATGGAAACAGGTAATGCAGAATATAACGACTTGATTTGTGAAAATGAAAAAATCATTGACTTTACGAATAGTGCGTTAACGGGATTTTTGATTAAGTTATCCGCTGTAGTTGAGGGAAGTGATGAAAAAATTATTGGTTCGTATTTCCATGTTCTCAACGACCTTGAACGTATTGGTGACCACGCTGAGAACTTCAACGAAATTGGTATCGAAATGATAAACAGAAATATTTCATTCTCAGAACATGCACTCAGTGGAATCACAAAAATGCGAGACACCGTTATGCAGATGTTTACAATAGCAGTAGACACGTTTGAATCATTGCACACAGAACAGTTATCCGAGTTGACATGGTTGGAGA
>JAZRNM010000035.1:0-55764 GCA_045648205.1 Clostridia bacterium
AGTAGTTGCAAAGGGTGAATCTCATGCATTCTGGCAATCAGTTAAAGCAGGTGCTGAAGCTGCAGGCGAAAAATATGGTTATGATATCACATTCAGAGGTCCTGCAAGTGAATCAGCAAAAGACCTTCCTTCACAGAAGGAAATGGTTCAGACTGCACTTTCAAACAATGCATCTGCAATCGTTTTGGGAACAATCGGTGAAGGTTTTGTAGACATGCTCACACAGGCTAAGGACACAAACATTCCCGTTGTTCAGTTTGACAGTGGTATCTGGGCAAAAGATATTGAAGCACTTGATGCTGCAGGCAAGAATCCTATAGTATCATCAGTTGCAACAAGCAACTACCTTGCGTCAAACATCGTTGCTGAGAACTTCTTCGCAGCTATCAAAGAAGACATTGCAGCAGCAAGTGACAAGTATCTTGTAGGTGTTATTCAGCATGACGAAACACAGACAGGTATCGACAGAGCTGCAGGCTTTGTTGACAAGTTCATTGAATTGGCTGACGCAGATGCAGCAACAAAGGGCAAGTATGAAATCGCAAAAGAAGTTAAGCCCGGCGATGCCGACAATGCATACAAGGCAGCTCTTGA
This sequence comes from Clostridia bacterium, assembly GCA_045648205.1. Lineage (GTDB taxonomy): Bacteria > Bacillota > Clostridia > Monoglobales > Monoglobaceae > SIG440. Next base: position 595 of record JAZRNM010000035.1, read on the forward strand.
AGCTCTTGCAGAAAAAGGTGCAGATGCAATCTTTATGACAAACGAAGGTGTTGTTAAGCAGGTTTATGATGCAATTGCTGCAGCAGGAACAAAGTATGATGCTATCAAGTTTGCCGGCTACGATGCAGGTACAAAGCAGATCGAATGGATGAAGAAGACAACCGGTCCAAAGCTCGTTGGTTCTGTTGCTCAGGATTCATTCCAGATCGGTTATCAGGCTGTTGAACAGGCAATTTTCTCACTTGAAGGCAAAGAAGTTACAGTTGATGTAGCAATTTCTGGTGCTTGGTGGGATGCAACAAACGTTGACGAAATGATTGCAAACAATCTCGTTTACGAAGGCTAATATTAGTTATCTTGGCATCGGCTCATTTGAGCCGATGCTTTTTTATTTGCAAAAAATAGTGTAATTTATAAAAATTTGTTGTAATAATCAGAATTTTATGTTATACTTATTAGCAATACACAAAGGAGATGTCTCGTATGAATTGTTTGGAAGAACGAATTTTGAAGGATGGAATAGTCAAAGAAGGAAATGTTCTTAAAGTTGATAGTTTTCTGAATCACCAGATGGATATTGATTTATTTTGTGAAATGGGAAAGGAATTCAAACGCAGATTTGAAGGAAAAGACATAAATAAAATTCTTACAATAGAGGCGTCGGGAATTGGTATTGCCTGCATTGCGGCTCAGTTTTTCAAAGTCCCTGTGGTTTTTGCGAAAAAATCCAAGAGCATAAATCTTGAAGGCGAGATGTATGAGGCGGAAGTTGAATCCTTCACCCACAAATGCAGAAACAAGGTTATAGTTTCGAAAAAATTCCTGAACGAAAATGACCGCGTTTTGATTATTGATGATTTTCTTGCCAACGGCTGTGCACTTCAGGGGCTGATTCAAATTGTGCAAGCCGCAGGCGGCAGCGTTGAGGGAATTGGAATTGCTGTTGAAAAAGGTTTTCAATCAGGCGGCAGAATAATTCGCAATCTTGGTTATCAGATCGAATCTCTTGCCATCATCGATGAAATGGATTGGAAAACGGGAACAATTAAATTCCGTGAACAAAACTAAATTTAACAAATCAAAATCAGAAAGCTTAATGCTTTCTGATTTTTTTATGTCTTTTGGGAAAAGATAATATTATTATTTTTTGGAGGGATAGACTATGACAAGTTCAATATGGTCAGAAAATATAAAGCTTCCATCATTTGAAAAACTGGAAGGTGACAAAAAAACAGATGTGTTAATTATCGGAGGCGGTATTTGTGGCGTCTTGTGTGCTTACTTTTTGGAGCAAAGCGGAGTTGATTATATGCTTGTTGAAGGAAACCAACTAGCTTCCGGAATAACAAAAAACACAACAGCAAAAATAACTTTGTTACACGGCTTAATATATGATAAAATCATTCAGCAATATGGAAAGGAAGCTGCTGAAAAGTATTTGAGTGCAAATGCATCGGCACTAAAAAAATACGTGGAATTTTCCAAAAATATTGATTGCGATTTTGAAACAAAACCTGCATACACATACTCAATTACAGAAAGAGATACGATTGAAAGAGAGGTCAATGCTCTGAATTCTTTGGGCTATTCTGCGAAATTTGCTTCTGAAACAAAACTTCCGTTTAATGTTGCAGGTGCAGTTTGCGTTGACAATCAGGCACAGTTCAATCCACTTAAATTTATTGCCGAAGTCGCAAAAGGACTCAATATTTATGAAGATACTTTTGTAAAAAAAATCGAGGGAAATCAGGTTGTTTGTGATTCCAGCAGGATAATTGCAAAAAAAGTCATTGTTGCAACCCATTTTCCTTTTTTGAACAAGCATGGCAGTTATTTTCTAAAACTGTATCAGCACAGGTCATATGTACTCGCTCTCGAAGATGCAGAAACTTTGGATGGAATGTATGTTGACGAGGACAATAAAGGTCTGTCTTTTCGAAATTATGGAAACATTTTGCTTCTGGGCGGTGGTGGTCACAGAACGGGAAAGCCCGGTGGCACTTGGAATGAACTTGAAAAATTTAGAAAAAATTACTATTTTCATAGTAGAGTTCTAAATCAATGGGCGACTCAGGATTGCATGAGCCTTGACTCAATTCCGTATATAGGACAATATTCAGCAAAGACACCTGACTTATATGTTGCAACCGGTTTCAACAAATGGGGAATGACAACTTCAATGGTTGCGGCACAGCTTTTATGTGATTTGGTACAGGAAAAGGAAAATGATTTTTCAGATGTTTTTTCACCATCAAGGAGCATTTTGAAACCACAACTGTTTTTGAATGGAATGGAAACTCTATCAAATTTTGTATTTCCAACAACAAAACGCTGCCCACATCTCGGCTGTGCATTGAAATGGAATAAGGCTGAACATTCATGGGATTGTCCGTGTCACGGTTCAAGATTTGAGGAAAATGGAAAACTTATTGATAATCCGGCAACAAAAAATGCAGATGTTTGACAAATTCATACTTGACACATAATCTTTCTTGTGATATACTGCCAATGTAAGAGGGGAGCTTGCTGAAAGCGAGCTGAGAGTAGGCGTGGATTTCGCCTTAACCCGTATAACCTGATTTGGGTAATGCCAACGTAGGGAAAATACGATGCTTTTTTCGGGTTATGCTCTTTTTGCGCATAACCCTGTTTTTTTGCTTTGGAAGCTCCTTAAATTTTCAGAAAGGTTGTGATTTCACAATGAAAAAAACAAAAAAACTTGCTACCTGTTCACTTATGATTGCCACCGCAGTGGTGCTTGCAGCTGTTTCAAAGCTGATTCCAGCGCCCTGGCTTCAAGGTGGAAGCGTCACACTCGCCAGCGCCGTACCAATAATTTTGGTGTCCCTGATTTATGGCGCGAAATGGGGGCTTCTGACGTCGTTGACTTATTCCGTTATTCAAATGTTAACGGGGTTTTATCCGCCACCAACACCAAATCTTTTGAACTTTGCTTTGGTTGTCTTTCTTGACTACATAGTTGCATTTGGTGTGTTTGGGTTGGCTGACCTTTTCTACAAAAAGGACAAGCCTCTCACAATACCCTTATCAGGACTTGTTGTGACATTCATAAGATATATATGCCACATTATTTCTGGTATTCTCATCTGGGGCGTTTATGCCGAAGAAGGTCAAAGTGTATTTTCGTATTCACTTATTTATAACGGAACATACATGATACCGGAAATGATAATAACAACAGCGGTTCTTTTCGTTTTGACGCGAAATAAAAGATTTATGTCATTCATAAAAGATTAAGAAATGAGTTTTTAAATAACAATACTAAAATCCAATCTGCTCTCATATATTGAAAGTAGTAAGAACAATATATGGGAGTGATTGGATGCCTTATCAAACGATAGAAGAGCGAACATTAGTTATCGCAAATTACATAATAGATACAAAATGCACAGTCAGAGAAGCAGCAAAAAAATTCGGAATCAGTAAGTCCACAGTTCATAAGGATATCACGGAAAGATTAGGAAGAATAAATAATAGTTTGGCAGAACAAACGCACCAGATTCTTATGGAAAACAAGCAGGAACGCCACATAAGAGGCGGAATGGCAACAAGAGAGAAGTATAGGAGAAAAAATGCTGTGTAAAAACAAAAAGCCATCTTCGAAAGAGGATGGCTTTTAATCTATATTGAAATCATCAGCGCAAAATTTATCTGTGCCAAATTGCCGTTTGGGTCTGTTTCTTTTCATCAGGCGGTTATATGAATATTTTTTGCAATAATAGTTTTCTGCAACAGGACCATTTTTCGAGCAAAACAATTTATCAGTCGCATGAAGAGGCTCTGCATATTTACAGGTTGCACAAACCTGAGAAACCTCAGGAACAGTCATTGAATAAAACTTTCTTTTCTTTTTGAAAAACATTTTATCACCTCATACAAAGTATTATATAGCAAAAATAAAACAAAATCAATACTAAATCTATGTTGACACAGATTTTTGGAAATGATATACTAAATCAAACGAGGTGATTGGTTTGTGTACAAAAGCAAAAAGAGCAAAAGAATTATTTAAAGAAGGATATAATTGCAGCCAGGCTGTGCTTGGGGCATTTTGTGATGATTTGAATCTGGATTTTGAAAGTGCGATGAGAATGGCATCTTCGTTTGGCGGCGGAATGGGAAGACTTCGGGAGGTTTGCGGTGCTGTTAGCGGGCTTTTTCTCGCAGTTGGCCTTAAATATGGCTACACATCTCCTGATGATTCAGAAGAGAAGGCCAGACATTATGCATTGATTCAACAGCTTGCTGAAGAATTCAAAGAAAAAAACGGCTCAATAATATGCAGGGAACTGCTCAATGTTGGAGAAAAGAAAGAATCACATATTCCCGAAAAAAGGACCGAAATGTACTACCAAAAAAGGCCTTGTGCCGAGCTTGTAGAGGATGCAGCGGAAATATTTGAAAAATTACTCGCTTCAGAAAAATGAGAAAGAGCCAAAGCGGCTTAAGCCGCTTTTTTTGTTGCTCAATATTTTTACATTTATGAAAAATATAGAAAATATTATAAAAAAGTTCATATTGTGTTCACAAAATAGTAGTATTATTGTAAATGTGTAGAAAATAAATATACGTTCAGGGAGGTAAAAATGAATATAAGGGCTTTTGTTAAAAGCAAATTTACAGATATGAAAAACGAAAGAAATTTATTCAAGCATCTCACCAAGAAGAAAGTAGTAATTATTGCTGCTGTCTTGATTATAGCCATATTATTTACTATGGTACTTGGCATTGGGAACAAAAAGGATAAAACCGAAAATAACTATGTCGAAGTTCAGGCGAAAATTGGTAATGTGCTTGAAACAATAGAACAAAGCGGAATTGTGGAACCACTTGAAAGATATGAAATAACTTCCCTGGTAAGAGGTGAAATTATATCTTCGCCCTTTGAAGAAGGCGACTATGTCAACGAGGGTGACACTCTTTATCAGATAGATGACGAAGATGCTCAGCTTTCAATGGAAAAGGCTCAGATGTCTTTGGATGAAGCTAATGACAATGTTTCAAAACTGAGTATTTATGCACCTGCAAGCGGCAGACTTTCGGACTTCTCTCTTGAGGTGGGTAACAATGTGGGCAACGGGTTGATAGGTAATATTGTTAATACGGATAAGCTTTCAGTGGATATCCCATTTTCGATGAATGATTTTGATAGAATTTCTGTTGGCGACAGTGTAACGATTACCAGCGCACTATATATGACATCATTACCCGGAAGAGTTACACATAAGTATTATGCAAATGCAGAAACCGGTTCAGACAGCAGCATCTTGAGAAATGTTGAAATAGAATTGAAAAATCCAGGAGCCCTGGCTGAAAATACAACATTTGCAGCAACAGTACATACAAACTCAGGTGATGTTTCTTCGTCAGGTTCAGGAACAATTGGCGGCGGAAGCGTATATGAAATTCGTGCTGAGGTGTCGGGAACAGTTTCATATGTAGGCTTTAAAAATGGCGATTATGTAACCAAAGGTCAGCTGATTGCAAGACTTACCAATAATTCGCTTGTAAATACGCAGAAAAGCAATAGTCTGAATGTAAAATCAAATCAGAAAACTTTAGATAACTATAATATTACAGCACCGATTTCAGGTACTATTATTACCAAAAACAGTAAAGCCGGAGATAATATAGACAGCACCAATTCGCAGACAGTTATGATGGTTGTTGCCGATATGAGTAAGATGAAATTTACCATCAGTGTTGATGAACTTGATATTTCGGATATACATCTGGGACAAATTGCTATTGTTAATGCTGATGCATTTCCTGATGAAATATTTGAAGCAAGTGTTACCACAATTGCAAGTGAAGGTGTATCATCCGGCGATGGTGTAACAACGTATGCCGTTGAGCTTACGATAGATGAGCCAGGTGAATTACGTTCCGGTATGAATGTGAATGCCAATATACTCATCAATGAAGCCTATGATGTCTTGACCATTCCCGAAGAGGCTCTTATGAGTGTGCGCGGAACCTCTGCAACAGTTCTTGTGAAGTCAGATGGCACAGGTAAAAACAATAGCAATAATAATGACAAGGGCAAAGTTGATATGCCTAAGAGACCCCAGGGTGGTGAAATGCCTCAGATGCCTGATGGAGCAGATAAAGGTAATATGCCACAGCGTACCGAAGGTGGAAATGCCGACGGTGAAGGAATGCCTGTGAGAGGCGGAATGAATAACATTCCCGCGGGTTATGAAGTGCGTCAGGTTGAAGTGGGCGTTTCAGATGGCACAAATATAGAAATTGTTTCGGGTCTTTCAGAAGGTGATACCATTATATATATTCCAAGCACAGCAGGTTCCCAAAATGGATTTATGGGTATGATGCGTATGATGGGTGGCGGAATGCCCGGCGGTAACCGAACAGGAGGTAGTCCTGCCGGTGGCGGAATGCCCGGCGGAAGATAACTTATATTTTCTGTTATATAACATTTGATATAGGAGAGTGATTAAAGTGGAAAAAGGAGTTTCTTCCGGTTCAGAGTACATTGTCGAAATAAGAGATATGTACAAAATATATAAAATGGGTGACAATGAGGTTCGTGCATTAAACGGAGTAAATCTCAAGATAAAGCCAAGGGAGTTTGTTGCAATTATCGGACCATCAGGCTCGGGAAAATCAACGCTTATGAATATGATCGGTTGTCTTGACACACCCACCTCCGGAGAATACTACATTGATGGCCATGAGGCATCTACCCTGAAAGAGGACGAACAAGCCGCCATACGTAACAAGGAAATAGGTTTCATTTTTCAGCAATATAATTTGTTACAAAAACTGACTGTTGAAGAAAATGTTGAGCTACCCTTGATATACGCCGGTGTGACCCAGGAAAAACGTAAAGAAATGACAAAAGCAGCCTTGGAAAGGGTTGGACTTTATGACAGACGTTTTCACAAGCCTACCGAGCTTTCAGGCGGTCAGCAGCAAAGAGCATCCATTGCAAGAGCGTTGGCAGCCCGTCCTCCAATAATTCTTGCAGATGAACCTACCGGTGCTCTTGATTCAAAAACAGGGGCAGAGGTGCTGGCGATGCTTAAAGAATTGCATCAGGAGGGCAAAACGGTTATTCTTATTACCCATGATAATAAAATTGCTCACGAGGCAGAACGTATTGTGCGAATAATGGATGGCGAAATTGTTTTTGATTCACTGATAGATGGTGATAAGTCACAGGTTAATGTTTAAGGAGGGATTTTGTGAATTTAAAGCAGGCATTTAAAATGGCAATAAAAAGCATTTCTGCAAGCAAAATGAGAACCTTCCTTACAATGCTTGGCATTATTATAGGTGTTTGTGCAGTCATTGTTTTGGTCAGCGTTGTCCAGGGTGCTACAGGAAGCATTACAGATTCAATTGAATCCCTTGGTGCAAACAGCATTACCGTTTCCTTTACAGGAAGAAACAGCACCAAATATGTTGAATATGATGAAATGCGGGAATTTCAGCAAGAGAATTCGGAGCATATTTCATATCTTGTTCCATCATTAAGTGGTATGGGCAGAATAAAATATAAGTCTTCAAATCTGACCTCGTCAATCACCGGAACATCTCCTGATTATCTTACAGTAAAAAACAGAGAGGTTTCTGGCGGAAGATTTATTAATGACATAGATGTTGAGCGCCGGAGAAAGGTAGCTGTTATAGGAAGCTACAACGCACAAGAACTTTTTGGTTTCGATGACCCACTCGATAAAGAAATAAAAATCAACAATGAAATTTTCACAGTAATTGGGGTTTTGAAAGAAATATCAGATTCGAAAGAAAGTTCGGAAGATAATATGATTATTATTCCATACTCATCAGGGCGTCTGATTTTCAAAACCGGTAAAATCAGGTCATATACTGCATGGGCTTCTTCATCGGATAATGTTGAGACTGCTGCGGATTTGATAGAAAACTTCCTTTATTCTAAGTTCCGGGATGAAAATGAATACAGCGTTGTCAGTGTTGCAAGCATGATGGATTCAATTGGCGAAATTACAGGTATGATGTCGCTTCTTGTTGCTGGTATTGCAGGCATATCACTTGTGGTTGGAGGTATCGGCATTATGAATATAATGCTGGTATCTGTTACGGAGAGAACCCGTGAAATCGGTATAAGAAAGGCGATAGGCGCAAAACGGTCAAGTATTCTTGCACAATTTCTAATCGAATCCGCATTGGTTAGCTGTATGGGCGGTGTAGTTGGCATAATTCTATCAATCATAGGCACAATTATACTGGGTGACGTGATGGGCATGAATGCGTTTCCAAATGTGTTTGTAATGTTTGGCGCATTTGCTTTTTCTGCTGCAATCGGTATATTTTTCGGTTGGGCACCGGCAAATAAAGCAGCCAAGCTCAACCCGATTGAAGCACTTCACGCAGATTAAATTTATAGGAGAAAAATATGAAAAAAAATAAAAGATTAATTACATTAATTCTGAGCTTCACATTGATGCTCAACATATTGACTGTTTCGGCTTCACAGTATGCGGATGTAAATGAAGAAATGTATTATGCAGATGCAATTGAAGCATTGTCAACCTATGGAATAGTTTCAGGTTACAACGGGAATTTCAGACCGAATGAAAAAATAACACGTGCGGAATTTTCAAAAATAATTGCAATTGCTTCAGGACTTGAAGACCAGATATACAGCAATGCAGGTAATAAAAAATTTGATGATGTTCCCCTTCATCACTGGGCAACGGGATATATCAACACGGTTGCAAATAACAAAATACTAATAGGATATCCTGACGGAAAATTTCAGCCTGAAAAGAACATCACCTTTGCCGAAGCAGTGACTGTTGTTTTGAGAACATTGGATTATTCAACATCTGAGCTTGGTGACAATTGGCCATATGCTTATATGATAAAAGCAAAGGGTCTGAAATTAACCGACGGAATTGATGTAGTGGATAATAAGCCGATAACAAGAGGTGAACTTTGTGTTATCATAAATCGGGCATTGCAGACAAATTTGAACAACTCTTCAAACAAAATGATTTCAAAGATGAATATTTCAATGACCGACGAGCTGCTAATTATTGCTACCCACAAAGAAGATTCAAGCCTTGCTTCTTATGAAATAAAAACCGATAAGGGAACCTACACTCTTGCAAATACAAATCTTGAAATTAAACCAATGTCAAATGCGAAATTGGTTCTCGACGAAGATGGAGAGGTAATTAATTTGACCGAAACAGCTTCAACAAAACGTATTTCAACAACGGTTGACAGTGTTATTGGCGGTGAAGTATATTTTGCAAACGGCACAAGCAGCATAAGTATTGGGATTTCTGACAATACATCTGTATATAGCAATGGTTCACTTTTAAGTTTTGGAAGTGCAATAAATAATATAAATAAGGGAGCGGCAGTATCTCTGGTTTATGACAAAAATGGCAGCGTCAGATATTTGGTATTTAGTGATGCAGATTACACCGAGGGCGTAGCAATTCGAAGCGATATTTATACTGCGTTGAATTCGGTTGGTGTTTCAAGGGAAACAATTGACACTGCAAAAGTAATCCGAAATGGAAACACCGCAAAGCTGGAGGATGCAGAAATATATGATGTGGCTTACTATCTTGAGGACAACAACACAATTTACCTTTACAGCGATAAGATTTCGGGAATTTATAACGAGGCTTTCCCCAACAAGGTCAATGTGACAAGTGTTGATATTTCAGGTAATATCCTTGAGCTTGAAACACAATCTGCCGCATACAAATTGGGTGAAAAGAGCGGAAGTTACAAAATTGGGGCAAGTGTTACTGCCTTGTTGGGTATGGACGGCAAAATTGTTGATGTTGTGGATTTGAATGCATCAAACGTAGCAAATTACGGAATTTTACTTTCCTTCTCCACGGAAATTTCAGAAGAAATTTCGGACAAAGGAGCTTTATACAGATATATAACTGTCATAAACGGGGAAGGGAAAACTTCAAAATATAAAACAGAAGGTAATTACAGCGAGAGAATAGGTGACATTGGAAAGTTATCTTACGACGAGAATGGGAATGCCGTATTCGCAACAATAAACACCAATAGCAGTGTATCAGGCGAAATAGACAAAAACAACAGAAAAATCGGTGACAAATGGCTGACAAATGATTGTGTAATCATCGAAAGAACCTATGCTCCTGATACACGCACTGGCACCGCAACTGCTCAAACAATAAGATTAGATGAAATAAATTCAACCAATCTGACATCAAAACAGGTTTTATATGCAGTTACATCCGGAGATTTTGAAGATATTTCACTGCTTATAGTTGAAGGCGTGACAAACAACCAGTTCACTTATGGAATTCTAAAAAGTATGGGTGGCAGTGTGAGTAATTTCAATGCAAACGGAAGCTATGAAGTTTACTCAGGAGGTCAAACCAAAACATATTCTGCGAATTTTTATAATAATATAAGTGCCGGTACACCTGTAGCTATACAAATAAACGGAAACAGCCTTGTTTCAATAAAAAAATTGGTTGCTATTGATGTGGGAAGGTCTGTTTCTGCCATTGATTTCAGTCGTATCAAGCTTGGAAAGGATGTATATAAACTTAGCGATGATGTGCAGATAATAAAAAGAACATCTTCCGGGTATGTGGGAATTTCTGCAATGAATACTGAAGAAATCCTGGGAAAAACGGCAAATATTTATGCAGACACAAGCTTGAAACTCGGTGGCTTAATCAGAATAATTGTTCTGAATAATTAATTTGACAAACCCCTTGAAATTTGGTAAAATCATAGCTGTAATACTAAAAAGGAAGGTATAAGTTATGACAAAAATTGATATATTTTCAGGATTTTTAGGGGCAGGAAAGACTACCTTGATAAAAAAGCTCCTTGATGAGGCATATAAAGGCGAAAAGGTTGTTTTGATTGAAAATGAATTTGGTGAAATAGGCATTGACGGTGGCTTCCTGAAAGATGCAGGAATAGAGATTACCGAAATGAATTCAGGTTGTATTTGTTGCAGTCTTGTTGGAGATTTTAGCGAGGCACTCAAGAAAGTCGTTGCCGATTTTGCTCCCGACAGAATTTTGATTGAACCATCCGGGGTAGGCAAGCTCAGTGATGTTATTGAGGCGGTTCGTGATGTTATTAATGATGATGTTTTTCTCAACAGCGCTACTGCTGTTGTAGACGCCAAAAAGTGTAAAATGTATACGAAAAACTTTGGTGAGTTCTATAATGACCAGATTGAAAGCGCTGGTTGTATTGTCCTCAGTCACACAACAAATCTGGAGGAAAATAAAATTCAGGATTGTGTCAAAATTATTCGCGAAAGAAATCCTGAAGCCACTGTTGTAACAACTCCTTGGGAAGATATTGATGGCAGAAAAATTCTTGACTCAATGGAAGGAAATGATTCTTTAAAAGCTGAGCTGAAAGAACTGGAAGATGGTGAAATTTGTCCTGAATGTGGTCATCATCACGGGCACCACCATCATCATGACCACGACGAACATTGCTGTTGCGGACATAACCATGAACACGAACATCATCATGACCATGACGAACATTGCTGCTGCGGACACGACCATGAACACGAACATCATCATGACCATGACGAACATTGCTGCTGCGGACACGACCATGAACACGAACATCATCATGACCATGACGAACATTGCTGTTGCGGACATGACCATGAACACGAACATCACCACCATCACGCTGACGAAGTTTTCACAAGCTGGGGAATTGAAACAGCAAACAAATTCACATACGACGAAATCAAAAAAGTACTTGAAGAAATTGAAAATGATGATAAGTTTGGTGTGGTTCTCAGAGCCAAAGGAATCGTTCCATCTCAGGACGGAAAGTGGATTCACTTTGACTACATTCCTGGGGAAGCTGATGTGAGATTTGGCTCAGCTGAAGTAACAGGAAGAATTTGCGTCATCGGTTCAAACATCAAAGAAGCTGCTCTTGAAGAGTTATTTTCAGTTAATCGGTAAATGCTGAAGGCACCCTTTTCGGGTGCCTTTTAATTATTATCAAATTTTTCTAATTTATTGAAAAATCATAATTAATATGTTATAATTGGCTTAAGCTTTTAAAAATAAAAGAGAGGGAATGTTTGTGAAAATTATAGATATATCACAAGAGGTTTTATCCTGCAATGTTTATCCGGGAGACCCACCACCGAAGGCAGAAAAACTTATAAGCATGGAACAGGGTGAATGTTATAACCTTTCGGGATTTTTTATGTGCGCTCACAATGGCACGCATATAGATGCCCCTAGCCATTTCATAAAAGATGGAAAAAACATTGATGATATCTCCCTTGAAAGTGTAATAGGATACTGCTATGTCATAAATCACGATGGTGATATGAATGCCAGTGAGGCAGCTATTGCCATTGAAAAAGCCAAGACTAACGGGGCAGGAGAAAGATTACTGATTTCAGGAAATGTAACTGTTACCGAAGAAGCCGCAAAGGTATTTGCAGAAGCAGGGCTAAAGCTACTTGGAAACGAAGGCCAGACTGTCGGACCGAAGGATGCCCCAATGAGAGTTCATCAGCTATTGCTTGGAGCAAACATTGTTCTATTGGAAGGAATTGTGCTTTCTGAAGTTTCAGAAGGAAAATATTTTCTAAATGCAGCACCTCTTAATTTTAAAGGTTTCGAAGGCTCACCTTGCCGCGCGTATCTTATCAATGAGATTATAAATTGATCCTTACTTGACATATGTCCTGCTAACGGATATAATTTTATCAATACTTAAAGTTTAACAAATGAAAGGATTACTATTATGAATAATGGAAAAAGAAGTAGTTTTACTGGCAAGATTGGATTTGTGCTTGCTGCGGCTGGTTCTGCAGTAGGTCTGGGTAACATATGGAGATTCCCATACCTTGCAGCAAAATATGGCGGCGGGATATTCCTTTTAGTATATATTCTTCTTGCAATTACATTTGGTTTTGCACTTATGACAGCTGAGATTGTACTCGGCAGAAAAACAGGTCTCAGTGCTGTTGGGGCATTCAAAGCGCTTAACAAAAAATATTCGTTCATTGGATATCTTGCAGCAATCGTTCCTGCAATTATACTTCCGTATTATTCTGTTATCGGTGGTTGGGTTACAAAGTATCTTTATGCTTTTGTAAGCGGCGGAGCCTTAGAAACAGTACAAGATTCATACTTTGGCGGATTTATATCTCAGACAGGTGAACCTATTTTTTGGTTTATGCTTTTCATTGGTGCTACAGCACTTATAGTTTTGGGTGGCGTCGAAAAGGGTATAGAAAAGGTAAGCAAGGTTATGATGCCTATCCTCGTGGTTTTGTCAATCGCAATTGCAATATACTCCGTGTGTATGCCTGGTGCGATAGAAGGTATCAAATACTACTTAATGCCTGATTTCAGTAAATTTTCGGCAACGACGGTGCTTGCGGCTATGGGTCAGCTTTTCTACTCAATGTCGCTGTCTATGGGCATCATGATTACATATGGCTCGTATATGAAAAAAGATGTTAACCTGGAATCTTCTGTTACACAGATTGAACTTTTTGATACAGGTATTGCATTTTTGGCGGGACTTATGATTATCCCTGCAGTGTTTGTATTCTCAGGCGGTACACCTGAAGCTCTTGGAAAGGGTCCAAGTCTGATGTTTGTTACCCTTCCCAAGGTATTTGAAACTATGGCGGGTGGTACTATCATTGGCATTGCATTTTTCCTGCTTGTACTGTTTGCGGCACTTACATCATCAATTTCGCTAATGGAAACGGTCGTTTCAATAATTTGTGACAAGTTGAAAATAAAAAGAACACTTTCGTGTATTATCGTTTTTGTATACTCTGTGGCATTAGGCCTTCTTTCCTCGCTTGGCTACGGAATCTGGGACAATGTCAAGATTTTGGGACTGCAGTTCCTTGATTTCTTTGACTTTATCAGCAACAGTGTGCTGATGCCGATTGTTGCTTTCTTCACCTGTGTGTTTGTGGGTTTTGTAATTAAGCCTCAGGCAATTGCAGACGAGATTGAACTTTCGGGCGATTTCAAAAGAAAAAGATTGTTTACAATAGTTATAAAGTATTTTGCGCCTATTTGCATTATCCTGATTCTTTTATCATCCGTGCTTGACGCCTTTGGAATATTTAAAATTTAAGAAATAGTCCGAAAGCAATTGCTTTCGGACTATTTTTAGTGTATAATGAATTCATCAAAGAAAAATATTTTACACTTGCAAGATAGGTTAATGGAGTTGGATTATGGTAAAAATTTTATTTATATGTCACGGAAATATATGCAGAAGCCCGATGGCAGAATTTGTTTTTAAAAATATTGTAGAAAAAGAAGGAATAAGTGATAAATTCTATGTAGAATCTGCTGCTACGAGTTATGAGGAAATAGGAAACCCTGTTCATCACGGAACCGCAAAAATCTTAGACAGACTTGGCATATCATATTCTGGAAAACGTGCCATACATCTGGAAAAAACTGACTATGCAAAATACGATTATTTAGTATGTATGGACAGTGCAAATGTACGCAACACCTTGCGGATTGTAGGAAGTGATACAGAGAAAAAAATACACAAATTACTTGAGTTTGCAGGCTCTTATGAAGATGTGGCTGATCCGTGGTATACAGGCGATTTTGACAGAACATACAAAGATGTTATGTCAGGATGTAAAGGGCTTTTAAGGCATATAGAAGATAGTAAAAATTATTAACTATGATTGCATATGAAAAAGGAGAAGAAAATGAAAAAGAAAATTTTCGGTGTGATTGGTTGTTTTATAATAATTGCTTTATGCTTTGGTTTTTCGGGGTGTAATAATCAAGAAACGGCAACAGATGTGTGGAATGATGCTGTTTATACAGAAAATACTGAATTTGGCAATGGGGCAAAAACAGTTATGGTCGAAGTTGTTGCCGAGGATAAATCAGTTACATTCACAATTCATTCAGATAAAAACACACTTGGAGATGCACTAGTTGAGCATAATTTAATTGATGGTGAAATGGGCGCTTATGGACTTTATATTAAAAAAGTAAACGGTATCACAGCAGACTATGACATAAACAAGTGCTACTGGGGCGTTAACAAAAATGGCGAAAGCCTTATGACCGGTATTGACGGAGTGGAGTTTGCTGATGGAGAACATTACGAACTTGTTTATACGAAACCGGAGTAATAATCGTTTTTTGAAAGGAGCCATATATTATGGATATAGCAGTATATTTGTTCACCGGATTTCTTGAAGCGGGAAAATCTGCATTCATAAGAGAAACAATGGGTGATGAACGTTTTGTGAATGGCGAAAGAACTCTTTTGTTGCTTTGCGAAGAAGGGGAAGTTGAATTTGACAGAGAGGCAATGGCGGAAAAAGAAGTCTTTATCGAAAACATCGAAGATGTTTCTGAGCTTACTTCGAAAAATCTCCGTGCCTTATGCAAAAAACACAAGGTGAATCGGGTTGTTATTGAATATAACGGAATGTGGCAATTGCCGATTCTTTATGCCAATATGCCAAAGGATTGGGTGCTATATCAGGAAATAACCTTTGCAGATTCAAACAGTTTTCTTGCATACAACACCAATATGAGAAGTCTTGTTGTAGACAAGTTCCAAAATTGTGAACTTGTGGTTTTTAATCGTTGTAAAAAGGATGTCGACAAGGAAGAACTTCACAAAATCGTAAGAGGCGTAAATCGTCGTTGTGATATTATTTATGAATATGAAAATGGTGAAATTGAGCCTGATGAAATTGAAGATCCATTGCCTTTTGATATTGAAGCAGACGTGATTGAAGTGGGTATCAATGATTATGCAATCTGGTACAGAGATTTGGTAGAGGAAATGGATAAATACCACGACAAACTTGTTAAATTTGCCGGTGTTTTGACAATTGACAAACGTATGCCGGAGGATTGCTTTGTTATTGGCCGCCCGGTTATGACTTGCTGTGCTGATGATATTGCATTCAAGGGAATACTCTGCTGCAACAGAGCCCAGCTTATGAAAAGCGGTGATTGGGTTATTCTTACAGCCAAAATCAAAATTGAAAAGCATCAGATGTATCAAGGCAAAGGCCCTGTTCTTTATCTTGAGGATTATTTTGTCACCACAGAGCCTCAGGAACCTGTTGCAACCTTCTATTAAAAATTTCACAACTTCTGAAAAATCGCATATACTAATTACAGAAATATTTCAGGAGGCGATTTTTTGTCAGGAATATGCGGTATCGTTAATTTTCAGAGGAAACTAAATTCAGAAATTGAAAATGTGAGACAAATGACCGAAGCACAAAATAAAAGAGGCGGAAGTGCATTAAAAATAAAGAGCACCGAATTTGGTGTTTTGGGTGCAACAACTCTGGTTGGCTGCGTAGACAGAGAAAAACAAATTCCGATGTCCATAAGACGCGACCAGACAGAATACACCATTTGTTTTGATGGCTTAATTTATAACAGCGAAGAGCTGAAAAGTGAACTTAAAAGAAGAAATATCCGCTCCGATGAAATGGATGATGCAGAGCTCGTTTTGAATGCATATATCCGTTGGGGGGCAGGTTGCCTGAACCGTATTAATGGCGTTTTTGCGTTTTCGGTTTGGAATGCTGAAAAAAAAGAGCTATTTCTTGCCCGAGACAGATTTGGCATAAAGCCGCTTTATTACACCTTCAAAAACGGATGTTTGATTTTTGCTTCTGAACTGAAGGGACTCCTTGCAAATCCCAATATTGATGCAACAATCGGAAAAGTGGGGCTTTGCGAGGTACTGGGACTTGGACCCGCCCAGTCACAGGGTTGTGGAATTTTTGAAGGAATAAACGAATTATTGCCTTCGCATTTTGCCACATATAATCAAAACGGTTTCAATGAACACAAATACTGGAGTCTTGAATCCCGTACCTTCGACGGGACAAAGGAAGAATGTATTGACGAAACAAAAAGACTCACCTTTGATGCCATCAATTCTCATCTTGAACAAAAAGGAAGAAGCTTGGCATTTTTCTTGTCAGGTGGACTCGATTCGAGTGTTATAACAGCACTTGCGGCACAAAAATACGGAGACGGAATTGATACATTTTCTTTGAGTTACAGCGGAAATGATAAGTATTTCACCCCCACAGAATATCAGCCTGCATCTGATGACTATTATATTGATCTGGTTAAAAACCGCTACAACACAAATCATCATATCATAACAATTGACAATAATTCACTTATTGAATACCTCACGGATGCAGTTGATGCCCGTGATTTGCCGGGAATGGCAGATGTGGATTCTTCGCTTTATTTTTTGTGCAAAGAAATGGGCACGGAATTCAGCGGAGCATTGTCGGGAGAATGTGCTGATGAAGTGTTTGGCGGTTATCCCTGGTTTCATAGACAGGAAGATTTTGAGGCTGATATCTTTCCCTGGGCAAAAAACATAGAATTGAGAAAGAATCTGGTTAATCCTGAACTTATAAGGGGAAATGAACTCACCGAATATATATATTCAAAATACAACCAGAGTATAAAAGAAACTCCTAGATGCTCTACCGACTCAGAGGAAGAACGCAGACGCCGTGAGATTTCGCATCTGAACCTTAACTGGTTTATGTATACTCTGGGGGCGAGAAGCGAACGGATAGGAATGAATTGTGGTCTGGAAATCAGAATGCCGTTTTGTGATTATAAGCTCGTTGAATATGTGTGGAACATTCCCTGGAATTTCAAAGCACTTAACGGCCGGGAAAAAGGACTTTTGCGTACAGTTTTTGAAGGAGTTTTGCCTGAAGATGTGTTGTGGCGCAAAAAAAGCCCATTTCCAAAGACACACAATCCAGAATATGAAGACAGAGTCAAAAAAATGGTGCGTGAGCTTTTTGAAAGCAAAAATTCACGCATTCACGATGTTGTAAACGAAAAGTATATTCTGGAACTTATGGAACAACCCTCTGATTACGGAAAACCCTGGTTTGGTCAGTTGATGGCTATGCCACAGCTTTATGCATATATAATTCAGCTTGAATATTGGCTGGAAAAGTATAACATTTCCATCAGAATTTAGAAAGGATTTTGACAGATGATAAAAGCAGTTTTATTTGATTTTGACGGAACTTTGATAGACACAAACAAACTAATTTTCGATTCATACCGTTATGCATTCCGCATGGTTTTGAATCGCGAAATAGATGATGCTGAAATTCTGACCATGTATGGAAGACCTCTAAAGTCATTGCTTGAATATGGCGAGCCGGGGGAGATGCTGTGCAAGGTTTATCGTGAATACAATGAAACCAGACACGATGATCTTGCACAAGCTTTTCCCGGTGCTTGCGAAGGGGTAAGAATGCTGAAAAATATGGGAAAGAAAATAGGACTTGTCACTTCAAAACGTCTTGAGCTTGTGCAGAGGGGTATAGACTTAATAGGACTTTCAGGAGTCTTTGATGTGATTGTAACACCTGAAGACACAGCAAAGACAAAACCCCATCCTGAGCCCGTTTTGCTTGGTTGCCAGAAGCTTGGTGTTCTTCCTGAGGAAGCAATATATGTTGGTGACAGCATTTTCGACCTTGAAGCAGGAAAAGGAGCCGGAACCGGACTTTGTGCCGTGAGTTATACACTGACTCCTGTTGAAAAAATTCTCGCTTACAAACCGGAATTTTTTGTTGATTCCATTGTTCAACTGGCAGACGAAATTGGGAGAGTGATGTAAATGCACGCAATTCTTGAATGCATTGTTGAAAATTGCGACAATGAAAAGACTGTTGAAAAAATTTTAAAGAAAAAGTTTGATATTTCTTCATCGTTAATGACATTTTTGAAACTTAATGCGAGACTCAGACGCAACAATATAGTATGCCGAAGTGTTGATGTGTGCAAGGTAGGAGATATTCTGACAGCAGATGTATCAGAAAACATTGAGTGTTGTAACATCAAGCCTAACCCTAATATTGATTTGGAAATTCTGTTTGAAGATGATTTCATCTTGGTCGTCAACAAACCCGGAAATATAACATCTCATCCGAGTATGGGAAATCGCGAAAATTCCCTTGCTAATGCAGTTATGTATCATTGGATAAAAAATGGGGAATACCATAATTATCACATTCTGAATAGACTGGACAAGGGCACTTCGGGAATATGCATTATTGCAAAAAACAGGTTTGCGCACGGTGTTCTTTCAAAGCAAATGCGAGAAGGAATCATAGAAAAGAAATATACCGCCATTGTTCACGGGACTTTCGAAAATGAAACCGGGAGTATTGAGTTTCCTATACGACGAGTGGATGAAAGTGTAATAAAGAGAATGGTTGCTGTTGATGGAAAATATGCAAAAACCAACTATAAGGCAAAAAGAATTTCGGATAAAGTTTCTTTGGTTGATATTTCTCTGGAAACAGGCAGAACACACCAGATAAGAGTGCATTTTTCACATATTGGACATCCTTTGTTTGGAGATTGGCTGTATGGTGCAGGAGATGAAGAAAAAGCCCTTATAGACAGACAAGCTCTGCATTCAGGATATATAAAGTTTTTACATCCTGAAGACAAAAAAGAGATGGTTTTTAATCAAAAAATGCCGTCTGATATGGAATATTTGTTGGCTATTTGTGAAAAAGGAATGGAAAAATAAAAAAAAGCGACATAAAATTCAAAAAAAATTCACAAAAGAAAAAAAAAGTGTTGACTTATACCAATTTTTTTAGTATTCTATTATTATCATCTTTGTGTATTATTGATATGATTGGATATAATTAAAGGAGCGTTTTTATGTTTTTAAAGGAAGTTGTTGTCCAGAATCAGGTAGGACTTCATGCAAGACCTGCTACATTTTTTATACAGAAAGCAAATGAATACAAGTCAAGCGTTTGGATAGAAAAAGACGAAAAGAGAGTAAATGCAAAAAGCTTGCTTGGAGTTCTGTCACTCGGTGTTACCAAAGGCGTGAGCATCACAATTCTTGCCGAGGGTGCAGATGAAGAAAAAGCAGTGAACGAGCTTGTTTCTCTTATTTCATCAGATTTTGCTTAAAACATAATAAACCGATTGCATGAAATGCCTTACAAACGTAAGGCATTTTTATACTATATAAGTGTTTTTGGAGGTGAAACAAAATGACTGATTTAAAAAAGAAGCTGGCTGCACTCCCTATGTGCCCAGGTGTTTATATAATGAAAGACAGTTCAGGAAACGTGATTTATGTGGGAAAAAGCAAAGTTCTAAAAAATCGCGTCAGTCAATATTTTGTTAATCTTGCAAGCCACACGCAAAAAACCAGAGTTATGGTGAGCCAAATTGATGATTTTGAATATATTATAACCGATTCAGAAGCAGAGGCGCTTGCTCTTGAATGCAATCTGATAAAAAAATATAGGCCAAAGTACAATATACTTTTGAAGGATGATAAGCAGTATCCTTATATAAAAATAACTGTAAACGAAGAATTTCCGCGTATTTTCATAACAAGACAGGTCAAAAAAGACGGTGGCGCTTATTTTGGACCATATATGACAACTCCTGCCATAAAAGAAGCAGTAGAGGAGATAAGAAAAATCTTCAAACTTCGCACCTGTAAAAAGAACATCACCAACAAAAACGAAAGACCTTGTCTTTATTATCAGATAGGACAATGCAGTGCGCCTTGCGCAAAAAAAATAACAAGTTCTGCGTATAAAGATACAGTTTCCGATGTGATAAACATTCTCAACGGAAAATACGAAAAAATAATCGAAGAATTAAGTTCTAATATGCAAGAAGCTTCAAAAAATCTCGACTTTGAAGTTGCGGCGCAATATAGGGATAAAATAAAAAGCATAACTACACTTGGAGAAAACCAAAAAATATCATCTGCAACAGATGAAAATATGGATGTTATTGGCATATACAAAGAAGGAAACAACTTCTGCATACAGATTTTCTATTATCGCAGCGGAAAGACTGTAGGGGCAGAATACTTTACACTTGAGAATGAGTTATCAGAACCCGGTGAGGTGGCAGAAAACTTTGTAAAGCAGTTTTACTTTACATCCTCAAAAATACCAAGAACAGTTCTTGTTTCAGAGGAAATGGATGACGCTGTGGCGATTTCCGAGTGGTTATCTTCAATCGTGGGTCACAAAGTTTCCTTTACAGTTCCAAAACGGGGAAAAAAGGCAGAAATAATGCAAATGGTTATGAAAAATGCGAGAGAGTCGCTTTATAGGCATCAGCTTATGGCGAACAAAAATCAAGAGCGTCAAAATCGCATTTTGTCACAGCTTTCAGAGTTGTTGTCCTTGTCAAAAACTCCGTTTAGAATTGAATCTTATGATATATCAAATTTTTCAGGCAGTTCATCGGTGGGTGTTCAGATTGTGTATTCAAACGCAGCTCCGCAGAAAAGTAATTACCGCAAGTATAATATAAAAACCATTGAGGGCTCAAATGACTATGAAAGCACAAGGGAGATTATTTTCCGCAGAATTAATGAGGCATACAGAGAAATGGATTTGATTGAAAAAGGTGATTTGACGCCCGAAAAAGCAAAGTTTTTGCCACTACCCGACCTGATTCTTCTTGATGGCGGAAAGGGACACGTTTCAGCGGTAAAAATGCTGCTTGACACTTTGGGTGAAGATATTCCAACTTTTGGTCTTGTGAAAGATGGTTCTCACAGAACACGCGGAATTACAGATGAGAAAAATGAATTTTCCATTGATAAAAAATCTGAACTTTTTAAATTCTTGTCAGGAATACAAGATGAGGTTCATCGTTTTGCAATAACTTCCACCAGAAAACGTCATGAAAAGAAAAATATAAAATCCGAACTTGAAAACATAAGCGGAGTGGGTCCTGCCACAAGAAAAAAACTTCTCAAGAATTTTTCAAGCATAAAGAATATAAGAAAAGCAAGCCTTGATGAACTTAAGAAAGTGGTTTCAGTTTCGGTTGCAAATAACATATATGAATATTTTAACAAATAGAGGAGTCATAAAATGGCGGTAATAATTGATAAATTTGCAGACCCAGAGAGCCTTGCTACCCTCAAAAAGCTTAATATCGAGTACTATAAAACAGAGAGTCTGGACTTTCTTTATGAGCCGGTAAATACGCATCCCGATATGCAAATTCATTTTGTTGATGATAATACCGCCGTGGTTGCTCCTTCAGTTTATGAGTACTATGCAAAAATTCTGCCATCAAATATCACAATTTATAAAGGAGAAAAGGACCCTGGCAGAACATACCCGGAAGACTGTGCATATAATGTAGCAAAGTTGGGTAAAAGAGTGATAGGAAATCTTTTTTATGTTGACTCTGTAATTAAAGATTTATATACCGCCAAAAACTTTGAGTTTATAAACGTGAAACAAGGCTATACAAAATGCAATCTTTGCGTCGTTGATAACAACTCAGTGATAACAGAAGATGAAGGATTATTTAAAACCCTGTCAAAACAAGGCATTGATGTTTTGAAAATTCCATACGGAGAAGTGAAACTGAAGTTTTTTGATAATGGTTTTATAGGTGGTGCAACGGGAAAAATTGTGCCTGATAAGATAGCGTTTTATGGTGATGTATCACAAACATCATATTTTGAGCAGATTGAAAGCTTTTTGTCAACAAGGAGTGTGGAAATGATTTCCTTGTCGCAAAACACCCTGAATGATTTTGGAAGCATACTTTATTTCAACGGTTAATTTTCTGTGAAATGTAGGAGGTGGAGGATTGCTTGACTAATTGTCTTGAGTTAAGCGCTTGTGTTGATTTTAAAGATTTAGAAAAAAAAATCGTAGGGCTTTTTTTAAGTAAAAACCTCGATTATTATATATCAGAAAGATTTATTACAAAAAACAGAACAAGATATGTTTTTTCAGTAAAAGCAACAGATAATATCCCAAAGAAGAAGATAGCAGAGCTTTTGGGTAATTGGATTGTTGATTTATATGAACCAATTCTGGTTGAAGAAATTCTCAGAAATGAATTTTTCGAATGTGAAACCGACAAAAGAAAAGTTTTAACATCAATTTATGAAATTTTAGCTACAATGGAAAAAATATATGATAAAGAGTATATTGTTAAAAAAATAACAAAATACTTGGAATCAGAAGATTGTATTCAGTTGGATGGATTCATACGTTTCCGTTTGAATGAATATTGGCATAAGCTGTATTGGATTATATGCGAGGCAATAGAGGAGTTTTATGTTGAAAAGGATTATGAAGCATTTTTAATGCTCTTGAGCGAATATATTGACGAAAGACAATCTATGATAGATTTGTTGCATATAAAAACAGATTCTAATGGTGAATATTTATTTTATGATTTCAGAATGAGTAAAATAGAAATAAATTACCGGGATTTTGCTTCTGTGAATTCAATAGAAAATTTTTTAACAAAGGATGATATGCTATTGAGCATTCTGATAACATTGGCGCCAAAACGAATTATCTGGCATAATTCAGATTTTGTTGAAAATAAAAACATTAAAAATACACTAATGAGTGTTTTTAAAAACAGATTTTCTATTTGTAACGATACTGAATAATATAAAATCAACGAAGTTTCGTTGATTTTTTTTGTAAAGGTATTGCAATTGGGAAAAGGGTATGATATAATTTCAATATAGGCAATTGCACATAATAAAAATTATGTGCAATTAAAAGGAGGCAAAACAATGAAAAAGTTCTCAGATGCTCCGGAACCGCTGATTTCCTTTTTGATGTACATTGAAAACATCCAGGGGAAATCTGCAAAAACTGCAGAAAGTTATTATTTTGATTTGCGTGCGTTTTATCGTTATATTAAATTGAATTTTTCTGATTCCTTGGATTGTGAGGATTTTGATAGCATTAATATCTCAGATGTTGATTTATCCTATTTGAAAAAAGTTGATTTAAATTTGATTTATGAATATATGAATTTTGTAAAGCCCAAACGAGAAAACTCGCCAACATCGCGTGCCAGAAAAATTGCATCAATCCGTTCATATTTCAAATATCTTTGCAAATCAGGATTTCTCGAGGATAATCCAACAACCGAACTGGAAACGATAAAACTGAGAAAACGTTTGCCTGTGCATTTTACCCTTGAGGACAGTCTTAGCTTACTTGGAGGAATTGAAGGAAAAAATGCTCTCAGGGATTATTGCATCATAACATTGTTCCTTAATTGCGGGATGCGTCTTGCTGAGCTTGTGAATATAAATATTACCGATATACGTGGTGACAAGCTCACGGTTGTCGGAAAAGGCAACAAAGAACGTACAATTTATCTCAACCAGGCTTGTATTGATGCTATAAACGGATATCTGACCATAAGAAACAGTCAGACACCAACTGTCAAGGACAAAAATGCCTTGTTTTTGTCATCAAGAAACTGCCGGATAAGTCGCAGAACCGTTCAGCATATTGTTGAAATAAATGTTAAAAAGCTTGGATTGGACCCACACAAATACACCACGCACAAACTTCGTCACACAGCTGCTACACTGATGTATCAAGCGGGTGTCAATATAAGAGCTCTTCAGGAAATTCTTGGTCACGAGCAATTAACAACAACCGAAATATATACACATGTCAGCAACGAACAATTGAAAGACGCCGTCTCCTCCAACCCTCTCGCCTCTGTAAAAAAAGAAAAATAAAAAATTACCATAATTTTATTATGTAAACTGAATTATTTATAAGTAAACATAATATTATTATGGTAAATTATTCAATATCCGATTTCTTTAGCGAGATTTTTTAGTTTTTCAGCAGATTTTTGAAGGTCCGCTTTTTCGGATTCATTCAAATCAATCTGGAGAACTTTCTCTGCACCATTGCTGGTCACTAATGTCGGCACCGAAAGGCAAATATCATCAATCCCATATTCGCCTTCAAGCAGGCTCGAAACTGTCAAAATAGACTTTTCATTTCCTATTATACATTCAACAATTCTCCTAACCGACAGAGCAATTGCATAAAATGTTGCCCCCTTCTTCTCTATTATTCCATAAGCAGAATTTTTCACTGTTTCGTGAAAATGCTTATTGCTCAGTGGCTCTGCATCACAAATACCACTGAAGGAGCAAAATTCGTCAATTTTCATTCCTGCAACTGAGGTAGCGCTCCAGGCCGCAACCTCGGAATCGCCGTGCTCGCCGATTATATAAGTGTGAACATTTCGCACGTCAACATTTGTATATTCGCCAAGCAAATATTTTAGACGCGCAGTATCAAGAACCGTTCCCGAACCCACCACATTATTCTTTGAAAAACCTGATACTTTATATGTGACATATGTCAAAATATCAACGGGATTTGTGACAATCAATAAAATTGCATCGTTATGGCAGAATTTCAATACATTTTCAATTATGCTTTCAAATATTTTTGCGTTTCTTTTCAAAAGATCGGTTCTTCTTTCTCCCGGTTCCTGACTTGCTCCTGCCGTTATTATTATCATATCTGAACCCTTTATATCCTGATAATCACCTGCTATAATCTTCACAGGACTTACAAAACTTAATCCATGATTCATATCCAGCGCATCGCCTTCGGCTTTGTTTTTGTTTATATCAATAAGCACAATTTCTGAAACAAGACCGCTCAGCATCAAGGTATAAGCCGTTGTTGAGCCAACAGCACCTGCCCCTATAATTGTTATTTTTCCTTTAAACAATTGGTTTCCTCCTTATCTAATTATTATTTATAGTATTCACAAATTTGTAAATTATATTATACACAAAAAGAATCAAGCTCATTTTGACTTGATTCTTTTTATTTATGACATATTAATACACTATGAACTTATATATATTTTTGAATATTGCTTATAAAAATTAGTTGGAGTTATTTTTTCGTGGTATTTGAAAAACTTAAGAAAATACTTATATTCATCAAAACCCGCCTTAAACGCGATTTCCTTAAGCGGCAAATTATCAACCAACATTAGTGTTTTTATATATTTAATCCGTTCTTTGACTACATACTGCTTTACTGTTATTGAAAAATTAGCTTTAAATAAACGATTCATGTAATCAACATTATAGCCAAACTGAGTTGCTATCTGTAGTTCCGTGATATTTCTATCATTATTGGCCCGAATCCATGCAGCTATTTTTTCTACAATAGGATTTAAATTTGGCTTTTCTCCATTAATATAAGCTTCAATCAAAATCAGGCGTGTTAAATAATCCAAAGCTTCCGGAGGCTTTTGGGTAACACGAGCCTCAATAAGTTGACGAAAATAAAGAGAAATGTTATATGGATCCTCAATCTTTCTATGTTTTATATTCATTAAATCTTTTAAATCAGATTTCCAGTGTAGCCAGAAAAATTCCGCACCTACGCAAAACTTATAGCCGTAATGCAGTTTTTGGGGCTCCAATATCAAAATTTCACCTTCTCCAAGAGAATATTCTACATCTTTCTCTTTCATATAAACTGTGCCTTTGGTAACAAATATAAGTTCATAAAAATCAATGATGCGTTCAGGATGTTTCCACTCGTCTCTTGAAATAAATTTTCCTGCTCCGCAATTTTTAACATCTTCAAACATAGTCGGATTTTGACTCCTTTTATACAATTTATGAAGTTACATTATTCATTTAAAATGATATAATCATTATATCAACAAAAAGACAAGCTGTCAATAAAGGGGTTTTTATAGTGAAAAATATTTCTTATTCTGACGTCAATATAACGGACGGATTCTGGAAAACCAAGCAGGACATCAATAAAAATGTAACAATTCCCACAGTATACGAGCGTTTTAAAAACACAGGTCGGTTTGATGCAATAAAATGCGACTGGAGAGATGGCGAAGATAACGAAGGTCGTGTTTTAGGACATATATACTATGATTCAGATGTTGCAAAATGGATTGAAGGTGCAGCTTATGCTTTGCAGAAAGAATCCAATTCAGAAATTACAAAAATTATAGACGACGCAATATCAGATATTGTGAAAAACTGTGACGAAAACGGCTACTATAACTGTCATTTTCTTGTTACAGAAAAAGATATGCGTTTTTCAAATCGTGAAGATCACGAGCTATACTGCGCAGGACACCTTATCGAGAGTGCTGTAGCATATTACGAAGCAACGGGTAAACGCACATTTTTAGATGCAATGTGTCGTTATGCCGACCATATTTATGATGTTTTCAAAGTGAATAAAACTGCAAAATTTACAACACCGGGGCATCCGGAAATAGAGCTTGCACTCGTCAAGCTTTATCGTTCAACAAATAAAGCCAAATATCTTGAACTATCCAAGTTTTTTATTGATTCCCGTGCAGAGAAGTCAGAAGTTGATAGTTTTTATAATAATCCATCAAAATCAAGTGATGTCAGATTTAAGGACGTCCCCCGCAAAAATTACCTTGATAAAAGAGAAAAACAAGATCACAAACCGGTCAGAGAATTTGATTCTGCAGAAGGGCATTGTGTATGTTGTTTATACCTTCTGTGTGCTATGGCTGACATTGCCTATGAAACTAAAGATGAAGAACTTGCGCAAGCTTGCCGGCGCTGTTTTTCAAACATTGTGAATAAGAAAAGTTATATCACGGGCGGTGTAGGTTCTATACGAAACGGTGAAAGCTTTGGTGAAGACTATTATTTGCCAAACAGAACTGCTTACAGCGAAACTTGTGCAGCCGTTTCTATGGCATTTTTTGCACACCGTATGCTTAATTTAGACATTGATTCCCAATATGCCGATTGCATTGAACGATGTATGTATAACAGCATAATTTCAGGAATTTCCTTAAATGGCGATGCGTTCTTTTATGAAAATCCTCTCGAAATCAATCTCAAAATAAATAACATTCAACCAGCGCTCTTGCCGTCATTTAAGGATTTCAGGGAATCTGTTTTTTCTCACGCAAAAACTGTAAGACAAGAGTTGTTCTCTACTTCTTGCTGTCCCCCAAATATTATGCGGTTTATTGCATCAATTGGAAACTATATATACAGTTATTCTGATGATACAGTCTACGTTCATCAATACATAAATTCAACTGCCCAAAGTGGCGATATAAAAATTGAACAGACAACAAATTATCCCGCAAGTGGCAAAATATCAATTAAATGTGATACAAATGGCAGAAAAATTGCTCTCCGAATCCCAGGCTGGTGCAAGAATTTTGAATTTGACAAAGATTTTAAAGTTCAAAATGGTTACGCAATATTTGATAGTTCATGTAATGAAATTAATGTGATTTTTGATATGCCAGTTGTATTGATACGGGGAAATAAAAATATACATGACTCTGCAGGAAAAATCGCTGTTATGCGAGGCCCTGTTGTTTATTGTGCCGAAGGTGTTGATAACGGCAGTAATATATGGTCCTTAAAACTGGATAAAAACGAAAAGTTTGAACTTTGTGAATCAGAATTTTTGTTGCCAACAATACACACCACAGCATATCAATATCCGGATAGTGAACAATTGTATTCTGTTGCAACAGATAATTTCGAAGCTGTTCCTCTCACACTGATTCCTTATTTTGCCTTTGCTAACAGAGGCGAGAGTGATATGATTACCTGGATTTTGGAAAAATAAATAAGAAAATCCAACAAGTGAAACAACCCCTTTTTGCCGTTATCCGGTAAAAGGGGTTGTTGTGTGTAATTTTATTTTACATAATCAAATTCAACACCATACATATGAACAGTGTCACCTTCTTGGATTCCTTTTTTCTCAAGCATATCAATGATTCCGCTTTTTCGGAGTGCCCGCTGAAAATATTGAAGTGATTCATAATCATCAAAGTTGGTAGAACCAACAATTTTTCTCACATACAAACCTTCAACGATATATATACCATCTTCTACTTTTACTTCAATAGTATCATTTTGTCTTTCTTCATCAAGGTCAAGATACTCATAGTCATCTTCTTCCTCTTCGGGAAGTTCCGCAAGCATCCGGCTTGTGTAATAAAGAACATCGTCAATGCCTTTTCGAGTGGCTGCTGAAATAGCAAAAACCGTGTATCCTTCATCTTCCATCTGAGCTTTGAACTTTTCAAAGTTTTCATCAAAAGACGGAATATCCATTTTGTTGGCAACAATTACCTGAGGTTTTTCTGCCAATTTTTCACTATATTTTGAAAGTTCTTCATTTATAATATGAACATCTTCTACTGGGTCTCTGCCCTCACATCCCGAAACATCCACAAGATGAAGAAGAATTCTTGTTCTTTCAACATGTCTTAAAAATGCGTGTCCCAGACCGACACCTTCATGTGCGCCCTCAATTATTCCGGGGATATCTGCCACGACAAAACCTTTTCCGTCTTCAATTCTGACAACACCGAGATTGGGAACAAGTGTGGTGAAGTGATAATTTGCGATTTTAGGTCTTGCTTCGCTTATAATTGATAAAAATGTGGATTTGCCTACATTGGGAAAACCTAAAAGTCCGACATCAGCAATTAATTTGAGTTCAAGAGTTATTTCTCTTTCATCACCTGGCATACCCGACTTCGCAAATTTGGGTGTCTGGCGTGTGGAGGTTGCAAAGTGTGAGTTTCCCCAACCGCCACTGCCGCCTTTGGCAATAATGAACTTTTCGCCATCTTCCTTGAGGTCACAAATTACCTTTCCTGATTCAGTATCACGAATAATCGTTCCGCAAGGAACTTTCAAAAAGAGGTCCTCACCTGATTTTCCGCTGCGCCGACCGTCACGTCCATTTCCACCATTTTCAGCCGCATACTTCTTTTTGTATCTGAAATCAAGCAGTGTGCTTATATCTTTGTCGGCAACCGCAACAACATTGCCGCCTCTGCCGCCGTCGCCGCCATCAGGACCGCCTGCAGCAATATATTTTTCACGATGAAAGGTCACTGCACCATCACCGCCATTACCTGCCTGAATAAATATTCTGGAAGTATCAATAAACATAATTCAATCTCCTTTCGGAAAAACAAAGTGCACGCAGAGCGCGTGCACTTACCTTATTTGGCATAAATTACTGAACGATTTCGTAAACAGAAACCTGTTTCTTATCCTTGCCTTTTCTTTCAAATTTAACCTGACCGTTAACCAAAGCAAACAATGTATCGTCACTGCCCTTGCCTACGTTAATTCCGGGGTAAATTTTTGTTCCGCGCTGTCTAACGAGGATATTACCAGCCAAAACGTGCTGACCGTCACCTTTTTTCGCGCCAAGTCGTTTGGACTCAGAATCTCTGCCGTTTTTGGTACTACCGACACCTTTCTTATGAGCCATTGTGTTCACCTCTCTTAAAAAATATCAATAAAATAAATGATTAGCCGTTAATCTTTGTGATTTCAAGCTTTGTGTAAGGCTGTCTGTGACCCTGCTTTTTGTGATAGCCTTTTTTAGCCTTATACTTGTAAACGATGATTTTCTTTTCTTTGCCGTTCTTAACAGCAGAAGCAGAAACGCTTGCACCTTCAACATAAGGAGCACCAACCTTCACATCAGCACCGTCAGCAACAACCAAAACCTTGTCAATTGTAACTGCACTGCCAGCTTCAACATCAAGCTTTTCAACGAAGATTACATCTCCTTCTGAAACCTTGTACTGTTTTCCGCCTGTTTCAATAATTGCGTACATAATCGTAATCCCTCCTATTACCCAAGACTCGCCAATTCGGGTGTTGGAAAACCAAACTTCAAAAAACCCTTCTCGCGCGGTTACTGCAATATTGTATCACACAAAACGTTGCTTGTCAACAAAAATTTTTTATTTCTTTGCCTGTATTATAAAAAATTTCGGTTCTATGGATTGAAACCTCATCAAATTCACCAATTTTCAAAAATTCTTCCATTTTTGCAGCTAAAATATCAGGCTTTATGTTGGCAGTTCCGCCTGCTGAAAGAACTGTATCTATTGAAATCTTGCGGTCTGATATTTCAGCAATCTTCCAGTCAATAATATAATCCCTGAGATTTATTTCTTTCTCGCCCTTTTTGGTTTTTTTCATTGCTGCAATATTTTCCTGAGCAAAAAACTTTTTTATTGTTTCTTCTTCTATTGTCTCTTTTGCTACAATGTCAATTATATATCTTGCTGAAACAATATCATTCGCTTTGCATTCAGGCATTGAAACCTTCAAAATCTTTATGTCAGGTGGCAACGACTCATTGAGCGCCGTCATAACCAACTCTTGGGAGGTTCCTTCTTCAAAGTCAATATCAACAAATTCTGTTTCACTTGTAACACCCAATGCCAAAGGCAAAGAAAAAGTAATCAGCTGATGCGGGTTAAAGCCCTGACTGTATCGCACGGGAAGATTTGCTCTGTGAATCGCCCGTGTAAAGGTTCGGAGCAAATCAAGATGAGATATATATTTCCCCATACCAAGCTTTGAAAATTTAATACGCAATTTACTCAAAGCAAACACCTCCTCCAAAGCTTGTTGCACCGCAACCCGAGCACTTTTCACGACATGACGGCGTTGTTACACCTTCATATGCTCTGTCGTGTTCCTTCATCAAAAATTCCTTTTTGACACCAATATCAATGAGTTCCCAAGGCAGAGTTTCGCTGTGGTCAATCTTTCGATATGCATAAAATTCCGGGTTAACATTGCAAATTTTAAAGGCTTCCAACCATTTTTCATAATCAAAGTGCTCGTCCCAGCCATCAAAACGGCAGCCAAGCTTTTGTGCCTCAATCAGAACTTTCGACAGACGTCTGTCACCTTTGGCAAAAACAGCCTCCAAAAAGCTGACATGGCTTTGATGCCAGTTGTAAGATATGTTTCTTGTTTTTATGCGTTCTTTCAATAAATTTTGCTTTTCAATCAGTGTTTCCATTCTGTTCTGCGGTTCCCATTGAAATGGAGTGAAAGGCTTTGGAACAAAGGATGATGTGCTGACAGTAACTGTCACAGTTCTTCCCTTTCGTATTTCCTTTGGAATCCGGTAAAACACACCGATAACCTTTTCGGCAAGTTCAGCAATCCCCTCAACATCTTCCATTGTTTCTGTTGGCAGACCAATCATAAAATACAGTTTTATTCGATTATATCCACCCTCAAATGCTATTCCCGCAGTGCGGATTAAATCTTCCTCCTGCACATTTTTGTTGATGACATCACGAAGTCTTTGAGTGCCTGCCTCAGGCGCAAAAGTGAGACCGCTTTTCTTCACAGTCTGAACCTTTTCCATAAGTTCCATTGAAAAATTATCAACTCTGAGAGATGGCAAAGACAAATTTATTCTCTTATCAACAGTTATTTCAAGCAGTCTGTCAATTAATTCCTGAAGACACGTAAAATCACTTGTGCTGAGTGAAGAAAGTGACATTTCTTCATAGCCTGTATTATCAATAAGTTTTTGAGCGGTTTCCACCAACTTGTCAACAGAATGTTCACGAACAGGTCTGTAAAGATATCCTGCCTGACAAAATCTGCATCCGCGAATACATCCTCTGAAAACCTCGAGAGTTATTCTGTCATGAACAATATCCATAAAAGGAACAATCATTTTGTCAAGAACATATGACGTGTCCAGTTCTTTCACAATCCTTTTCCTTATTTTCGGGGGAGCTGACTCGCAATTTGTTTTTATGCTTTTTATGGTGCAATCCTCATTGTATTCCACATCATAAAAGCCCGGAACATAAACCCCTTCAATTTTGGCGATGCGCGTCAAAAAGCTTTCTCTGTTTTCACCGGATGCTTTCCATTCCTTGTATTCATCAAGAATCTCATTATTAACATCTTCACCCTCACCTAAAACAAAAAAATCTATTATGTCAGCCAAGGGTTCACCATTGTATGCACATGGACCACCTGCACAAACAAAGGGCGATTTTTCATCTCTGTTTCGGCTTTCAATGGGAATTTGTGCCAAATCAAGCATATTTATTATGTTTGAATAACTCATTTCATATTGCAGGGTAAATCCAACTATGTCAAAATCCGCAACGGGAATATGGCTTTCAAGAGACAAGAGAGGAATATTATTTTTTCTAAGTTCCTCCTCCATGTCAACCCAAGGAGCAAAAACTCTTTCGCACACAGTATCCTCACGATTGTTCATCATATGATAGAGAATTTTCATTCCGAGATGAGACATTCCTACTTCATACACGTCAGGAAAGCAGAAAGCAAACTTAATAAGCTCATCAAAATTTTCCTTGTGAACACTGTTGAACTCATTTCCTACATATCGGGCAGGCTTTTGCACTTTTTTCAGTGCTGTTTCAAATTTGGATTTATATAAACTCATATCTTTTGCACCCTTCATAAAACATTAATTTCACCAAATATAATACACCAAACTTTGTATTTTTTCAAGCATAAACCTCAAATTACTGAATATAATTTAATAAAAACCATTCAGGAAAGGACAAACTTCATATGTCAGAAGAATTAAGAGAATACAAACGTCGGCAAACACGGTGTCCACAGCGCAGAAAAAAGCAAAAATTTTCCACCAAAAAATTATTTTGTCAATTAATTATTTCTATCATAATTTTAACACTTGTTGTTTTTGTTAAAGTCTCAGACACAGATATATCAAACAACATAAATAAATATCTTCAAACTGCCTTTTTATACAGAGTAAACACTAACACAATAACAGATGCAATAAGTAATTTTCTAAAAATTGAAGCTGACAAAGGAGAACCAATCAATGAAGAAATCAAAGTTCAGACAAGTTCTGTCTCAGATATATGAAATAAAACTTGGAAAATGTCTTTCTGTCAGCATATGGCTCATTCCCGTGACCGTTTTTTCCTTTCTCGGTGGATACCAGAATATGTTTATTGTTGCATATATCGCAGCTATTTTGCACGAATTGGCACATATTCTCTGTGCACGACTTCTTAATGTCAAAGTATCACGTATAATTCTATATCCTTTTGGTGTGACTGCCCGCCTTTCTGCCGGTTACATAAAAAACTCTGAAAAAGAATTTTTGATTGCCTTTGCCGGACCGCTCTTAAGCATAGCCTTGTTTTGGCTGTCACTTATTTTAAAAAAACAATCTGATTCGGATTTACTTGGTTTTTTTGCAGATGTCAACCTCTCCATAGCTCTTATCAATCTTATTCCTGCCCTACCTCTCGACGGCGGGAGAATGTTGAAGGCACAACTTACAACAAAATATGGAATTATCAGGTCATATAATGCCATGATAAGCTTGAGTCGAGTTTTAATAGCCCTTATTGGAATGATTGCTATATATATCTTTTTTGCAAGTGGCTTTAATTTTTCTTTGATTTTGATTTCGGCTTTTCTTTTCCAGAATTTAGGTTCAGAACAGCTTGCTCTCTCACATATTGCCATAAGAGAAATTCTTGAAAATAAACACAAGGTTGAAAATCCAAGGCCAATCAACACAAAAACTTTGTGCGTGGTCGAAAGTGCTTTTGCCTCATCGGTTTTCAAACATTTAAGCTATGATTATTTTTGCATATTTCATATCCTTGATAAAAATGCTCATCTTGTAAAAATCCTGACCGAAACAGAGATTATTAAAGAGCTCTCTGAAAATGGAATCCTTGCAAAGTTTTCTGACATAAAAAGCTGAGGTTGTGACTGTTGTCACAACCTCAAAAATTAATTTAATCTGAAATACTTTTCAGCCTCATCACCATATAGCAAAAGGCATCTGAGCAATTTTATAAGTCCGGGGTCACTATTCTTTTCAATTTGGTTTGCAGCATAATCCTTTACACTGTATCTGTCAATATCACTATACTTATAGATATTCCCCGTTTTTGTATAAATCCTTGCGTAAACGGGTTCAAACATCTGACTTGAAAAAATGTTTCCAAAACTAAACACCCGATACTGACCATTTGTGGTATATTCTTTTGACATATCGGATTGAGTTCCCATAATGTGGTTTTGGGTTAATTTGAAAGCGTCTTCTGTCCAGAAAAGTATGCCAATCTCATCTGCTTTTTCAATTGGTGATACATAATAATTGATGGAAATATCTCCCTCAAGTGTAAGGGTTTTTCCTACAATTTCCGAACTGCATTTCCCGTTTTTTGTGTTTTCAACTATAGTGTCTGCTTCACTTCTGTAAATTTTAGTCATATCCATTACTCGTTCAGCATCGGTTAAAATGCTGTTTGCCGGAACGTCTGTAGCGTTAAAATATGACTGTGCTGCGGCACCATAATTAAGCATTTTCACAAGTAGCGGTTTGAGTTGGGAGTTCTTCATCATATTTTCCGCATAACTCACAACACTATATCCATCTGTGGGAATGTTGCTGTAAATCTTATTACCGTTTGAATCTGTGGTAACCAAACGGGCATAAATTTTTTTATTCATATCCTTTGAGGATATATTCTTATACTCAAATCGATATCCGTTGGCATCTTTTCCAGTATAAGAAACAATTCTCTTTGCAGTTTTTTCTGTGTAGTCTGTTTGAGGTGAATCCCAGAACAACATTCGGGTCTGGGCAACATCAACACCTTCCAATGCTGCATAGAAAATAAGTGATATTGTTCCCTGAAGGTCCAGGGTGCGTCCCGAAACCATAATAACGTTGCCCTCTGATACAAGAATTCTTTCATTATTTCCTGCGACACATCTTATGCTGTCTTTTAGAATTTCAGAACCCTTCGGCAAAATTCCGGAACCTTTTACAGAATAAAGCTGAGTTTTTTTTGAGGAGGATGCATTGTCGTTGAGGATTTCCATTGAAAGGGAGCTATCCGCCGCTATCAAAGAATTACCCTCCGATGAAAGTTTGTACACAACTTCATACTGTGCACTTTCAAGCTTGTCTTCGATTGATTTGTCCAGCTTTGAGTTTTTACTCAAGAATAACGTAATTTTTTTACCCGAAGACTCTTCTTTTATTTTCTTGGTAACATCTCCGGTTATGCTCAATTTTGCAAAATTGGTCGAAACCTCAACTTCAGGATACTTAGCAGAACCATATGGTTTTGCTTTTGCAAATAACTCAGTTACATCTAAGCTTATCTCACCCTCTTCATCAGGGCAATTTGCTTCTAATATATATTTGTATATGATTTTTTCTGCTTCGTTATATTGTGCTGACATATCAACATTTATTTCACTACTGCCAGATTTTCCGGAAACCACAGGTAAAACAGACTTAACCGCATAGACTCCATCTGTTTTTTTCGACTCATATAGCATTGAAATATACTCTGAAACATCAGTCTCAAATATGCCACCGGTTATCTCACATTTTGTGGCATTTCCAATATCAAATGCACCTAAAACACTACCATTTTTTATTTTTACCTGGCTTGAATCATCAGAAGATACTGCAAAAGAATCATAAAAATACATTCTTCCATCAGCAAGCATACCATTGTGTTCAATGGTTCCGCCATTCATAACAAATTTTCCGCCGTTTGCAATCTTGACAGGGGTTTCTCCTTCATCAGGAGCGGCGCTGGCCTGAGATTGCGCCATAATCAAACCACCATCAAGAACCAGTTCACCTCCTGCAACAGAAATTGCAGACACAACACCATTTATTATACCCTTTTTTTCGGATGAAGAATCAGTAACAGTCAACCGACTGTTGCGGGGGACAATAATCAGTGCGTTTGTGCTTGGCTTTATTCCGGAAAGCTGTGTTATAAAAAATCCGTTCAGGTCAAGTGTTATATCTCCATCTATAATTATAAAAGTGGCTGCATCCCAAACCGGATGTAATGTAAGGCCACGGTTCAGTTTTATATCATCAGAAAGCACAATACCTGCACCTTGGCCGCCGAAACTTAAAAAATTTACCATATCATAAAGATTCCCCTGGTTAATAACCTCACCGGAAAACAACGCTGCACCTTCACTGCTGATATCAACGCTTGTGTAAATTTTTGCACTAAAGCTTTCTTCTGACGAAAACACCATATAATTTGAAACCATGGTTGTCACAAGAATAAGACAAACAATCATTTTATAAAACTTTTTCATAAACAATACCTCAATATCTCACATTATGAATTATCAATCACTTGACCGCACAATAAGAACATAGCCGGATGAAAAACTGATTTCACCGCGATTTTCCCCAACGAAACAATTGCTGCTTGCCTGAACTTCACCACATGAAAGGTGCATTCCTTCCGCCTCATAGCAAAGACCTTTCACTGTGAAATTTTCGACATCTCCACCAAAAGGAAAAAAAGAAATATACTTTTTGTCGTTTGCAGCAACATAAAAATTCCTGTTTTCCATAGTTATTTCGTTCTTTTCGTCAAGAAGAATCCCTTTTCCGCCATTATCAAGTATCTTTTTTAGCAAGCAGAAATGCGAGAATTCATGGTCGAGCCTTCCACCCAAAGCACCAATTATTATAATTTCTTTGTATCCTCTCCTGAGCGCTTCTGTCACGGCCATATCAGTATCGGTAAAATCTTTTTTTACGGGAAAAACAAGCTTTGATTTTGCATCCACCTCAATATTCCCCAAAGAATCGCCGTCACCGAGCCATAAATCAGGGATAATATTCAGTTTTTTTGCATGGACATAACCACCATCTGCACAAATAACAAAGCTTTTTTCGAAATCTATTTTGCTTAAAAAATCATAGGATTTAATTGGGGCTGAGCAAAAAATATAGCATTTCATCGTGCATTTGCCCTCATTTCGAGCATAACCTTTTTCGCATCCTCTGCCTTAAAAATTGACGAACCTGCAACTGCTACATTCGCTCCGCATTTCACGGGAACTGCAATGTTTTCAGCAGTAACACCGCCATCAATTTCAAGGTCAATATCAAGACCTGTGTCATCTATCATCTTTCTTGCAATCTTGATTTTTTCATTCATTTCTGTGATATAAGATTGACCGCCAAAGCCTGGTTCCACAGTCATGATAAGAACCAGGTCATATTTTGCAATATCTTTTCGGAGCACATCAATAGATGTTCCCGGTTTGACAGAAATTCCAGCCTTGACACCAAAGCTGTGGATGTAATCTGCCATTTCTGACAAATCCTCTGTCACCTCTTGATGAACAGTTATGATGTCTGCACCTGCTTTTGCAAAGATTTCTATGTACTTCTTCGGTTCAGAAATCATCAGGTGAACATCAAGCACCATATTGGAAATCTTCCTCAAAGCCTTCACAGTATCAGGCGAAAAGCTCAGATTTGGAACAAAATGTCCGTCCATAATGTCAATGTGAACATATTCTGCACCAGCTTCTTCAATCTTTTTAATTTCTTCACCCAGTTTGGTAACATCTGCCGCCAGAATCGACGGTGAAATTTTAAAACTTTTCATTTTTATCCTCTTTCAAATATCTATCTTTGTTTCGCAACTTTTATTTCGTTATAAAGCTGAACATAACTCTCGTGTCTGCTCAGAGCTATTTCGTTCCGGATGACAGCTGAAAGTACTCCACAATCAGGTTCTGCTGTGTGACTGCAATCAGGGAAACGACATTCATCAACAAAGCCCGAAAACTCTCTGAACATTGATGACAGCTCATCAAGAGGTATGGTGTTGATATCAAAAGAACTAAACCCAGGAGTGTCAATTATATAGCCACCAAAAGGAAGCTCTGCCAGTTCTGAATGTCTGGTTGTATGCCGTCCTCTTTCCAGCTTTTCACTAACGCTTCCGGTTTCAAATGCTTTTCTGTTCATCAGTTCATTAATAAGACTTGATTTTCCAACACCGGAATTCCCTGCAAAAACAGTAATTTCACCCTTCAGGAAATCCTTAAGCTGATCCACTCCCCAATGTTCCAAAGCACTGGTGACAATAACTTCAAAACCGGCTTTTTTGTAGGCATCAATGAAACATTCATCACCATCAAGATCCGCTTTGTTAAAACATATTGCAATTTTTAACCCGGCAAATTCAGCAGATGCTATTAATTTGTCAAGAATATACGGATTGGGTTCAGGGCTTGATTTGGCAACAATTGCAGCCATTTGAGTGACATTTGCGACAGCCGGTCTTATCAGAGTATTTCTTCTTTCGAGTATCTCATTTATTACCCCGTGAGTGCTGTCAGTTTTTTCTATCAACACACTGTCGCCTACCAAAGGAGTGAATCCTCTTTTTCTGAAAATTCCTCTGGCTCTACATTCAATCAAACCATCCTTAGTATTCACATAGTAAAATCCACCGATACCCTTTGTGATTACGCCTTCAAAAACGCTCATTTTTCACCTCTTAATGCAATCTGACCGAACCCTTCTGCTGAGAAACACCGTCATGGAGGATTTCCACTTCAACAGAGTTGGTTGTTCCCTCCAGCTTGACAACTGCACTCTCACCCTTTTTCAAAGTTTTGCTGTATACTGTGCCTCCGTTTACGTTTACCTGCACCAAAGCACTTTCTTTGTTCTTAGGACCATAAATTGTCAACATTGTGCTCTTTTTCTGCACAACAGGTTTTTCGTCCTCTGAGGGCTTTGGTTCCTGGCTTTGTGAAGGCTCATCTTCGTTGTTTTCTCCACTTTGGGGTTCATCATTGGTTTTTTCAGGTCCTTTGCTCACATAGAATGTAATCAAGTCACCTTTCTTGACGAACTCACCAGCTTCCGGTTCTTGTCTTATAATGGCATCCTTTGGAATATCTTCGCTGAATTCTTCAATAAACTCAGCCTCCAGACCCAGATTATTGATATCTATCTCGACTTCACGGGAATCTTTATATTTTGTATAGTTTTTGAGCCTTATTTCGTTGTTTCCCTCACTGATTTCAACAGTAATGATTATAACTTCTTCTTTCTTTACTTTATTTCCAGCTTTTGGTTCCTGAGAAAGAATTGTTCCTTCTTCTTTGTCACTCTCAACGGTTTTACCTTTTATGATATTGAACTTGAAATCAGCCTTTTCGTCAGCATTTTCAACATATTCAAGAACAGCTTCCTCATAAAGCATACCCT
Source organism: Clostridia bacterium (assembly GCA_045648205.1). Taxonomy (GTDB): domain Bacteria; phylum Bacillota; class Clostridia; order Monoglobales; family Monoglobaceae; genus SIG440. The sequence continues at coordinate 40,379 of JAZRNM010000035.1, forward strand.
CAATATCAGGAATTTCTACTTTTCCGGAGGATTTAAACAAGCTACTCATTCCGGTAATTGACATAAACGCAAGAGAAATCAGCAAAATAACCGCCACAGCACTTATAATTGCAAAGACTATAACCTTCTTCTCTTTTTTCCTATCAATTTCTTCTATCGGCTTTGCTTTTGGTTTATCCGGCATCGGCTTATTCTCCTTTTTCTCAGCGCCTTTTTCCGTTTCAGTTTCTTTGGGTTCTGTCACAGGCAATGTCACACCCATTTTCACTGCAGGCATAACGATTGTTTGTCCCATACTTTCAGAATTAGGTTTTTCATCATTATCTTCCTGAGTCACTCTTGAGGGGTCGTTGAGAACAGCAATAAGTTCATCAATCAGTTCAGAAGCATTTTTATATCTTGCAGAAACTTCTTTTGACATAGCTTTGAGAACAATTTTTTCAAGTGCCAATGGTATGCTGATGTTATGTTCTCTTGGCATAACGGGTTTTTCCTGAAGATGCATAATTGCAACAGTAACAGGTCTTTCACTGTCAAAAGGAACTTTTCCCGTAATCATCTCATATAGAACCACACCAAGAGAGTAGATATCTGACCGTTCGTCTGTGTATCCACCTCTTGCCTGCTCTGGGGAGATATAATGAACCGATCCAATGGCACTGTCTTCACAAGTAACTGTTGCCTGAACATTTGCACGGGCAATACCAAAATCAGTAACTTTCATAACGCCATCTGCGGTCATAATAATATTGTGTGGTTTCACATCTCTGTGAATTATTGAATTTTTGTGGGCTTGTTCAAGACCCTTTGCAATCTGAATTGCATAGTCTACTGCTTCGCGCCATGGAAGGATATGTTTTTCTTCAATATACTCCTTGAGAGTTATACCTTCAATATATTCCATAACAATATAATGGAGTCCATTTTCGTTGCCTACATCGTAAATTGACACAATGTTAGGATGTGTCAGACTTGCCGCTGCCTGAGCTTCAACATTGAATCTTCTGACAAATTCTTCGTCATTCTGGAGGTCAGGTCTCAAAACCTTTATTGCCACAAACCTATTCAAAAGCTGGCATTTTGCCTTGTAAACAACAGCCATTCCGCCACTTCCGATTTCTTCCAGAATCTCGTATCTGTTAGCAAGAACTTTACCTATTAAAGTCATATTCTTTCCTCCTCTTCAACACGAAGTGCAATAACGGTTACGTTGTCTACACCACCATTTTCGTTTGCTTCATTTATCAAATTGCGCACCGCATCATCCACACACTCTGAATTATTTACTAATTCCTTTATTTTTTCATCATCAACCATTTCGGTCAGCCCGTCACTGCACAAGATAAGAGTTTCTCCCAACTGCAGATTATATTCAAAGAAATCCGCATCAACATATTCTTCAGTTCCTACCGCACGGGTTATTATGTTCTTGTCAGGATGATTTCTTGCTTGTTCCCGGGTTATTGTTCCTCTTTGAACAAGTTCCTCAACAACCGAATGGTCAACTGTTATTTTTCGCATACTCTTTTCTGAAACAACATATGCACAGCTGTCACCGATGTTTGCCACCAAAAGCTGCATATCCTTGACAAATGCCACAACCAATGTGGTTCCCATTCCCGAATGCTCACGTTTTTTCAATGACATTTCGTAAATACAGGAATTTGCATAATCGACAGCTCCTGCAATTTCTTTGCATATCTCCTTGGCATCTGCCACATCAAAGCTTTCTGCCAATTCGCCTGCAACCAATTCAACTGCCTTGCTGCTGGCAATTTCTCCGGCATTGTGTCCGCCCATTCCGTCTGCCAACACACAAACTCCGTTTGGTGTACCATTTTCAAAGCCGCAAATTTTGAAGCTGTCTTCATTCAATTCACGACACTTTCCGATATCAGACATACCGCATACTTTAACAACCATAATATCATTGCCTTTCCGCCTGAAAAATCAAGCTTTTTTATTACGTCTATTTCTCCAAAAGATTTGATTTTCTGTTTCTGAGCTGACCACACGCCGCATTTATGTCACTTCCCATTTCTCGGCGAATGGTTGCGGATATTCCCCGCTTTTCAAGTTGAGCTTTAAATGCTTCCACCCTTTGTCTGCTGCTCTTGTCAAAACCCGTTTCCTTCACCTTATTGACAGGGATAAGATTCACATGACATAGCTTACCTCTTATCAGGTTTGCCAGGAGATTTGCCTCTTCAATATTGTCATTAATACCTGAAATCAATGTGTATTCAAAAGAAATCCTTCTTCCTGTCTTTTCTATGTAAAAATCACAGGCCTCCATAAGTTCTTTTATGCCAAACTTATTATTTATCGGCATAATTTGTGACCGTTTTTCATCACTTGGTGCATGAAGAGAAATGAGCAGAGTAATCTGCATTTGTTTTTCCGCAAGCTCCCTTATTTTGGTTGCAATTCCGCATGTGGAAATTGAAATATGCCTTTGACCAATATTCAGTCCACCAGGAGCATTCACAAGTTCAATAAACTTGAGCACATTTTCAAAATTATCTAATGGTTCTCCTATTCCCATCATAACAATATTGGAAATTCTTTCCCCCAAATCCTTTTGAACACAAAGCACCTGAGAAATTATTTCGCCCGGAGTCAGGTTTCGATTCCAACCATTCAAAGTAGAGGCACAAAATCTGCAACCCATTTTGCAACCCACTTGTGATGAAACGCAAATAGTGTATCCATATTCATATTTCATAAGTACGGATTCAATAAAATTCCCATCATTTAATTCTAACAGATATTTACGTGTTTCGTCAATGTTTGAAACATATTTTTCGCAAATTTTTGCGTTTCCAATAATTGTATTTTCTTTAAGCTTTTCGCGAAAGCTTTTTGAAATATTGGTCATTTCATCAAAGCTCTCTACACCACGGTATATCCATTCAAAAATCTGTTTGCCACGAAAGGCGGGTTCGCCAAGGTCTGTTGCCAAATTTTTAAGCTCATCACAGCTTAAATCCATAAGATTAATCTTCATAATCTATTCCTTCACCATTTTACATATATAAAATCCACTTTCACCAATTTCGGTTGTCAGTATTTGTTCTTCCGAAACCTTTTTGAATTCGTTATGCCCTTTCAAAAATTCTTCAATCCTCAATCTGTTTTCTTCAGGAAGAATTGTGCACGTGCTGTAAACAAGAACCCCTCCCGATTTCACATAGTTGCTTGCTGTTTCAAGGATGTCTTTTTGAATTGAGATAATTTCATCAATATCCTCTTCTGTTCTTTTCCATTTTATATCCGGTTTTTTATGTAGCACTCCAAATCCAGAACATGGAACGTCAGCCAAAACACAATCTGCAATGCTTTGAAGCTCCTCACACCTGATGCGGGCATCCTGAAGGCTAGCATCAACAATTGTAATTTCGAGTCTCTCTGCCGCTTTTTCAATAAGCTCAACCTTATGTTCAAAAACGTCAAAGGAAATAATCTCGCCTTGATTTCTCATCATCTCAGCCATTCCACAGCTTTTCCCGCCGGGCGCTGCACACATATCAATCACCACGTCACCCGCTTTTGGAGCAAGTGTCCTAATTGCCTTTTGTGAGGAAATGTTCTGCAGAGAATACAGCCCGTTTTTATAGGCTGTTGATTTTTCAACATTTATTCTGCCTTTTACAACAAGACAATTCTCAATCTGCGTTTTTTCACATACTATATCTTCGCCTTTTAAAATCTCAATAAGTTCATCAGCTGTTGTTTTCAAAGTGTTCACTCTCAAAAAGGTTCCATGGGCCTTTCTGTTTTCTTCAAAAAGCTTTGCGCATTTGTCATATCCGTATTCTTCAATTAATCTTTCGGTTAGCCAAACGGGATATGAGTACTCAAGCGACAAGGTTTCAGCAATATTTTGACCATCGGGAAATTGAAAAGTTTCAGCTTCTTTTGAAAAAGAACGAAGAACACCATTAACAAATCCCGAACCTGCCTGGTGCGAATATTTTTTTGCCAGCTTCACAGATTCATTGCAAGCTGCACTGTGGGGTATTTTGTCCATATAATAAATCTGAAAAATACCCATTCGCAAAATATTCCGAACCCAAGGCGTCATTTTTTTCAGTTTCACCTTTGAATATTTTGATATAATAAAATCTATTGCCGTTTTGTTTGTCACAACTCCATACAAAAGCTCTGTAACAAATCCACGGTCGGCACCCGACAATTCTTCATTTGCCAATGCGTTTTTCAGTGCCGCGTTTATATATGTGTCATTTTTTTCGATATCGTAAAGTGCCCTAAGGGCAATTTCTCTTGCGGTCATATTTTCACAGCCAATCTTAAATTAATCTCTGTTTCTTCCAACAATACTCAAAAGTCTCAAAAGGTTGGCAAGTGCCACCACTGCAGATGCCACATATGTCATAGCAGCAGCAGAAAGAACCTTTCTTGATGCAGCAAGCTCATCGCCATCTAAAATTGCATTACTCTCAAGGGTCTTAATTGCCCTTGAGGATGCATTGAATTCAACCGGCAAAGTGATTATCTGAAAAAGAACAACCACCCCGAATAATAACACTCCAAAAGTTGCAAGACCTGAAAAGCTCAGTATAATTCCAAAAATTGCTAATGGCCAGGCCGCATATGATGCAATCTGAACAACCGGAACAATCGCATTCCTAACCTTTATTGGTGCATATCCCGTTGCGTGTTGAACTGCGTGACCAACCTCATGTGCTGCAACACCAATAGCCGCCACAGAAGTGCTCCCGTATGTTGAATCCGAAAGACGAACGACATTTGTTCTTGGGTCATAGTGATCGGTGAGATTTCCTGACACTCTTTCAACAATTACATTTTGAAGTCCGTTCATATCAAGAATTTTTCTCGCCACCTGAGCGCCTGTGTATTCTCTGCGATTTCCGATGGTTCTGTATTTGTTAAAGGTTGAATTAACTTTTGACTGAGCATACATTGCAAAAATCAATGCAGGCATCACCAAAATAATATATGTCATATCAATTCCGTAAAAATATCCAAGTCCCATTGCAAACACCCTTTCTTTTTATTATATCAATTTTTCGTCAACATCAATTTTGTGACCATTGAGCCAGTCACGAACTGCCATTGCCTTTGAACCCTTAAATTGAACTTTTGTGATAAGAACAGATTTTCCGTCACCACAAAGAACCTCTATCCCTTTTTCATCAGCTGTCAAAATTTGTCCAACAGTTCCTTTTCTTTCACCACCAACAATTGCTTCATATATTTTCATAATTTCGCCCATATAGGTAGTGTGAGCAACCGGCCAGGAATTCATTCCGCAAATGAGAGAAATTATCTCACGGGCAGGCCTGTTCCAGTCTATTTTTGCCATATCTTTGGAAATCATAGGAGCATAGGTCGATTCATCATCATTTTGTTTTTCGGGCTTTATCGTGCCATTTTCAATCTGACACAGTGTTTCAGACAGCAAGTCAGCTCCCATAACCATCAATCTGTCGTGCAGACTGTCTGCTGTTTCATATTCACCGATTTCTGTTTCGCATTTAAGTAGCATATCCCCCGTGTCAAGACCTTTTTCCATCATCATTGTTGTGATGCCTGTCTTCTTTTCCCCATTGATGACAGACCATTGGATGGGTCCTGCACCACGATACTTCGGAAGAAGTGATGCATGAACATTTATGCACCCATGCTTTGGGTAATTCAAAATATATTCCGGCAAAATCTTTCCATAAGCAACAACAATAATAATATCGGGAGCGAGTGCTGAAAGTTCATCCTCAAATGCAAAGTCTTTGAGACTTTCCGGCTGAAAAACTTTTATATTTGCATTTTCTGCCGCAACTTTAACCGGTGGTGGCGTAAGCTTGTGGCCTCTGCCCACCGGCTTGTCCGGTTGGGTAACCACCCCGCAAACCTCATGCTTGCTTTCAATCAAAGTTTCCAGACAGGGAACCGCAAACTCAGGAGTTCCCATAAAAAGAATTCTCATTGTCTATCCTCCAAATTTATTACTCTTCCGGTTCAACCCACTCGGTTACATATTCCATAAACATCTTTCCGTCAAGATGGTCGGTTTCGTGGCAAAAAGCCCTGGCGAGCAATCCTTCACCTTCATATTGATGCCATTCACCGCGTCTGTCCTGAGCTTTCACAATAACCTTCTGTGGTCTTGAAACAATACCGAATTTTCCAGGATTGCTGAGACACCCCTCTGCACCTTCCTGACAGCCCTCTGTGTGGATTATTTCAGGGTTAATAAGTTCAATCGGGCCTTCGTCAATATCAATAACCGCAATTCTTCTCAAAACTCCAACCTGAGGTGCTGCGAGTCCAACACCACCTGATTCATAGAGTGTGTCAAATAAATCCGTAACAAGAGCATCGAGTCTGTCATCAAACTTTTCAACTGCTCTGCATTTTTTTGTTAATACATCGTCACCTATTGTAACTATATTTCTGATTGCCATAATAATTCCTCTTTCTTTGTGTATTAATACATATTTATGGGATTCACATCAATGCTCAGATATACCGAAGACCTGGCACTGTCGTGACTTTCATATATCTTTTTCAAAATATCGTGAACAAGGGCTGAATCTTTGCATTTCATCACCATACGATATCTGTAATTGTTTTTTATTTTTGCAATTGGTGCAGCAACAGGCCCAACTTTTGAAAATATGTTGTCACACTCTTTCATATGTTGGTCAACTATGCTTCCTGCTTCTTCAATTGCATCCTTCACCAATTGTTCATCTTCTCCCGTTGCCATCACATATATTATGTCACAAAATGGCGGGTAATTCAACCTTTTTCTTTGTATTATTTCATTTTCATAAAACGCAACATAATCATGTTCTTTTGCAAATTTTATGGTGGAATTATGGGGCTGATATGTCTGTATTACTGCACGACCTTCCACGCCGCCTCTGCCTGCTCTTCCACATACCTGAGTGAAAAGGGAAAAACCCCTTTCATTTGCTCTGAAATCGTCTACCGCAAGGGATGTGTCAGCAGCCAGAACCCCAACCAAAGTGACCTCATGAAAATCAAGTCCTTTGGTGACCATCTGTGTTCCCAACAAAATATCAGCACCACCCTTAGAAAATTCATCAAGAATTTTCTCATGTCCGCCCTTTTGTGAGGTTGTATCTGTGTCCATTCTGAGAATTTTTGCTGAAGGAAACAACCGTTTCAGTTCTTCTTCAATTTTCTGGGTGCCTGTTCCAAAATATTTCACATATGATGAACCACAACTGGGACATTCCGTAACATTTTTCTGCGTATATCCACAATAATGACAGGACAATAGGTCCTTCCCCTTGTGATATGTCATCGCAATGCTGCAATCGGGACAGTTTATAACTTCGCCGCATTCCCTGCACGAAACAAAGGTGGAATACCCGCGACGATTAAGAAACAATATGATTTTTTGTTTATTATCAAGATTTTTCTGTATTTCATTTTGCAATCTCAGGCTTATGGGTGAACGATTTTTATTATTAAACAATTCACCACGCATATCAACAATGTGAATTTTGGGCATGGCACTTTCGTTATACCGCTTCACCATTTCAAAAAGCTTATATTCACCAACTTTTGCTTTGTAGTATTCAGTTACAGAAGGAGTTGCAGAAGCCAACAGCAAAACTGAATTATCTGACTGTGCCCTCTTTTCCGCAACTTCAATAGCATGATAGCGCGGGCTTGTTTCGGATTTATAGCTGTTTTCGTGTTCCTCATCAAGAATGATTATTCCAATATTTTCGAATGGTGCAAAAATTGCCGACCGTGCGCCAACAACGACTTTCACTTCGCCATTTTTAATCTTGTTCCACTGGTCAAATCTTTCACCGGCAGACAAGGCACTGTGAATAACAGCAACAGAGTTTCCGAACCTTGAAACAAATCTCTGCACCATTTGAGGTGTAAGAGATATTTCCGGCACAAGCATGATCGCATTTTTCCCCTTTTGAATCACTCTGTCAATCGCTTGCAAAAACACTTCCGTCTTGCCGCTTCCGGTAACCCCTCGCAGCAGTATCTTGTCTTGTTTTTCGGCATCTATGGCATTGTATAAATAATCTATAACTACCTTTTGTTCGGGAGTTGGTGTGTAGGCAACAGTTTTTTCGTATTTCTCTTCATCATAAGCTTTGCGTTCAACCTGTTCGCTGTCAATGGTTATATATCCTTTTTTCTCCAAAGTCCGCACTGCATCATAGCTGCCGCCCTTTTCCCGGACTAATTTGGAAACGGGTAATGAATCTGACATCAAAAGAGCTTCCAAAACTCTCGCCTGAATCACCGCACCCTTTTCTCGGAGTGCTGCAGCTATTCCAAATGCTGCTTCTCTGCCAAGCTTCAAGCTTGCAACATTCACACTTTTTTCCCGCACTCCCGAAGTCATACCGGGCGGGGTAACAAGTCTTATCGCCTGGTAAAGAGAACAAAAATATTTTTTGCTCACCCACAAACAAAGGTCAAGAATCCAGGGAGCACAAACCGGTTCTTTTCCATAAACGCTGCTTATTTCTTTTAATTTGTCATAATTGCTGTTTTCGGAGAGTTCAATAACAATACCGTCAACGGAGCGATTTCCTCTGCCAAAGGGCACAGAAACACGCATACCAACAGCAACTTTATCCATCAAAGCATCCGGTATGCTATAATCAAAAATTTTGTCTATATTCTGTTCTTTATTATTCAAAACAACCTTTGCTATCATTCTTCTACTCCGTATATCTCCAAAAAAACAGAAAGGGACCACATCAACACAATGAGCAGTCCCCTCAAAAATTAAATTTCGCTTTCTTCTGACAAAGATGCCCCTTCTGCCACGTAGTTCTTTGAAGCATCAATTATTTCGATTTTGCCTTCATAAATCTCATTTACGGCAATTGTAACATCCTTGGATGTCTCAACATCAGAAAGTTTTGGAGCGCCGTTCACCAACTGCCTTGTTCTTTTTGCAGTTTCAATCACCAGGGAGTATCTGCTTCCTGTCTTCTTTACAAGTTCTGTAATGGGTGGATAAATCATCATTTTACATCATTCTCCTTTATTGATTTCATTAAATTTTCTATCTCAGCAATTGCATCCTCCAGAACATCGTTTATTATGATATAATCATACTTATCCTTTTGTTCAAGCTCTGCCTCTGCTGCTTTTATACGTTTTTCAATCTGCTCTTCCGTTTCACTGCCTCTGTTTCTCAATCGGTCATAGAGTGCACTCTCATCGGGTGGTGCAATGAAAACAGAAACCGCATCACTGCATTTTTCCATCACTTTCAGGGCTCCCTGAACCTCAATTTCAAGTATAACATCTTCGCCGCGATTAAGTTTCTCGTTCACCGCATCAATTGGCGTGCCATAATAGTTTCCGTTATAAACTGCCCATTCGAGGAATTTATCTTGCTCAATCATTTTTTCAAACTCATCACGGGTTTTGAAAAAATAAGTCACACCTTCCGTGTCTTCTTCTCTTGGACAGCGGGTTGTTGCTGAAACTGACACCGAGATGTCATCCCGATGGGAAACCAAGGCTCTGCAAATTGTGCCTTTCCCAACTCCTGATGGTCCGGAAAGAATATAAAGAATGCCTTTATTCTTCACTTTCAATCTCTCCCTCATCCTTGCTGTCGGTAATATCTTCTTTAACTGCTGCACGGCCTGCTATGGTTTCGGTCTGGATTGCAGACAAAATAATATGGTCACTGTCGGTAATAATAACAGCTCTTGTCCTGCGTCCGCATGATGCATCAATCAAAAGACCTTTATCTCTTGCGTCCTGAACAATACGTTTTATTGGTGCAGATTCAGGGCTGACAATAGCAACAACTCTGTCACCTGACACAATATTACCAAATCCAATGTTTATCAGTTTCATAAATCATCTACCTCTCTGCCTGAAACTACACTTTCAGGCTTAAACTTTAGTACTCTTATTCAATATTCTGAATTTGTTCCCTGATTTTCTCTATTTCAGATTTCATATCAACAATAATCTTTGAAATTTCAACATCATTTGCCTTTGAACCCATAGTGTTGGTTTCACGGTTCATTTCCTGAATCATAAAATCAAGTTTCTTTCCAATCGGCTGGTCGGTTTTGATTGCCTTTCTGAATTCATTGATGTGACTGGCAAGACGAACCGTCTCCTCACCAATATCTGTGCGTTCTGCAAAAATTGCAGCCTCTGTAACAATTCTTGTTTCTTCAACATTAACCGAGTCAAGAACGTCCTTTATTTTTCTTTCCAGTCTTTCTCTGTATTCTGTGACAATCTCAGGATACCTTTTTTCAACAGCCTTCAGATTGAATTCGAGTGCATCAAGATGCTCGCAAATGTCGGTTTCCAGACTTTTGCCCTCATTAATGCGGGTATTGACAAAATCTTCAGCCGCTTCTGCAAATACATCTGTAATCACTTTTGTAATATATTCTTCATCATTTTCTTCAGTCTCAATTTTGAAAATATCGTGATACTGCGAAAGTGTTGAAATCTTTACATCATTTTCAAGGCCAAGCTCCGTAAGTGCATTAAGTGCAGAAATATAATTTTCAGCAACGGCGCGGTCAAGGGTTATACTTTTATCCGTTCCATCTATCCTTTCAACAGAAACAAAAATTTCAACCTTTCCGCGAGAAATGTACTTTGATGCAGCCTGACGGATTTTGTCTTCCACAAAGTAATAATACTTGGGAACACGTATTGCAAGGTCGAGATATCTGTGATTAACCGACTTGAGATTGACCTTTATGTTGAATTGGTCAACGGTCTTTTCGGCTCTCCCGAAACCTGTCATACTTTTAAGCATAAAACAAACCTCCCATACCCGAATCCGCCAAAACACAGACTCCAAGTAATACTAAAAATAAGTATATCACATATTTCCAAAAAAATCAAATAAATATTTGAAAAAATTCAACTTTTGGTGTATACTGTTTAAATAGAGATTTATTCTTTTGATTTTGATTGTTTTCTTTAACATAAAACAGAAAGGTAGTAAAAATTATGGCATTTGATGGTTTCGTAACTCACAGTATTGTGAAGGAGCTTTCTTCTCTTCTGCTCCTTGGAAAAATTGATAAAATTCATCAGCCTGAAAAGGATGAGATTATTATATCCGTGCGAACACATAATGGCACATTTAAGCTATTGTTCTCTGCCACAACCTCAAATCCACGACTTCATTTGACCGAAGCGAGTCGACAAAACCCCATCAGCGCCCCTCTTTTTTGTATGATTTTGAGAAAACACCTCACCGGTGGAAAAATTGTTGCCATAACCCAACACGGCTTTGACCGGGTTGTTAAATTTGATATTGAATGCTACAACGAAATGGGAGACCTGACACAAAAAAGTCTGATTATTGAGATTATGGGCAGACACAGCAATATTATACTGATTCAGGATGATAACAAGATAATCGACAGTATAAAGCATGTGGACTTCACAACAAGTGCCGTTCGCCAGATTTTGCCGGGATTGTTTTATGAATACCCACCTGCACAGGATAAAACTGAACCCCAAAACATCACCCATTCGTATCTCACCGAAAAAATTCTGAGTGCTGGACAAGATATGCCACTTGACAAAGTACTTCTTTCCGAAATTATAGGGATGAGTCCTCTTATGGCACGGGAACTGATATTCCGGTTTTCCGGAGACACTAGGGCGTTGGCAAGCAGCGTTGATGCTGAAAAGTTCTCCCGTTATGCTATTGATTTTATCCTGACATCAGAAACCGAAAAACCCTCTGTCGTAAAAGAATTTGAAACAAACAAACCCGTTGCCTTCTCTTGCGTTGAACTTACACAATATAGGGACTTGGGAAAAATAATCTTGTGTGAATCTATAAGTCACGCAACAGAAGAATTCTTTTCTTCACGGGACTTGCATGACCGATTGAGTCAAAAAGCTGCGAGCACTCTCAAAATAATTAACAACAATATTGAACGTTGTAACAAAAAAATTGCCATTCACAACGACATCATTGAAAAATCTCAAAATCGTGAAAAATACAAAGTGTATGGTGATTTGTTGACCGCAAATCTTTATCAGATTCGACCAAATACCGAAAATATTGTGGTGCAAAACTATTATACAGAAAATATGGATGAAATCAACATTCCACTGAAACCTGAGCTTTCACCATCAAGAAACGCACAGCGGTATTACAAGCTCTACTCCAAGGCAAAAACTGCAGAGGAACATTCAAAAACACAGCTTGAGGATGCCAAAAATGAAAAAGCATATCTTGAAACTGTTCTTGACTCTGTTACACGTGCTTCAAGTTATGCTGATATTTCCGAGATACGGGATGAGCTTGCGGATGGCGGTTATATTGCAATTCAGAATTCCAAAAAGAAAAAGGTTCGTCAAAAGACGAAGCCCATTGAATTTTTATCTTCAGATGGATACACAATTTTAGTTGGCAGAAATAATATCCAAAATGATGAATTGACAATCCGCACGGCATATTCAACCGATATGTGGCTTCATACAAAAAACATTCCCGGCTCTCACGTCATCATAAGGACAAATGGACAAGGTGAAGTTCCCGACAACACTCTGGTTGAAGCCGCAACAATTGCTGCATACTTCAGCAAAGCCCAGAAGGCAACGGGAGTTCCCGTGGACTACACTCTTATAAAAAACATACGAAAGCCTAATGGTTCAAAACCTGGTTTTGTGATTTATGAAACAAACTACACGGTATACGTAAACCCTGACGAAAAAACAGTTGAAAAACTTCGCAAAACAGAAATATAAAAAAATCCACTCTTTCGAGTGGATTTTTTATTAGCCTTAGTCAATCTTGATTTTTACAACAATCTTTTTAACGTGGCAGACTTCTTTGTGAGCTCTTGAAGGTGCGTGTGCATCATCAGGATAAAGAATTGCAAAATTTCCCGCAGGCATATCGAGAACCACCGGCTCCTCTGCGCTCAACAACATATAGTCGCCGTCTTTTTCATATTCCTTTGTAATTGTGCAATCCTTAATGTTTTTCCAATACAAATCTTCGTGTCCCTCAAGAACATACTGCAGGTCAATGTAATCCTTGTGTGCTTCATAAACGCCTTCTGTCAATGTGTCATATTCACCGACATTTGCATATACATTTTCACCATCAATAACGTGTTTACCCTTTTCAACACCATTTTTTTGCGCTTCAATAATGAAGTCAAAAGCTTTTTTGAATTTGTCACCCAGCCCTGCGTAAATTTCCTTGTTTTCAATCAAATCATAAATCATAATTTTTCTCCTTTTTGTGAAAAATCTGTAAAAATAGCCTCTCTCAGCTGGGAGAGGCTATTTTTTTGTTGCTTAAAAATTATTTTTCAAAAACAGTCCAGTCTCTGTTTTCTGTAAGCTGTGTCCATGTTTCGTACACACCATCTTCACGAGCATATTCGTGACTGTTTGCAGCTTCCTGGATTGCAATGTAATACCAAGCACTTTCATCGCTATTGTCGGTCCATACCTTCATATCATCAAGCATTGCATCCACTGTTTTTGGATTACGGTTTACAACTCTGTTTATCAAAGTAACCGCTTCTGCACGAGTGATGAATACATCAGGACGGAAAGTATAATCTTCATAACCTGTTATCCAGCCATATGATACTGCCTCAAGAATATATTTTTCTGCCCAGTGGAAGCTGATATCAGAGAATTTGTTTTCACTCATAGTGTTTGTTTCGTCAAATCTTGCACAGATGGTTGTGAATTCTGCACGTGTGATGTATTCGTCCGGAACAAACTCATCCGCATAACGTCCGTTAACAACACCTGCATTTGCCATTGTCGAAATCGCCGTGTTGAACCAGTCGCCTTCATTTACATCAACAAAAACATTTTCTTTTGTGAGGTACTTGTCACGAACTTCATCTTTGAGGAGTCTGAAGAAAATTGTAGCAACCTCTGCACGTGTAATGTTTGTTTCAGGACGGATTGTTCCATCAGTGTAACCATTTATATATGCAAAGTGGTCTTCACCATTGAGCATTTCAGGAACAGGATGTACCTCAACCGGCTCATCACCCTCAACTAATTTCCAAGCTGCATAAACAGTAACAGCATCAGTCATTTTAATAGAATCAATCTTTTTGGTGAGTTCCTTGTCAGCATACCAACCATCAAAAATATAACCATCTTTTTCAGGAACTTTATCAAGAATAACCGTCTTGCCTTCTGTATGAGTCTCTGCTTTATATTCTGTTCCGCCGTTTGAATCATAGGTCAATGTATATATTTTTGCACCGCTACTGCTACCGCCACCGCTTACTGAAGATGAAGCATTATTAACAGTTGCTGGTGTTACAACAAAATCATATTTAACATATCTGTCGCCTTCATTAAAGTTAAGCTTTGTATATGACTTAGCTTCAATTGTTGGAGCAGCATCGTTATAGTTTGCTATATCAAAACTACCGGTTATATTTCCATAATTAACCACCTGCAAGCCGGAATATTCAAGAGTGATTTTCTTAGGAAGTTCTCCTGCTGCACCCGGTTTGCCTGATATGTCGTCAATAGTCAAGCCGCTTTTAACAGAGATAGTTGACTTCACACCAACAACATTTCCATTGGAAATGGATTCCACTCTTGGTGCGTTTTCAACAAAAATGTCCTGGTTTTGAATTTCAGTGCCGCTTCCATCATAAAACTTAAAACCGGTCATTCCCCCTGTTGTCAAAGAACCTGGTGCTACTTCAAGAACATTGTTCCAACCAGCATTTATAACAAACTGACCTGAAACCGCTCTGTTTTTAATGGTGTTATAGTAATCACCGATTTTCAAAACACCCGCTTCAACAAGTGCTTTAACATTTGTCATATCAAGTTCTGCGATAACATCTACAGTAGCTCCTGTATTAGCAGTAAGTGAAGATGCATAACTCGTTGCAGGAGCAGAATTTAATTTAACCTTAATAGCAACTGGTACATTAACACTAAAAGCATTACTAATAGTTATAGCATCATCCGGTTTAAAAAACTGATCTCTAAACAATTCTAAGTCATTAACTGCCGCAGCATTAACACAACAAATGCTGCTCATAACAAGTGTCAAAACAAGAACTAAAGATAATAGTACTTTTTTCATTTTCTTTTCCTCCTCGAAAGAATAAAATACAATTATAATTACAGTAATGATACCACAATATTTCTTACGTGTCAATAATTACATTAGATACTTTTTTGAAAAAAATTCGTAAAACTTACAAATATTTTTTAATTTACCCTTGACACAGCGAATAATTTATGCTACAATATCAAAGTCGCACAGATGATGTGACAAAAACGGAGAGGTGTCCGAGTGGTTTAAGGAGCTAGTCTTGAAAACTAGTGATGCGAAAGCACCCAGAGTTCGAATCTCTGCCTCTCCGTTTTTT
>JAZRNM010000036.1:0-37235 GCA_045648205.1 Clostridia bacterium
TGAAAGTTGCGGAATTCGTTCCGCTAAAACGGCATTCTGCCGTTTTCTACTGCATTGATTATAAACATAGTCTAAATATGTCTTTTATCACATCAAAGTCCATATCTACATAACTCTTAATGGTTCTCTGTTTGCCAAAAGTACAAAGTTCTGAAAGCTTGTCTATGCAACCTTCATCAAGCCCAAAATCTGCAAGACGTGATGGCATGCCGATTGACTTAAAATACTCTGCCATTTTCTCTATGCCTGCAAAGGCTGCAGCTTCATCATTCTCCTGGACACAATCCCACACCCGACGTGCAAACTGCGCAAAGCGTGGAATATTATGTTTGTAAATATATTTCGCCCATGCGGGGAAAAGTATCGCAAGTCCGGCGCCGTGAGCTATCTCATCATACTCACCGCTGAGCGCATGCTCCAACTGATGCACCGGAAGAGCGTTTTGCCGTCCGCAACCGGTGAGACCGTTATGTGATAGGCTTGATGCCCACATCATGTTGGCACGTGCATCATAATCCTCAGGGTTTTCCATAAGGGTCGTCCCTGCCGTAATGGTCGCCTTCAAAATACTTTCAGCAATTCTGTCGGTGAGGTCGGTGGGCTCACATGGTATAAAATAGCGTTCTATGGTATGTGCCATAATATCAACCACACCGCAGGCTGTCTGATATTTGGACACAGAATATGTGAGTTCGGGATTCATCACTGCGAACAGACATCTGTTGTATTCACTGTTAAAGCCCCTCTTCATATGAAGTTCTGTGTTGGTGATAACCGCAGATGAGCTCATTTCACTTCCAGCTGCAGCAATGGTGAGAATACATCCCACAGGCAATGCCTTTTTAACTTCCGTTTTGCCAGTTGGAAAGTCCCATGGGTCGCAATCTGCACAAGCTCCTGCTGCAGTATATTTTGAAGAATCAAGGACACTTCCTCCACCCACAGCAAGAATCATCTGAACATTATTCTCTTTTGCCACTTTGACTGCTTCCCGAACAAAGGAAAGCTTTGGATTTGGCTCAACACCGCCCATTTCAACAACATTGATTCCACATTCATTGAGTGATGCCATAACCTCATCATAAAGGCCAGATTTCTTTATGCTTCCCTGACCGTACTGGAGCATAATGTTGTTATATCCGTATTCTTTTATTATGTTTCCTATTTCCTTGTGGGTATCCTTTCCAAAAAACACCTTTGTTGGCGTATTGTAAACAAAATCTCTCATAATCAGGTAACTCTCCTTTTTTTAATATATTAACGCTCATGGTTGTTGCAGTTGATTCTATCACTTATCCAGAGGCTTGTCAAGGGGTACATACACAATCCCCAAAATCTGTCACATTGGGACTCAAAACATTTATTTCAGTTCTCTGGCTGCTTGACATTAGTAAGTACATTTTAAAAAGGAGCAAAAACTCAAAAAAACAGAAATGCACGTCTGCCACGTGGGATTCGTGGATATTTCCGTACCGGTTTTGTATAACAATATTATAATTGGTACCTTATTTTAGGGCCAATCCGAACGAACACAAAGTTTTCAGACATAGAAAAGTACCTGGAACATCTGGGACTTGAAAAAAAAGAAATGAAAAAGTATTTTGGAGAATTAAATGGTTACAGTCTGGAATAAATCCAGAGTATTTTTTATTATAAATCATAAAACAAAAAAGACAATACCCTATGCATAGAGTATTGTCTTTTTTAATAAAAATTTCTGTATTATTTTACTACTAGTCTTCCTTTGCTTCCATTTCAGCCTGAATATCAGCGTAAGCAGAAAGTATAGGAGCAACTTTTTCTCCCTTTTGTCTTGCAAAGTAGTTCTTTGTAATCTTAAACACAGTGCCTGAAAGAACTACAAGACCAATCAAGTTGGGGATTGCCATCAAACCGTTAAAGGTATCGGAAAGATCCCAGGCCAAAGAAAGATCCATAGTTGCACCAACCAGAACAAAACATACGAAGATAATCTTATAAATAACTGTTGTAACCTTGCCGAACAGGAACTCGCAAGACTTAGAACCATAAACAAACCAACCAATTACAGTAGAAATTGCAAAGAAGAAGATTGCAATGGTTGCAAAATATCCACCGATTGTACCAAAGGATGCCACAAACGCCTCAGTCACCAACACAGATGCTTTATCAGCAGTAAATCCAGCTGCTACCAAACCTGTAGAGAGGTCAATTACACCAGAGCAGAGGATAACCAATGCAGAGAGAGAACAAATAACGATGGTGTCAACAAACACCTCAAACACACCCCACATACCCTGCTTTGTTGGTTCCTTTACATCTGCAGCAGAGTGAACCAAAGCAGAAGAACCAAGACCAGCTTCATTGGAGAATACACCGCGTGCGATACCACTCTTTGCAACCTTGGAAATAACAACACCGATTGCACCACCGGCAATAGCATCAAATCCGAATGCACCCTTGAAGATAGAAGCAAACACATCACCAAGAACTGATGCCTTGGTCACAATAATAATAACTGCACCAATGATATAGAACGCAGACATAAAGGGAACGAGTTTTTCAGCAATAGAACCGATAAGTTTCAGTCCACCCAATGCCATCACTGCCATCAACACAAGCAGAATGATGCCGGTAACCATAACCGGAATATGGAAAGTTCCTTCAAAGTTTGCTGCAATAGTGTTAACCTGGCTCATATTACCAATACCGAATGATGCCAGAACACAGAAAACCGCAAACAGAACACCAAGAACAGTACCCAATGTTTTAAGACCTTTTTTATCAGAAAAGCCTTCCTTCAAATAAACCATAGCACCGCCTAACCATTCACCGCCTGCTGTCTTCTTGCGATAAAAGATACCCAATACGATTTCTGCATACTTGGTGATCATACCAAAGAACGCTGCAATCCACATCCAGAAAACAGCACCGGGACCTCCGGCAGCAATTGCAGTTGCCACACCAACTACATTACCTACACCGACCGTACCGCCAAGGGCAGTACAGAGCGCCTGAAACGAAGAGATTGACTTAGAATCTTTTGCGGCTTTCTTTTCTTTCTTGAAAAGCGTACCAAAGGTGTTTTTCATCCAAAAACCGATTTTTCCAACCTGGAAAAACTTCAAACCACAGGTGAGGAAGATACCTGTTCCAACCAGGAACACCAGCATCACGGGGCCCCAAACCCAACTGTTAACTTTTCCGTTAATACTTTCAACCATTGCCAAAAACTGTTGCATGTTTTTGCCTCCTAAATATATATTTTTTATTTTTCACAACAAAACAGCCACCCTGTTTTTCAGGATGGCTCCGGATTTGCTATGCAGACACAACACCACACAGAGGTGCTATGAAGTCTGCTCCGTCCTTTTGCCTGAGAGATTCGACCACCCGGTCTTGCACCTTCGGCACTCTGTACGAGATTCTCCGGAGTTCCCTTCGCTTCCAGTTTCAAAGATTCTGAAAGTTTCAACGAGATATGACACCATTATACATTATTTTCTATATTTGTCAATAGTATTTTGTAATTTTATATAATTTTATTCCAAAATTAAAACAATCCCTAAAAGCCAAGGGCTTTTGGGGATTGTCACACAACATTTTTTAGTCATCGATGCTGTTATCCGTTGCCTTCTCATAAATTGCCTCAACCTCAGCTGATGGTGCTTTATCAAGAAGAGTTACAATGATTGCAACCACTGCACCTATTATAAATCCGGGGATAATTTCATATATACCTGTAATTGAGGTAAGTGACAAACCGTTTGAAACAGGGAGCCACAACCAAAGCATATCAATCAATGCACCGGCTATAATACCGGCAACAGCACCTTTGTATGTAAAACGTTTCCAGAAAAGTGAGAATAACACAACGGGACCAAAAGCTGCTCCAAAGATTCCCCATGCATTTGAAACCAAATCCATAATTGCCTGAGCTGCTTTTCCCTTACTGTTTGCAATGAAGAATGCAATAAAAGCAATCGCTAAAACTACAATACGACTTACCCAGAGCATTTCTTTGTTTGATGCCTGTTTTCTTATCATTGGCTTATAGATGTCACTTGCAAATGATGAAGTCGCAACCAAAAGCTGTGAGTCCGCTGTGGACATACTTGCTGCTATAATTGCCGCCAAAAGAATTCCTGCAATAAATGCCGGGAACACGTCACGCGCAAGTTCAACAAAAATCAAAGATTGTTTACCCTGTGCCAAAAGAACCTCTGAAAGGTCTGTTCCGTCAGAATATACAAACATTCTTCCGAGATATGCAATTATTATAGCTGCTGCAAGTGAAAGGATAACCCAGACAATTGCAACTGTTGCTGATTTTTTAACCATTGAAGGTTTTTCAATAGCCATAAATCTCACAATAATATGCGGCATACCAAAATATCCAAGACCCCAGCCAAGACCGGATAGGATATCTTTCCAGCTTGCATTAAAGAAATTTGCAACAAACGCAAATTCTTCCCCGTTGGGACCCGAATAAACTGTTGTAAGAGCAGCAGGTTCAAGTGTTCTTGTGAACCCAACAACAATAGGCACAATCAAGAGGGCTGCAATCATTAAAAGTCCCTGGAAAAAGTCAGTCCAGCAAACAGCATTAAATCCGCCCAATAATGTGTAAACAACAACAATAGCTGCAAATATAATCATCGCAGTTGTTCTTGGAAGCTGAGGAACCAGAGTGGTAAACACATCTGCTCCGGCTACAAAAGCCGATGCAACATAAATGGTGAAACATACCAAAAACACAACGGCACAAATAATGCTTACCGCAGGACTTTTTGATGCAAATCTGTTAGAAAGATATTGCGGCAAGGTGATTGAATCTCCTGCAGCTTTTGAGAACTTGCGAAGTCTTTTGGCTACCAGAATCCAGTTTGCTGCAGTACCTATGGCAAGACCAATTCCAATCCATGCCTGACCAAATCCAAAAGCAAGAATACTTCCTGGAAGTCCCATCAAAAGCCATGCACTCATATCTGAAGCCTGGGCACTCATTGCAGTTACCCATGGTCCCATAGCTCGTCCGCCGAGAAAATAATCTTTTTCACTTACGTCTCTAGATTTAATGAAAAAGAAAATACCTATAGCAATCATTGCTACAAAATAAAGTACAAATGCAAAAATATCCATCTTTCTTTCCCCTTTTTTTAACAATTTTTCATATGCTTAGCATTATAGCACAATACAAAAGAAAAATCAATAGAGAATTCTGTATAGGTCATGGTTTATTATAGTGCGACATATTCTATTAGTTCAGCAATCTGAGAGCGGTCACTAAAGTCACCATCTGCATCGCAAAGCTCTATTAATAGCTTTTCCATTTCTGTCGGTTCTTTTTTTGAACTCATTATCTTCTTTAAAGTTTTTAAGGCAGTTTTATGTACGGCACTAAGCTCATCTATAACCATTTTTCCGGTGAAATTGAAAACTTTTATAAATTCAGGCAATCCGTTTTTGAAATTTTTTTCAATAACCAATTTATCGTAATAATCACTGCAGTCAAGAGGCGTTATACCTGTCGTATACACCGCTATTTTTTTATCTTTTAATCTATCAAGGTTCTTTGTAATAAGGATTACACCATTTATAGTTTCAGCATATAAGCCGCCTCCGTATATTATGGTGTCATATTTTTCAAGCTCATCTATTGTAATTTCTTTAGCATTTATTACCTTGCAATTAAGCTCTTCTCCTATCCAATCCGCATATGTTTTGGTTGAACCGTATTTTGTTTTGTAAACAACAATTGCATTCATAAAAAATTCTCCTTAATATATACATTTTTCTTTTTATTTTATGCTCAGCGACATATTGATACAACCATTTTAAAACATAATTGTTAAAAAAACAATACTACAAAGCATACATATGTAAAAAAGGAGGCAAATGCAATGAAATTGTTTATTGACACTGCGAACATTGAAGAAATCAAAGAAGCCAACGACCTTGGCATAATATGCGGAGTTACGACAAATCCGTCACTGATTGCAAAGGAGGGCAGGGATTTCAGAACCGTAATCGACGAAATCGCTGCCATTGTAGATGGTCCGATATCTGCCGAGGTAATAAGCCTTGATGCCGACTCTATGGTGAAAGAAGCCATACCTCTTGCACAAATGAATAAAAACATCGTAATCAAAATTCCCATGACCGCAGAAGGTTTGAAGGCTGTAAAAAGACTTGGCGCTATGGATATACATACAAATGTAACCTTGGTTTTTTCAGCATCTCAGGCACTTCTTGCGGCACGTGCAGGCGCAACCTACGTAAGTCCATTCTTAGGCAGGCTTGATGACATAAATTCTGACGGAATGAAACTTATTTCTGACATTGTAAGTATTTTTTCTGCACACGAAATCAGTACCGAAATTATCTGTGCAAGCATCAGAAACCCCAATCACGTAACAGAAGCCGCAAAACTCGGAGCGGATATTGCAACCATTCCCTATAATGTAATTATACAGATGATAAAGCATCCGCTCACCGACGCCGGAATGGAAAAATTTCTAAAAGACTGGGAACAACATTTAAGCCGATAAATCAAATTAAATCATATATAATACACATTTACCATAAAAATATGCACCCCTAAAAGTGTCTAACTTTGGGGGTGCATATCAATTCATAACAGGGCTTTTTTTAATGCAAAATTTCAGACAATATTGCAAAAATTATTGGTATGGTTACACAAGACAGTAAGTGAGAAACAAGTGCCATTCCCGAAGCAATTTTTGTGTCCTTGCCATATGCGCCGGGAACAACTATTGTGTTAAGTCCAAGAGGCATCGCAAGCGAGCATAATGTACAAATCACAAAGGTTTCTCCCATGGGGAAGAAGTATGCAACTGCAAGAAAAATCAATGGATAAACAAGCAAGCGGATTGCCGAAATCGCATATATACTCTTGGGTTTCAAAATTTCTCCCAATGGGCTTCTTGCCACCGTCATACCCGTGAGAAGCATTGCAATTGGTGACATACAATTACTTAATGAGGTAACCAGATTTTCTGCAAATGCAGGCACCGGAATTTTTGCTAGTCCAATCACCATACCAATTGCCATTCCAATGAACATGGGGTTAATAAAGCTTTTGAGCCTTTTTGCGATTGATGTTTTTTGACCACTGTCTCCCATCAACAAAACAGGTACACCCCAAACATAAATCACAGTCCATAACACCATTGTGAACAATATGTATTCCAGAAATATATCAGGGAAAATTGCACTTACAACCGCATTTCCCATAAACCCGAAATTTGAGAAACACAAACCATAAAGATAAATATTCTGCGTGTATTTATCTTTGGAGCAAAGCCTCGCCAGAAGCATCGAAACAGGTATAACCATCAGTTCAATTATGAGACTTCCGAGCAGTATGTTTTTTGCATCAGCAAGCATCTCCACAGTAAAGCGTTCCATAAATGTTCCCAGAACGAGTGCCGGTATAAAAATATAATTTTCAAGTTTTGAGAGAATTTCCTCTGTTTTTTCAGGAACAAAATTGAACCGTGCCAAAATATATCCAATAGCAATCAGCAAAAACAAAAAAGCCATCTGGCTAAGTGTTGTAGTCAAAATCATTTGTAAATCCCCCTAATAACGAATATTTCTTAAAGCATCATTTCTCGTTGACAAGTACTCAGGCAATTTTTTATATTTCATCTTTGCTATTGCCATCATAAGTGAGTCAACAATACACATATGTGCAATACCCGCCGAGACCGCCTCCACAGGATAATTCTTTTCATCAGAAAATGCAATAATTGCGTAATCACTTTCTTTTGCTAGAATACTATAGGCAAAGCTACTGATTGCAACAGTTTCCGCTCCACTTTCCTTAGCATTCCGCATCGCATCAACAGTTGCCCTTGTCTGTCCACTGTGGGAAATAAAAATAGCCAAATCCCCGTTTGTCAGATTTGCGGCTGTGACATTCATAAACAAGATGTCCGAGCAATAAGATGCAGAAATTCCCATTTGCGAAAATCTGTAATGAGCATCAATAGCAACAATTGACGAAGTTCCTACTCCGAAAAACACCACCCGTTTCGCCTTCAATACAAGTGATATAATTTTTTCAATATCGGCAAAATTCAACATTTTAAAAGTATCTTTCAAAGCTTTTATCTCTGAATTGAAAACCTTTTCAAAAACCTTTTCTGCCGAATCCGTTTCCTGTATGGGAATTATCACATCCTGCACAGGTTCATTTCTTGTGATATGCTCAATCAATGAATCCTTCAATTCGCTAAAACCATCAATCCCAAGCTTTTTGCAAAATCTGATAACCGCCGATGGTGCAACTTTGGCAGACTCTGCAACCTCCTTGACAGATTTTTTCACAAAACCAACAACATCGTCCAACACCATATCGGCTACACGTTTTTCCGCAGCTGTTAAATCCCCATATACACTTTTGATTTTTAAAAGCATATTACTCTCCCTAAAATATTTTTCTATTATGTTTTTTATTTTTAGAATATTTTTCTAAATTCTAACACAAACCGGGAAATATGTCAATACACTCTTTGGATTATTTGCGTATTAAAAACAAAAAAACAATCCCCAAACGCAATTGCATTTGGGGAAAATTTATTTCATCTACTTCCAAGCTTCTTCATCATATTGAAATTCATCCTTGCTGGGCCTAAATACGGGCAATTTCCCGTCCCTTCTTTGGCTTTCATAATCTTTCAATGCTCTGCCGGAATATTTACTCAAAATGAACAAAACAGGCATATTGATAAGAACCATAACACCCATTGTCA
The DNA here is from genome assembly GCA_045648205.1 of Clostridia bacterium. Classification (GTDB taxonomy): domain Bacteria; phylum Bacillota; class Clostridia; order Monoglobales; family Monoglobaceae; genus SIG440. Next base: position 8,760 of record JAZRNM010000036.1, read on the forward strand.
TATCAGCAAAATTCCACAAAAAGTCCGCACTCAGAACAGCACCGACAAAAATCACAATTGAGGCGATAATATAGTATGCTATTTTTACCTTTTTGCCCGGTTCTTTTTTTAGTATATAGAATACACATTGGTCAACATAATAGAGATTTCCAACCAAAGTCGTGAACGCAAAGAAAATCATTGCAAAGGTTATAAAAATCGGTCCCACACTGCCAAGTGTGCTTCCTATTGCGGCTTGGACATATTTTGCACCTGACAAATCCGCACTTGGTTCAACGCCCGAAAACAGACACAAGAACGCAGTAGCTGAACAAACCAGAATCGTGTCAAGAAAAACTGACAAAACCTGAACAAGACCCTGTCTGACCGGGTGAGAAACATCCGCCGTAGCAGAAGCATTTGGAGCAGAACCAACCCCTGCTTCATTGCTAAACAAGCCTCGTTTTATTCCATACATAATGCACGAACCGCTAAAGCCCCCAAAAATAGCCTTAAAATCAAAAGCATCTTTGATGATTTTTGAAAAAACTTCAGGAAGCAGCTTTATGTTGAACAAAACAATTCCCAATGCCACAAGAATATATGCCGCACCCATAACGGGCACTATGGCACTTGTCACTTTGGCAATTCTCTTTCCTCCACCCAGCAAACAATATCCAACCAAAACAGCAGTTATTATTCCTATTATCACAGGAGTACTTTGTGGGTTATAAAAGTTGTAGGTTTCAAAGCTTGATTGCAGATTATATGAAGCCAGCATATTAAAACCAAAACCATACGTCAAAATCAACACAATTGAAAAAACAATGGCAAGGAATCGTGAACCAATTCCTTTTTCTATGTAGTATGGAGGTCCGCCAAAAAAACCGTTTTCTCCACGTTTTTTATAAATCTGTGCAAGTGTACTCTCCGTAAATGCGGATGCAGCTCCCAAAATCGCAATAACCCACATCCAGAACACCGAACCATATCCACCCAGGCACAAGGCTGTGGACACACCAATAATGTTTCCCGTGCCAACTCTTGATGCCGTTGAAACCATCAAAGCCTGAAATGCCGAAATCCCACCTTTTTCCTTTGGCTTTTCAGCAACTGCCCTGAACTGTTCCTTAAGCAATCTTATCTGCACAAACCTCGTTTTGAACGAAAAGTATAACCCACCTACAACAAGTATTATGATCAACAAGTATCCATACATTGCATTGTTGATATCTGTTATGAGCTTTTCCAAAGAATTAATTATCAACTGTTCTCCCCCTCGTAAATAACAATTTTCCCAAATTTTTTTATTCCTTTATCATTTCCAAAAATTCATTTTCGGTTATAATCTTAACTCCAAGAGCTTGTGCCTTGTCAAGCTTGCTTCCCGCCTCATCACCGGCCAAAACATAGTCGGTCTTTTTGGAAACAGAGCCTGAGGTTTTTCCACCGTTATCCTCAATAAGTTTCTGAGCCTCTGAACGTTTGAGTGTAGGCAATGTTCCCGTGAGAACAAAGGTTTTTCCTTCAAGAACTCCGCCAATGGTTTTTTCCTCGGCAACCATATTTACGCCCTTTTCCTTCATTCTCCTAATAAGTTCTTGGGTCTCAGATTCCGCAAAGTAGTGAACCAGGCTTTCTGCCATTTTTTCACCTACATCATCAATGGCAGAAACCTCCTCAACCGAAGCTTCCATAATTCTGTCTATATTCCCAAAATGCTGTGCAATTGACTTGGCGCCTTTTGAACCAATCAGACGAATTCCCAAACCACAAATCAACTTATCCAAAGGATTTTTCTTTGCCCGGTTTATGGCATCAATAAGATTTTGAGCTGACTTGTCAGCAAATCTCTCAAGCTTCACAAGTTCCTCATATTCAAGATAAAAGAGGTCAGCAGTGTTTTCAATCAGTCCTTCATCAACAAGCTGTTCAACAACCGCATCGCCAAGCCCTTCTATATCCATCGCTCCACGCGACGCAAAGTGAATGATACTTCTGATTTTCTGTGCGGGACAGTTGGTGCTGGTGCACCTGAGTGCCGCTTCACCCTCTTCGCGGAAAAGCTCCTCTCCGCAGGCGGGACATACTTTTGGCATTTCATATATCTTTTCTTCTCCGGTTCGCTTTTCTTTAAGGACTGAAACCACCTCAGGAATAATATCTCCTGCTTTTTGAACAAGAACCCTGTCACCGATTCTCAAATCCTTCTCACGAATGAAGTCTTCATTGTGAAGAGTCGCACGGCTCACCGTGGAGCCCGCAATCCTGACGGGAGTCAGCACTGCATTGGGGGTAATCACACCCGTTCTTCCCACCTGAACAACAATGTCCTCCACAGTCGTCTCCTTTTGTTCCGCTGGAAACTTATACGCAATCGCCCATTTGGGAACTTTGGTCGTGGTCCCTAATTCAATTCTCTGTTCAAGACTATTCACCTTTATAACAACCCCATCAATGTCAAAGGGGAGCTCTGCACGAAGTTGACCAATGGTAAGAATTTCGTCATATGCATCCTTCATTGTTTTAAATACATTTCGCCTTGGACTGACCTTGAATCCCAAGCTACCGAGCCAGTCAAGACCTTCGGTATGGGTTTTTATATCTGTTTTTGATGTATCCTGAATGTTGAAAATGAAGACATCAAGGTTTCTCTTTGCCGTAATTTTGCTATCCAATTGTCTGAGGGAGCCTGCCGCAGCATTTCTCGGATTTGCAAACAACGGTTCATTGCTCATCTTTCTCTCTTCGTTCAGCTTTTCAAAACTCTTTTGAGGCATATAAACCTCGCCTCTGACTTCAAGGCGTTCCACATTTTCAGACAAAACTAACGGTATTGATTTGATAGTCTTTAAATTTTCAGTTATGTCCTCACCAATCAAGCCGTCACCACGAGTTGAACCCTTGACAAATCTTCCATTCTCGTATTCAAGAGAAACAGAAAGTCCGTCAATCTTCATCTCAACCACATATTCATATTTTTCACCATTCAATCCCTGGCTGACTCTTTTGTCAAAATCCATTAATTCATCAAAAGAGAAAACATCACCAAGACTTTGCATCGGCACCCGATGGCTCACCTGCTCAAACTCCTTGAGAGCCACACCGCCAACTCGTTTGGTGGGCGAATTCTCGTCTGCAAACTGTGGGTTTTCCTCTTCCAACTCAATCAATTTGCGCAGAAGCATATCATATTCATAATCTGAAATTGTAGGATTGTCCAGGACATAATAATTCCGATTATGCTCCTCAATTTCTTTTCTAAGCTTCAAAATTTCATTTTCTGCAGACATATCTCCCACCGAAACCCTTTCCGTTTCTTCCTATTTTATCTCTTTCTCTCGTTTTCATTACAAAATTAATTTTTCCAAAAGGGACTGCAACCAAAAGCTGCAGTCCCAATAAATGTTAGTTGAAATCAATCGGCAACTCCACTTCCTCATTCACCTTGGGTGGTGCAGGCGTTTGCGTCACCTGTTCTTCCGGTTGAGGTTCTGTGCTTTCAACAGGTGGTTTTTCCTGTTGCGGTGCAGGAGCCGGCGCTGGTTTTTGTGTTTGTCCGGAAGGTCTGTTCGGTTTTGGTGCCGTCTGACCTTGTGGTTTTGTCACTTGTTGTCCGGATGTTTCCGGTTTTTCAACAGTTTCTTCGGCCTCTGTCTTTTCAGGCTCTTTCTCTTCCTCTTTTTCAATTGGCTTTGGTGTCCATTTCAGCTCACCATATAGAGATTCATCTTCATCGTCGTCTATATATTTTTCAATCAGTGCCCGGCCACTGTCCACCGTGTTAAGCACAGCACGGATGACAAACGGACTCACAGCATAAAGGGCACCACACAGCATAGTCACAACCAGCCACAAAGAAAGAGTCCTCAGCTCTGCATAAGTAACCGGAATTCCTTTGCTGGCTTCAACCACCAGGACTGTGTAATTTTCATCAGGATTTTTTTCCACAGCCATATCTATTATCCTGGCAGCCTTATATTCACCCTTTACTTGCTTATCCTCAAGTATCTCCCGAATGGAGTCCTCACTCACAACATCTGTGACTACCTTGCTGCATAACACAAAAAACGATTTTTTTGTCAATTTGATTTTTTCCGAAACATATGGAACCGTTTCATAATCATCTTCAAGCCAGCCTAAATACGGTATGTTGTTTTTCTGCACAATCTCTGTTTGAATTTTGCCGCTTCTGTCAAATGTATTTTTTTCAACCTCAACAGTATCCGGCGCTTTGCCTGAAAGCTTTCGAAGTGTTCCCCCCTCAAAAAAGAAGGCAGGCATATCACCCATATTAAACACCGTTGCGGTATCACTTTCAATATTCAGAATTGTCGTTTCAACCTCAAAATGGCCCTCGGTCTTTTCAAGAATCTGACTTCCTATGGCAGAATTTGCATAATCAAAATAATCACGGTTTTTTTTGTTGAAATTCACACCCAAAAAATTTTTGAGAATATCCATGGCAACAAAGGTCAGTTCTTCCATGTTCTCATCGCATTTGGCAGTACTTGAAACTGCATACAAATTTCTGCGTCTGAACTCTTTGTTTATCTCAAAAAAATTAGGCTCACCCATTTCTTCTCTGTAAACACCGTTTAGAAAATAGTTTTCCTTATTTACTTGTTGTGTGTCACCTGCATAGGTTACTGCATATCCCTTATATCTCATAAAAACCTCAAATTTATCTGTCAACTTTACATATCTACTCTACCACAATAACAAAAAAACGTCAAGATGAAATCTTTTCAAAGAATAGTTTTTTGTAAAATTATATCAATACATATAATATGGCAAAACCGACACAGCAACCATAAAGGCAAACATAACAACTATGAACAACAATTTAACAACTCCGACAGCCAAGGCTATAATGCAAAACAGCCTTGCCTTAGTTGAGTACTTCATTGCCTTTTCTTTATTTCCCGATGCAAGTTCAGTGCTGGTGAGCCCCGAAAAAATCAACGCAACCGTACCAAAAGAAAGGCTTCCTAAGATTGCAGAAATAATAGAAAGTATCAAATAGTCCTTTATCTTTTTTTCACTCTTTTTAATCTTTGGCTGTTTATATATTTTTTCAGTCTCGTTTATAGGTGTGCCAAACTTTTCCTGAGATATCTCAGCTTCCGGCATAACTTTTTCTCCCTCAAGGTTGTTTCCGCAGTTTATACACCAAGAATTTTCAATCTTATTAAAGGTTCCGCATTTTGGGCAAAACATAAACTATCATATCCTTTCAAAAATTTGTCCTTTTATTTATATTCGACAAAAACTTTGAAAATCCTCTAAGCCTGTTCACGCATTGTGGATATAACCTTCTTTTCAATCCTGGAAACCTGAACCTGCGAAATTCCCAGCATTTCAGCAATCTGGCTTTGAGTTTTCTGTTTGAAATATCTCAGAATAATAATTTTCCGTTCCCGTTCACCAAGCCCATCCAGGAGTTGGCGTATAAGCATTTTGTTTACTATTTCGCCCTCATGGTCAATTCCGCTCTCAAGTCTGTCAACAAGAGCCTTTCCTTCCTTTCCGTCATCTTGTGGTGATGCATAAATTGATTCCGGTTTTATTCCCGCCTCAAGAGCTGTTGCAAGTTCTTCTGCAGAAACGCCCAATTTCTGGGACAATTCCTTTATTGTCGGTTCACGGTCGCAATCTTTCCTCATAGTTTCCTGAAGAGTTATGGCCTTTATTGCCAATTCCTTCAGGCTCCTGCTCACCTTTATTATTCCATCATCCCGGATAAAGCGTTTTATCTCACCCATAATCATCGGAACTGCATATGTTGAGAATTTAACATTAAAGCTCATATCGAATTTTTTTATTGCCTTGATGAGACCAATACAGCCAATCTGAAACAAATCCTCTGTCTCATAGCCCCGATTGACAAATCTTTTCACCACACTCCTTACAAGCCCAATGTTTTCCTCAACAATTTTGTTTTGAGCCTCCGAATTGCCTTTTTGTGCCATTTCAAGCAGAATTTCTATGTTTTCGTTGTAGTTTTTCTTATGCACTTCGGTCAACCCCTTATGTGCTTTTTCATTGTTACAACAGTTCCTTCACCGGGTTCAGACTTTACATAAAGCTCATCCATAAAAGTCTGCATAACAGTAAACCCCATACCACTCCGCTCGTCTCCCGGCTGTGACGTGTAAAGAGGTTGCATTGCTTGTCCAATATTTTCAATGCCCACTCCAAAATCCGTAATTTCAATTTCAAAACAATTATCAATAATTCTGCACACGATTTTGACTATTCCTTTCATTCCGGCATAGCCGTGAACAATTGAATTTGTTACCGCCTCAGAAACCGCTGTTTTTATATCGCTCAATTCTTCCACACTCAAGTCCAGCTGAACCGAAAATGCAGACACCGTCGCTCTGACAAAAGATTCATTACAGCTCTTTGCGGGGATTTCAAGCTTCATATAGTTTTCCATATGTATCTTCACTCCTTCTTTATTTAATGGCTACAATCCAGAAGCTTTTTCAGCCCTGAAATTTCCAATATTTTATCCACCTGCGGTTTCACACGAATTAACATAACCTTGCCTCCACGGGCTGATATTTGCTTATACCTCCCGACTATCACCCCGATCCCCGAACTATCCATAAAGGAAACACCATCAAAATCCAAAACAACATTTTTTGTGTTGTTTATGGAAATCTCTCGGTCAATGACATCTCTGAGCTTTGGTGCAGTGTGATGGTCAATTTCTCCCGTCAACTTCACCACAAGTGTTGTTCCGATGTTTTCAAGCTTTATATCCATTTGAATACCTCCTCTTTTTTAAGCATATTTCTCTCTCTTTTCACTTCTATTATTTTCCATAATTTCCCTTTTGTTTTTTTGTTTATCGTACTTCAGAATTCCACAAAAAAATACAGTCGACAACAATTGTCGACTGTATTTTGTTTTTATTTCCAAAAAACTTTTATTTTGTCATTTTTTCAAGGCTTTCCATAACCTTTTCAAGCATTGCTTTGTACTTTTCACCTTTTTGTCTTTCTTCTTCAACAACACTTGCAGGTGCTTTATCGGTGAAGCCTTTGTTTGAAAGTTTGCCTTCAACACGCTTGATTTCGCCCTCAAGCTTTGTTTTTTCCTTTGTCAATCGTTCAATTTCCTTTTCCTTGTCTACCAATTCGTCAAGAGGAAGCAGAATTTCTGCTTTTGCATTGACAACAGAAACTGTATTTTCAGGAACACCCTCTTTGTCTGCTTTAATCTCAATTTCAGATGCGCCTGCCAGTTTTTCAAGGAATGCTGAAGCTTGTCTGAACAGTGCCTCCTCGTTTGTTACAACAAAAAACTTAATCTTTTTTGAAGGGGGAACGTTCATTTCATTTTTTACGTTTCTGACACCCTTGATTGCATCCATAATAACTGTCATTTCCTGCTCCGCCTCAGCATTAACAAGACAATCACAGAATTTAGGCCATTCAGAAATCATAATGCTTTCACCATCATGGGGAAGTGCCTGCCAGATTTCTTCTGTGATAAATGGCATAAATGGGTGAAGAAGTTTAAGAGTGTTTGAAAGAACATAGGTAAGCACCTTCTGTGCTACCAGATTGCTTTCACCAGTCTCTGCAAATCTTGGCTTCACAAGTTCAATATACCAGTCACAGAACTCATCCCAAATGAAGTCATAAAGCTTCTGAACCGCAATTCCAAGTTCGTACTTGTCAAGATTTTCGGTTACTTCACGAACAAGTTCGTTATACCTATGTAAAATCCACTTGTCCTCAATGTGAAGCTTATCAAGTTCCGGAAGTTCGTTCTTGTCAATTGAAAGATTCATCATAACAAATCTTGATGCATTCCATATCTTATTGGCAAAGTTACGGCTTGCCTCAACTCCGGGAGCGCCCACAATCTTGTTAACCGCAGGATCAGGATTCTTACCCTTTTCAACGGGTGGTTCATAAGTTACCGGGAATCTCATATCATTACCGGGTGCAACACCTGTAACAAGGGTAAATCTCAGAGCATCTGCACCGAACATATCTATAATCATAAGGGGGTCAACGCCATTGCCTTTTGATTTTGACATTTTTTCACCGTTACCGTCACGAACAAGACCGTGAATGAACACATGTTTAAAAGGAGCTTTTCCTGTATGTTCACAAGCTGAGAAAATCATTCTTGATACCCAGAAGAAAATGATATCATATCCTGTCACAAGAGTGCTTGTGGGATAGAAATAATTATAATCTTCTGTATTTTCAGGCCAACCGAGAGTCGAAAATGGCCAGAGTGCAGATGAGAACCATGTATCAAGAACATCATTCTCTTGTCTTACCGGTTTTCCGCACTTGGGACAAGCAGTAATATCCTCTTTTGAAACGGTCATTTCTCCGCAGTCATCACAATAGAACGCAGGAATTCTGTGTCCCCACCAGAGCTGACGGGAAATGCACCAGTCATAGACGTTTTCCATCCAGTTCATATATATCTTGGAGAAACGTTCAGGAACAAACTCAGTTTCCTTGCTGTTAACAGCCCCGATTGCCGCTTCTGCAAGTGGCTTCATTTTTACAAACCACTGATCGGAAACGATTGGTTCGATTGTTGTTCCACAGCGGTAGCACTGACCTACATTGTGAGAGTGGTCTTCTGTCTTCACAAGAAGTCCCATTTCTTCCAGGTCTTTTATCATTGCCTTACGGCATTCATAACGATCCATGCCTTCATACTTTCCTGCGTATGAATTCATAGTTGCATCGTCATTCATAACCTTTATGATTTCAAGGTCATGACGCTTGCCTACCTCAAAGTCGTTGGGGTCATGGGCAGGAGTTATCTTTACACAACCTGTTCCAAATTCTTTGTCAACATATTCATCGGCAATAACCGGAATCTCTCTGTCGGTAAGAGGCAAAAGTAACATCTTGCCAACAAGGTCCTTATATCTTTTGTCTTCGGGATTAACCGCAACGGCAGTATCACCAAAAAGTGTTTCGGGACGTGTTGTTGCAATCACAACATAGTCATCAGTATCCTTTATCTGATACTTTATATGCCAGAAATGTCCTGCCTGCTCTGCATGTTCAACCTCCTCATTTGAAAGAGCGGTTATACAATTGGGACACCAGTTAATGATTCGGGGACCTCTGTAAATCAAGCCTTTGTTATAAAGGTTAACAAAAACCTCACGAACCGCCTTTGAGCAGCCTTCGTCCATTGTAAAGCGTTCTCTGTCCCAGTCACAGGAACAGCCAATCTTTTTGAGCTGACTGATTATGCGATTGCCGTATTTTTCCTTCCAATCCCAAACACGTTCAAGGAACTTCTCACGTCCAAGATCATAGCGTGTAAGCCCTTCTTTTTCACGAAGCTCCGCTTCAACCTTAATCTGTGTTGCAATTCCTGCATGGTCTGTTCCGGGAACCCACAATGCTTCAAATCCCTGCATTCTTTTGTAACGAATAAGAATGTCCTGCAATGTTTCATCGAATGCATGACCCATATGAAGTTGTCCCGTAACATTCGGGGGCGGTATCACAATTGTGAAAGGTTTCTTGTTTTTATCAACTTTTGCGTGGAAATAGCCCTTTTCAACCCAGGTGTTATATATTCTTTCCTCAACCGCTTTGGGTTCATATACCTTTGATAGTTCTTCAGCCATTATTTTTTCTCCCTTCGACTACAGTACAATTTTAAGAAATACCTTCTTGCCTTTTTTAAGTATAATCTTGCCATCATTGAATATGGATTTTTCAACTGTATACATTACATCAGCTATCTTGTTTCCATCAATGCTGACACCACCCTGCTGAACGAGGCGTCTTGCCTCACCCTTTGATGGTGCAAGCGCACTCTTCACAAGCAAATCAAGAATGTTTATTCCGTTTTCAGCATCCTCTTTTTCAAGTTCATAGGTGGGCATGTTAGAATCATCAGCACCGCCTCCGAAAACAGCCTTTGCTGCATCATCAGCCTTCTTTGCTTCTTCTTCACCGTGAACCATCTTGGTAACCTCATATGCAAGACGGCACTTAACAGCATTAAGTTCCTGACCTTCCAACTTTTCAAACTCTGCAATTTCTTCCATTGGGACAAATGTAACCAGTTTCAGAAGACGGATAACATCCTTGTCATCAACGTTTCTCCAATACTGATAGAAATCATATGGTGTAACCTTTTCGGGGTCAAGCCAGAGAGCCCCTTTTTCGGTCTTGCCCATCTTTTTGCCCTCTGAGGTTGTCAGAAGTGTAAAGGTCATACCATAAGCATCCTTTGAATCCTTGCGGCGAATAAGTTCAATACCTCCAATGATGTTTGACCATTGGTCATCTCCACCAAACTCCATAATACAACCATAGTCATGGCTGAGCTTGTAAAAATCATAGCTCTGCATAAGCATATAGTTGAATTCGAGGAAGGAAAGACCTCTTTCCATTCTGGTTTTAAAACATTCAGCAGAAAGCATTCTGTTAACAGAGAAATGAACCCCGACCTCTCTCAAAAAGTCAACATAGTTAAGGTCAAGCAGCCAATCAGCATTGTTAACCATAATAGCCTTGCCGTCAGAGAAATCAATGAACTTTGACATCTGTTCCTTGAATCTGTCAGCATTATACTGGATGGTTTCCTTGGTTATCATTGGTCTCATATCTGTCTTTCCTGTGGGGTCGCCAACCATTGTTGTTCCGCCACCAAGAAGTATTATCGGTCTGTGCCCCGCATTCTGCATATGCTTCATAACCACAAGCTGCATAAAGTGACCAATATGAAGGCTGTCCGCTGTTGGGTCAAAGCCTATATAAAAAGTTATTTTCTCCTCTGCAAGAAGTTTCTTGATTTCTTCTTCATGAGTCATTTGGGCAATCAAGCCACGCTCTTTCAGTACATCAAAAACATTTTTCATTTGTTTTTTCCTTTCTATTTTGTCCTCATGGGATTTTTACTTATTTCATTCAGCAATTCAATCAGTTCTTCAACAGATTCACGATTTATAGCAAATTCTGCTTTGCCATTCAGAAAAACTGCATATTCTTTTTTATTTATTTCCGACAGGCTTATGTATTGAATCCCCGCCGAATTGTCAAAGGCAACTGTCAAAAGTATATCCTGTCTGTTCTCGGTCACATCGGAAAGCTCATGCAGAATTTCCAAATCACCAAGTGTTTCCGCAACTTCATCAAATGCAACCTGGCTTGCTGCCTTTCCATTCACAAAGAATTGCGGATTTGAGCCATTTTTTCCCGAGCTTGTTATTTCAAAAGTCTTTTCTTTTGTTTTGATTGTCACGGCTGATATATTCTCAACATCAGCTTTCAAAATTCCGGATTCAAGAATATAAAATGGTTCGGTTTGCAAAAATTCAAGTTGTGACGATTCTATGACAAAAACGCCTTCTTTACCATCTCTTATGGCATAAATTTGTCCGCCGATGTCTGTTCCCATAAAGAGGGTTTCTTCAAAATCTCCCCATTTGAAGGTCAAAACAGCTCGTGAAGCTATGTCTAGTCCATATTCTGACAAATCCTCCGGAGAGTCATCTGCATATTTTATTATGGCAACAGATGGGATTCTCACTGCAATCAATTGTTCAAATCGCTCATCATCAACATCCTTTTTGTAGGGTGTTTCCATTATATATCGGTTGGATTTATTGTTTGATATTTCTGAAGCAGTTTTTGTTCTGACAACAGTTTTTGTTTTGTCATAGTCTGTGAAGCTGTAATAGGTCAAAACATCATCTGTATTTTTCAGTTCCTCAAAAACAAGTGATGCCCTCAGCTTGTCAAGGTCTGCCACAAGTATGTCGCGAATTGATTTGTGAACAGAATAAACTTCCTCTGTTTCATCAATTCCAAGAGCACATTCTTCGCCGAGAACTCCCAAAAATCTCAAGATTGTTTTGGTTCCGTTCTTAAGTGTAATTTCCAGGTACTGTTCATCTGTCGCATCAAATTTTTTCAATTCTCTGTGGCTTAGAACCCTACGTGCGACAATCCGTGAAGCACTATTGACCAGATTCTGAACTTTCCCCGCATCAAGAACCGCAACCGAATTTCCCTCAACATACCATTTTTCCCCATCTTTCAAAAGTGTATATTCCGCTATGCCATCTTTGACACTATATTCCACTATTTCCGATGGCATACAACTGAAAATTTCAACATTTTCAGCATTTTTATTTTTTTGACCAACATAGAAATTCACTCCCAAGCAGCCCACAACAACCAGCAACAAGGCTATGATGCAAAGTGTCAATGTTGTCTGCTTCTTCATGACATCGCCTCCTGACCTTAAATCGGTTTTGGTTTTGATTTAGTCTTTCTTCTGAATGTCAATTTTTATTGAAAGTTCTTTTAGCTGTGCCTCATCAACCACGTCGGGTGAATTTGACATAAGCTCTGATGCATTCTGAACTTTGGGGAACGCAACAACGTCACGAAGGCTGTCTGCCCCGCACATTATCATTGCAATTCTGTCAAGACCTATTCCCATTCCACCGTGAGGTGCTGCACCATATTTGTATGCTTCAACAAGGAAACCGAATTTTGCCGCAATTTCTTCTTCGGTGAGGCCCAATGCTCTGAACATTTTCTGTTGCAATTCATAATCGTTTATACGAATCGAACCACTTGAAAGCTCTGTTCCATTGAGAACAAGGTCATAAGCCTTTGCAGTAACCTTTTCAGGGTTTGTCTCAAGATACTGAATACAATCGTCCTGTGGCATTGTGAACGGATGGTGCATTGCAAGATAGCTGTCTGATTCCTCATCATATTCAAAGAACGGAAATTCTGTTACCCAGAGGAAGTTAAATCCGTCACCAATGATGTCAAGCTGCTTTGCAACCTTCAATCTTAATGCACCAAGAGTTGAAAGAGTTGTGTTGTTCTTGTCGGCAACAATGAAAACAACATCTCCCTTTTCCGCTCCGCATCTTTCAATTATCGCACTCAGCTCATCCTCTGTCATAAACTTTGCAAATGAACAAGTCGGAGCATCGTCAATCCATCTGATATATGCAAGTCCCTTCGCGCCTATTCCGCGAACATACTCTGTGAGCTTGTCAATTTCCTTTCTTGTAAGGGTTTCGGCTGCATTTTTCGCACAAATCGCACGAACCGAGCCACCACTTTCAATAGCTGAGGTGAACACACCAAATCCACAATTCTTCACCAAATCCGAAAGGTCTGTGATTTCCATTTCAAATCTTGTGTCAGGCTTATCTGAGCCATAACGCTCCATCGCCTCTTTATATGTTATTCTTGGAAGTGGAGTTGGAATGTCAACATCAAGAACATCCTTGAAAAGACGCTTAACCAAACCTTCACCCATTTCCAGAATATCCTCAACATCAACAAATGACATTTCAAGATCAATCTGTGTGAATTCAGGCTGACGGTCTGCACGCAAATCCTCATCACGGAAGCAACGGGCAAGCTGAATGTATCTGTCAAAGCCCGAAATCATAAGAAGCTGCTTATAAATCTGAGGTGACTGGGGAAGCGCATAGAACTTACCCCCGTGAATACGTGACGGAATGATGTAATCTCTTGCACCCTCAGGTGTTGACTTTATCATCATTGGGGTCTCAATTTCGATAAAACCGTTTTCTTCAAAATAATCCCTTGCACTCTTTGCAATTTTGCTCCTTTTGATGATGTTTTCCTGAAGCGGACCACGTCGCAAATCAAGATAACGATATTTGAGACGGAGTTCCTCATTGACATTGGTTTTATCCGTAATTTCAAATGGGGGCGTCTGAGCCTTTGCTAGAATTCTCAAATCGTCAACAAAAATCTCGATATTTCCTGTTTTGAGGGTATCATTCTTGCTTTCTCTTTCTCTGACAACGCCCTTTGCCATAAGCACATATTCACTGTGGCAAGATGCTGCCTTTTCGAAAATTTCTTTGTCAGTTGTTTCATCAAATGCAAGCTGAACTATTCCCGTTCTGTCGCGCAAATCTATGAAAATCAAAGTTCCCATATCGCGGATTTTCTGAACATAGCCGCCAACAACAACAGTTTTGCCAATACCCTCTGTTTCTCCGCAATAATTGGTTCTTTTAAGTCCTTTCATTGTATCCATGGTTTTCCTCCCTACTTTATGTTTGCAATCAGAGCATCCGTTGAAAGCTCAATCTCAACAGCATCACCTGTGCTCATATTCTTAAGCATTCCCTTATTCTCTGCAATTTCATTGTCACCTATAACAATGCTATATTCTGCAGAAAGCTTATCTGCATATTTCATTTGTGCTTTAAGACTTCTTCCGCACAAATCCTGTTCTGCTCTCATACCTTTATTTCTCAGGTCGAAAATCAGCTTTTGTGCCATCTTTTCCGCATCATCACCCATTGTTGCAACAAAAAGCTTGGGTCCTTTTTCGTTTTGCAAATTCTCACCTTTTTGTGCTTTCAAAACGAGGATAAGTCTTTCAAGACCTGCCGCAAAGCCAATTCCGTCAGCAGGCTTGCCGCCCAATTCTTCAACCAATCCGCTATAGCGACCGCCTCCGCAAACTGTTGACTGTGCGCCAAGGCAATCTGATGTGAACTCAAAAACTGTCTTTGTATAATAGTCAAGACCTCTCACGATGTCTGGGTTGACTGTATATTCAATTCCCATTCCGTCAAGACGTTCTTTTGTGCCTTCGAAGTGGCTGTGACAATCTTCACAAAGATGGTCAACCATTTTGGGTGCTGTTTCTGCAATCTTACTGCAAATTTCAGACTTGCAATCTATAATTCGCATAGGATTTTTTTCAAGTCTTTCAAGGCAGGTGGGGCAAAGCTGGTCTTTGTACTTCTCAAAATAAGCCTTTAGTTTTTCGTTGTAGTCCTTTTTGCAGACAGGACAGCCTATGCTGTTTATGTTCAGCTTTATGCCCTCAAGCCCCAGTCTTGACAAAAACAAGCTTGCCAATGAAATAATTTCAGCATCTGTTGCTTCGGAACTTGCCCCAAAACACTCAATTCCGAACTGATGAAATTCTCTCAATCTTCCCGACTGAGGTTTTTCATATCTGAAGCAAGGAATAATATAATAAAGCTTTGTTGGCTGTGGATTTGCATAAAGTGAATTTTCAATGTAGCTGCGGACCAAGGTAGCCGTTCCCTCCGGCTTCAGTGTTATTGACCTTCCGCCCTTGTCCTCAAAGGTATACATTTCTTTTTGAACTACATCTGTTGTATCACCCACACCCCGCTGGAAAAGCTCGGTGTTTTCGAAGACAGGTGTTCTTATCTCCTGATAGCCATAAAGCTCACATGTTTCTCGCGCAGTTTTTTCTATGTATTGCCAAAGCTTACTGTCTTTTGGCAGTACGTCTTCGGTACCTCTTGGTTTTGTAATCATGTTCCACCAAAATCCTTTCTGTAAAAAAGACTAAATCCGTCTATTTATTTTTCTCTGTATCAAGCACATATTCTATAAGTTCCATAACCTCATCGCGCCCCGCACGGGTTTCAGATGAGAAGGGAATCAAAACCGAATCATCACCAAGACCAAAATCATCATATATGGCAGTGAGGTTTCCCTCAAGCTGTGATTTTTTCAGCTTGTCGATTTTTGTCGCAACTACCAGGGGCTCATAGTTGTAGGTCTTTATCCAATCAAACATCATCTTGTCGTCTGCTGTGGGTTTGTGCCTTGCGTCAACAAGCTGAATAACCTGAACCAGATTCCCTCTTGTTGAGAGATATCCTTCAATCATATCTCCCCATTTTTCTTTTTCCTGCTTTGAAACCTTTGCATAGCCATATCCCGGCAGGTCAACAATCCGATATTTGCCCGCAATTTCATAGAAATTGATTGTTGCTGTTTTTCCAGGGGTACTGCTTGTCCTTGCAATATTCTTTCGGTTTGCCAGACAATTTATAAGGGATGACTTCCCCACATTTGAACGACCTACCAAAGCAATCTCCGGAAGGCTTTCATCAGGGTACTGCTCGGGCTTTACTGCTGTCATAAGCAGTTTTATATCTATAAATTCCACTTACCTGCACCCCCGCTCAATGCATTTTCAAGAACCGTTTTCATATCCTTTGCAAAAACAAATTCAACCTCGGTTTTAATCTTTTCAGGAAGCTCTTCAAAATCCTTTTTATTCTCAAACGGAATAATAATCTTTCTGATTCCCATTCTGTATGCCGCAAGTGATTTTTCTTTCAGTCCTCCAATGGGGAGCACCCGACCTCTGAGTGTTATCTCGCCTGTCATTGCCACATTCCGGTTGACCGACACGCCACTGAGCGCCGAAACCATTGCAGTTGCCATTGTGATTCCCGCAGACGGTCCATCCTTGGGAATAGCACCTTCAGGAACATGAACGTGAATATCTTTTTCCTTGTAAAAATCAGGTTCAATGCCCAAGCCTTCGGCATTTGCTCTTATGAAACTGAGTGCCGCCCTTGCAGACTCCTTCATAACATCTCCAAGATTGCCCGTGAGTTCAAGCTTTCCCGTGCCCTTCATTGTGTTCACTTCGATATAAAGCGTATCTCCACCAGTCTGTGTCCATGCAAGGCCTGTGGCAGTTCCGATTAAGTTCTCGTCTGACATATGCTCATAAAGATAAACTCTGCTGCCAAGATACTTTTTGAGTGTTTTCTCACTTACTGTCACGGAAGTCTTATTTTCTTCAACGATTTCCTTTGCTGCTTTTCTGCAGATTGCGCCAAGTCTTCTTTCAAGAGTTCTGACACCCGATTCTCTCGTATAACCCTCAATCAAAAGCTTCATCGTGCTGTCGGGAATCTTAATCATCTTTGCCGCAAGTCCGTTTTCTTTCCGTTGTTTTGGCAAAAGATATTTTTTCGCAATATTAAACTTTTCATCATCAGTATATCCTGATATTTCAATTATGTCCATTCTGTCATAAAGCGGTGCAGGAATGTTTTCAACCGAATTGGCTGTTGTTATGAATAGCACCTTTGACAAATCAAACGGAAGCTCCAGAAAATGGTCACGGAAGCTATTGTTTTGCTCAGGGTCCAAAACCTCAAGCATTGCAGCTGTGGGGTCGCCTCTGAAATCGCTTGACATTTTGTCAATTTCATCCAGCAGGACAAGGGGATTTCGGCTTCCTGCCTGCTTGATTGCAGTCACAATTCTGCCGGGCATTGCGCCCACATAAGTTTTCCTGTGTCCACGAATTTCTGCCTCGTTCTGAATTCCGCCAAGGCTCACTCTCACATATTTTCTGCCCAATGATTCTGCCAATGATTTGGCAATCGACGTTTTTCCCGTTCCGGGAGGGCCAGCAAGACAAATTATCGAACCCTTGGTGTCATCCGCCAATGATTTAACCGCAAGGTACTCCAGAATTCTCTCTTTGACCTTTTCAAGACCATAATGGTCCCGGTCAAGAACCTTTTTCGCCAATTCAATATCCGAATTTTCTTCGGTGGATATTTCCCAGGGCATAGCAAGAACTGTTTCGATGTAGTTTTGAATAACTCCGTATTCCTGAGAATGAACTGAAAGTCTTGAAAGTCTGCCAAGTTCCTCGTCAAGTTTTGCCGAAACCTCTTTGGGAAGGCTTCTCTTTTCCATTTTTTCACGGTAAGAATCCGCCTCAACCTGACCTGATTCAAAATCACCCAGTTCTTCTTGAATTATCTTCATCTGTTCACGAAGAATATAATCGCGCTGATTTTTGTCAAGATTGGTCTTGAGCTTTGACATAACCCCTTGCTCAATTTCCATAATATTATTTTCATTTTCCATAAGAGCAATAAGCTTTTCCATTCTTGCTCTCACATCAAGTTCCTCAAGAATCATCTGTTTTTCGTGTGGTTTCAAGGGGAAGTTGGTGGCTGTTATGTCTGCAAGGTCCCCTGCATCTTCAATTTCCAGCATTGATGCCGCAATTTCGGGGTTCATTTTTTCATATATGTTGAAAAACTCTTCAAGGAGCTTTTGGATTTTACGCATCAGAACTTGTTCCTGAATGAAATCCTCGCAAGGTATGTCTTTTTTCTTTACAACAGTTGCCTTTATATAATCTTCGCTGCTTTCAAAGTTTGTCATCCCCGCTCTGAAAAGCCCTTCAACCAAAACCCTTAAGTTCCCGTCAGGGAGTCTCAGAATTTGTTTTACCTCTCCAACAACACCAATTTTTGAAACCTCATCCTTTTGAGGATTTTCTGTCATAATATCCTTTTGGTAACTCAAAAACACCAACTGGTCGTTTGCCATCGCATATTCAATCGCCGCAATAGACTTTTTTCTTCCTACATCAAAATGCAGAACCATCCCCGGAAAAATCGAAATGCCTCTCAGGGGAATAAGCGGCAATATATATCTTTTGTTCGCCATCTGTCTGTTTTCATCCTTTCATAGGCACACGTGATATGCCTAAAAACCATATTTTGCCCATTATTCATTTTATTATACTATTTTTTATCAAAAATATCAACCCCTTCAGCACTAATTATTCCAATATTATCAGAAATTTTTCTGACCGAATCCACTAAAATTTCTGTGTTTTTGTCAAGCATCACATCAAGCACCTGATAAATGTTATCAACGGGTATAATCTTGGCAGGATATTCCCCGAATCGTGCCTGCCAGTTTGCACTTGGTATAATCACTTTTTTCGCTCCTGCATCCATTGCCGCACGAATTTTGAGTGGCACCTCTCCCACACCGCAAACCTCACCACAGATTGAAAGTTCACCTGTCATTGCAACCCCGCCATCAAAGGGCTTATCCTTTATAGCTGAATAAACTGCACAAAAAATTGCAATTCCTGCCGATGGTCCATCCACGGGAACGTTGTTTGGGAAATTTATATGAATATTATAATCTGCTGTGTTGATGCCCATTTCTCTTTTCAAAACTGTCATAACATTCTTGACAGATGCAGAAATACTGCTTTTTCGTCTCAGTTTTTGTCTGTTGTTCGAAAACTCTTCCTCCTCGATTGCACCCGTCACAACAAGCTGACCTTCACCCTTTTCACTTTTTTCCGCAACAGCCTCCACATCAAGCACACAGCCCTGACTGCTTCCAAACACCGCAAGCCCTGAAATTCTTCCCACTCGTTTTTCCTTCACAAGGATTTTCTCATATCTTGGCGAATATTGTCCCGTTTCAACAACCCACTCTGCATCACTCACATCCACTTTGGAGCGCTTCTCCATTTTTGCAATACTTTCTGACATCTGAATTATGTTCACAGCATCACGACCATTATCGGCAAATGAGGAAACAAAGTCAAAAACATCTTCATCAAAAGATAATTCTGTTTTTTTTGCGGCATCAATTGTTATTTTCCTGACATCCTCTCTTGAAAGACTTCTGAAAAAAATTTCAACACATCTTGACCGAAGGGCTGACGGAATTTCCTCAGGAAGTCTTGTGGTGGCGCCGATAAGTCGAAAATCTGCAGGCAAGCCATTTTTAAACATTTCGTGGATATGCTTCGGAATTTCCTTGTTGTCACGACTGTAATATGCGCTGTCAAAAAACACTCGTCTATCCTCAAGAACCTTGAGGAGCTTGTTCATCTGAATGGGTGAAAGTTCTCCTATCTCGTCAATAAAAAGAACCCCTCCGTGAGCACGGGTTACCGCTCCCTCCTTCGGCTGCGGAACTCCGGCAGGACCATATGCTCCTGCACCTTGATAAATCGGGTCGTGCACAGACCCAATCAGGGGGTCTGCAAAGCTCCTCTCATCATACTGCATAGTGGTTGCATCGACCTCTATGAATTTTGAATATTCCTTAAAGGGCGATTCAGGATTCTTTTTGGCTTCCGCAAGCACCACCCTTGACGCAGCAGTTTTTCCCACACCGGGAGGTCCATAAATCAAAACGTGTTGCGGATTTTTGCCGCAAAGTGCTCCTCTGAGTGCTCTGATCCCCTCCTCCTGTCCAACAATTTCCCTGACAGTTTTTGGTCTTGTTTTTTCAGTGAGGGGAAGCGTCAATTTTATATCATTGAGCTTTTTCAATCGTTCCAATTCCCTTGTGCTCTCTTTATTTAATGAATTTTTCCCCGAAAACTGACTCCTCAGCATTGTCAGAAAATATATCCCAATCACAATGGTGAAACAAAACTGCGAAATTGTCATAATTGTTGCCAGCATAAAAGTTATCCTCCACTCAATAATTCTTCTTTCTATTATATGTTTTTTGGTTTAATTCATACAAAAAAGCGTGCAACCGAAGTTGCACGCAAAAAACAATCTCAAATATTATTTTTTCAGAGAAATACCTTTTCCTTCAAGGTTTGCAATGATAGAATCAACAACCGCCATAACCTCTTCTTTGGTAAGAGTTCTCTCAGGGTGTGAGAAAATCAATCTCACTGTGATAGATTTTCCGTTCTCGTCAGCATAGGTGTCAACAACAGACACAGACTTAATAAGCTGACAGTTTCCATCCTTAATTGCCTGACCAATAGGAGCAAAGGTTTCAGAAACAAAGGATACGTCAATCTCCATTTCAGGATAACGTGAAGGCTCAACATAGCTTATGCTTGCATTTTTGATTTCAGAGAAGTCCCTGACATCAATTTCTGCAAAAACAATAGCCGCCTTTTTGTCGATTTTCTTGGAAACTGTTGGATGAACTATTCCCATTTCACCAAGCTCCCTACCTCCACAGAAAATCTTGTTGAGGTTTCTTGGATGTTCATAGGAACAGGTTGCTGTGGCTGCTTCAAATGTCAATTCCTGGTGTTTCAAGTCATCTGCAACAATTGCCAGCATATCACGAAGTTCAAGATAAAGCTCTTCAACTGACTTTGTTTTGCTGAAAAGAGTGATCGCAAGCTTTTTGCGTTCATCACACATATTGTCAGCATTTACCCCATTCACTGTTCTGCCGATTTCGAAAACTCCAAAATCAGGGGCAAAGTTTGTGTTGTACTTAACCTGACAAAGCTGTGTCGGAACAATCGACCTTCTGATTGTTTCAATATTGGGATTTGTTGCATTGACAAGCTTTATGTTGTCATCAACTTCAATCCCAAGCTCACGATATTCATCATAATATGCCCAGATATATGAATGAAGTTCGTGAAGTGAGAATCTCTTAACGAGAATATCCTTGATTTTGTCCTCATCTGTTTTTTCCTGAGCTGCTCTCACAGGATAAAGCGGTGCCTCTGCTGTGTGAATGTCAAAATTGTCATAGCCATAAATTCTTGTTATTTCTTCGATTATGTCAGCCTTCATTGTGACATCCTTTGTTGCTCTCCAGCTTGGAACCTCAACTGCAAAGTTATCTCCATCCAATGAAACTCCAAAGCCCAATGCTTTGAGGGTATTCACAATAGTTTCGTTGCTGATTTCAATGCCCGTATAACGGTCAACAAAGTTCTTGTCAAAGCTGAGTTTTATTTTGTCATAACGATGAGCATATTCATCTGTCAAAGCTGACACAACCTTAACATCTCCATCGATATCCATAAGAAGCTTCACAAATCTTGCTATTGCAGGAACAGTCATTTCAGGGTCGAGACACTTTTCATAACGCATTGAAGCATCTGTTCTGTGGCTGAGTCTGACAGTTGACTTTCTGATTGACACTGCATCAAATGTGGCAGATTCCAAAGTAAGCTTTGTTGTGTCTTCAACAATTTCCGAATCAAGTCCACCCATAATTCCCGCAATTGCAACCGGTGTTGAATCGTTGCAAATCATAAGGGTATTTTCGTCGATATTTCTTTCAATTCCGTCAAGTGTCTGGAATGTGAAAGGCTTGTCAAATCTCTTTATTCTCAGTTTTTCAACCTTGCGCGAGTCAAATGCATGCATGGGCTGTCCCATTTCAAGCATCAGATAGTTTGTGAGATCTGCAAGAAGATTGATTCCACGCATACCGCAATAGAAAAGACGGATTCGCATATTCATCGGGCTGACGGTTTTTGTGATATTTTCAACCTGCAGGCATGAATATCTCTGACACAAGGGGTCTTCAATTTTCATATCAAGTTTTGGAAGATTGTTATATGCATCAAGGTCAACCACATCAAGAGGCCTTAGTGGTCTACCCGTCAAAGCCGCAAATTCACGGGCTATGCCATAATGTCCCCAAAGGTCAGGTCTGTTGGTCAAAGATTTGTTGTCAACCTCGAACACAATGTCATCAATCTCATAAAGGTCTTTGAGGGATGTACCGTTTGCTACATCCTCAGTGATTTCCATAATTCCTTCGTGACTGTCACCAATTCCCAGTTCCTTTTCGCTGCAGCACATACCATTTGATGTGTAACCTGCGAGAGCACGGGGTGTGATTTCAATTTCTCCAATTTTTGCACCCACCTTGGCAAAGGCAGTTTTGAGACCAACCCTGACATTGGGTGCACCACAAACAACGTCTGTGAGCTGTCCGTCACCTGCATCAACCTTCAAAAGATGCAATTTCTTTGATTCGGGGTGTTCCTCCACAGACTTGATTTCAGCAACAACAATTCCCGAAATGTCACTGCCTTTGAAGAATATTTCATTTTCAACTTCGGCAGTTGACAGTGAAAACTGATTGATTAATTTAAGCTTATCCAATCCTGACAAATCAACAAAGTCAGAAATCCAGTTCATTGATAAAAACATAATTCGTTATCCTCCTTTATTATTCGTCGTCGGTAAACTGCGACAAAGCCTTGAGACTGCCGCTGTTCAGGTCACGAATATCCTTTACTCCATACTTCATCATTGCAAGACGTGTAAGACCAAGACCAAAAGCAAAGCCGGTGTATTCTTCAGGGTCAATTCCGCCTGCTTTCAAAACTTCGGGATGTATCATTCCGCAAGGGCAAAGTTCAAGCCAACCACTATGCTTGCAAGACGGACATCCGTCACCGCCGCAGATGAGACAGCTTATGTCAAGCTCAAATCCGGGTTCCACAAATGGGAAAAATCCGGGACGAAGTCTGACTTTGATATCCTTGCGGAAAACCTCTGAAAGCATGGTTTTCATAAAGAATATAAGGTTTGAAATTGATATATTCTTGTCCACCATAACACCTTCCATCTGAAAGAAAGTGTTTTCGTGGCAAGCATCTGTTGCCTCATTTCTGAAGCATCTTCCCGGGAAAATCGCCTTGATGGGAACACCATCATTGATGAGAGCATCTTTATATTTTTTATAAATCGCATTCTGTGCAGCCGAAGTCTGTGACTTGAGAAGCTGACCATTTTCAAGGTAATATGTGTCCTGCATATCACGGGCAGGGTGATGCTTTGGAATGTTGAGTGATTCAAAACACTCATAGTCTGTTACAATTTCGCTGTAATCCTCAACCGTGAAGCCCATTGACTTGAAAATCTTTTCACACTCACGCTGAACCAATGTTATGGGATGATATGAGCCTCTGTCAAGCTTTGCAGGAACTGAAATATCAATATTGGGCATCGAGTTGATTTCCTTTTCAATCTCTGCCTTTTTCATTTCCTCAATCTTCTTTGCAATTGCATCCGTTGCCTCATTTTTGAGGATGTTCACTTCCTGACCGAAGGTCTTCTTTTCTTCAACCGATAAATTTTTCATTTCCTTGAGCAGTTCTGTGATTGAACCATTTTTCCCAAGATACTCAACTCTCAGCTTGTCAAGGTCAACCATATTGTCAACCGCATTGAGCTTTTCGAGAAACTCTTGTTTAATTTGCATTGTCTTTTCTGCCATACAAATTCCCTTTCCTTTTTTAACATATTTGAACTGAGCGGCATAAAAAAAAGCTCGCCCCAAAACTTTGGGACGAACTGACAAGTCCGCGGTACCACCCGAATTCAGAAATAAATTCTGCACTTTGAAGTGTTTTTGACGTGAACACAAACACCCTGTTTATATGAAAAATCACTTTCACAGAGAACTCCGATGCTGAAATTCACAAATCGGGTTCGCAATGGACACTCCCAGCCAATGATATCCACTCTCTTTTGCGACATAGCCGATGCTACTTACACATCTTCACAGTTCGAATTACCTGTCTATAATAACACCTTTTGAAAAAATTGTCAAGAGTTTTTGAAAACACTCCACAATATACAAAAAGGTTGGACTTTGTTCCCGGAATATGTTATACTACTCAAAAAGCACTTGTGGAGGGAGTAATTTTCTTTATGTATAAGTCAGAACATATCATCACATCAAAACATTATCTCATACTCTCCATCTGTGCCTTTGCCCTTGGAATATATTTCACAGTTTCCCTTAGTGCTTCCAGTGTTTTTAACCTTGCAATTTTTCTCGCAGCCCTTTTGGTTGTTCTTGCAATTTTGCTCCTGTGCTCTTTGCGTCTCCGTTTTTCCAAAAACAAACGCATCAAGCACATACTTCTTCCATTGATTCTTGTTTTATTCACCCTTTTGGGAATGCTGCGGATATTAACTGTCGAAGCCTTGTTTCCTGCACCCCTTAAAGCTTTTGTAGATGATGAAGCCTGGTTCTCGGGCACCGTCACCACACCTGTATCAAAAACCTCCAATGGTTTCTCCTGTTATTTTGAGTTCAGAATAACAGATATAAATGGCGAAAAAATCAAGCCCGAAACAATTGTTATGTATATTCCTGAATCCCGTATCCAGTCCATAAGTGAGGGGGATACTGTCCGTTGCTGGACAAAGTTGAGCATTCCGAGTCGCAAGAATGAAATGGATAATCTTGATTATTACACACATCTTCGTGGCAAAAACATATTCTACATAGGTGAAACAAACAATGCAACTCACGTAACACTTGAGAAATCAGATTCTCTGGTCATTGCAATTCTTGACCTTGGAGAAAAAATAAAACAGTCAACCATTTCTGCCATTGATGGCCTCATTCCTGAAAACCCGCAATATGCAAGCATTTTGAAAGGAATAATAATCGGTGATAAATCAGATTTTTCTGATGAACTCTATGACAAATTTTCAAACTCCGGCTTATCACACATTGCCGCCGTATCAGGATTACATCTTTCAGTTCTGTTTTCTGTTCTTACTCTTCTGTTTTATAAAATAAAAATCCATCGTAAGCTTGCATTTCTGTTCCTGATACCAATAGTTATTATCTTTTCATCTGCCACCGAATTTACACCCTCCGTGTGTCGCAGTGCACTTATGGTTCTTATAATGATTATTTCAAACCTTTGCGGAGAACGTTATTCCCCCATAAATGCCCTCTTCCTTTCCTGGGGAATAATTCTGTTCTTTTCACCTTATTCACTATTCTCAAAAAGCCTTGTCCTCTCATTCGGTGCAACATTTGGAATTTTGGCATGCTTTGAACATCTTCAAAGGTTGTGGAATCGACTTATAAAACTCCCGACTACACGCAACAAACGTCTTGAAAAGATTATGGTCAGCTCCAAAAAATTTCTGGGTGGTTCACTGTCAATTTCCATCTCTGCCTTTGTGGGTACAGTATATTTTTGTGCAGTATTCTTTGGAAGCATTTCAAAGGTTCAGTTTTTGACAAATCTTTGGATTGTTCCTGTTGCCAATCTTGCATTCTGCATCGGTGCCATAGCCTGCATAATTTACTCATTTCTCCCACACTTTGCTTTGGCGGTCTTTTTCTATCCCCTCAGGCTTTTGCTTTGGATCATAACTACAACAATTGACACCTTTGGTGCTGAAAAATTTGCTTTCAAGATATTGGGTGAAATTTCTCCTGTTTTTCTCATAATTTATATTGGAGCCGCAATTTTGTTTTACGAAACAATAAAGACCTTTTCTGACATACAAAAAGAAAAGGCGGCCAAAGAGCGGGCCGCCAGGAAAAAGCTTAAAAATCCATAACTATTTTTTTGAATGTATTGCCACGGTGTTCAAAATTTTCGAACAAATCAAAGCTTGCACAAGCAGGAGAAAGCAAAACAACATCTCCCGTTTTTGCACAACTTCTGGCAGTTTTCACTGCCTCCTCAAAATCCGTTTCCCTATAAATTGGAAGACTTTCATAATTTTTTGCATTCACAACGGATTTTTCAATTTTATCCGAAGTATTGCCCACAAGAACAAGTTCTTTTACGTACTCATTGATGACTTCACCGAATTCATCAAAGGGTATTTTTTTGTCATATCCTCCGGCAATCAGGATAACTTTTTCGCCAAAAGCCCTGAGCCCTGCAGTCGTTCTTGCCGGACTGCTCGCAATAGAGTCATTATAAAACTTCACACCGTCAATTTCACGGACAAATTCTATTCTGTGTGGAACACCGCCAAAGTTTTTTGCAACATACTCAATGCTGTCCTTTGTCACCAAAGAATATACTGCGCCAATTGCTGCCATATAGTTTTCAACGTTATGGGCACCCGGAATTTTTATATTGGCTGTATCGATTATTTTTTCTTCGCCATAATATATGCATCCATTATCAAGATATATAGTTGCATCGCCCTTTGAAGAAAAACAACGCCACTCGCCCTTGGCTTCCTGCCCCATATTCTCGGTTATTTCATTTGCAGCATTTGAGACAAAAACCGAAGTCTCATCCTGATATTTCATAATATTCTTTTTTGATTCAATATACTCATCAAAATCTTTGTGCCAATCAAGATGATTCGGTGTCACATTGGTCACAACCGCAATTTTCGGACTTTTTTTCATTGAAAAAAGCTGAAAGCTTGAAAGCTCCACAACAACCTTATCAGATGCAACCATTTTCTCCACTTCGCCAATAAGCGGCTTTCCAATGTTCCCACCTATATAACAATTATACCCCTCTTTTTTCAGCATTTCTCCAATCAGGGTTGTGGTTGTGGTTTTTCCGTCACTACCCGTAACTGCAATTATTTCACAGGGACAGAGGTCAAAGAAAAGCTCCATTTCAGAGGTTATCTCAACGCCCTTTTCTTTTGCCTCCAAAAGTTCGGGGACATCTGCACGAAGTCCCGGCGTTTTGAATATAACCTCTGTGTTTTCCGGTATTTCCTTCAAATATCCCTCACCCAGGACGAAGTCAACATCAAGTGCTTTCAGTTCTTCATAGATTTTTCCTAATTGGTCGGCGGATTTTCTGTCATGAGCAGTCACCTTTGCACCGCTATCCACCAAAAAATGAATCAGGGGCACATTGCTGACACCTACGCCTATTACCGAAATATTTTTCCCTTTTATTTTTTGTTTATAATCGGTTATATTCATAGAAAAACTCCTCCATATACAAAGAGAGCTGTAACAAATCGAACTCTTTTGTTACAGCTCGTCTTGAACTGATTATCTTTTATTATTCAGCATCCAGAATGTCGCCCAATGTGAATGAGCTTTCTTCTGTGTAAGATTCATCTGCAGCAGCTTCTTCAGCCTTTGCCTCTTCTGAAACATAGTCAGGAAGAAGAACCTTTCTTGAAAGACCGATTTGTTTTGTGTCATGATTGATTTCAGTAACCTGAACCTCAACCTCATCACCGATGTTCAAAGCATCTGACGGTTTTTCAATTCTTGTGTTTGCAATCTGTGAAACATGGATAAGTCCATCAACAAATGGAGCGATTTCTGCAAACGCACCAAAAGGAAGAATGCGAACGATTTTGCATGTTATCTTGTCGCCAACCTTGAGGTCTTTTGTTGCCTTGTACCAGGGGCTATCCTCTTCCTTCTTGTGTCCCAAAGAAATCTTCTTTGTTTCACGGTCAACATCCTTAATATAAACTTCGATTGAATCGCCAACTGAAACAACTTCTGACGGATGCTTGATTCTTGCCCATGAAAGTTCTGAAACGTGAACCAAACCATCAATGCCGCCGATATCAACGAATGCACCAAAGTTTGTTATTGACTTAACTGTTCCTGTGCAAACCTTGCCAACTTCAATGCCTGCCCAAAAAGCTGCTTCTCTTGCTTCCTTGTCAGCCTGAAGCTCCTTAACAAGAGAAATCTTGCCTGTTTCTTTGTCCATTTCTTTAATATATACGTCGATTGAATCACCAACTGAAACAACCTCTGACGGATGGTTTATTCTTGAATCTGAAAGCTCAGAAATGTGAACAAGTCCATCAACGCCACCAAGGTCAACAAATGCACCGAACTTGGTGAGTGATTTAACTGTTCCTGTGTACTTCTTGTCAACAGCAGCTGCTGCCCAGAATTCTTCTGCACGCTTTTCGCTGATTTCCTTTGCAACAGACTTGATTGAGCCAACAACTCTCAAACGGCCTCTGCGGTCTTTGTCCATCTTTATAATTCTAAATGAAACTTCGGTATTGAGAAGTGAACCGAGGTCTTCAATGAAACGTTCAGCAGCTTCTGAAGCAGGGATGAACACTCTGATACCCTTTGCAATGGTAACAATGCCACCCTTAACGAGTTCAACAATTCTGCCACTCAAAACAGTTTTGTTTTCAAAATCCTCGCGAAGTTCCTGAAGTCCCTTTTCTGCATCGATTTTCTTCTTTGAAAGTGTAACAACACCGTCACGGTCACTTACGTGAACAACAAAAACATCCACTTCATCGCCAACCTTCACCAAAGACTTAAGGTCTGCTGATGTGTCGTTTGTCATTTCGTTTGCGGGGATAACGCCGTCATACTTTCCGTCAATGTCTACCTGTACCTCTGTAGGGGTAATTCCGATAACTACACCTTT
>JAZRNM010000037.1:0-62980 GCA_045648205.1 Clostridia bacterium
CTCAAGAACAAGATCAATCCTCTCATCGGCTCAGCCGGTGTATCAGCGGTTCCAATGGCAGCTCGCGTTTCACAGACTGTTGGCCAGAAGGAAAACCCACAGAACTTCCTGCTTATGCACGCAATGGGTCCAAACGTTGCAGGTGTAATCGGTTCTGCAATTGCTGCAGGTGTGCTCATCGCACTCTTCGGCTAATATAGAAATCAGACAGAAAGGAGAATTTGACTTATGTCAAAGGTATATATAACAGACACCATTCTTCGTGACGCACATCAGTCTCAGGCGGCAACAAGAATGAAGCTTGAGGATATGATTCCCGCTCTTGAAACTCTTGACAAGGTTGGCTATTGGTCCCTGGAATGCTGGGGCGGAGCCACATTTGACGCTTGTATGAGATTTTTGAACGAAGACCCCTGGGAAAGACTTCGCACATTAAAGCAGCACCTTCCCAACACAAAGCTCCAGATGCTTTTCCGTGGTCAGAACATTCTGGGCTACAAACACTATGCAGATGACGTGGTTGAGGCATTCTGCAAAAAGTCAATTGAAAACGGAATTGATGTGGTGAGAGTTTTTGACGCGCTCAACGACATCAGAAACCTGGAAGCCGCAATCAAATATGTAAAACACTATGGCGGTCACCTTGAGGCTGCAATCAGCTACACAGAAAGTCCCGTTCACAACGAAGATTATTTTGTTGACCTGGCTTGCAGACTTGAAGAAAAGGGTGCAGACTCAATCTGCATCAAGGATATGGCAAACCTTTTGCTTCCATACAGCGCATACAGCCTTGTTAAGAAGCTGAAAGAAAAGGTTGGCGTTCCCATTCATCTTCACACACACAACACAGCCGGAACAGGTGATATGACAAATCTGATGGCAATTCAGGCAGGTGTTGATATCGTTGACTGCGCTTTGTCACCAATGGCAAACGGAACAGCAAATCCCTCAACAGAAAGCCTTGTTGCAACTCTCAAAGGCACAGAATATGACACAGGCCTTGACCTTGGTCTCCTCAGTGATGCAGCAGCTCATTTCAGAGGTGTTGCACAGAAAATGAAAGCAGAGGGCACCCTTGACCCCAAGGTTTTGAATGTTGATTCAAACACTCTTCTTTATCAGGTTCCCGGCGGAATGCTTTCAAACCTTCTTTCACAGCTCAAGCAGGCAAATGCGGAAGACAAGTATTATGAAGTTCTTGCAGAAGTTCCAAGAGTTCGTGAGGACTTTGGATTTCCTCCCCTTGTAACTCCTACAAGCCAGATTGTGGGAACTCAGGCAGTTCTCAATGTGCTTATGGGCAGATACAAAATGATTTCAAAGGAATCAAAAGGTCTTCTGAGAGGTGAGTACGGCAAGCTTCCCGGCAAGGTTAATGAAGAGGTTCGCAAAATGGCAATAGGCGATGATGCAATTGTTGATGTTCGTCCTGCCGACCTTCTCGAACCGGAACTTGAAAAATACAGAGAAGAAACAAAGACAATAGCAAAATGTGAGGAAGATGTTCTCAGCTATGCGCTCTTCCCCCAGGTTGCAAAGAAATTCTTTGAAACCCGTGATGGTGCAAAGAACACCGAAACTGGTGTAAGAGAAATCTTTGTTCAGGATTTATCCTAAAAATCTAAATAATAAACCGGCATCGCAAGAAATGCGATGCCGGTTTTGTTTAAGGCAAAAAAAAAGAACCGCGATGCGGTTCTTTTGGATTTTCTATTTCTTTTTTTCAACCATTGCAATCTTCACAGCAGTCACAACAAAGGCAACCACAAGGTAAATTCCAATAAGTGTGATAGGTGCCTGAGCAACCCAAACTCTTGAATCAACATTCAAAAGCGAAGGGATGAGACCACCTGCAATAACCATGATTTTGGTATACAGACCAATATACAAGCTCACAAGAGCAATAACTGCCGAAAACAGTGCATAATTATTTGCCCTTTTTGTGTTTTTCAAAACACTAAACTTTCCACAAACAAAGAGACCAACTGCAACAACTGCAAAAATGATTGCGGGAATGAATGCCTTCTTTGGTGTAACCATGATTTTGTTCTGAATTCCCGACAAAACTATAATTGCCAGTATGCCCCAGGCAAGGTTTATCATAAACCAATTGGTTGCTTTGTCAATCTTAGCTCTTTTTTCTAATTTTTTTGCTCTCTTAAGTGTCTGATTTGTTTTTACTGCTGCCATATAAGTACAAGACCTTTCTGTTGCCCCAAGGGGCATTTATTCAAATTTCGTTTTTATGGAACATTATCATTGGAATAACTGCACTTGCCACGGTTTCAGTTCGCAAAATCCGCCGTCCAAGACCGATTGCATTGATTCCGTGCTTCATTGCATATTCTGCCTCGCCGTCCGAAAAGCCACCCTCAGGACCAACCAAAAGTCCAAAAGTTTTTGCATCCTTCCGGGAGTCGAGAACATCTCTGAGTCCTCGCTTTCCCTCGTGGCCCAAAACTTCATAGGGCATAAGAGGAAGCTCTGTTTTCTTCATCATTTCAATTGCTTCTTCAAAGGAAACAGGCTCGTGCACAAGAGGGATTCTTCCCCTTCCGCATTGTTTCACCGCTTCAAGAGAAACCTTGTTCCACCGCTTTGCTTTTTCTTCCCCTGCGGATTTGTTGTTTATTTTTGTGACGCACCGCTCCATCATCACGGGAATCACTTCAAAAACACCAAGTTCCACAGCCTTTTGGATTATTGTTTCCATCTTCCCCGACTTGGGAAGCCCCTGAAAAAGAGAAATTCTTGTTTCAGGCTCTGAAAGAGACTGGTTTTTTTCGAGAAGTTTTGCCTTGCAGACATTCCTTTCAATGGAAACAAGCTCTGCAACATATTCTGTTCCCGAACCGTCAAACACGAGAATCCGGTCACCGCAACTCATTCTCAAAACCTTTTCAATATGCTTTGAATCCTCAAAAATCTCTGCAATATCTTCAAAGATATTCTGAGGCTCTGTGAAAAATCTGCGCATATGCAAAATCCCTTCTGCGGAAATTCAATCCTCATATCATTCTATCATATACTAAGAAAAATTTCAAGCCCTATTTTTCAAAACCTTGTCTTCCAATGACTACACGCTTGATTCCACCAATGTCGCACTTGATTTCAATGTCACAAAAACGGCTTTTCATAATATCCGCGACATCCTCCGCCTGACCAATTCCCACTTCAAAAGCGAGAATTCCATTTGGAGCAAGCTCGGCAGCACTCACAATCTGTCTGTAAAAATCAAGTCCGTCTTCACCACCATCAAGGGCGGAGATGGGTTCAAAATCCTTAACCTTTTTGTCAAGATTCAAAATATCTTGTTTTGGGATATATGGCGGATTTGACACCACCACATCAGGTAATTCTCTGAATTTCGGGAATTCCTTCATTATGTCACACTCAAAAAAAGTGCATCTGTCACCGACACCCAAATGTCGGGCATTTTCCTCTGCCGTCTGGAGAGCACCCTTTGAAATATCCACCGCTGTCACCCGTGCTTGTTTCAGATAATATGCAAGACTTGCCGCAATACAGCCCGAGCCCGTGCCTATCTCAAAAATTTCCACATTTTCCCTGCCGGTCATTCGTTCAATGATTTCTTCAACCAGGATTTCGGTGTCAGCTCTCGGAATAAGCGTTGATTGATTAACCCCGAACCAAAGTGACATAAATTCACAACCGCCCACAACATACTGAACGGGTTCGCCTTGTTTCAGCCTTGCAATCGCTTCAAGGAAAAGCCTCTCTTGTTCCTCGTCAAGCACCTTTTCACCCAGGATAATGTCTGTTTTCTGAAAGCCCAGCAAACTTGTCAGAACAAAATCAAAGTCAGCCAGAGGGCTGTCATTCCCCAAAGCTTCAAGCTCTGCCGATATGGTTTTCCTCAGTTCTTTCAGCTTTACCATTTGTCCTCTCCTGATTTCTCGGGCATAACCGCCACAAGAGATGCGATTGCCACCTCAATCTGACTGTCGTCAGGCTCCTTTGTGGTTATATGCTGAAACCATTTTCCCGGGGCACTTATAACGGAAGTGAGCCAATTGTCGTGTCTGCCTGCAAACTTGATTATCTCATAGGAAATTCCTGCAACCACCGGCAGAAGCGCCAACCTCAGCAAAAGTCGTATAAATATATTCTTTGATGAAATAAAATAAAACACAACCATGCTTATAACCATAACAATTAAAAGAAAGCTTGTTCCACACCTTGGGTGTAGCCTTGAGTATTTTCTGACGTTTTCAATGGTCAGTTCTTCACCGTTTTCATAACAGTGTATGGACTTGTGTTCTGCACCGTGATACATGAAAACACGTTTTATATCATTCATCCGTGAAACCAGTACAATATAAACAATAAAAATACATATGCGCACAAGCCCCTCAATCACACTGCGGAAGTGTTGACCAATCATTTCTCCGAAAAGGTCCACAACAAACCCCGGAAGCAGAATAAAAAGTCCCACACTGAAAATCAGTGACAGGCACACCGAGAAATAAATCACCGCTGTTGTTGCCTTTTCCGAGCCAAGCTTTTCGTTGAGCCATTTTTCGAACTTGCCTTCTTCTTCAACCTGATTGCCTTCTTCATCAAGCTCAAAAAACTTTGCCGAATACATAAGAGACTGAAGTCCCACAATCATTGAGTCAAAAAAGTTTACGCAGCCACGGATTATGGGAAGCTTCAGGATTTTGTTCTTCCTTACCTTTCCAATGGGCTTTTCTTCAATTTCAATTTCACCGTCAGGCTTGCGTACAGCCGTTGCAATTTTCTGGGGACCTCTCATCATAACCCCTTCAATAACCGCCTGACCGCCTATTGATGTTTTGTGTATTTTTTTTGCACATTCTTTGCTCATTTGTTTCACCTTCTATAAAATCGAGAATTTAGCATTTCTCCCTAAAGTATAACATATTCAAAAAAAATATACAACACTAAAAATTAAAGAATTTGTAAACACTCCAAAAGCAAAACCCACCAGGTACTTTGAGTTCCTGATGGGCTTTGATGAAATAATTTTATTTGTATCTGTCGATATCCTCCAGGGTTATCCCCTCGTGGAGAGCAATATTTATTCCGTTTGCGATTATATCTGATACGTTCTCAACAAGTGAATCCACCTCTTTGGGCGTCACCACAAAATCCCCGTGATTTGGGGTGAGAACCTGCCTTATCATTGAATATTTGTCCTCTTCTGCAATAATCGAAAGCATCTTGAAAAGAGCTTCATTATCCTTTGCGTTCTGCTTCAAATCTGCCACAATCAAATCCATTGTGTCGCTGACAACCGTTGCAGCATCAATAACCGTGGGGACACCTATGGCAATCACGGGCACCCCAAGTGTTTCCTCATTAATCGCCATCCGTTTATTGCCGACCCCTGCCCCGGGAGTGATTCCCGTGTCGGTGAGCTGAACGGTTGTTGCAATCCGCTCCATATTTCTTGAGCATAAGGCATCGATTGCTATTATAAGGGTAGGTTTCACTCTGTCCACAAGCCCTTTCACAACTTCACCCGTTTCCACTCCCGTAATCCCCAGCACACCCGGTGATACCGCACAAACCGATTTGAGGCGTTTGTCAATCTCCTCGGGCATATATTCAATCAAGTGCCTTGTGACAAGAACTGATTTGACACATTTGGGGCCCACCGCATCTGCGGTTATGTTCCAGTTTCCAAGTCCCACCACCAAAACCGAGTCTGTTTGAGCCTTTTTCAAAAGAGCCTTCAATTCTTTTGCACAAACCCGACAAGCCTCCTCATAGGTTTCCTGTTCCACCTGTCCCTTTTGAGGGATTTCAATGGTTATATAGTTCCCCTTGACTCTGCCGAGAGCCTCTTCACCATTTTCGTCGACAATTTTCACGCGAGTGACACAAATATGCTGACCAAAGTTTTCTTCCTCAGCTTCAACCCCCTCAATGTCCGTCTCAATTACGCCACTTTCAAAGCACATTTCCCTTGCCTCTATGGCAAGGTCTGTTCTCACACTGAATTTCATAAGCTCTATCCCTCCATATCTTATTATTATTCCCAGTCCCGCAAAACACATACTCCTTGACACAAAAAACACTTTATGTTAGAATGTGATTATACTATAAGCAAAAGAAGTGAACATATACTATGGACAAAAAGCTTGTTGCAATAGTGTTGCCCCTGCTTGGTCTGGGGTTTGTTGTGGGGCTCAGCTATGGCTGTGTTTTCCGGAACGTTTTTCACATAATCTGTCCGTCCTGTGGCATCAGCCGTGGATGGCTTGAGTTATTCCGGGGAAATGTCAACGGTGCATTTTCAGCCAACCCGATGTTTTGGTTTCCGCCCTTTGCTATTCTTTCATGTTGCCTCAAAAAGCCCGTTTTGGGCAAGAAGGCAGATCTTATTATTTTGGCAATCCTTGCGGCTCTTTATTTGCTTTTGTATATTCTGAGAATTGTTTATTAAAATCCATTTGGGAAAGGAATTTTCATTATGTATTGCAAAAACTGTGGAAAAGAAATGGAAGAAAATGCTGTGTTCTGCGGCAACTGCGGAGCAAAGCAGCAAGATGACATTCCCGTATTTGAAGGAAAAGTAGAAAACCCCGGCAAGTCAAAAATTGCCGCAGGTATTCTTGGAATTTTGTTGGGTGGCCTCGGTATTCACAACTTCTACCTTGGTTTCACCGGCAAAGCTTTGGCACAGCTTCTCATTTCAGTGCTCTCTTGCGGCGCCTTGAGTTTTGCCTCTTGCGTCTGGGGTTTGGTTGAGGGAATTCTCATCCTCACCGGCTCAATAAACTGCGATGCAAACGGTGTTCCCCTCAAGGACTAATCTGTGCTCGTCAGCTCGTGAAATTCTCAATAAAGCCCGTAAGCTCCGATGCGGTTTGGAGTTTCACTCCACCGTTCAGCGTTTCAAGGTCATCTTCGGACAGATCACGGCTATAAACCTCCCGGCTATACAGGAATTCTTCCTTTCCGTTGTGGGAAACATAAACTTCAAGGTTTTCACCATCAAGCCGGACCAGATAATATTCAAATCCGGTATTGTTGCGGCTTTCTCTTCGGTTGTCCGCTCTTGTCGCGGACACCGTTTCGTCGGCAAGGGACATAGCCGGTGCCTGAGCTGCTGACGCCGACCGGCTTTCGATTATGTTCCGCGTTATGTTGTATGTGGCAAGCCCGGTTGAAACCGCCACAACAATCAGAAGCAGAAACAGCATAAAAATTTTGAAAGTTGTCTTGAGCATGAACAATTTCCAACCTTTCTTTATTAATATTGAAGGTTTCTTTTTGTTAATTATTGACATTTAAAAGAATTTTATACCAATAACATAAAGATAAAAAACTTAATGTTCCAAAAGGAACAAAAGGAGGCTTTTGTTTTGAAAAAACATCCTCGCAAAACCAATCCTTACAAAAAAATATTCATAAAGGTTTTCTCCATCACCATAGGCGTGGGAGCTCTTTTGGGCATTCTGCTTATGTGTGGAGCTTTTTTTGGACTTTTTGGCGGAATTGGGGATATTGATATTGACTCTATCATCAACAACAGTTCCACCCAGATTGTCTATATTGACAGCGAAGGAAACGAGCGACCACTGACCTCACTCTCGGCAGAACAAAACCGGATTTGGGTTGATCTTGACGACATTCCCGAAGACCTGAAGGATGCCATTGTGGCGATTGAAGATGAGCGTTTTTATTCTCACAGTGGCTTTGATCTGAAACGAACCACCAAGGCATTCTTTGTATTTGTAAAAAACAAGCTAACCGGGCAACCCACCTCCTTTGGCGGAAGCACCATAACCCAGCAGCTTGTCAAAAACATAACCCAGAACAAAGACCGCACTGCGGCACGAAAAATCCTTGAAATTTCCCGTGCGGTGAATCTTGAAAGGGAAATTTCAAAGGACAAAATTCTTGAACTCTATCTGAACTCAATATATCTGTCACAGGGCTGCAACGGGGTTCAATCTGCATCGCAGAAATTTTTCGGCAAGCCCGTAAGTGAGCTTAATCTTGCAGAATGTGCCTCAATTGCAGGTATAACACAATATCCGTCACTTTATGACCCCCTTATAAATCCCGAAAACAACAAGGAAAAGCAAGAGGTCGTTCTGAAGAAAATGCTTGAGCTTGAAAAAATCAGTCAGGAAGAATATGACGAAGCTGTTGCATTTGAACTAATCTTCACCGAATTTGACGAAAGCACCCTTGCGACCGGAACAATCCATTCATACTTTGTGGACCAGATTGTTTATGATGTTATGGACGGTCTTATGGAAATGGGCTATTCTGAAAATATTGCAAACAAGATGATTTACTCAGGCGGACTCAAAATAGTTGCAACCATCGACCCGAAGGTTCAGGATGCAATGGAAAATGTATTTGAAAAAACAGAGAACTTCCCCAACTCAACCGGTGAAAACCACGCCCAGTCAGCAATGGCTGTTATGGACCCATACACCGGTGAAATCAAGGGGTTGGTGGGCGGAATAGGCAAAAAACCCGGCAACCTGGTGCTCAACCGTGCAACACAGACTCTTCGTCAGCCCGGCTCCACCATAAAGCCTATTGCAGTTTATGCTCCTGCCATTGAAAAGAATTTGATTAACCCTGCTGATATATATGAGGATAAGGCAATCTCATACGGTGACTGGTCACCCCGAAATTATGACCACTCCTTCAGCGGCAATGTGTCGGTGAGAACAGCACTCAGACGCTCACTGAACACCATTGCTGTCCAGGTTCTCGACGAAATGGGGCCTGAAGCCTCCTTCAACTTTGTGACCCGAAATCTTGGGGTTACTTCTCTTGTGAGAAGCGAGACGGGAAGTGACGGCAAGGTGTATTCGGACATTGGTCTTTCACAGCTGGCACTTGGCGGTGTTACCCACGGCATTTCAGTGCTTGAGCTGACAGCTGCATACACACCGTTTGTCAATCGCGGAATTTACACCGAGCCATATTGTTTCACTTCCGTTACCGATTCAAACGGAAATGTTCTGCTCCAGAACGAACCCAAACAGAAAATTGCTATGAGCGAAGAAACAGCGTACGTTATGTCAAGAATGCTGAAAGAGGTTGTCACCTCGGGAACAGGCGGCGGCGCTCAGCTTGGCTCAGGAATGTACACTGCAGGCAAAACAGGTACCACCTCTGACCACCACGACAGATGGTTCGTGGGCTACACCCCCCACTATGTTGGTGCTGTGTGGTTTGGCTATGACACACCAAAAACCATTTCGGTATCGGGAAGCCCCTGGATAACCGCATGGCGGTCGGTTATGGCTGAAATCAACGCAGAAAAACCTCTGACAAACCCTTCTGTGCCTTCAGGCGTCAAATATGTTAATTACTGCGGTGAGACAGGTCTTCTCCCCGGTGAACATTGCGGTGACAACGAAACCGGATTCTGGTTTGTTTCGGGAAATATTCCAAAGGAAAAATGTACGTCAAAGCATCTTCCTGAGGGCGAAGAAGCCCCGACAGACGAAAATGGCGAAACAACCGAAGGAGAAACCACCACAGACAGTCCCTCAGACGGTGACGGCGGAGCCGTTGACGAAGTTGTTCTGCCTGACTCAGCTTCCACACCAGAGGCCGCATAAAAAATATTATAAGGTGATTTAACTATGAAAGACAAACCAACTCTTGCCTGGTTGTTTTCACACTCAAAAAAACAACTGTGGGCTGTTGTTCTTCTTGCCATTTTCAGATGCTCTCTGACCATATTGGGTGTCGTCTTTGCACTGACCTCGCGCCACGTTATTGATGCCGCAGTTGCAAAAGACCTTCATGGTCTGACTTTTGCTGCCGCACAGCTTTTGGCCATTATTGCGGTGCAAATCGGAATTCGTCTGATTGGCAAAGCAATGGAAGCACATATCGGCGCCAGTATTCGCTTGACGCTTCGCAATGAAATCTTTCATTCCATTCTCAAAAAGGACTATTCGCTGTTGACCGCATATCACAGCGGTGACCTTCTCACAAGGCTTAACAATGATATAACAATTATCTCCAATGGGATTTTGTCACTTATCCCCGGGGTTCTTGCACTTTTTACGGGACTGATTTATGCTCTTTATTCACTGACCCGTCTGGACCTTAATTTTGCATTTATTTTTCTGTTTGGCGGAATTCTTCTTCTTATTATTATAAGTGCCTTTCGGAAAATTCTCAAAAGCACCCACAAACGCATTCAGGAAACCGAAGCGAAGGTTCGCTCCTTTTTCCAGGAGGCTCTGGGCAGTCTTCTAATGATTAAGGTATTCGGAATTGAAGATAAAATGTCGAGCCAGGCCAAGGTTCTTCAGGACGAGAATTTCAAAGCTCAGATGATTCGTCGCAATATATCTGTGGTTTCAAGTTCGGGTCTTGGTATGGTTTTCAGTCTTGGCTCCCTGTATGCTCTTGTCTGGAGCGCATATCGACTTTTCCTTGGAACAATAACCTTCGGCACCCTCACTGCAATCATTCAGCTTGTAAATCAAATTCAGGCACCATTTGCAGGACTTTCAGGTGTTGTCCCTCAATATTATTCAATTCTCTCCTCTGCTGAACGTATCATAGAAATTGACAGTCTGCCCGACGAAAAAGAAGACTCCGAAGTGCTGGATGCCGTTTTGGCATATTCAAAGCTGAAAGACATCAGTTTCCGAGATATTTCATTCGGATACGGCAGAGATATAATTCTTGAAGATGCAAATCTGACTATTGAAAAAGGCGACTTTTCTGTTATTGCAGGCATATCGGGAATAGGGAAAAGCACTCTTATAAAACTGCTTTTGGGGGTTTTGCACCCCGAAAGCGGACAGATAATGCTGAATTTCGCTGACAGAAGTCTTTTGGCAGGAAAGCATTCACGGCCGCTCTTTTCATATGTTCCTCAGGGAAATCTTCTGCTTTCAGGAACAATCCGTGATGCTGTCTCCATGGTTGGTGAAAACATATCTGACGAAAGGATTATGGAAGTTGCCCGGATAAGCTGTGCCGAAGACTTTATCAAAGCTTTACCCCAGGGTCTTGACACCTATATTGGCGAAAAAGGTGCGGGGCTTTCGGAAGGACAGATTCAAAGGCTTGCGGTTACCCGTGCTATTCTTTCAGATGCACCGATAATTCTCCTTGACGAAGCAACCTCAGCTCTTGATGAGGACACCGAAAAGCAGCTTCTTCAAAATCTGCGCGAGCTCGAAAACAAAACCTGTGTGATAATTTCCCACAAACGCGCAGCATTTGAAATCTGCAACAAGCATATATATATTGAAAACAAAAAAATCCGTGTTGAAAACGGAAACTGCAATTAAATAAGAAATGCCGTCTGCTAAACTGCAGACGGCACATTTTTTGAAATTTTATTTTTCAAGGATTAAATATCCCAGCTTATATATATCCCCGGCGCCCATAGTTATCACCACATCTCCGGGCTTTGCATTTTTCAGAATATGCTTCTTTATTGCATCAAAATCACTTTCGTAAAGTCCCTTTTCCATTCTCTCCACAATATCACGTGAATGTATGCTATCATCAAAAGGCTCACGTGCCGGATAAATATCTGTCACAATTGTGGTATCCGCAAGGTCCAGCGCCTCGGCAAATTCACCGACAAATGCCTTTGTCCTCGAAAAAGTGTGGGGCTGAAAAATGCACCAGACATCACCGTGGGCAACTGATTTTGCAGCCTTGAGGCAACTTTCAATTTCTGTGGGATGGTGGGCATAATCGTCAATAATTCTGACGCCTTCCACCTCTCCCAAATCTTCAAATCTCCGCTTTGTTCCCACATAGCTTTCAAGACCTCTGCGGATTGTTTCAGCATCAATCCCCATTTCCCATGCTGCAGCAAAAGCCCCCAGAGCATTTCTCACATTGTGCTCACCGGGAACAAACAACGAAACTTTCGCCACCTTTTCACCATAAGCAAAAACATCAAACTCGGTTCTTCCATCCCGGCTTGTGTGAATGTTATTCCCATAAAAATCGTTATTTTTACTAATTATGCTATATTTGACCACTTTTTTTTGGCTGTTTCGCACAACGGTTTCGGTGTTTTTATCGTCAGAACAAACAATAATGCACCCATTGGGTGAATTTAGTCTTGTAAATTTTTGAAAAGCTGATATAATATGATTGATATCTTTGAAATAATCCAGGTGGTCTTCTTCCACATTGGTTATAATCGAAAAATACGGACTGAAGTGCAAAAAGCTTTCCACGTATTCGCAGGCTTCAAAAACCAGGTAATCTTCTTTGCCTATCTTGTAATTGCCGCCTATTTGTGAAAGCTCTCCACCAACCAACACGGTGGGGTCAAAACCCGCTTCCATAAGAACCAGCGACAACATTGATGTTGTGGTGGTTTTCCCGTGTGTTCCGGCAACTGCAACCGGGAACTTATATTTTTTCATCAATTGTCCCAGAAGCTCAGCTCGTTCCATCACCGGAATCCCAAGTGACCTTGCCTTAACAAGTTCGGGGTTGTCCTTTGGAATCGCAGCAGTATAACACACAAGGTCCGGATCTTTCACTGCATCGGCACTGTGCCCGATAGAAACGGGTATCCCGTCAGCGATCAGACTTTTGACAATTTTGGTTTCTGTTCGGTCTGAGCCGGAAACAATATATCCAAAGTTTTTCAGCATATGAGCAAGAGCGCTCATACTTATTCCTCCAATTCCGACCATATGTATATGTGCACCTTCAGGCAAGGCGGAAAGCTGGATATTTTTCAAATTTCTCATCTCCTTAAAAGGGTTTTGTTTCGCATCAAGGTTTTACAGTAATATTTTAACACAATTTGAAAAATTTATCAATATGGGTATTATATTATTATTTGAAAATTTTTATACGCAAAAAATTAACTTTATTATACACAAATCAGAAAAGGTGGGTGCATTTTATGCAAATCACAGACATTAAGGTGAGGAAAATTAATGC
The DNA here is from genome assembly GCA_045648205.1 of Clostridia bacterium. Lineage (GTDB taxonomy): Bacteria > Bacillota > Clostridia > Monoglobales > Monoglobaceae > SIG440. Next base: position 12,913 of record JAZRNM010000037.1, read on the forward strand.
TGAAGGCAGAATGAAAGCAGTTGTTTCTGTTACATTCGACGATGCTTTTGTAGTGCACGACATCAAGGTTATTGCAGGTCAGGAAAAACTATTTATTGCTATGCCCAGCAGAAAGACTCCAGATGGCGAATTCAAGGATATCGCACATCCCATTAATGCTGAAATGAGAGAGCTTCTTCAGGAAGTGATTCTGGCTAAGTACGAGGAATCATTGTCTGAATATTCAGTTGAAGAATAATTTTTCTTACAATTTTTTCTCATACAAAAAAGCGATACAGCTTCGTCAACACCAGGCGAATCCGTATTGCTTTTTTTGTTTTTTGTTCAAAAATATATGAAGATTGTTTTTCCGTTTTAAAAGCGAAACTATGAATTATGGAAATTTAGCACTATTTTTTTGCAAATAGAAGGATTTTTCGAATTTGTGTCGAAGTATAAAGCAAATAACTTTTTTGGCATCAAGCTAAAAAGAGCAAAAAATGAGGAATGAGAGCTATGGCTAATGAAAAACACGAGGAATTGTTTGACGCTTCCAAGCTGAACATAATTCCTGTAGAAATCGAAAAGGAAATGCGAAAGTCATACATTGAGTATGCAATGTCGGTTATTGTAGGGCGTGCCCTTCCTGACGTGCGTGACGGCTTGAAGCCCGTTCATCGCCGCATACTTTATGCAATGTATGAGGACAACCTCACCCCCGAAAAGGAATACCGCAAGAGTGCCACCACCGTCGGTAATGTTCTTGGTAGATACCATCCACACGGTGACGCATCTGTTTATGATGCAATGGTTCGAATGGCTCAGGACTTCTCAATGAGATATCCCACAGTTGACGGACACGGAAACTTCGGTTCGGTTGACGGTGACCCCCCTGCAGCTTATCGTTACACAGAGGCAAGAATGTCAAAAATGGCGATGCGGATGCTCACAGACATCGAAAAAGAGACTGTTGACTTTATGCCCAACTTTGATGAAAGCCGCAAGGAACCCATTGTTCTTCCGTCACGTTTTCCACATCTGTTGGTCAACGGCTCTGACGGCATTGCGGTTGGTATGGCAACAAAAATTCCGCCTCACAATCTCACCGAGATTATAAATGGAATTATTGCCGTAATCGACAATCCCGAAATCACCATTGATGAGCTGATGGAATATATCCCCGGGCCCGACTTCCCCACGGGAGCACAGATTATGGGCACAAGCGGAATCCGTTCAGCTTATCACACAGGAAGAGGCAAGCTCCGTCTCCGTGCAAAAGCGGAAATTGAGGAGCACGGCGAAGGCAGACAGAGAATTGTTTTCACCGAAATTCCATATATGGTCAACAAATCAAGGCTTATTGAAAATATTGCAAAACTGGTTCACGAAAAACGTCTTGAAGGGATTTCCGACCTCCGTGACGAATCAGACCGTGACGGTATGCGAATTGTGGTGGAAATCAAGCGTGATGCCAATGCCACCATTGTTCTCAATCAGCTTTACAAATTCACTCAGCTTGAGGACACCTTCAGCATAATTATGCTGGCTCTTGTTAACAGAGTTGAACCAAAGGTTCTCAATCTCAGAGAAATCCTTGATGAATATATCGAATTCCAGAAGGAAGTCATTGTCAGAAGATGCAAATTTGACAAAAAGAAAGCTGAGGCAAGAGCACATATTCTTGAAGGTCTCAGAATTGCTCTTGATAATATTGATGAAATAATCAGCATAATCCGAAACAGCTACAATGATGCAAAACCAAATTTGATGGAGCGCTTTGACTTTTCGGATGTTCAGGCGCAGGCAATTCTTGATATGCGTCTTGCACGTCTCCAGGGCTTGGAGCGTGAGAAGATTGACACCGAATATGACGAGATTATGGCATTCATAAAAGAAATGGAAGAAATTCTTGCCAGCGAGCAGAGAGTTCTTGATGTTATTAAAAAGGAAATTTCTGAAATCCGTGACAAGTTTGGTGACGAAAGACGCACAAGCATAGAACCTGTTGCAGACGACATTGACCTTGAAGACCTGATTGAGGAAGAAGACAACGTTATCACAATGACCAAGCAGGGTTACATCAAGCGTCTTGCAGTTGACACCTATCGCAGTCAGAAACGCGGCGGAAAGGGCATAATCGGTATGCAAACCAAAGAAGAGGACTTCGTGAACACAATGTTCGTTGCCTCAACCCATGCATATATTCTCTTCTTCACCAACACAGGAAGAATGTACCGCATCAAAGCATATGAAATTCCCGAAGCAGGCCGTCAGGCAAAGGGCACAGCAATTGTGAACCTGCTCCAGCTTGAACCGGGAGAAAAGATTTCTGCAATGATTCCTGTCCGTGAATACATCGAGGGTGAATATCTTGTGATGGCAACCCGCAACGGTGTCATCAAAAAGACCGATATTATGGAATATGAAAACGCACCCAAAGGCGGAAAAATTGCAATCAATCTTGATGAGGGTGATGAACTTATCAATGTAAAGAAAACTGATGGCAATTCTCACATATTCATCGGAACAAGAATGGGCAAGATGATTCGTTTCGAAGAAAACGATGTCAGAACCCTGGGCAGAGTTTCCCGTGGCGTCCGCGGAATTATGCTGAAGGACGACGACTTTGTTGTGGGAATGGACATTATGCGCGAAAACTCAAGAGTTCTGGTTATCAGTGAAAACGGATACGGCAAAAAGACCGAGCTTGATGAATACAAGGTTCAGGCAAGAGGCGGTCAGGGAACCACAACCTACAAAATTTCTGATGACACCGGTGCAGTTTCCGGCTTTGGTCTTGTAACCGATGAGGATGACGTTATCATCATCACCTCAGAAGGCATAATCATCCGAATTGACACCGCAGACATCAACACTCTGAAGCGCGTAACCAAGGGTGTTCGCCTTATGAGACTGGGTGATGGTGTCAAAATCGTCTCCGCTGCCGCAGTTGCTCATGAGGATGATTCAGCAGACGAAACCCTGCCTGAAAATTCAGAACCAACCACCGCCGAAGCTGTGGACAACACAGAAAAACCTGTTGATAACTCTGTGGATAATGTGTAAAACCCACTTGTTTTGGGACAACTTATTCTGTGGATAACTTTAAACGACAAATTCTCCTGAGGGAATTTGTCGTTTTGTTTATTTTCATATGATTTTTTCTCATTTTTGCCTCGTCTGTGCAATTTAGTGAAAAATCAGCATTATGCAAAATGAATTTTGGTTAATGAGTACAAAACCCGAATCTTTGGAGTCAAAGCCCCGAAAAGCCCATGAAATCAAGGGTTTCAGCGCATCCAAATTTTAGGTTGTGCAATATGAACGAAATAGATTTTTTAAATTTGTGCAAATAACCCCTAACAATTTGAAAAAAATTGTGCTACAATTAAGCTAATATAAAAGGGTTATATATATTTTGATTTATAACTATTTAGGAGGTTTTTATAAATGTCTACATTAAGTTTAAGACAGGTTGGAAAAATTTACCAGGGAGGAGTTGTCGGTGCAAGAGACATCAATCTTGAAATCGCTGACAAGGAATTCTTGATTTTGGTTGGTCCTTCCGGTTGCGGAAAATCAACAACACTCAGAATGATTGCTGGTCTTGAAGAAATTTCAGAAGGTGAGCTTTATATTGACGACAAGCTTGTTAATGATGTTGCTCCCAAGGACAGAGACATCGCAATGGTTTTCCAGAACTATGCGCTCTATCCTCATATGACAGTTTACGACAACATGGCATTCGCTCTCAAGCTCAGAAAGGTGCCTAAGGATGTTATCAAAGAAAAGGTTCATGCTGCAGCAAAAATTCTCGACATTGAGCATCTCCTCGACAGAAAGCCAAAGGCTTTGTCAGGTGGTCAGAGACAGCGTGTTGCTCTCGGTCGTGCTATCGTTCGTGAACCAAAGGTATTCCTTATGGACGAACCTCTTTCAAACCTTGATGCAAAACTCAGAGTTCAGATGAGAGCTGAAATCGGCAAGCTCCACCAGAGACTCGGCACAACAGTTGTTTACGTTACTCATGACCAGACAGAAGCTATGACAATGGGTTCAAGAATCGCTGTTATGAAAGATGGTTATCTCCAGCAGTGCGCAACACCTATTGAACTTTATGATGAACCTGTTAACCTCTTCGTTGCAGGATTTATCGGAAGCCCCCAGATGAACTTCATCAATGTTACACTTGAGAAAAAAGAAGACGGTGTTCACCTTGTGAATGCAAACTTTGACATCAAGCTTCCCGAAGGCAAAGGCAATCGTGCAGAGCTTGCTGAATACATCGGCAAAGAAGTTGTTATGGGTATCAGACCTGAAAGCATCTATGAAGACGAAGCTCACATTGCATCAATGCCTGATTCACTCGTTGATGTTGAAATCGACTTCACAGAAATGATGGGTGCTGAAACATATCTCTACCTCAAGGTAGGCGAAACACCTATGGTTGCTCGTGTTAATCGTCGTACAACTGCTAAGGACGGCGATATTATCAAAGCAGTATTTGATACAAACAAAGTTCACCTCTTTGACAAAGACACAGAGCTTGCTATTATTCACTAAGAAATTGAGGGGCCGCAAAGCGGTCCCTTTTTGTTAAATTAAACAAAAAAGGCGCAAACATACGACGCACAATTGGAAAATTGAAAAAATATAAAAAATTTTTCAAAAAGTACTGTAAATTTGCAAAAATTTGTGGTAAAATAAATTGTCTAATTTTATTTAATGAAAGGGTTTTGGTTATGGAAAAACTTTATCAGGGAAAAACCAAAGATGTTTACAAACTTGAGAACGGAAATGTTTTGCTTAAATTCAAAGACGATTGCACCGGCAAGGACGGAGTTTTTGACCCGGGTGAAAATTCAGTCGGACTTACAATTGAGGGTATAGGCAAGGCAAACCTCCAGACCTCTGTTTATTATTTTGAAATGTTGAAGAACGCCGGCATAAAAACTCACTATGTGAATGCAAACATTGATGAGGCAACAATGGAAGTTCTTCCTGCAACTGTTTTCGGTCACGGTCTTGAAGTTATCTGCCGTCTTGTTGCAACAGGCAGCTTCATTCGCAGATATGGCGAATACATCGAGGATGGAACAGTTCTTGAAGGCGGTTATGTTGAATGCACCTTCAAAAACGACGACAAGGGTGACCCGCTTGTTACCGGCGAAGGTCTTGCTGCTCTGGGCGTTATGACTCCCGAAATGTTTGAAAGCATGAAGCAACAGACACTCAAAATCACAAAAATTGTTGCAGACGATTTGAAAACCATTGGTCTTGATTTGTGGGACATCAAATTTGAATTCGGATACAACAACGGTGAAGTTATCCTCATTGACGAAATCGCATCAGGAAATATGCGTGTTTACAAGGACGGCAAGATTGTTGAGCCGGTTGAGCTCACAAAGCTTATCCTCAACAGATAACAAAAACACCAGAAGACGTGCGACATCCTTGTTGCACGTCTTTTTTGAAAGGAAGTTTTGATATGTTGCTTTTTGAGATTTTTGAAAACGAGCAGGTTCTGTCTGAATATTTTGCGGCAAACTCCGGAACAGAGGGAAAAGAACCCCTTATCGTCGCAACCTATCGGGAAGTTATGGACAGGCTTGCAGGAAAGGGCAACAAATGGTATAAACTTGACTATAAGGGCAGCAGAAAAAACATGGTTGATTATCTGTCAGCCATCAGAATTGACAGCTGGAAGGACTATTTTTTGCACGTTAATATGCCAATGAACTACACCGTATCTGATATGGCAGCTTTGGTCAAAGAAATCTGTGACTTCAACAAAAGTCCGCACATTGAACCGGCGCTCAGATGCACAAATGATGTTACTCTTGCAGAAGATGAGGTGGAAATCACCATTGTTGTTCCAAAATATGACCTGGGTAGCCAGTTTGACCTGATTTGGAGTAAGTAGTTTTGGTTATTCATATGCTGAGGTTAGCTCATATTATGTTTTAATTAAAGACCGTCAATTCTGTGTCAGGATTGACGGTCTTTTGGGCTTTTCGCACATAATAGATGCATATAAAAATAGGCTTTTCATTAGCAAAGCAACCATTTCTCTTCTCTTTTCTCTGGAAACGACAATTTTAGTGAAGAGTGAAAAGATAAGAGAACAAAAGGAAACGACAATCTTCTAACGAAAATTGTCGTTTCCTTTTGGTGGAGGCGAGGCGTAGCGTAATGGTTTCTCGACGTAGCAAATTTTATAAAGAATTACTTTTTCCAATATTACACTTCGAGCACAAAACCTGCAAATTTTCTATCACCGTTTCCCCGCCTTTTGACCAGGGAACAATGTGGTCAATATGCAACTCAACAGATGGGTCTTTTGCCGGAGATGCTCCACACGCACAACACTTAAAATTATCTCGCTTCAGTATTTTGTATCTTAATCCGTCGGGTATTTCTCGGGATGTTTTGTGTGCTTTTTTACTTTGCTGACATTGAGGGCATTTCCGCAACCAAATGTCAGCTCCGTTCGCATTGTACACATATCCACAATCAAGACATTCCATTTCATAAAACCACTGATTATAGTGGTTAGTAGATTTCTCTTTACGCCCATTATTTCTTTGATTGTTTTTGTTTATGTATCCTATCGCCGTTGTTTTATCTTTATCAAAAGAATACTCTTCTCCAACATATTCATACTCTCCTCTTCGTATTTGCATAAATATGTTAAAATGTTCAAACGAAGTTCCAATTATTCCTTTGTTGGTCATATTGTAACAGCAATCACTTGGTATAACGCTTCCTTCATTTCTTCCAAATTTTTTTGAAACCAATGATTTAATTTCATTAGTTGTAAAAATTGTTCCAATCTCTACATTTTCAAATGTTTTTCGTATTTCATCAATTACGGTATTATCGTTTTCAATCATAAAATCATCTTCCTCCCAACCCTCATCATAATTATCCTCCCCATCTTCATCACAAAATGGTGGAAAGCTTAAATAATAAATTGCTTTTAAACCTTTCCAAAGAAGAATGACAGGAAAAAATATAATTTTGAGTGTTGTCATATACAAAAAGTTCGATATTTTTTTCTTATATATGTGATACATTTTTCTCACCTTTACTTTAAAATATCATTTACCTGTTGAATACCCTCTAGTTTATATTCTACCACAGCCTTTACATTTTTTCAATGAATTAGCACAGATTGTTCATAATAAACACAAAATACGAAGTGTTCCATAAATTTTCTCTTTGTCAATAAATTTATCATCTTCGTAATTCTAAAATTTTATAATATATATTATATAAAAAAATAGGACGAGACCATAGTCCCATCCACACAAAAAGCATATGCTTTTTTGATATCAAATTTAATTTATCACAAATTTTACAAAATGTCAACTATTTTTTGTAGAAATTTGTAAGATGACAGTAACACTTGTTGTCTTTCAAAAAAACTTGGATTTCTTTTCATTCGTTCGTTCACAAGACTCTTTAACTCGCTATATCTATGTTTCTTTAAAGAATCACTCACAAAAACATCATATACATAAAGTAACGTTACAAAATCATACACTGGTCTTCTAGCAAGACTTCTTTTCCGTTCTTCAGAACCAACCCCAGGGATTTTTGACACAAATTTACTTACATTTCCATTGGGTTTGCAAGATTTATCTATTTTTAAGTTTGCCAAAACACAATTATTATGAGCACAGGCATTTCTTAAACTTCTTACCGTATTAATATTTGCCGAATACTTATTTTTTATATCATAGAATTGATGAAAATAATTATAAAAAACAACAAAATCTCCAAAAGATAATACCTCAAGCAACACCCATATTCTACACCTGGAATATTCAGTTACAATTTCTTTTTCATCATCAAATTTGAAATACGCATTTATCAAATCCTGACTATACTTTGATTTCCTCTTATAGAATATGCCTTTTTTTATTTTTTCGCTACTTTTTTCTTTAAAGAAATTGTTAATGCACTCAAATCCATCATCACAGATTTCTGCCTTTCTTAGCAAATCCAACTTCAAACAATGTTCAACATCTAAGCACATTTTTATTATCATATATCTTAGATGCATATCTATTGTCGATATTTCCTGCAAATACTTGAAATCCAGATATCTGTATTTGTCTTTATTTTCACCGCTCGGGAATTTATCATAGTTTTTTCTGTATGATGCTATTCTAAAAAAGTTGTTGTGCTTTTCTAAAAATTCTTTTGCGTCTTCTTTAGAGCAGAGATTAAACGCAATCCCTTTTTCCTCCATTTTATTTATTTGTTCGTCGATTGTTAACAGTGGCTTATCCATAACAAATTCCTCTCATTATATATAACACCATTTTTTCATTCTTTTATATTATACCACAATATTCCAATTTATTCAACATAATTTATTTGCTATATAGTACATTTAATAATAAAGTTTGTATTGTGCTTTTTTTACCTACACAAACAAACACACCGTATAGCAAGTCAAACCTTGCTATACGGTGTATTCTTTAATTTAACACTTTCCGTTTTATTCGTTGGTGGAGGCGAGGGGAATTGAACCCCTGTCCGAAAATTCATTCATACCCGGCGCTACGAGCGTAGTTTGTGGTCAAAATTCCCGAAAAGTGAAGTCCACAAACAAACTTCAAATTCCGGTAGCTTCATAAGTTCATGATTCAATCAAAGCTTCTTGAATTCACGTTCACCGCAAGTTTGATGCCCCGCTTCCCAATCGCGGTTATCGGGAGAGGACAGCGCCTAAAACTTAGGCAGCGTAAGCTAAATTTTTGTTAGCGTTTAATTTAAGTTTGGAATTTTTAACGCAGATTCCGCTGCGGCTCGCTCCAAGTACTTCAAAACCCCCGTCGAAACCATTACGCCCCCGTGTCTTAAAGTTCTATCTCAATTGTTCCTTGAGTGCTCTGTCAATTCTGCGCTTTGAATCACGTTCTGCCATTGCATCACGCTTGTCATAGTTCTTTTTGCCTCGGCAAAGGCCAAGGAGAACCTTTGCATGGTCACCCTTAAAATATACTTCCAAAGGAATCAGGGTGTAGCCATCTTGCTGTGTAAGCCCAATCAGCTTGTTTATCTCACGGCGATGCAAAAGAAGTTTTCGTGTTCTCAGCGGGTCGCGGTTGAAGATGTTTCCCTTTTCATATGGAGAAATATGCGTTCCAATGAGAAATGCTTCACCCGTTTTGACCGACACATAGCTGTCCTTCAGGTTTACTCTGCCCTCACGGACAGACTTGACCTCTGTTCCAAAAAGGGAAATCCCCGCTTCATATGTGTCATCCACAAAATAATCGTGATATGCTTTTTTGTTTTTTGCAACCGATTTCACGGATTTTTTGTCCTTTGCCATTGATTTTTCTCCAATCCTTACGTCTTACAGCACTTAGTATACACCAGTTTACCCATTTCGTCAATGTCAAAAATTTTTATATTTTGTTTTTCTTTGGCAGTATTATTGGCTTGTGTCAATGGGCAGGTTTATTGTAACTCTGGTATACTCCCCTTGCTTGCTTTCCATACCTATTGTTCCCTTGTGATTCTCAATTATTTCTTTGGCTATTGCAAGACCGAGGCCGGTTCCGCCCTGTTCTCTTGAACGAGCCTTGTCAACACGATAGAATCTGTCAAAGATGTGGTCAATATCGCCCTCAGGAATTCCAATTCCGTTGTCCTCAATTTTTATATATGCCTTGTTGTAAACAAACCCCGCAAACACCTTTATGCAACCCTTTTCGGGGGTATATTTCATTGAGTTTGAAATTATGTTTTTCACCGCTCTTTCAATCTGGAACTTGTCAGCATAAATCATGGGAATTTCATTTACTACATTGAAAATCAATTCCTGTTGCTTGTTTTCTGCCTCAATCCTGAAGGTTTCAACCAATTCCCGAAGCATATCTCCCAAATCAAACGCCTCAAGATTCATTTCAACACTTTGAGCATCAAATCTTGAAAGGGTGAGAAGATTTTTCACCAGATTAGTCATTTTGTTTGTTTCATTCTGAATTGTTTTCAAAAATGAAAGCTCAATTTCCCTGCCCATAGGATAATTGTCAATGAGGGTTTCGGTGTATGTGCCGATTGTTGTCAGCGGTGTTTTCAGCTCATGGGAAACCTCAGCCACAAACTTCTTTCGTGAGCGGTCAAGATTGAATTCCTCTGTCACGTCTCTGAAAACACACACCACTCCTGCAATGCGGTCATCCTCCATTTTGAATGGCAAAAAATATGCCTTTATATGCTTGTTGTTTATCTCAATTTCTCTGTCTTCGGTTTTGAAACGTCTGAGATAAATAAACTCAGCCATACACACATTTGAATTGAGTGCTTCAAAAAACTTGTCAAATCTTATATCTTCGGTTTCGTCAATATTGAGCATCTTCTTTGCTGCCATATTTATCGAAATAATTTCCTGATTGGTGCTGAATGCAATTATACCGTTGTTTATATTTTCAAGGATAACCTCAAGCTTGTGCTTTTCTCCTGCCACCTCACTGATGGCATTTTTCATTACTCCTCCCATATAGTTGAAGGTTTCAACCAGTGTTCCTATTTCATCCCGCGAAAAAACCTCAAGGTTGGATTCGAAATTACCTTCCGCAAAGTCCTCTGCCTTTTCGGTCAGTACCGATATGGGGTTTGTGATGGTTTTCGAGAGAAAATAGCCTAAAAAAATGGAAGCAAGTGCGCCAAACAAAAGTGCCTGGATTATGATATACATCATATTCTGAGTCAGAACATTAACACCTTGCTTGTTGTCTTTCACATAAATTATATAGTCCTCACTCCCTGCACCGTCCATAAAATAAGCATAGTCCATATAGCTGGAAGTGAACCGTTCGCTCTTGCCGATTTTTCCCGACATAGCTTTGATTATGTTTGGTGTTTTTTCAAGAGAGTCGGCTCCTGCGCCTGTGGCAACAATCTTTGATGCGTCCTCCGCTCTCAGCACAGCACACTGCCTTTGTTCAGAGAGCCCCAGCTGACTGGAATAAGCAGAAACAACTGTGTTTATGCGGATTTCCCGTTGTTCTGCCGTCAAATCCGAATTCAGTATATCAGACATAGCAATGGTAAAATCCCCCGACATAACCTTGTCCATCTGCTCGTTGAATGATTTGGTATACATCTTCACAACACTGTTGAACATATACACGCCCACAACAACCATAATGGCAAGAACCAATGCCACAAAAACCACAACTATTTTCCATTGCATTTTTTTGAACATAATTCAGTTTCCTCGTTCTTTATCTGTTTTTGTTTTTCATCAGGAATTCATAGTCCCTTTGTCTCAGAACAAGAACCTCACGAAAAGCCTTTGCCGTGGCGGAATAGAGCTTTTGCTTGACACTTCCCGCATCTTCTGCTTTTGCCCGTCTTTCGGCTTTTTGTGCACGTTCCTTCACGTTCACATCGTTCCAGTCCTGGGGTGCATACAAATCACGTCTCAGGCGATGTTGTGTCATTATTCCCGAATATGCTGTTTTTTCAACGTGTTCGAGAGTGAATCGGTCGGGGTCAACTCTGTGCTCAACAATTGAGTCTGCATTGAGTCCCACCTTCATATGAATTTCATTCATCATAAAGCAAACCAGGGTTTCCTCACCGCCTGCAAAGTTGTTTCCCACTCTGCCATAATTGCATCTGAAACCGCCAATCATCCTGAGCGCGTCACTTCTCACCGCAAAGTTTGCACCATACGGAAATTCACCATAGTCCTTTGCATAGCGGAAGCCCTCTCCGTCTATTGAAAGATTGCTCCAGAGACCTATTGTTTCTTCGTTCACCAAATCCTTTGCACTCTCGGGAACAGTCAGCAGAACCTGACCTCCGCAGGTTCCCAAATCCGCTCTGCCCTCAAAGGATTTTATGGTTTCTGTAACAACATTCGGTCTTGCAATTGCATCATCATCAACATAGAGAATGATTTCACCTTTTGCTTCCCACATGCCACAGTTGCGTGCAAAGGAAAGTCCTTTTTGGGGAGCAGTTATGTAATTTATAGAAATATTGCTGTATTTTTGGCGCATATCCTGAACAAGTTCCTTGAGAGCGGGTTCCTTGAAGTTGTTATTCACAAACACAATCTCAAAATCTTCAGGGTTCGCGTCCTGCATACAGAGTGCCTCAAGACAATCCTTCAGCGTTTCTGAGATTTTATGTGTGCAGAGCACCACTGAAAGTTTTTTCTCACATCTGTCTGTGCTTTGGAGCCTGCCCTCGATGCCATATAACATATCATTTTTCGATTTTGCGTCAATAAACGAAAACATTGTCTGAACATCGTCCACCACATATGCATCGGTCTCCTTTTCTGAATAATCTGAAAGATTTATTACAAAATCAAAGTTTTCTTTTTTATCGGTGTTAACACCAACTCTGACAGCATCCCCGGGAAGATTTGCCGCAGATTCGTCACCGCCAAAGCTCACAAAAACCAAATTTGACGGACTGTTTCCAAAGAAAAGTTCAGGGAAGTCTGCACTATCTACAAGTATGTGTCCCTTTTCCGCCACCAGGCTCTTGAATTCAGCTGCCGCCTCTTTGTTTTTCTCATCAGTCTTTATGTGCCACAAAAGCGGAGTGAGATAAAAATCGCGTCTGAAATCATCAAAAACCATCAGCTTGTAACGGTTTGCTGTTATGCCAAGCTCCTTGTCCTTTGCAGTCAGTGAGCCATCGTGCCAGCGGTATGAATAAACAGGCTTTGCAAAGGATGTGTGCCTTAGTTCAAGGAGAGAATTCATTCGCATCCAATAGTCATAATCCTCAAGAGTGTGCTTGTAGCTTGAATAACAACCAAGAATTTCTGCTGCCGCTTTGCGGTACATAAACGCAGCCCCAATGGTGTTGTTGGCATATGTATTCAGTTCATAGGCGTTTCTTGGGAAAATCACATTGCCGCTGCCAAAGGGATATTCAAACCAGCCGTGCTTTGAATATTTTTTGCCCTTGGCATTTATAAGCCGCATATTGCCCCAAACCATTCCCGTTTTGGGATTTGCCTTCAGTTCTCCAACCATTTTTTCAAGAAAATCATCATCCATCACATTGTCAGCCGAGGTCCATGTGAGAAATTCACCTCTCGCTTCCCGGAAACCTCTTGACAAAGTCCTTGGAATTTTTTTATTTTCCTGAGTGAGTACCCGTATTCTGCTGTCCATATCAGCATAGCGATTTGCAATTTCAAGGGTGTCGTCCTTTGAGCCGTCGTTAATTATAATAAGCTCAAAATCCGCATAGGTCTGACGAAGCACTGATTCAATGGAGTCTGCTAAGATGTCTCCGCCATTGTAAACAGGAAGAACCACCGAAATCAAGTCCTTGACCATGGGCACGTGTACCTTTGTCAAATCAAGAGGATAAACCCTATCCCTCTCTTCCTTGTATCTCAAAAACTTATACTGATAAAGATTGAGGGGTTTTTCTTCAGGTTCTCTTACCCCGAAAATCAGCTTTTTTAAATTGTTGAACATCGCTCAAATCCTACCTTTCGCGGTTTATTTCTTCCATATATTCCAAAAGCCGCGTCCACGCATCAAGATAGCTTTTTTTGTAGAATATATCAAGGCTGTCTGCCTTTTTTCTTGTCAGAATCTGAATTTCCTTATTTGTAATTCTTATCTGCTCTTTCACATACCGTTTTGTCCAGCCAATGTTTGTGTGAAGGTCACAGAAAAATCTGTATGTTGTGAGGGTTCCGGCACGAATAGTTTTTTTGACGTGCTCGTGAGTGAACCTTGAATGGTCAACCCGGTGAAGAACCTTTGCCCTTGGCTGAAGCCCTATTCCATAACCAATCTGAAGCATCTTGAAGGCAAGTGCCGTTTCCTCGCCGCCGGCAAAGTCGTTGCCCACCCTGCCATAGCACATACGAAAACCGCCCACACGCCAGATTGCCGAGCGTCTTACGCTGTAATTTGCTCCATATGGGAACTCAAACTGCTGGCTCACCTCACGGAAAGTATTTCCTGAAATCTTAAACTGACTCCAGAGGCTCTCCCAGCCCTTTCTCAGAACTTTTGGTGTTGGGAAGGGTCTGTCAAGAATAACCTGCCCGCCCACAATTCCCACATGAGGGTGATACTTAAACCCTGTGTAAATTTCTTCAAGAAGATAATAATCTGCCAGAACGTCATCGTCAAGGAACAAAAGGTATTCGCCCTTGGCATTCCACATTCCTGCGTTTCGGGCATAGGACAGCCCTTTTTGAGGAACGCCTATATATCGTATGAAGCCTTCAAACTCCTGATACTTTCTCTTGAAATCCTCCACCGTTGCCCGGATTCCCGAAGTCAGCGGTGCATTGTCCACAATTATGATTTCATATTCCTTTTTGCTCATGGACTGACGAATTACTGACCAGATTGCATCAATCAGCTTTTCACCGCGCAGATATGTGCAGATTATAATGGAAATCTTCCGTTCATAGTCGTCGGGCTCGTCAATCATTTCTTCAAGGCGATAAAGGATTCTGTTCTTTATTTTGGCATCAGCCAAATCAAAAATTGCTTTTCCGTCTTCTGCACGGAAATAGCCGCAATAATCACCCAGCTCAGGGATTTCTGCAGATTTATCGGTAGTCACAAACAAGTCAAATCCCTCTGCCTCTGTCAGTTCGTCTGTTACAAGAAGCGAACCCGAAAGGTTGACATTCAGCTTATTCTTTTGGGAATTTTCAGCTCTGCCGAAATATGCATAGCAGAAACATGAATAATTCTCTGCTATGCAGCAAGCATTTGCCTCCTTGGGTGTGAGGATAATGTGTCCTGCCTCCTCCGCCGCCTTGCAAAAGTCCTTATAGTCTGGGTTTTCCTCATTTTCACTCTCCACAACCCAGACAAGGGATGACATATAAAAATCACGTCTGAAATCATCAAGCACCATCAACTTGTAGCGATTTTTGGTTATTCCCAGCTCCTTGTCGTGAGCGGTGAGGGATTCGTTATGAATTCTGTAAAGATAAATGGGCTTTTCTTCATCTATATGCTCAATCTTAAGAAGCGAATTCATCCTCATCCAATAATCATAGTCCTCAAGATTGGTTTTGAATCGGGAATAATCCTCAAGAATGAATGCCGCCACGCGTCGGTACATAAATGCCGCACCAATGGTGTTGTTGGCATATGTATTCAGACAATCTGCGGTTTTGGGAAAGCAAACATTTCCCGAAAAGAAAGGCTTTTCAAACCAAAAATGACCTCTTTTTGTTTTGCCCCGCTTGTCAATTAATCTCATATTGCCCCAAACCATTGCAGCATCTTTCTTTCGCTCAAGGTTATCAACAAGAATTTCCAGGCAATCAGGAAGCATAATATTATCTGCCGAAGTCCAGGTAAGATATTCTCCCTTTGCTTCACGAAAACCCACCGAAAGCGCCGTGGGGAGCTTTTGGTTTTCCTGATCTATTATTCTTATCCTCTTGTCCCGCTGTGCAAAGTCTTTTGCAATTTCAAGACTGCTGTCGGTGGAACCATCATTCACAATTATAAGTTCAAAATCACCATAGGTCTGATTGAAAACCGATTCAATTGATTCGGCAAGAACATTTTCCCCGTTGTAAACGGGAAGAACAACCGAAACCAAGCCCCTTTGACAAGGAACCTCCACACATTGACTCAGTGCCTGTGTTGTTTTTTCGCGCTCAGCCTTGTACCTCCTGAATTTTCCCGCACACAGCTGGAGCCGCCTCTTTGTCTTGTGCTCCACGTTTTCACGGTTGAAGCCCTCGTTTATTCCCTTGCGCAAGGTCAGCAAAAGCCCCATTCGCTTGTAATCCGAAAGAACCAGCAGGGAACGTATAAAGGAAATTCCCGTCTTCTGGAGAATTTTTTCAAACTTCAGACCCGTGCGCCACACATAAGTGTCGTGAAGGTCCAGCTCCTCCTGCTTGTGCTGATTTGCTTCAAACTGAATTTGCATAATCGCATTTCTGTCTGCTTCAATCCGTTCTTCAAGCTCTCTTATTTTTTTATCCTTTTCCAGGAGTTTTTCCATCAAAATTTCACTAATGTTCAAATTATCCATTTCTAATCTCCTATAGTTATTTCCGACGGAACCTTCAAAACTCCAAAATATTCTCTGTCACACATTATCTTTATATATGCCGCACCCTCGATGTAATCATAATAAGAAATTGGCAGGGTGTCCCTCATTTCAAGACCTGAAGTGAGGGTATATTCACCCACATTAAGAAATGCAGGGAAGGTTATTCTCACAATATTTCTGCCGGTGCGTTTAAATCTCATATCATAGTCATGAAGTGCAGCAACCATCAGGTCAACACCGTTCTTGTCTTTCAGGGAAATTGCAAGGCCGGTGGAGGCAAGGTCTGCCTCAGGCGGAACATCAACAACCGTTTCAATGGTGATGGTGTCTCCCGTCATAAAGACTTCTGTTTCCTTGTCGCCATTTGAAACCCTCACGTTTTTGATGCAACCGATTTTTGAGCCAAAGCGGTTTATTTCATTGAACTCTTTTTCCTGCTCAAGGAGTTCCTCTGTCTTTTTGTTAAGTCCCATAACACAAGCCTCTGCATCGGTTTCGTTGCTTGTTATGAACTCCATATATTTTGACGTTACTTCATTCACGTCACCATCCATAATCAGCTTGCCGTTGTCAAGCCAAAGTGCTCTCTGACAAAAACGACGAACCGCATCAATATCGTGGCTGACAAAGAGAATGGTTTTTCCCTTCTCCTTCAGTTCTTCAAACTTGTTATAGCACTTTGCCTGAAACCGATAGTCTCCCACCGCCAAAGCCTCGTCCACAATCAAAATGTCGGGGTCTGAATTTATTGCAACCGCAAAGGCAAGGCGGACAAACATACCGCTTGAATAATTTTTCACAGGTCGGTTTATAAACTCACCAATCTCGGCAAAATCGGCGATTTCGTCAATTTTTTTGTCCACTTCTTCTTTTTTCAGCCCCATGATGGTTCCGTTGAGATAAATATTTTCAATTCCCGTATACTCAGGGTTGAAACCCGTTCCAAGCTCCAAAAGAGCCGAAACGGTTCCGTTCATCACCTTTTCACCCTCAGTCTGATTTATAACTCCCGTAAGGATTTTGAGAAGTGTTGATTTTCCCGAACCGTTTTTTCCTATTATTCCGACAGTTTCGCCCTTTTCAATTTCAAAATTAACGTCCCGAAGGGCATAAAACTCCTGGATTTTATCCTTATACTTCCGCGGAAACAAAGCCTCTTTGACACGGTCGCCGGGCTTTTCATAAAGCTTATAAATTTTTGTGAGATTTTTTACATCTATCATTGGTTTATCATTTCTTTCTTTTTATAAGTCAAAAAGGACTTAATCAATTTTTGAACAAGCCCTTTCTCCTTTAATTTTCTTTTTTATAAGTAACAAACGTTATATAAATGCCCTTTTCTGTCTTCAGCATTTCTTCTTCTTTTACATACCAATTATCTTTTTCATCAAAGTTCAATAAAAATCTGTCGGCGTCATAAGAATTGTCTATTTTTGTTATATACGCGGTGTCACAATATTTTTCGGACTCCTCATAGACAGATGCACCGCCAATGAAGAAAATATCTTCATCCTTATATTCCTTTTTTGCCTCATCGATTGCTTTTTCTAAGCCATCACAAACCACAACACCCTCAGGGCAAAAGCTTTTATCACTTGTGAGGACAATGTTGAGCCTTTTTGGCAACGGCTTTTGATTGGGAAACGACAAAAAGGTGTTCTTTCCCATTATAACTGCTTTTCCCATTGTTTTTTCTCTGAAAAATTTCATATCCTCAGGGATATTGTCAAGGAGTCTGTTTTCCTTTCCTATTCCCCAGTTCTTGTCTGCTGCTGCAATAATATTCATATGAAAACCTCTTTTAAACAGCTACGGGAATCTTTATCTGTTCCCCTGCCTTGTAATTTTCGAGAACGAAATCGTCCACAGTGAAGTCATAGAAATTCTTTATATCCTTGTTTATAATCAACCTTGGAGCTTCAAACTGTTCTCTTTTTATAAGCTCCTCAACAAGTGGAATGTGTCTGTCATAAATGTGTGCGTCTGCAATCACGTGAACAAATTCACCAACCTCAAGACCACTAACCTGCGCAAACATATGAACCAATGCCGCATACTGGCAAACATTCCAGCTGTTTGCGGTCAACACATCCTGAGAACGCTGATTGAGTATTGCATTGAGCTTGTTTCCCGTCACATTGAATGTCATGCTGTATGCACACGGATAGAGTTTCATTTCACTCAAATCGCTGTGAACATAAATGTTTGTCATTATTCTTCGGCTGTGTGGGTTATTCTTGAGGTCAAACAAAACTCTATCCACCTGGTCAAATTCACCTTCGGGATACTTGTGCTTGACACCCAGCTGATAGCCATATGCCTTGCCTATCTTTCCGTTTTCGTCTGCCCAGCTGTCCCAGATGTGACTGCCAAGGTCCTTTATGTCATTTGATTTTTTCTGCCATATCCAAAGAATCTCGTCAATGGCACTTTTCAGATATGTGGGACGGAGTGTGAGGATTGGAAATTCTTCTGCCAGGTTGTATCTGTTCACCACACAAAACTTTTTCACTGTGTGGGCAGGAGTCCCGTCATCCCATTTTGGGCGGACTGTGGTCTCCGCATCTGACCAGCCATTCTCCAATATGTCTTTACACATATCCACAAAAATTTTATCTGCTTTGCTCATATCTTTTCCCTCTTAAATATCAAGATTGACAACTGATTTTGAGTGTTCTTCAATGAACTCACGTCTTGGTTCAACCTTGTCACCCATAAGAATTGTGAAAATCTCATCGGCACGTCTCGCATCTTCAAGGTCGACACGGAGCATAATTCTCGTTTCAGGATCCATTGTTGTTTCCCAGAGCTGTTCGGGGTTCATTTCACCAAGACCCTTGTATCTCTGGATTGATGCGTCGGGAATTTCTTCAAGTGCCGCCTTTAAGTCATCGTCGTTGTATGCATATTTAACTTTTTTGCCCTTATACACCTTATAAAGCGGTGGTTGCGCGATATAAACGTGCCCTTCACGGATAAGGGGTTCCATATAACGGAAGAAAAATGTGAGAAGAAGTGTTCTGATGTGAGCACCGTCAACATCGGCATCGGCCATAATTACAACCTTGCCGTATCTGATTTTTGACACATCAAAATCAGGACCTATTCCCGCACCGATTGCTGTTATAACCGGAAGGAGCTTTTCATTGCTAAAAACCTTGTCAATACGGGATTTTTCAACGTTGAGCATTTTTCCCCAAAGTGGCAGAATTGCCTGAAAACGTCTGTCTCTTCCCTGCTTGGCACTGCCACCCGCAGAATCTCCCTCGACGATATATATTTCGGTGAATTCTGTGTCCCTTGAAGAACAGTCAGCCAGCTTTCCCGGGAGAGTGCTGCTTTCAAGTGCAGATTTTCTCCTTGTGTTGTCCCTTGCCCTTTTTGCCGCCTCTCTTGCTCTTGATGCAGTCATTGCCTTTTCAACAACAATCTTTGCAACTGCGGGGTTTTCTTCAAAAAACTCACTCAGCTTTTCGTTCAGCATTTTTTCCACAATGGTTCTCATTTCGCTGTTTCCAAGCTTTGTCTTTGTCTGTCCCTCAAACTGAGCCTCTGTCACTTTCACTGAAATAACGCAGGCAATTCCCTCACGGGTGTCCTCACCCTTGAGGTTTTCTTCGTTATCCTTGAGGAACTTATATTTTCTCGCATAATCGTTTATAACCTTTGTAAGTGCTGCTTTGAAGCCTGTCTCGTGAGTTCCGCCCTCTGTTGTGTTGATGTTGTTGGCAAAGCTCATTATGTCTTCTGTGTAGCTGTCGTTATACTGAATTGCAATTTCGGCTTCGGAGTTTTCACGAATTGAATTCACATAAATAACACCTTCGTGAATTGCAGTCTTGTTTCTGTTGAGATATTCAACATATTCCTTTATTCCGCCCTCATAGTGGAGAACATTTTCTCTTTCTGTTCCCTTGTCATTTGGTCTTTCATCTCTTAGAACAATTCTTATTCCCGCATTGAGAAATGCCTGCTCACGAAGTCTTTTCAAAAGAATGTCATAGTCATAAACCAAATCTTCAAAAATTTCATAGTCAGGCTTGAAATGAACAAAAGTTCCCGTTTTGTCAGTTTCACCTATCACTTTCAGTTCATCAGTTTTCGCACCGCGAATATATTTTTGATAATGAATATTTTTTCCGTCACAAATTTCAACCTCGAGATATTCTGAAAGGGCATTAACAACAGACGCACCAACACCGTGAAGTCCGCCTGAAACCTTGTATCCGCCACCGCCGAATTTTCCGCCGGCGTGCAGAACGGTGAAAACAACTTCAACTGCAGGAAGCCCGGTCTGAGCCTGAATTCCCACAGGGATACCACGGCCGTCATCTCGGACGGTTATGGAATTGTCCTCCTTGATTGTCACCTGGATTTCCTTACAATAACCTGCCAATGCTTCATCAATGGAGTTGTCCACAATTTCATAAACAAGATGATGAAGACCTCTTGAGGTTGTTGAACCGATGTACATCCCCGGTCTTTTTCTAACCGCCTCAAGCCCTTCAAGAACCTGAATATTACTTTCGTCGTAGGAGTTTTCTACCGGTACATTTGTAATACTTTCTGACATAATAACTACCCTTTACCTTTCTCAAATTTATTGAGCCCAAATTATCCGAACTTTTTTATTCTTCCGGCAAGTGCCTTGGTTGAAATGTTTGTTATATAAATAACCGATTGTCCTTTTTCTTCACAAAGAACGAAGGATTTGGGAATTTCTTCTGAAACATTTCTCACAAAGCCTTCTTCTTCAACAATTTTTAGAAATTCCTTTGAATATTTTGAAATTGAAGTGCTTTCAAGGTCCAGAATGGATATTATATTTTTTGTGTTAACAACAGTGTCACAACCTAAATGAAGATACATTCCGAAACACTTCCTTTCTCAATTCTTATCATTTTTCCGCTTTTCATATTTTTAAATTTTTCACTGTCTGTGCAGGTAATAAAAATCTGCATATTCTGAAGCTTATTTAAAACATAATCCTGTCTTTCTGTATCAAGTTCACTCATAATATCATCAAGCAGAAGAATGGGATATTCCCCTATTTCCTCTTTAAAAAGCTCAACTTCTGCTATTTTTTGAACCAGAACAGCAGTTTTTTGTTGACCTTGCGATGCAAAAAGTTTCAAATCTGCACCGTTTATCTTGAATTCTATATCATCTCTGTGCGGACCAAAAATAGACTCACGATATCTTTTTTCTCTTTCAAAAATATCTTTTGATTTTTTCTCTAAAATTTCCCTCAAATTTTCTATCGTTTTTTCATCAATATTCAAACCGCAGGAGAAATAATCCATCTGAAGATTTTCTCTTCCCTCAGATATATCAAGTTGAACCTTTTTTGCAAAGCTTTCAATTTTCTTTATATACTCATATCTGACTTTTATTATATATTCACTCAAATCAATTATTTTCTCATTGAGGACAGAAAGAAAAATTTCATCAATTTTTTCTTCTTTCAGAAGATTGTTTTTTTGTTCAATCAGCCTTTTATAATCAGAAAGTGCCGAAACATAACCAACTTTCAACTGACTTATCATTATATCAATGTTTTTTCTTCTTTTTTTGGGACCTTCTCTTATAAGACTCAAATATTCAGGTCCAAAAAAAACCACATTAAATTTTCCCACCAAATCTGAATTTCTTTTGACTGGAATTTCGTTTATAAAAATTTGCTTTCTCTTTTTTTTGTCAAGAAAAATTTCACCAAAAAAATCATTTTCTCTTGAATTAAAATTCATTTTTATCTCAGAAAAATCCTCTTCAAATTTTATCATTTCTGTGTCTTTTGAAGCTCTGTTTGACTTTCCGAGAGAAAATAAATAAATTCCCTCTAATATATTTGTTTTTCCCTGAGCATTATTCCCATAGATTATATTCAATTTTTCATGAAATTCTATTTTCTCATTTTTATAATTTCTGAAATTTTTAAAACTTATATCTCTTACAATCATTTAAGCTTTCTCGGAAGAAGAAGATAAAGATATTTATCTCCCTCGACGGGTGTCACAATCATGGGATTTATGTTCTTTTTGAATTTTATTCTAACATTTTCATCATCGCAGGCTCTCAAAACATCAAGCAAAAATTCATTGAAAAACCCGATTTCAAGCTCTGCATTTCCCGTTTCAACACAAATATTGTCTTCAACCTTTCCAACAATTGTCTCGCAGGAAACATTTATGTTGTTTTCCTTTATATTAAGTTTTATAGGAGCATCATTTGAATTGCCGTTTATAATAAGAGAAGCACGATAAACACAATCAAAAAGTTCATAAAGAGGACAATCAAACTCAATTTCACTGTCTGTGTAAATTGCACTGTCATACTTTATGTATTCACCTTCAATGAGACGTGTAACAATCTTGCAGTTTTCAAAAACAAAAACCGCATTTTTTGAAGTGCAATTTATTTCCACCATTGAATCATCGTCTTTTATGATTTTGTTTATTTCGCTCAATGTTTTTGCAGGAACAATAAACTTCTTCGCGGGATATTCCTTGTCAAGATGATAATTTCTGACAGCCATTTTGAAACCGTCTGTTGAAATCATTTTTATAACATTTCCTTCAATTTCGACAAGACATCCCTTGAGAACCGGTCTGTTGTCACTGAGAGATGTACAGAAAATTGTTTTTGAAATCATTTCTCTAAGAGATTTTGCATTAACCTTTATTGAATAATCATGACAAACTTCAGGAAGTTCAGGAAAATCAAGAGGATTGAGTCCCATTATTTCAAATTTTGAGTTTCCGCTCTTTATTGTGCAAAAATTAATTTCATTTGTTTCAATATAAACTTCTTCTGAAGGAAGGGTTTTTATAATATTTCCCAATATTTTTGCATTCAAAACAGCTTGTCCGGGCTTTATAACTCTTGCCTCGGCTTTTGCTTCAATTCCCATTTCCATATCATTTGAAACAAATGTTATTGTTCCTTCAATGTCTGCTTTTATTAAAATTCCCTCAAGTATAGGAAAATTTGAATGAGTGGAAACAGCCTTTGAAACTGCACTGATTGCATCATTTAATATATTTTTGTTGCAAATTATATTCATTTTAACAAAATCCCTTTCTTCGATAAAATAATTATCCTTTTCAGCCAATTATATTATATCATATGAGGGGAATAAAATCAATCATTTTTTGCGATTGATGGTATGTTTTTTTTGTTTAAATGATAAAGGGATATTTTTTTGAATTTTTTTATATATATATAATATATTTATTTATATGTTGTTGAAGCTGTTGTTGTATATGTTGATAATGTGAAAAAGTGTATAAAAGTATATATAATAAAAAGAAAAACGATGTGGACAAATATGTTTATAAGTGTGAAAAGTTATAAACATAATTAACAGGTCAAAAAATTCAAAAATTTTGTTAACAACAGAGATTAAAATTATCAACTGAAAATTGTGGATAAGTTGTTTTTTTAAATTTTAAATAAGCATTGACAAATAATAAAAAATAATATATTATAATGTTGTAATTTGTAAAACAAATTACATTATTACACTTGATTAGAGGTGAAAAAAATGGCTTATACAATTTCAGATGATTGCATTATGTGTGGTGCTTGCGAGGGAGAATGTCCTGTTTCTTGCATTTCAGAAGGTGATGGCAAGTACGTTATTGATGCAGATGCTTGCATTGATTGCGGAAGCTGTGCAGGAGTTTGTCCTGTTGATGCTCCTCAGGCATAATAAAATTTTTAGTAAAGAGAAAGAGAGCATTTTATTGCTCTCTTTTAATTTTTTAAGGTGTTTATATGAATAGAGAAATTTTTGAAAAAGGTCTTATGGACCTCGAATTTAAAATAGATAATAATATAGTAGAAAAATTTTCAATTTATTCTTCACTTTTGGTTGAATGGAATGAAAAAATGAATCTGACTGCAGTTACAGAACCGTCTGAAATATCGGTTAAACATTTTCTTGACAGCATTGCACCTCTCAGTGTACTTGATTTAAGAGAAAATTCAAAGGTAATTGATGTGGGAACTGGTGCAGGTTTTCCCGGTGTTCCAATAAAAATTATGAGGTCTGACATTGATTTGACTCTTCTTGATTCACTTAACAAAAGAATTAATTTTCTCAAAGAGGTTTCTGAAAAAATTTGTCTCGAAAAGATTTCATTTGTTCATGGAAGGGCAGAAGATTTGGGAAAAGACAAAGAATATAGAGAAAAATATGATTATGCAGTTTCAAGAGCTGTTGCAAATTTGAAAGTTTTGAGTGAATATTGTATTCCATTTTTAAAAGTAGGTGGAATTTTTGCAGCTTTCAAACAATTTGAAGCTCAGGAGGAAATTGATGAAGCAAGAAGTATAATAGGAAATATTGGAGGAAAAATTGTTGATGTAAAAGAAATAAGAATTCCTCAGTCCGAAATAATGAGAAAAATTATAATTATAGAAAAAACAAAAGAAACACCCGTTCAATTTCCAAGAAGGGCAAATAAGATAAAAAAATAGAAAGGATTAAAAAATATGAGTTTGATGGTTTTTTTGACGGGAGTTAGTCTTTCAATGGATGCTTTTTCTGTTGCTGTGACAGATGGTCTATGTCTTGGGAAAATAAGATTTAAAGATGCCCTGAAAATTGGTTTGTTTTTTGGAATTTTTCAGGGAATTATGCCCTTGATTGGTTATTTTGCAGGTCTTTTGTTTGCTGACCTGATAAAGAATATTGACCACTGGATTGCATTTTTTATCCTTGGAATCATTGGTTTTAATATGATAAGAGAGTCAATTGAAAAGATAAAAAATCCTGAAGAATGTTGTTTTAAAAAACTTAAATACAAGGAACTGTTTTTTCAGTCAATTGCCACAAGTATTGATGCGCTGGCAGTTGGAATTACTTTTGCTGCTCTCAATGTAAATATTTTTTCAGCTGCAAGTGTTATTTGCCTCATTACTTTTCTGATAAGTTTTTTCGGAGTTTATCTTGGAAACAGGATAGGGAAATTTTTAAGAGAAAAGGCTGAAATTTTTGGCGGCACGGTTCTTATTTTGATTGGAATTAAGATTTTGATTGAGCATTTGTTCTTTTAAAGGAGGAAAAAATGATTTACACAGTTACACTTAACCCGGCAATTGATTATGTAATAAAATGTGATAATTTGAAAGTTGGAAAAATAAACAGAACAAATAATGAAAATTTTATTGCCGGCGGAAAAGGAATAAATATTTCAAAGGTTCTCAAAATTTTTCAGGTGGAAAGCGTTAATTTTGGGTTTGTCGGAGGATTTACGGGAGATTTTATCGAAAAGAGCTTGTCTTGCGAGAAAATAAATTGTGATTTTGACCATGTTGAAGATGGTTTTTCCCGCGTTAACGTAAAGATAAAAAGTGATGAAGAAACGGATATAAATGGCCAGGGTCCAAAAATTTCTGAGGAAAATATAAATGAATTTTTCGAGAAACTAGAAAAAATAGAAGACGGAGATATCCTTGTTCTTTCGGGAAATATTCCAAAAAACTTAAGTGAAGATTTTTATGAGAAAATTATAAAGAAAGTAAATAAAAAAGATATAAAGATAGTTGTTGATGCAGAAAAAAATTTAATTTTGAATACTCTGAAATACAGTCCGTTTTTGATAAAGCCAAATAATTTTGAGATGGAAGAAATTCTGGGAGAGAAACTAGATAGCGTTGAAAAAATTATTGAAGGAGCAAAAAAACTTCAAAAAATGGGAGCGAAAAATGTACTTGTTTCCCGTGGCGGCGATGGCGGAATTTTTGTGGCAGAAACGGGAGAAGTTTTTTGTTGCGATTCACCAAAAGGAAAAGTTGTGAACACAACGGGAGCCGGAGATTCGGTGGTTGCAGGCTTTTTGGCAGAATTTGAAAAGAGCGGAGATTTTGAAAGAGCGTTCAAATTCGGGCTTGCAACCGGGAGTGCAACCGCCTTTTCAGAGGAATTTCCAACACTTGCGGAGGTTGAAAAATTGTTTTCCTCCACATTTTAAAAAACTGAACAAAGATGAAAAGAGAGGCTTTGCCTCTCTTTTATTTTGATAAATTTTCTATGTCTTTTTTTATGAGATTCAAAAGAACTTCTGTTTCTTCCATTGAATTTCCTCGAAGAAGACAATAAAACTTCAGCTTTGGTTCTGTTCCAGAGGGACGGATTATGAAGTTGTTTTTGTCTTCAAGTTCAAGATAAATTACGTTTGATTTTGGAAGATAAATTTTTTCTGTTTTTCCGCTTTGAAGGTCTGTTCTTACCGATGTGCTGTAGTCACGGACAGCAACAACCTTTTTGCCTCCGATTGAGGTGGGCGGGTTTGTGCGGATATTTTCCATAATTCCCTTTATCTTTTCAAGACCTTCTATTCCCTCAAGGGTTAAGGATTCAACAAATTCGTTGGAGTATCCGTACTTTTTATAGATGTTTTGAAGCTGGTCAAAAAGACTCAGGCCCATTTTGCGATAGAAAAGAGCCATTTCCGCAATAAGAACACTTGCAGCAACCGCGTCCTTGTCACGGGCATAAGTTCCGGGCAGACAGCCATAGCTTTCTTCAAAACCAAAAACGTATGTGCCCTTTCCGGATTCTTCGGCTTCCTTTATTTTCTCACCTATAAACTTGAAACCCGTGAGAACGTCAATCATTGAGACGCCATAGAAATCGCAAATATCTTTGGTTATATTGGTGGTAACAATGGTTTTCACAACAAAACTATCTTCGGGAAGATTACCTGATTTCTTTCTCATCTTCAGGAGATATTCACAAAGAAGAATTCCGGTCTGATTACCGGTGAGCGTTACATATTCACCGGAATTGTCACGAATAAGTACACCCACACGGTCTGCATCGGGGTCTGTGCCGATTATAAGGTCCGCACCTTTTTCCTTTGCAAGCTTGATTGCAAGAGCAAAGCCCTCTTTATTTTCGGGATTTGGAGCAGAAACTGTGGGGAAATCTCCATCGGGTTCTTCCTGCTCTTTGACAACCTCCACATTTTCAAAGCCAACGGCTTTGAGAGCTCTGAGGACGGGCTTGTTTCCGGAACCGTGAAATGGAGTGTAGACAAATTTCAGTTCTTTTCCAAATTCTTTTGAAAGTTCAGGATTCTGGCATTGGGATAGTACTTCCTTTATATAAGCCTCTTCAACCTCATCACCCAGAATCTCGATTATTCCTGACTTCACGCCCTCGTCAAAGCTTATCATTTTTGCTCCGCTGAACAACGGGGTTTTCTCAATTTCTTCAAACACAATTGAAGCAAGATGCGGCGCGAGCTGGGCACCATCGTTGCCATAAACCTTGTAGCCGTTGTATTTTGCAGGGTTGTGGCTTGCTGTTATAACAATTCCTGCAGTGGTTTTTTTGTGTCGGATTGTGAAGGAAAGAAGGGGAACGGGTTTGAGTTCAGGAAAAATGTATGCCTTTATGCCGTTTGCTGCCAAAACACAAGCTGCAGTTTTTGCAAACTCATCGGACTTGTGACGGCTGTCATAGGCAATTGCAACACTGAGGAAAGCATCCTCGGGATTGGTTTTTTTTAGCTGATTTGCAAGGCCCTGAGTTGCCCTTGCAACAATATAAGAATTCATCCGGTTGAGACCAAGACCAATTACACCACGGAGACCCGCTGTTCCAAATTCAAGAGATTTGTAAAACCTGTCCTTTATCTCTTCACTACAGTCCTTCATTTTCTCAAGCTCGGCTTTTTCTTCAGGAAGAACGTTTTTGAGCCAAAGCTCATATTCCTTTAAATAATCCATATTTCAAAATTCCTTTCGAAATGATTTTTCTTAAATTATATTATAACACACATAAGAAATTTTGTCAAAAAGATTGATATTTGATTTAAAATTTGATATTATTTATATATATTTATGAAAAAGGAGAAACGGAAAATGATTGCAATTGGATCGGACCACGGCGGCGTTAATCTTAAAGCCACAATAAAAAAATTTTTGGAATGGAAAGGCTTTGAATGCAAAGACTTCGGAACATATGACAGCACGTCTTGTGACTATCCCGATTATGCAGAGAAGGTTTGTCTGTCAGTTACATCAGGTGAGGCAGAATGCGGAATATTGGTTTGCGGAACGGGAATAGGAATGAGTATGGCGGCAAATAAGATAAAGGGTATTCGTGCGGCACATGTAACCGACACATACAGTGCAAGAATGACCAAAGAACACAACAATGCCAATGTCATTTGCCTTGGTGAGAGAATTACGGGCTGTGATTTGGCGCTTGAGATTGTTAATGCATATATTGAGGCGTCTTTCCAGGGCGGAAGACACCAAAACCGCATAGACAAATTTATGGAGTTCGAGAACAAGTAGAATTGAAAGAGGGTTGGCAGAGTGAAGGATATTCGCAGAGTGAGAATTGGAAAAACAGCAATCGGCGGCGGAGAGCCGGTTGCAATTCAGTCAATGACAACAGCATATACCGCAGATGTCAGAAAAACAGTTGAACAGATTCTGGCACTTGAAAAGGCTGGCTGTGAAATCGTCAGGGTTGCAGTTTTGGATGAAGAAAGTGCAAAGGCTATTTATGAAATAAAGAACCAAATCAATATTCCACTTGTTGCGGATATTCATTTTGATTATCGACTGGCCCTTATTTGTATGGAACGGGGAATTGACAAAATCCGTATCAACCCCGGAAATATCGGCAGTGAAGACAGAGCAAAAGCAGTTTGTCAGGAGGCAAAAAAGCGGGGAATCCCCATCCGGATTGGTGTCAATGGCGGCTCCCTTGAAAAAGAAATCCTTGCAAAATATGGTGAGGCAACTCCTGAAGCAATGGTTGAAAGTGCACTTGGACATGTTAAAATTCTGGAGAAATATGACTTTTTTGACACAGTTATTTCAATGAAATCCTCGGACGTGAAAAAAACCATAGAGGCATATCGTCTGGCACGGGAGACCTTTGATTATCCGTTGCATATCGGTGTGACTGAAGCCGGGACATACAAGAGCGGAGTCATCAAATCTGCAATCGGCATTGGCTCGCTCCTTGCTGACGGAATAGGCGAAACCATCAGGGTTTCTCTCACTGATGACCCGGTGCTTGAGGTGGAAACCGCAAAAATAATACTGAAATCACTTGGGCTCAGAACGGGCGGAGTTGAGGTTGTTTCGTGCCCCACCTGTGCCCGATGCAGAATAAACCTCATTCCCATTGCGAAAGAGGTAAACGAAAGACTTGAAAACTGCAACAAAAATATTAAAGTTGCGGTTATGGGCTGTGTGGTGAACGGCCCCGGAGAGGCAAAGGATGCGGACATCGGCATTGCAGGCGGTGACGGATGTGCAATGCTCTTCAAAAAAGGCGAGATTGTGGGAAAAATCCCTGAGGATAAAATTATTGAAACACTTATGGACGAAATTGAGAAAATGGAAGGGAATTGATAGGTTTTGGCGGGAATACTTGACGTATTTGACAAGGCTACGGTGATGAATGACCTTGCCGAACTACTCGAAAAAACAGAGGTTATTGATTTTTTTGTGGACATAAAAAATCGGTCAATCAGGGTTGAGCTTTTGTCTGAAAAGCTTATCCCAAGCCCCGAGCTTTTTGAGTTTTCCGAGCAGGTAAAGAACATTTACAGCCTTGAAAATCTTGAAATCAAGGTTAAATATAAGAGTATGGAGTTTTCGGATGGATATTACCGGAACCTCCTTGTTTCGCTGTTCAAAAAATGCAGTATCTGCAAGGCGTTTCTTGTGGGAAGCTATGCAGAGTTGACTGGTGACACCCTCAACGTTAAAAATGTCAAATGTGGAAAAGATATTCTTGAAAACAACAAGTGCGGAAGTATTATGTCCGAAATCATCAGCTATGAGCTTGACCGGAAAATAAAGGTTGAAATTGATGCAGAGTGCATAGATATGGAAAGCTATGCTGCCGAAAAGGAAGAACGCATAAACAAAATAAGCAAGAAGCTTGCCCAAATGGCACCAAAGATGAAGGAAGAATCTCCCAAGGCTGACGATGGCGAGCCTTTGACCGTCGGCACTGTGTTTGGAAAAGCAATAACAGAAGACACCACAAATATGATTGAGCTTCGTGCAGGTATGGGCATTTGTGCTGTTTGCGGTGAAGTTATTGATGTTGATATCCGTGAAATAAACAAAGACGGAAAGTTGATGTATATTGCGGTGAATTTTGATTTGGGTGACGACACCTGGGCGGTGAGCTGTGAAATTTTCGGCAAGGCAGACCAGGTGAAAAAGGTTGTACCTGCTATTAGTGTGGGCAATATTCTGAAGGTCAGAGGAGATTTCAACTTCGACGAGAGAGCACGCGCAGAAAAGATGAAAGTGCTTTCTGTTGAGCTTTGCAACAATCCTCCCACAAGAATGGATTTTGCAGATGAAAAACGTGTGGAGCTTCATCTTCACACAAAAATGAGTGCAAAGGATGCAATCACATCTCCGGCAGATTTGATAAAACGTGCAGCAGATTGGGGGCACCCTGCAATTGCCATAACAGACCACGGTGTGGCGCAAGCATTCCCTGAGGCTTTCGGAACTCTTTCAAAGCTGAGAAAGAGCGGAAAGGATATCAAAATTCTCTATGGAACAGAAGGCTATTTTGTAAATGACCTTCCCCTTGGTGTTGACCAGGTTCCAAAATCTTATAAAGATGAAATTTACATAGTATTTGACATAGAAACAACGGGACTCAATCCCGAGACAGAAACAATAACCGAAATTGGCGGTGTGAAGCTGATGGACGGGGAGATTGTGAACACATTTTCACGGCTTGTGAATCCCCAAAGACCAATTTCACCCAAGATAACCGAGCTTACGGGAATTACTGACGAAATGGTGAAGGATGCACCAACAATTGATGAGGTTCTTCCTGAGTTTCTTGATTTTTGCGGTGCCAAAAATCTTGTGAAAAACACTATTGTTGCACATAACGCAAATTTTGACACAAGCTTCATTTGTGCAGAGGTGGAAAGGCTGAACAAAAAGCTTGATGAGGATGCACCAAAGCATTCCTTTGACTATCCTATCTTAGACACCCTTGCTCTTTCAAAAGAACTTTTCCCGGATGAAAAGGTACATAAGCTCAATATAGTCTGCGAAAGACTGGGTGTTTCGCTTGAAAACCATCACCGTGCCCTTGACGATGCAACTGCCACAGCAGAAGCACTTGTTGAACTTTTGAAAATCAAGGAACAAAGTGAGCTGAACATTGATGAAGAATGGACAATTGACAAGAATCCTGAATTCTTGAAAAAACCATATAATCACATTATTTTGCTTGCGAAAAATGAGGTGGGACTGAAGAATCTTTACAGACTTATTTCGAAGTCCAACCTTGATTATTACTATAAAAGACCTAGGATTCCAAAGAGCGTGCTTTCCAAATTCCGTGAGGGTTTGCTCGTTGGCAGTGCATGTGAAGCGGGAGAGCTGTTTATGGCAATACGAATGGGGCAGTCTCAGGAGGAAATTGAGAAAATAGCGGGCTTTTATGACTATCTGGAAATTCAGCCAATCGGGAACAATGAATATCTTCTAAGGGAAGGTCAGGTGAGCAGCCGTGAGGAGCTTCAGGATTTCAACCGACGTATTGTTGAGCTGGGTGAAAAATTAAATAAACCCGTTGTTGCCACTTGCGATGTTCATTTTATGGAACCCAAAGACGAGCTTTACCGCAGGGTTTTGCAAGGGGCTCAAGGCTATGCTGATGCAGAGCAGCAAGCACCTCTTTATTTCAGAACCACAGAAGAAATGCTTGAGGAGTTCAGCTATCTTGGTGAAAAAAAGGCATATGAAGTGGTTGTGACCAACACACGGCTTGTTGCTGATATGATTGAAGACATCAAACCGCTCAAGGGCGGAACCTATAATCCGTCAATTGAAAACTGTGAAGAAGATCTTGTTGAAATGTGCCACAAAAAAGCACATGCGGTTTATGGTGAAAATCTTCCTCTCATTGTGCAGGAGAGAATGGACAGAGAGCTTGGCTGTATTTTGAGATATGGCTATGCGGTTATGTATATGATTGCACACAAGCTTGTTAAGAAGTCCAACGAGGCGGGATATCTGGTTGGCTCCCGTGGTTCGGTTGGCTCCAGTTTTGCGGCATATCTTGCGGGAATAACCGAGGTTAATGCTCTGGCGCCTCACTATGTCTGCCCCAACTGCAAGGAGAGTGAATTCTTCACAAAGGGTGAATATAATATAGGAATTGATATGCCTGACAAAAGCTGTCCCAAATGCGGAAGCAAAATGGACAAGGACGGCTTCAACATTCCATTTGAAACATTTCTTGGATTCAAGGGCGACAAGGTCCCCGATATTGACCTCAACTTCTCAGGAGAATATCAGGCAACAGCACACAAGTATGTTGGTGAGCTGTTCGGCGATGCCTTTGTGTTCAAGGCGGGAACAATCGGTACCATTGCTGACAAGACGGCAATTGGTTTTTATGGCAAGAAATATTATGAAAACAAAGGAATAAAACCGCCTCAGGCAGAACTGAAAAGGGTTTCAAAGGGGCTTGTTGAAATCAAGAACACAACAGGCCAGCATCCGGGGGGAATTATTGTTTGTCCCAAGACAATGGACATTCACGAATTCTGTCCCGTTCAGCATCCTGCTGAGAAAAAGGAGTCGGGAATAATCACAACCCACTTTGACTTCCATTCAATCCACGACAATCTTCTGAAACTTGATATACTCGGACACGATGACCCGTCAACAATCAGAATGCTTGAAAACCTCACGGGGATTGATGCCACAAAAATTCCTCTTGACGACCCCGAAACAATGCGGATTTTCTCAAGTACGGAAACAATCGGGGTTACTCCCGAGCAGATAAAGAGCAAGGTGGGAACCTTTGGTATTCCTGAGTTTGGAACATCGTTCACACGGCAGATGCTTCTTGACACACTTCCCACTACATTCTATGAGCTTGTTCTGATTGCGGGACTTTCTCACGGAACGGATGTGTGGCTTGGAAATGCTCAGGACCTTATCAAGGCGGGAACAGCAACCCTTTCGGAGGTTATTGGTGTTCGTGACGATATTATGACATATCTGATGAACAAGGGCGTTGAGCCGGGTCTTGCATTCAAGATTATGGAGTTTGTCCGCAAGGGCAGAGCCGCAAAGGAAGGTATGCCCGAAGAATATGAAGTGCCTATGCGTGAGAACAATGTTCCTGACTGGTACATTGACTCCTGTAAAAAAATCAAGTATATGTTCCCCAAAGCCCATGCGGCGGCATATGTTATGATGGCATTCAGGGTTGCATATTTCAAGGTTCATTACCCTCTTGAATTTTATATTGCATATTTTACAGTCCGTGCAGATTTGTTTGATGCAAAGATAATGGCACAGGGTGACGAACATCTTCTTGCACAGATGCGCGACCTTGAAATGCGTCAGAATGAATGGTCGGCAACTGAAAAGAGTGTTTACACCATTTGCGAGATTGTTCACGAAATGTATCAGCGCGGCTTTGAGTTTCTGCCCGTTGATTTGTATGAGTCTGATGCTTTCAAGTTCCAGAGAGTTGACGGAAAAATCAGACTTCCAATCAATGCCTTTCAGGGCGTTGGCGATGCGGCGGCACAGAATATTGCAGATGCAAGAAAAGACGGTGAGTTTATGTCTATTGAAGATT
The DNA here is from genome assembly GCA_045648205.1 of Clostridia bacterium. Lineage (GTDB taxonomy): Bacteria > Bacillota > Clostridia > Monoglobales > Monoglobaceae > SIG440. The sequence continues at coordinate 46,565 of JAZRNM010000037.1, forward strand.
TGAAGCAGAGGGCAAAGCTGACCAAAACAGTTATTGAAACCTTGTCTGAAAACGGATGTCTGCAAGGACTTTCTGAAACAAGCCAGATTTCGCTGTTTGATGAGATATAAAAAGAAAGGAAAATAGATATATGACTATTGCTGAAAGAATTGCAAAAGAGCTTGAACTAAAACAGTGGCAGGTTGACAACACCATTGCCCTGCTTGATGAGGGAAACACCATTCCATTTATCTCACGTTATCGCAAAGAGGCGACTGGTGAGCTGAATGATGAAGTTTTGAGAACCTTTTTTGACCGACTCACATATCTTCGGAATATGGAGGAACGCAAAGAGGACATAAAGAGAATAATTGACGAGCAGGGAAAACTGACGGAAGAATTGGCAGCAGAAATCGACAAGGCAGAAAAGCTTTCTGAGCTTGAGGATATATATAGACCCTATCGCCCCAAGCGCCGCACCCGTGCCACAGTTGCCAAGGAGAAAGGCCTTGAACCTCTTGCAACCGCCATATATCTACAAAACACCAAAGCTGAAAGTGTGGAGGCTCTGGCGGCAGAGTTCGTTGATGCGGAAAAAGGCGTTGAAAGCACATCTGATGCAATTCAGGGAGCAATGGATATTATTGCGGAAATGATTTCTGACAATGCGGAGCACAGAAAAGAAATAAGAGAAATCACAACAAAAACAGGATTGCTCCAGTCGAAGGCAACAACCGAGGAAGACTCGGTTTACAGAAATTATTATGACTATGCAGAGCCGGTGACAAAGGCGGTTCCGCATAGAGTTCTTGCCATTGACAGAGGTGAGAACGAAAAGTTCCTCTCTGTGACCATATCTTGCGACGAAGAAAAAATCTTGAGCTATTTGAAATCTTCTGAAATTTCGGACGAAAGCTCTATTACTGCGTCTGTTGTGGAAGAAGCAACAGTTGATGCATACAAACGACTCATTCAGCCCAGCATTGAGCGTGAAATCAGAAATGAACTCACCGACTTTGCTCAGGAGCAGGCTATGCAGGTTTTCAAGGTTAATCTCAAAAACCTTCTTATGCAGCCACCTATTCGCGGCCAGGTGGTGCTGGGGCTTGACCCGGGCTACAGAACCGGCTGCAAGGTGGGTGTGGTTGACGAAACGGGAAAGGTTCTTGACACGGGAGTTATTTACATAACCCATTCTGATGCTCAAAGAGAGCAGGCAAAGGTGTTCATAAAGAATCTGATAAATAAGCACGGCATAACTCTTGTTTCGATCGGAAACGGAACGGCATCAAAAGAAACAGAAATCTTTACCGCAAATCTTATCAAGGAAATTCCGGACAAAAACGTAAAATATATAATGACCAATGAAGCAGGGGCTTCTGTTTATTCAGCATCAAAGCTTGCGACAGAAGAATTCCCCGATTTTGACGTGACTCAGCGTAGTGCAATTTCAATTGCAAGACGTGTTCAGGATCCTCTTGCAGAGCTTGTGAAAATTGAGCCGAAGGCGATTGGTGTGGGACAATATCAGCACGATATGAACCAGAAGCGTCTTGGAGAAGTTCTTGGCGGAGTTGTTGAAGATTGTGTCAACAGTGTGGGTGTTGACCTCAACACTGCGTCTGCGCCCCTTCTTCAGCATATCTCAGGAATAAATGCTGCAATTGCAGAGAATATCGTGAAGTTCAGAGAGGAAGAGGGCAGATTCACAAGCAGAGCACAGCTCAAGAAGGTTGGCAAGCTTGGTCCCAAGGCATTTCAACAATGTGCGGGCTTTTTGAGAATTGCAGGTGGAAAGAATGTGCTTGACAACACCGCAGTTCACCCCGAAAGCTATGATGCTGCAGAAAAACTTATTGAATATCTTGGCTACACCATAAAGGATGTAGAAAACAACAATTTATCAGACATCAAAGACAGAGTAAAGGAAAAGAACATTGAAAAGCTTGCGGAGGCAATTGGTGTTGGGGTGCCGACACTTCGTGATATTGTTGATGAAATCACCAAACCCGGCCGAGATCCCAGAGATTCGGTTGAACAACCCTTGCTCCGTGAGGATGTTATGAGCATGGAGGATCTGAAGCCGGATATGATTCTGACCGGGACAGTCAGAAATGTTATTGATTTTGGTGCGTTTGTTGATATTGGTGTCCATCAGGATGGCCTGGTTCATATCTCTCAGCTTTGTGACAGGTTCGTGAAGCATCCAATGGACGTGGTTTCTATTGGTGACATTGTCAAGGTAAAGGTTTTGGAGGTTGATGTCACCAAAAAGAGGATTTCGCTAACTATGAAGGGCATTTAAGGAAAGGGTTGATTTCGTGAAGAGTTTTTACAAGAGCTTCTTCTGGCTTATGGTGCCAATGGCACTCAAAGAGCTTGTGGCAGCTTTTATAAACTTGCTTGACAGCGTTATGCTTGGCGATTTTGGAACAGATGTTATTGCGGCTGTGGGAATTGCCAACCAATGGTATTTTTTGTTCACCGTACTTGTTTTCGGTATGTGCGGAGGTGCGGGCGTTTTTGCATCCCAATATTGGGGCGCACGGGATTTGGGAAAGGTGAAAAAAGTGCTGGGCATCAACTTGATGCTTGTGGCTGTCCTTTCGGCAATCTTTATTTCTGTAGCCACCATTTCGCCTGAATTTATCATAAGACTATTCCGCAAGGATGCAGCGGTTGTTGAATATGGGGCACAATACCTGAGGCTGGCGAGTATATCATATCTATTCTCAGGAATAACTGCTGCATATGATATGAGCCTTTGTTGCAGCGAAAAGGCGAATATTCCGTTTATATCCCGATTTGTGGGGCTTTTTGTCAATTTTGTAATGAATTGGATATTGATTTTTGGCAAACTTGGATTTCCGGTTCTTGGAATCAGGGGTGCGGCGATTGCCACAATAATTGCCCGAATGACAGAGCTTGCTATTGTTCTGGGCGCTGTTTATGGGAAAAAGCTTGTTCAGGCGGCAAGTTTTCAGGAGTTGTTCTCGATACCTAAGGGCATGCTCGGGAGGTATTTCAAGGCGGCGCTCCCCGTCACTCTCAATGAGGGCGCTTGGGCACTGGGAACAGTTGCTTATTCATGGGTGTTTTCTCAGATAAGCAAGGAAGCGGTGGTTGTTATTACCATTGTGCAGAACATTGAAAGACTTCTGCTGGTGTTTTTTCACGGCGGGGGAAATGCGGCAGGAATTCTTATTGGCAAGCTGGTCGGAGGATGTCAGTATGATGAGGCATATAAGGTTTCAAAGAGGCTTTGCCTTATGAACACAGTATTTTCTCTTTGCGTGTCGGGGGTATTTGTTCTTCTGAGACCTTTGGTTTTGATTCCATACAACATAACACCGGATATTTATGCTGAAGCACTCAAAATACTTTTCCTCACTGCGATTATAATGAATGTAAAGGCGTTGACCTTTTATTTCATTGTGGGGGTATTCAGGAATGGCGGAGACACAAAACATGCGGCAATTATTGATATCACGTCTATGTGGTTTGTGGGTGTTCCTCTTGTTATGTTGGGCGGACTTGTTTTCAGGCTTCCCCTTGAACAAATTTATATGTTTATGATGGCAGAAGAGTTTGTGAAGCTTACGCTTTCGGTGCCCTGGTTTATAAGCAAAAAGTGGATAAGGAATCTGGTGAAATAGGACTTGATTGTTTCACGTGAAACAATCAAGAAGAGAAAAAGGGTTCGAAACAGAATGTTTCACGTGAAACATTCTGTTTTTTTGTAAATATATATTGAAATTTTTTCCCAAAGGTGGTAGAATGGTACTAAACAAACAAAACGAGGGGAGGATTGAAATGGGAAAGGTTATAGCAATTGCGAACCAAAAAGGTGGGGTTGGAAAAACCACTACCGCTGTCAACTTGAGTGCTTGCCTTGGAAAGAAAGGAAAGAAAACCCTTCTGATAGATATTGACCCTCAGGGAAACACCACAAGCGGGCTTGGTGTTGATCCAAGATCGGTTAAAATGTCAATTTATGACTGCATCATAAATGATGTTCCCATGAGCGATGTGCTTATTGACACGGGCTTTGAAAATTTGTGGATTTGCCCTGCGAACATAAATCTGGCAGGGGCAGAGCTTGAGCTTGTTGCAAAGGATAATCGCGAATATGTTCTTAAAAACTCCATAAGTGAAATAAAGGATAAGTTTGACTTTATATTTATTGATTGCCCGCCGTCTTTGGGGTTGATAACACTCAATTCTTTTTCGGCGGCAGATTCAATTCTTGTGCCAATTCAGTGTGAATATTACGCACTTGAGGGTTTGAGCCAGTTGACAAACACCATAAAAATGGTAAAAAAACGCCTGAATCCGGAGCTTGCGCTGGAGGGAGTTTTGCCTACCATGTTCGATGGAAGAACAAATTTGTCAATTCAAGTGGTTGATGAGGTGAAAAAGTTCTTTCGCGACAAAGTTTACAAGACCATAATTCCGCGCAATGTCAGGTTGTCAGAGGCTCCAAGCTTCGGCAAACCCATAATTGAATATGACAAGCACTCAAAGGGTGCAGAATGTTATGCTGATTTGGCAGATGAAGTTATTATGCGAAACAGCTGAGAAAGGAAGTGAAGTATATGGCAGAAAAGAAAAAAGCAATAGGCAGAGGCTTGGGCGCGTTTTTTGACGATATTGAAGAGCCGGTTGTGAAGGAAAGCTCTCCGAAATCTCAGGAAAACGGAGCAAAAATGTTGAAAGTCAGGGATATTGAACCAAACCCCGACCAACCAAGAAAGCATTTTGAAAAGGACAAGCTTCAGGCACTTTCGGACTCCATAAAGGAGCACGGGTTGATTCAACCAATAGTTGTGAAACCCAGAAAAGACGGGATGTTCACCATTGTGGCGGGAGAGAGAAGATGGCGTGCTGCAAAGCTTGCGGGGCTTACAGAGGTTCCATGTGTTGAGGGAGACTACACCGACAAACAAGTTATGGAGCTTGCTTTGGTTGAAAATCTTCAGCGCGAGGACTTGAACCCCATTGAAGAAGCAGAGGGCTATCGGAAGTTGATGGACACATTTGGGCTCACCCAGGAAGAAGTTTCTTTAAGGGTTGGAAAGAGCCGAAGTGCGGTTGCTAATTCCTTGCGGCTTAATGGGCTTTCAGCTAAGATAAAATCTGTTGTTATAAATGGGCATATTTCTCAGGGCCATGCAAGGGCGCTCCTTTCAATTCCGAGTGAAGATGACCGACTGGCTGTTGTGGAAAAAATAATTGCTGATGAGCTTAATGTTCGGCAAACCGAAAAACTGGTGGCGGCAATTCTGTCACAAAAAGAGAAACCAAAGCCAAAAACAATTGACAAAAATGTGGAGAAATATTTCCGTGACCTTGAAAGAACTCTGTCTCAAAAACTCGGAGCAAAGGTTTTGATCAAAAATGGGAAAAACAAGGGCAAAATCGAGATTGAGTATTTCAACAATGCCGAGCTCGAGGGAATTCTCCAAAAAATAAAATAAATGTAAAATAATGTAAAAATATGTGCCTCGAAAAAGGTGTATTTCTTGCGGAAAACGGGCAATGGCAATGAAAGTATATCAAAAAGGGGCAAAATTGATTTAAACGGCAAAAAAATAGCTTTTAAGAACATGTGACCGGAGGGAGAAAAATGAAGAAGGATTACAGACGTGTTTTGGTGTATGGACTCATTATGTTGGCTTGTGTAGTCGTTATAGTGATTATTGGTGTTTTGTCTGACAACAAAATTGAAGGTTATGAGAACGATTATCAGAAGCTGGTCGAATCGAGTCAGAACAGCATAAGACTTCTTGAGGAAGATCTTGCAGTTCTCAAAAAAGAGAACAAGGCTTTGAAAGAAAAAATTGAAAAGGCAATGACCTTGGAGGGAGATGTTGCAACCCTTGGACAGGCTTTTGCTGATTTGCGAGAAATTTTTGAGGAATATCGCGACGGAAATATTGATGAAGCGCGAAAGAAATTTGAAAAAATTGAGCCTATGGGTTTTGATGACAAAACACTTTGTTATTATGAAGCTTTAAAAGAGCTTTTTGAAAAATAGTAAATTTAATTGCCAAGAAAGGGCAGATAGGAGAAGAAAATGATAGACATAAGAATTTTGAGAAACGAGCCTGAAAAACTGATTGAGGCACTTAAAAGAAGAAAGGAAACAAGAATTGATGTTGACCATCTTCTTGATTTGGACAAGCAAAGACGTGAACTTGTGTTCAATGTTGAACAGATGAAGAACAAGCAGAACACAATTTCAAAGCAGATTCCTCAGCTCAAAAAAGAGGGAAAGGACACCGCGCCAATCTTTGCTGAAATGAAGACCTTGTCTGACGATATCAAGAAAATTGACGAGCAGGTAAGGGTTATTGATGAAGAAATTGAAACCATTATGTACACAATCCCAAACATTGCAAACCCCACAGTTCCTGAGGGGGACACAGATGAGGACAATATTGAAGTAAGACGTTTTATGGAGCCCACAAGCTTTGATTTTGAGCCGAAAGCACACTGGGATTTGGGTGAAAACTTGGGAATTTTAGACCCTGCAACTGCTGCAAAAATAACAGGTGCAAGATTTACGGTATATCAGGGTGCGGGCGCTCAGCTTGAAAGAGCTGTTATCAATTTCTATCTTGATACTCACACAAATCAGAATGGATACAAGGAAATTTTCCCGCCATTTATGGTTCACAGAAACAGTATGGTTGGCACAGGTCAGCTTCCTAAGTTTGAAGAGGATGCTTTCAAAGTTGCAAACACAGATTATTTCCTTGTTCCCACAGCCGAGGTGCCTGTGACCAATATGCACAGAGATGAAATCCTTGACGGAAGCAAGCTTCCTATTAAGTATTGTGCATATACTGCTTGCTTCAGAGCAGAGGCAGGAAGTGCCGGCAGAGACACAAGAGGTCTCATCCGTCAGCATCAGTTCAACAAGGTTGAGCTTGTTAAGTTTGCAAACCCCGAAACCTCTTATGAAGAGCTTGAAAAGTTGGTAAATGATGCAGAGTCTGTTCTCAAACTCCTGAAGCTTCCCTACAGAGTTGTTAAAATCTGTATCGGTGACCTTGGTTTCACCGCTGCAATGAAGTATGATATTGAAGTGTGGATGCCCAGCTACAATCGTTTTGTTGAGATTTCTTCATGCAGTAACTTTGAGGATTTCCAGGCAAGACGTGCAAACATCAAGTTCAAGAATTCTGTGAAGGACAAGGCTCAGCTTGTTCACACACTCAATGGTTCAGGTGTTGCAATCGGCAGAACAGTTGCCGCAATTTTAGAAAACTATCAGAACGAGGACGGTTCAATCACTGTTCCTGAGGTTCTCAGACCATATATGGGTGGAAAAGAAAAGATTATGCCCGAAGATAAATAAGGTTCAAAGTTGCCCCGTTTTTTGAAAAACGGGGCGTTTCTTTTGCACAAAAAAAGCGGATGAGATTTTCTCATCCGCTGAGTTTTTATTGAATTTATGCCTTGTTGATTGAGCCAAAGAGCTCCATTTTTTCTTTAACAGTTGCCTTGATTGCTTCAACACCTGGTGCGAGAAGCTTTCTTGGGTCAAAGCCTTTGCCCACAAGGTCCTTGCCTTCTTCGATATACTTTCTCACTGCTGCAGAAAATGAAATCTGACATTCGGTGTTAACATTGATTTTGCTTACGCCCAATGAAATTGCTTTCTTTATCATATCCTCAGGGATGCCTGTTCCACCATGGAGAACAAGGGGCATTGGATTTGTGATTTCATTGATTTTTGCAAGAACATCAAAGTTGAGTCCCTGCCAGTTTTCAGGGTATTTTCCGTGGATGTTGCCGATGCCTGCCGCAAGAATGTCAACGCCCAAATCCGCAATCATTTTGCATTCGTTGGGGTCTGCAACCTCACCACCACCAACAACACCATCTTCTTCACCGCCGATTGCACCAACCTCAGCCTCAACAGAGATGCCCAGTGAATGTGCAAGAGCAACAAGCTCTTTTGTCTTTTCAATGTTTTCATCAATTGGATAATGTGAACCATCAAACATAATTGATGAAAAACCTGCTTTTATAGCAGAAAGAGCACCCTCATAGCTGCCGTGGTCAAGATGAATTGCAACGGGAACAGTGATTTCCAAGCCTTCAATCATACCCTTTACCATTTCAACAACCGTTTTGAAACCTGTCATATATTTTCCTGCACCTTCAGAAACACCCAGAATAACAGGGGAGTTGCATTCTTGTGCAGTCAAAAGAATTGCCTTTGTCCACTCAAGATTGTTGATGTTGAATTGGCCTACGGCATATTTACCTTCTTTTGCTTTTTTTAGCATTTCAGTAACTGAAACTAACATTTTGTTTTCCTCCTGACGTTTAACCATTTTACATTTATATAATACCATTTATTGAAAAATATGTCAATCGTTTTTGTGATTATGACGCAGTTGATTTTTTGTGAAAGGTGTGATAGAATAAATAGATGAATCTATTATATCCAGATTTCAAAAATTTATTGGGGGTAATTTGATGAAAGCCAAAGCCAAGGCAATGCTCAGCTTTTTGAATGAAAAATATTTTTATGTTTTTGCAGTAGTGGGGCTTTTTCTTCCCGACCTTCAGCTCAGATATCTTGTGTGGCCAAAGGTATATGGCGAAGTCTTTGCTACGGCAGTTCCTTTTGCGTTTAACCTGATGTGGATTGCCCTGATTTTTTATGGCGCTCTTGTGCTTTTGCCAAAACGTTGGGGACGGATTTTATATCTTTCGATTGGCGGGATTTTTATCATATTTTCCTTTTCCCAATACGTCTATTTCCAGATTTTTGAACAATTTTTCAGAATAAGCAGTATTGGTCTTGCAGGAGAGGGCGGAGACTATCTTAGTTATGCCATTGAGCATATTGACACAAGGCTTATAATTTGCACCATTGCTTCTGTTTTTTGCTTGGTTGTGACTGCAATAAAATGGGAACGGCCAAAGCATACGGGGAAATGGGCAAAATCCATGATTATTCTCCCGGTGCTGGGTCTTGTTGCACTTCACATATTTATGCAACCTGAGTTGTTTGGCGAATCTGACCAGGATTGGGATTCATGGAGCAAGCCAAGAGTGGTTTATCAGGAGTTTAACGATGCAAACAAGTGCATTGATATTGTAGGAATTTATCATTTTCTTGCCCGTGACCTTTACAAGACATATTTCTCTTTGGATAAGTATTCTGAAGATGAGTTCAAGATGGTGGATGAGTTTTTTGCAGAAAAAGCCCAAAATGACGAAAGAAATGATTACACAGGTGTCCTTGAGGGGAAAAATGTTGTTGCAGTTATGCTTGAGGGTATTGATGACTGGATGATTTCTGACCGATATACACCCGTGATGAAGTATATGATGGAGAACGGAATAAATTTTTCAGAGCACTATGCTCCAACCTTTGGCACAGGTTACACCCTTGGTTCGGAATTTTGCTTTAATACGGGATATTATACACCGATTTCTGCTGTGAGTGCGGTGAATTACACATCAAATGCTTATCCTTATTCTCTGCCTCGGCTCTTTGCTGATAAGGGATATTCGGTTAATTCGTTCCATTATAATCACTCCGAGTTTTACAATCGGGGGCTGATGCATAAGAGTCTTGGCTATGAGAAATATCATTCGTTTCAGGATTATGGAATGCCGGCATATGCGGCTCAGGCGGACAGCAATATTCTGAAGGAAGAAAAAATATATGAAGATATGACGAAAAAGGAGCCATTTTTTAGCTTTGTCATAACCTATTCGGGACACATTCCGTATACCTTTGATGATGCAAAGCTGGCACTTGCAAAGGAAAACCATCCTGATTTGCTTGACAGCAGTCAAACTTCAGAGGAGAATGCGTGTCGTCTTCTGGCTCGGGACACCGACGATTTTTTCCGTCAGCTTCTGGAAAAACTGAATGAAGACGGACTTTTGGAAAATACTGCAATTGTTGTGTTCACAGACCATTATGCATATGGTTATTCTGACCAGGAAGAGCTTTTAGCATTGAACAAAGGAGTGGGCGATGAAATTATGTATCGTGTCCCTGCATTTATTTATTCACCCGGTATCAAGCCGTCAAAGATTACAAAGCCAACACACACGGCAGACCTTCTTCCGACACTTGTGAATCTTTTTGGCCTTGAAAACAACAATTGTTATATCGGTTCAGATGCGCTTTCTGACCGGAACACGGGCTTTGCTTATTTTGGGAACCTTGCGTGGATGGATGATGATGGGTATTATGTCCCCTCCGATGCAGAAGTCTCTCCCGAGGACAAAGAACGTGTGATGACGGGAAATGAAAAAACAAAAAAATCCTTAGATATTAATGATATTGTTATTGTGGGAGATTATTTTGCACATCGGAAGTAACAAATTTGTAATAAAAAATTAATGTTCTGGCTATTGTAAAAAAAGAGTTTATATGTTACAATTAGCACATAAGGGGGAATTGGTATGGATAAAACAAATCTTTCAAAAACTGTGAAGTTCCATGTGGACAAGGAAAAACTCAACACCAGAGAACTGATACTTGCTGTCCACAGGGCCTTAACTGAAAAGGGCTACAACCCAATAAATCAGATTGTGGGTTATATAATGTCCGGAGATCCCTCTTATATTACTGCCCACAATGGTGCAAGAAGCTTGATTCAAAAACTTGAAACTGATGAAATCTTAGAAGAGCTTGTCAGGTTTTATGTGGCAGAAAATAATTAGACAATTTTGAGAAGCAGAACACGTTGTTCGGCTTCTCTTTTTTTGCTCCTTTTCGACGTTTTACAAAAATATAAAAAATTTTCCAAAAACTATTGACTTTATTTTACAAATATGGTAATATGATTAAAAAAAGAGGACAAAACGGACAACTTTTTCCATTTTATCCCATCAATTTTCAAAAAACGAAGGAGCTGTTAAGAATGAAATCGACAGGTATTGTGAGACACGTAGATACACTGGACAGAATTGTTATTCCGAAGGAACTGTGCAACACATTGGGCATTGAGGCAAAGGGTGCTTTGGAAATTTTTGTTGACGGTTCCAATATTATTCTTGAAAAGCATTCTGATTTGTCAGGCCGAATTTCCAAGGGAAACACAGGGATTATCAGAAATGTTGACACAGTGGGCAGAATTGTTATTCCAAAGGAAATCTGCAACAAGCTTGGGATTGAGCCAAAGGATGCACTTGAAATTTTTGTGGACGACACAAAAATCATACTTGGAAAATATGAGCCTGCGTGCATTTTTTGCGGAGAGGTGGAGGACACCATAATGTATAAGAAAAAGCTTGTTTGCGTGAACTGCATCAAAACTCTTGCAAGCTTGATTTAGTGATTTGTCTGAACGGGACTGAGTTTTGGCTCAGCCCCGATTTTTTTACAAAATTGAAAAAATCTCTTGACATATTAAAAAAAGTGTGTTATGATAATCCTTGTCCTTTGGACGAATATATGGCGGTATAGCTCAGTTGGCTAGAGCATACGGTTCATACCCGTAGTGTCACTAGTTCGAATCTAGTTACCGCTACCAAGCTGAAAACCCGTGTATTTTACACGGGTTTTCACAACAAATTTAATATGTGGCTCCTTGGTCAAGTGGTTAAGACTCCGCCCTCTCACGGCGGCTACAGGGGTTCGAATCCCCTAGGAGTCACCAAAAAGAAACGACAATTTTCCGTAGAAAGTTGTCGTTTCTTTTTGTACTCTTAGCTATTCACTATGCTCTCTTCACTTTTCACTAAAAATTGTCGTTTCCAGAGAACAGATAAAAGAGAATAGAGAAGAGAAAAGAATATGAAAAAACCCGCACGCTCACGTGTGCGGGTTTTACTTATTACCCAAATTAATGAATTATCCAAGCTTCAATTCGTGAACATCCAGATGTGGCTTGTGGTAGTTTTCGAGAAAATCAAGAACTCCATCGGGGGTGGCACAGTATTCGTACAGGTTTTTGCAGCCGTCACGAATGAATCTCTCATCAACTGAGAGCTGCAGAAAGGCTTCAAGATTTTTGTAATAGCCGTTTATGTCATAGAGCACAATCGCTTTTGAGTGTCTGCCAAGCTGTTTGAGCGTCAGCACCTGGAAAAACTCCTCAAAAGTTCCAATCCCACCGGGAACCACAACAAAGGCATCACAAAGATTTTCCATTTTTGTTTTTCTTTCTGCCATTGTTTCGGTGAATATGAGCTCGGTGCAATCATCAAAAATTTCTTCTATGTTCTCGTCACGGAAAAATTGGGGAATTATTCCAAAAACGTCTCCGCCACCCTTGCGTACGCCGCGCGCTGCGGCGCCCATAAGTCCGTGTCCGCCGGCACCAAAAACAAGAGAATGTCCATTCTTTGCCATTGCTTCGCCAAGTTTTTCTACCTCAGCTATATATGAATTATCAATTTCGTTGCTGGCTGCGCCAAACACGCATATTTTCATAGTACATTTCTCCTTTATATCTTTTTGATTTCTATTATTATATGCAAAAAGCGGACTATTTGATAAGGTCAATTGCCATTTCAGCATTTTTGTTTGCCAAAATCTTATACTGTGTGCTTTTTTCGGAGAGCTTTTGGCAAATGGTATCTCTGTTTTCAAAAATTTCGTCAGCAAAGGAAAGAAGCTTATCTGTGTCTATTTCCTCCACATTCATTGAAAAACTTTGTTCAGCAGCTTCCATAACAGCACTTACCTTTGGGTCGTAATCAAGAGCGATTACGGGAACATTGTTTTTTATTGCATAAATAAGTGTGTGAAGCCTCATTCCCAGAACAAATTTTGCTTTTCCCACTATTCCAAGAATTGTCTGAGGAGAAAGTTCTCTTTTGAAAATTCCGCAGGGAACGGTGATTTTTTCGGAAAGACTTTCTGAGATTTTTCTGTCATAGGGATTCTGCATAGGCAAAATCAAAGGAAAAACATTATATTTTTCAGAAACAAGGCGGGCAAAGTCAGAAACTTTTTCTACAAAAGCTTCGTCGCTGCTTTTCCATTCCCTCACCGAGATTATGAAAAATTCTTTTTCGGGAGTACACCCTGCGTCATTAAGGGCTGTTTCGACCAAGCCTTGGTCGGCGTTTTCCAATGAATAAACTGGGTCAGCTGTCACAAAAACAGGAATTCTGTCCTCCAAAATCGGAGAAAGCTCCTCTTTTGAGGCTTTTTCGCGCAGGGTGACAAGGTCAGCTCTGTTTACCGCATTTTTTACAAGTCTCAGGTTTCCCTTCCTTCTGATTGGACCAATACCGTTGGCATAAAGCATAACCTTTGCTCCGCAAAGCTTTGCTGTCCACATAATAAACAGATAATAATAAAGAGATTTTGAGCTTGTTATGTCCTGAAGGAGACTTCCACCGCCGCTTATAAGCAATTTTGTTCGCCTTAGAAGCCTGATTATCTTGCCAATATTAAATCTGTCTATGGAATCAACTCCATATATTTTCGAGGTTTCCTGAGGGTTTTTTGAGAGAACTGTTATGGAAATGTTGGGGCACTTCTCCTTCAGAATTTTGATGATCGACCACAAAATTGAGTCATCACCGCTGTTGTGGAAGCCATAGTATCCCGAAAGCACAACATCTGTGGTGCGTTTGCTGTTTCCGTGAGGGAGATATTTTTCAATATCTGAAAGTTCCTCAACCGAAACCTCGTTTATTTTTGAGTTCTTGATAATTGAAACATACATTTTTATGGCATCGTCTGCCATTGTTTCAACCGAGTAATATTTTTTCACAGTTTCAAGGGAAAAATCTCCCAAAGAATTTTTCCAGTCCGCATTTTCAGGGGCAAGAACCTTGAGCAGGTCGTCACGAAGCTGCTCCATTGTGGTCATTTCACATCCTCGACAGCAGAAGTTTGTGTCAATGGATATCTGGAGCTTGTTTTGATCAAAAATGCCGATGTAACCCTCATTGCCTGCTATTATTGCAGGCTTTCTGCACGCCATAGCCTCAAGTGCTGCGCGGCTTACACCAACAAAAACGTCACCCGATGCCACAAACTTGTTTATATCTGTGCGGCCGCCGGTGGCAATTATGATGCGTTTGCCAAGCGTTGCGTTCATATTTTCGGTTTCTTCGTTTATTGATGCAAAATCGTTTCCGCCGCCCACAATAACAACCTCAAGATTGGGTATTTTTTCAAGCAGAAATGGAACGGCTTCAATGAGCTTATGTGCTGCAAAGCTGCGGTCTGTGTCCATTCGGCTCACATAAACAATTCGTGTTTTGTTTTCGCCAAAGCTAAATTCTTTTGCCACATCCGAAAAATCTACATTTTCAGAAAACTTCTCCATATCAACGCCGTTGATGGTTACGCGGATGTTGTCCGCTTCGCAACCATAGTTGTCAATGAGATATTTTTTGATGTCGTCACTAACCGCCAGGGAACGCTGTCCCCAATTGCTCAGGAGATTGAAAGGAAATCTTGTGTTGAAAACCCAATGTGCAGTGGTGACAAATCTGAAATTATATTTCTTTTGGAGCAGACCACACAAGAATCCCGGAATTCGGGCATGAGCGTGAACCACGTCAATCTTGTAATCCAAAATGATTCGTTCAAGCTTTTTGTAGGCACTCAGAACCGACCCGATAGCCTTGTTGTGGAGTGCAACATCAAAGTGTTTGATGCCTGCCTCCTCAAGCTCGCGGACATAAGCACCGCCGTTTGATGCCACGCAAATCTCAATGCCACGTCTTGCCAGAGCCTTTGAAAGCTCAACAATATGGGTTTCTGCGCCGCCTATATCCAATTGCATAGTAGCCATTAAAATTCTCATAGTAATTTTACTCAGCCTTTCCGCTTTATTTGGTGTCCTCTGTTGTTTCGGTATTCTCCACAGCCGTGGGGCTGAAAACCGTTTCCACCAATTCACGCATTTTTGCGTCATTGCACAAATAGTATGAAACTCCACCTATCATCTGAGGAGCACCGGGGAGCTGATGCATTTTTACGTTTTCGGAGTCAATTTTGCTGATTGAACCCAGATGCTTTACCAAATCTCTTGCTGTGTAGTTGGTGCGGACATTTTTGCAGACAACCTCAAACAGCTCGCCTGCTTTAAGTAAATATTTTGGCTGAAGCTTTTGCTTGATGAGAGCCTTGACGAAGGCCTGCTGAGCTTCTATTCTGCCCAAATCGCCCGTTGCATATCCCTTGTAGCCTGGGTTGCCCTGTCTGAATCTCACAAAATCGTGTGCTGCCTCTCCGTCAAGATGCTGCATTCCTGCTGGCAAGTCAATGTGAAGGTTCTGAATGGGGTCATCATATTTCATATGGAAGGGAATCTCAAAATCAACACCGCCAAGGGCATCGATTATCTCCTTGAATCCGTCAAAGTTGACACTCATAAAATAGTGAATGGGAAGTCCGGTCAGGAGCTTTACCTTCTGAACGCTCAATTCCTCGGGCTCCTGAATGTTGCCCCTTGCAACCTCTTGTGCACCAATGCCGATTGCTGCATTAATCTTTTGGTAGCCCTTGCCCATCTGAATACGGGTGTCACGGGGGATGGAGAGAATATTTACTTTGCCTGTGCGGCCATTGAGGCTCACAAGCATTGTGGTGTCACTTCTCATTCCGCCCTTGTCAACTCCAAGAAGCAAAATGTTGACAATGCCCACATCTTTGTCCTGCTTGTCAAGTGATGCCAGGGTTATTTCATCGCCAAGATAAAGCCCGGCAACAAGTTGTGCGGACAAAACACCGCCAACGGTGGCGAGGACCAAACAAAATAAGCAAACTATTGAAAGAATGATTTTCCCTTTTTTCCCGAATATACTCATTTGAATCGTTGCCTTTCGTCAATTATATTGTAGCTTATTCTATCACAAACCGCAATTTGTGTCAAATTGTGTTACATTTCGCAGAGGTTCTTCTCAGACCGCTTATAAAGGACAAATTTGTTGCCGATGGTCTGGACTACCTGTGCGCCTGTTTTTTCTGCCAGCTCCTCTGCTGCCTCACGGACATCCATCAGGGAGTTTTCAAGCACGTGAACCTTGATGAGCTCACGGGCAAGGAGTGCATTTGAGATGAGCTCCACCATGTTTTCACCTATTCCATCTTTTCCTATTTGATAAAGGCTGGGGATTTTACTTGCCAGACTCTTTAAATATGCTCTTTCCTTACTTGTCATTTTTAAATACCTCCTAAAATATCTGACAGCCTTGCAAACTCTGAAAGGCTCAGTTTTTCTCCTCGTATGTTTGGGTCAAGCCCCATTTCTTCGAGAGCTTTCTGGACGGAATCCTTTCCCATATTGATATAAGGACTCTTCGAAAGTGCGTTGAGGAGAGTCTTTCGTCTTTGTCCGAATGCTGATTTTATTATTGCAAACATAAGTTTTTTGTCATTTACCGAAACGGTGGGTTTGTCCTGAACCTCCAGACGGATAACAACCGAAGCCACCTTTGGCTGAGGCATAAAGCAATGTGGCTCTGCCTTTGCGATGATTG
>JAZRNM010000038.1:0-46052 GCA_045648205.1 Clostridia bacterium
GTTGCAACGATCCAGCCCTCATAAGCAAAAACTGTAGCAACGATTGCCGCAAACAGTCCGCTGCTTGCGCTGCCGCCCACGGCTTCGGTAACCACTGTTGTAAAGTTGTTTGTAAGAGTGCCGTTTGCAAGACCGGCAACAGTGCCCACGACAGCCATCAGAACGATGGGGATCAGCTTGACAACGGTGGCACTGACCTGGAACTTACCCGCCAGCTTGGGGGAAAGAGCGTTCATGGTGTAAGAAGCGATGAGGAAGAAGCCGGACAGAGCCATAACCTCGGGGCCTGCAAGATTCCAGCCCAAAAGAACGCCGAAGTATCTTGCCGAAACCCATGCGAGAACCGATGTCATGCCGGGATAATAAATGTTTACCATAAACCATGCAATATAATAAGCATAGCTCTTGCCGCATGTAGCTTCTGCATAGTCAACAACACCGCTGACCTTTTCATATCTTGTTGCCATAACAGCAAATTGTGCCGAACATATTATCATAATGAGACCGGCAATAACCCATGCTACAATTCCCAGGGGCATGTTTCCGCCGGTTGCTGTCAAAACATTTTGCGCTTTGAAAAAGACTCCGGAACCAATAACTGTTCCAACCACCATACATATGGCAGTGGTTAAACCATATTTTCTGTTGAGTTTTTCCATAAAAACACATCCTTTTTTGAAAGATATAGTAAAATTGTCACTTATTATAATATAAAACTCAAGTTTTGTAAAGAAATTTTTTCTTGATAAGGATGACACGAATGAATGAATAAACGGACGATTGATGACTTTGAACAGTGGAAAATATGTAACAAATTAATGCCCTGACGGGGTGTGGAACGTAGCATTTTGCTGCGTTCCTTTTTTGTTACAAAAAGATTACAATTTTTTTAAAATTTTTTCAAAAAACTATTGCAAAATAAGAAGAAGTGTAGTATTATAGAAGAAAGTGGAATGAAGTGGAATGAAATTCCACAAAGTGGTATAAAATTTGCTGCGAATGGCGCAAGGAGAAAAGGCTATGCTTATCGGTGAATATTTTCATAACCTTGACACAAAAGGTCGAGTAAGCATTCCATCAAAGTTCAGAGATGACCTTGGTGGAACTTTTGTGCTGTCCAAAGGTGTCAATGACTGTCTTTGCGCATATTCGAAGGAAGAATGGGAAAGCTTCAAGGCTGAACTACTTGAGCTCAGGGGTGCAGATGCACGGAAACTTCGCAGATTTTTCTTTGCGGGGGCGACGGAATGCGAAATTGACACACAGGGCAGAGTGGTAATTCCCCCTGCGTATCGCGAATATGCAGATCTCAAAAAAGAGATTGTTATTGTTGGTGTTTCAAATTGTATGGAAATTTGGAACAAGGATGAATGGGAAAAATATATGAACGACCCATCACTGGAATCTGAAGAAATTGAAAATGCGATGGAGAGACTTGGATTATGAGTGCAAATTTCCATCATATCTCAGTTTTGCTTGATGAAAGCGTTAATCTTCTTGAGGTTAAGCCTCAGGGGATATATGTTGACGGAACATTGGGCGGTGGCGGACACGCAAGCCTGGTTTGTTCAAAGCTGTCAGAAGGTGCAATCTTCATCGGCATAGACAGGGACAAGACGGCGATTGCTGCGGCATCGCAAAGACTTTGCGAATTTGGTGATATTGTCAACATTGTGCACAGCAACTTTGCTGATATAAAAAGGATACTTAAAGAAAAACAAATTGAAAAGATTGATGGTGCAATTCTTGATTTGGGTGTTTCGTCACCTCAGCTTGACACAGCAGAACGTGGCTTTAGTTACAATATGGATGCCCGTCTTGATATGCGGATGAACCGTGAGGACAAGATGTCAGCCTTTGAGATTGTCAATGAGTATTCCGAGTCACAGCTTTCGAAAATAATATTTGATTATGGCGAGGAACGTTTTGCAAGACAGATTGCTCGTGCTATTGTGACATCACGTGAGGAGAGACCGGTTGAAACGACCTTTCAACTAAGCGACATCATAAAAAGTGCAATACCTGCAAAAATGAGATTTGCAGACAAGCATCCGGCAAAAAGAACTTTTCAGGCTATACGCATTGAAGTAAACAACGAACTAGGACTTCTGGGACAAGCTTTGAGAGATTTTGTCGAGGTGCTGAAACCCGGAGGGGTTTTGTCGGTCATAACCTTTCACTCCCTTGAAGACAGAATTGTCAAGCAGACCTTTGCAGAACTGGCATCGGGGTGTGAATGTCCCAAAGATTTTCCGATTTGTGTTTGCGGAAAAAAGCCAAGTGTTAAGCTGGTGAACAAAAAGCCAATTATTTCGGGAAAAACAGAACTTGAGAACAATATGCGTGCCCACAGTGCAAAGCTCAGGGCGGTTAAAAAGATATAAGAGAATGAGGTGAAGCATCAAAATGTCAAATTTGTATAAGTACAATACAAGCAGTGCATACAAACTGGATTGGGATTTTGAAACAAAAAGACAGACGGAAAAAGAACGACTTCACACAAAAGAAAGAAAAACAGAAAAAAGAAGCATATCAAGAACTTCGGGATTTAAGTTTGCGGGGTTAGTTCGGATTGCATTTTGCTTTGCAGTTGCATTTTTGATTGTGAACGGATATGTGAAAATAAATGAAGCTTACAATGGAATTGCGCAGCTTGAGAAGGAATATAACGATATTGTTGCCACCAATCAGGACCTTCAGGTTAAGATTGACAAGGCAGTGGATTTGGAACAGCTTCAGAATGTGGCAAATGAAAAATTCGGAATGGTGAGACCTGAAAGATATCAGATGTTCTATGTAGATATGCAGCAGGGCGACTTTGCAAAAACATATGCAAAAGAAGAAAACTCAGATGCTAAGGTTGCAATGAAAGGTGTTACGGGAACAATTACCAGCGCGATGAACATATTTAAATAAAGATGGGTTTGTTTTGGTATATTTGAATTGTTGCATCCAATATAATTACATATGGGCATAAACTGAGCATAGTTTGATTCCTTTGGAGGTAATTACGGTGCAAAAAGAACAAAGTACATTTACACAAAGAAAAAAAATAGGATGGCTGCTCGCAGGGGCAGTCTTCCTTTTCTGTGCTTTAATGGTCAGAGTGGCATGGCTTCAGATTGTGCGTGGCGAGGAACTGTCGCTGGCGGCAAGGGAACAACAGACAAGTGACAATGTTATTACCCCCGAAAGAGGGCTCATTTATGATAGGAATATGAAGATTATCGCTAACAACCTCAGCGTTGAAACCATCAGCATAACCCCTAAGAATGTTCGCGAGAACACCAAGCAGAGTGCTGAGGAAATTGCGCGGAATATGGCTGAAATACTGGATCTTGAATATGAGTCTGTGCTGAAAAGAATAAACCGAGAATCCAATTTTGAATATATAAAAAGGAAGGTTGAAAAGGACGAGGCTGATGCACTGAGAGAGTATGTCAACAAATATAGTATTGAAGGCGTGAAATTCTCTGAAGACACAAAAAGATATTATCCCTATGGGAACTTTGCATCTCAGGTGATTGGATTTGTTGGTAATGACAACAATGGCCTTGAAGGCATTGAGATGGTTTATGACGAGCAGTTGAAAGGCGTGCCTGGAAGAATCGTTTCTGCCAATCTCACCGCAGGTCTTGAACTCCCGGATAACTATGAAAGCTACTATGCGGCAAAGCCGGGGAATAGTGTTGTCCTCACCATTGATGAAACAATTCAGCATTTTGCGGAAAAGCACCTTGAAAACGCAAGAATTGAAAACGGTCTTGAAGAGGGCGCAGCGGCAATTGTGATGAATGTGAAAACGGGTGAAATTCTCGCGATGGCAACCAAACCGGATTATGACTTGAATCAGCCCTTTGAAATAACTCCGGCGGTTGAAGAAAAATATCCTGACATCAAAAAGGAATTAGAAACTCTGAATGGGGCTGAATATAGTGCAAAACTCACAGAGGTTACACAGTTTTTGAGAAGAAACAAGGCGGTTGTTGACTCTTATGAACCAGGTTCAACTTTCAAAATAGCCGTTGCATCAATGGCTCTTGAAGAAAACGCAGTGGGACTTAATGATCACTTTTACTGTGGAGGTTCCATTAAGGTAGCTGACAGAAGAATAAGCTGTGCAAACAGAAACGGACACGGTGCACAGACTTTTGTTCAAGGGGTTCAGAATTCCTGCAACCCTGTGTTTATTGAGGTTGGGGCGAGAGTCGGCAGAGAAAAGTTTATTAAGTATCTTGAAGGATTTGGTTTCCGTGATAAAACCGGCATTGAGTTGCCCGGTGAAACAAACGGTATCTTTCACGAAGTGTCGAATTTTAAGGAAATTGACCTTGCAACATCATCTTTTGGACAGAGTTTCAATGTCACACCTCTTCAAATGGTGACAATGGTTTCAGCTGTTGCAAATGGCGGAAAACTTATGAAACCGCACCTTGTGAAAAAACTGGTAGATGAAAACCAAAATGTTATTGAAGAAATAAAACCAACTGTTGTGCGTCAGGTTATATCTGAAGAAACCAGCAAAACTATGTGCGGAATTTTGGAGTCGGTGGTTTCTGTCGGCGGTGGTAAGAATGCATATCTTGCAGGCTTCCGCATAGCAGGAAAGACCGGAACATCAGAAAAACAGCCACGCGGAAACGGAAAGTATGTGGCTTCATTTGTGGGGTTTGCACCCGCCGATGACCCGGAAATCGTGTGTTTGGTGATTCTGGACCAGCCTCCTGTGGGCTCAACATATTATGGAGGCTTGATTGCAGCACCGGTTGTTAAAAACATTCTCGAGGAGAGTCTGCAGTATTTGGGTGTTGAACCGGAATACACTCAGGAAGAACTGGCAATGATTGATATAACAGTTCCTGATGTGACGGGAATGTCACGAAAAGAGGCAGAGGCAGAGCTAAAAAAAGTTGGCGTCAACATAACCTTCCGTGGTCAGGGCGATGTTGTTCTGGACCAGGTTCCAAAGCCATATTCAAAGCTTGCTAAGAACTCCAAGGTTGTTGCGTACACCGAGGGAGAGGAAATACAAAAGTCTGTTACCATTCCTGATGTTGTAGGTTGCTCTGCATCAGAGGCGAACAAGGGAATAACAAATGCAGGACTAAATGTACGAATAAAAGGTCTTTCAAATGTAACGGGAATAGCAATTTGTTCATCGCAGTCACCTGCAGCAGGAACTGTGGTCGAGCCGGGAACTATTGTCACTCTGGACTTTAAGTATTCAGAGGTGAGAGATTAGACTTGAATTTATAAAAAGCGGAGGATAAGCATATGATATTATCTGAGTTATTAAACGGAATTGAAATTCTTCAGGTTCAAGGTAATATAGATGTGAGGGTGTCGGGAATTGCCTTCAATTCCAAGGAAGTAAAGCCGGGGGATTTGTTTGTGTGCATAAGCGGCTTCAAAACTGATGGACACGATTATGCCTGTGATGCATTGGAACGCGGAGCGGTGGCTGTGGTTGCTGAAAAACCCATAGAAGAAACGGCGGCAACAACGGTTGTTGTCAAAAACACCAGATATGCTCTGTCCTGCATTGCCGCAGCTTTTTATGAGCATCCTTACAAAAAATTTAAGTTGATAGGAGTGACGGGAACAAACGGAAAAACTACATCGACCTACCTGATAAAGTCAATTCTTGAAAATAGCGGACAGACGGTGGGACTTATCGGAACAAATCAGAATATGATAGGTGATGAGGTTATTCCATCTTATCACACAACCCCTGATTCTCTGGAACTTATGAAGCTGTTCAGACGCATGGCGGATGAAGGAGTTGATACAGTTGTTATGGAGGTGTCCTCACATTCACTTGCCCTTGACAGAGTTGCATCATGTGAATTTGACATTGGAGCCTTCACAAACGTAACACAGGACCACCTTGATTTTCACGAAACGATGGAGAACTATGTGCTTGCAAAGGCAGAACTTTTCAAAAAATGTCGAAAAGGTCTCTTTAATGCCGATGATGAGGCGTGTGAGTTGCTCCAGAAAAATGCAAGCTGTGATATATTGACATATTCAGCAAAAACTGATGCTGATTTAAAGGCTGAAAACATTGTATACCGGGCAACCGGAGTGGAATTTGATATGATATTGAGTGATGAATGCGAAAGAGTGAGCCTTTCAATACCAGGTGGATTTTCTGTTTATAATGCGCTCACAGCGGCAGGTTGCTGCATTGCTGCAGGTCTGTCACTGAAGGAAATTTCAGACGGTTTAAAAACCGCAAAGGGTGTAAAGGGCAGGATTGAAGTTGTTGAAACCAACACGGATTATACGGTTATTATTGACTATGCACACACTCCTGATGGACTTTTGAATATTTTGAATGCGATCCGTGGTTTTGCGAAAGGCAGAATTGTGACATTGTTCGGCTGCGGTGGCGACAGAGATAAAACAAAAAGACCGCAGATGGGCAAAATTGCAGGAGAACTGTCTGATTTTTGCGTGGTGACAAGTGACAATCCGCGAAGTGAAGAACCGGGAGCGATTATTGAGGATATCCTGGCAGGTCTTCGGGAAACAGATTGTCGATATGCAGTTGTTGAAAACAGATTTGAGGCTATTGAATTTGCTTTGGATAATGCAAAAAAGGATGATATAATTCTCCTTGCGGGAAAAGGTCACGAGCCTTACCAGATTTTGAAGGACAGAACAATTGTTTTTGATGAGAGAGAAATTGTTCTTAAATTGGTAGACACATCTGAAAAGTAGAACAGACAATCAGATTTCTTTTGGCTGAGGGGGGCTAAAGTTGGAAAATATTATGACATTAAGCCGCATTGCAGAGGCCTGCGGCGGAGAATGTAAAAACTGTGATGCAAGCATTGTGGCAGCCGAGGTTTTGACGGACAGCAGAAAGATATGTGAAAATTCAGTTTTTGTTGCCCTTCGCGGTGAGAAATTTGATGGGCACAACTTTGTGGCAGCGGCTTTGAATGCGGGCGCAGTTTGTTGCATTGTTGACAAAGAGTTTGAAAACACAGACAAACTTCCGGTTGTTGTTGTGGATGATACTTATAAAGCGCTCAGAGATGTTGCAACATACTACAGAAGTCTGTTCCAAATCCCAGCAGTAGCTATTACAGGCAGCGTGGGAAAGACAAGCACAAAAGATATGATTTCCTGCGTTCTTGAAAAAAGATATAATGTGATGAAAACTCAGGGTAATTTCAATAATGAGATTGGATTGCCACTCACGGTTTTTAGAATGTCAAATGAAAATGAAATAGCGGTGTTTGAGATGGGAATGAGTGCCTTTGGTGAGATTTCAAGGCTAACCCGGATTGCTGCCCCTGAAACGGCGGTTATAACAAACATAGGTTTTTCGCATATAGAACATCTTGGCTCTCAGGAGAACATCCTCAAGGCTAAACTGGAAATTCTTGAGGGATTGCCAAAAGATGACGGAACGGTTATACTGAATGGTGATGACAAGTTGCTTTGGGAAACTGTTGGCGGCTTGCCCTATGAGACACTGACCTATGGCATTGAAAATCAGGCGTGTGATATTGTTGCTTTTAATGTGAAAAAATATCCCGACAGAACAAGCTTTGACGTGAAAACGGATGGAGAAATTTATAGTATAACAGTAAATGCTCCGGGTGTTCACCATGTGTATAATGCACTGGCGGCAATTTTGACCGGTGAAAAGTATAATATGTCAATGGAGGACATTGTTGACGGAATTGCAGATTTCAAACCTGAGGGAATGAGACAGAATATAGAAACACTCAATAATTTTGTTTTGATTAAGGATTGTTATAATGCAAGTCCGACCTCAATGAAATCAGGACTTGAAGTTTTGTCAGTGACAAAACCCAAAACAGCCGATGCGCCATCAAGAAGGGTTGCGGTTTTGGGAGATATGCTCGAACTTGGGGATTATTCGGAAACGGCACATCTTGAGGTGGGTAGACTCACTGCAGAATACGATTTGGATTGCCTTGTCGCAGTTGGTCCCCATGCAAAACTTGTGGCGAAGGGCGCTATTGAGGGCGGTTTCAGCTCATCTGAAATTTATGTGTTTTATGACAATAACACAGCAAAAGCTCACATAATGGATATAATAAAAGAAAATGATGTGATTTTGTTCAAGGGTTCAAGAGGAATGAAACTCGAAGAAATTGCAGAATTTATCATTGAAAAAGATATGAAAGAATAGGATAAAGCGGAGGATAAAATGATTAAATCACTTACCATTGCATTAATCTCTTTTGTTGTTGCGGCAATATGCGGAATTTTCCTGATACCGCTGCTGCATAGGCTGAAGTTTGGCCAGGAAATAAGGGAAGAAGGTCCCAAGTGGCATCAGGCCAAATCTGGTACACCTACCATGGGCGGTTTTATTTTTATAGCAGGCTTACTGGTGGCAGGATTTTTGGGAATATGGATATTTGGTATTCAAAGGGACAGCAAAGCTTTGATGGGTCTTGTTACCATGTTTCTTGCTGCATTGGGCTTTGGTGCAATCGGATTTGTTGATGATTACATAAAGGTTATTTTAAAGCGCAATCTGGGCCTCAAAGCAGCGCAGAAATTCTCTCTTCAAGTTTTGGTTTCATTGTTGTTTTCTGTGTGGATGCTGAGTGGTGGGATTATTGACACAAGCATTCAAATTCCATTTATGGGTTTGGAAATAAGCCTTCATCCGATTATCTATATTCCTTTTATTGTTTTGGTTATGTTGGCGGCGACAAACAGTGTCAACCTCACAGACGGTCTTGATGGACTGGCAACTTGTATAACCTTGGTGGTAAGTGTTTTTTATTGCATAACGTCGAATTTTTCAGAATCGGTTCCGGTTTGTATTTTCAGCTCGGCATTAATTGGCGGTTTGGGCGGATTTTTGATTTACAACAAGTTCCCGGCCAAAGTATTTATGGGTGATACGGGCTCTTTGTTTTTGGGTGGAGCTGTGTCGGCAATGGCAATTTATATGAAAAATCCGCTACTTTTACTGATTGTTGGGTTTGTGTATGTTATGGAATCGCTTTCTGTGATTATTCAGGTGGCGTGGTTCAAAAAGACAGGAAAACGAATTTTCAAAATGAGTCCCATTCACCATCACTTTGAAATGTGCGGTTGGAATGAAGTGAAAATTGTGGGAGTATTTTCGATGGTAACTGTAGCTTTATGTCTGATAGGATTTTTGGCATAGCGTTTCAGCGTTAAATATGATTTGGAAGGGTTGACCTTGAAGTTATGAAACGGGTACGAAAAAAAACAACTTCAAACAGAATAAAAATAAAGAGCAGCAGCCAGATGACAGAAAAGCTGCGTAGCTTTGCTACGGCCACCAAGGGGGCGGACATTCAGTTCCTGGTGGCAGTTTATATTTTGTTGGCTTTTGGACTTCTCATGGTGCTCAGCGCCAGCAGCCCCATTGCATTTGCAAGTGAGGCAACCAATCATGACAGTTTCTATTATTTCAAAAAGCAGTTACTTTGGGCGATACTCGGCAGTGTGGGAATGTTTGTTACCGCAAATTACGATTACCAAAAGCTTAAGAAATGGGCATTACCTGCTCTTTGCGGAAGTATCTTGCTGCTTCTTCTTGTTCTTGTGCCCGGCATAGGACGAAAAATTAATGATGCAAGACGTTGGATATATATAGGCCCCATAAACTTCCAGCCATCTGAGGTGGCGAAGATTGCGATGATAGTGTTCTTCTCATACAGTTTGTCAAAAAACTATGAGGAATTGAAAAACTTTGGGGTATTCCTTATGTACATAGCAATCATAGGTGTGGTTGCGGTTATAATTATGATGGAGCCGCATTTCAGCTGTACAATGCTGATTGTGGCATCTTGTGTGGTCCTTTTGTTTGTGGCAGGAGCAAAAATCGGGCACTTCCTTTTGCTTTGTTTGCCAGTGATACCGGTTCTCATACTTGTTGTAATCAAGTCACCATATCGACTTGCACGAGTGTTGTCATTCCTTGATCCTTTTGAAGATATTCAGGGTTCAGGATGGCAGGTGGTTCAATCACTTTATGCCATAGGTTCGGGAGGTATTTTTGGTGCAGGTCTTGGACAGAGCAGACAAAAATATCTGAATATCCCTGAACCGCAGAACGACTTTATTTTTTCCATTCTGGCTGAGGAATTTGGATTACTTGGTGCAATTTTGGTGTCTTTGATGTTCATATTTCTTATTGCAAGAGGGGTTAAGATTGCGCTTAAAGCTCCTGACCTTTTTGGAACACTGCTGACTACTGGGATAATTTCTTTGATTGCCATACAGGCACTTGTCAACATTGCGGTTGTAACATCCTCAATTCCGGTGACGGGAATGCCTCTTCCATTTTTTAGTTATGGAGGAACGGCTCTTGCTATAACTATGGCTGAGATGGGAATTGTCCTCAATGTTTCAAAACACAGCAAGCTCTGATTTTTTAACGGAAGGACTGATTTTGTATGAGAATTCTGTTCGCAGGTGGCGGAACTGCAGGTCACATAAACCCTGCAATTGCGGTTGCAAATTATATTAAGCAGAAAGAACCCGACAGTGAATTTTTGTTTATAGGAACAGAAAACGGAATGGAAAAAACCTTGATTCCAAAGCAAGGTTATGATATTGAATTCATAAAAATCCACGGCTTTGAACGAAAACTCAGCTTTCGCAACATAAAAACTGTTGGGGAAATTTTTGATGGAATCAGGCGTGTGAAGAAAATTATAAAGGATTTTAAACCCGATGTGGTTATGGGAACGGGTGGCTATGTGACGGGCCCCGTGCTTTTAGCAGCAGCGATGATGAAGTATCCCACTCTTGTTCACGAAGCAAACGCATATCCTGGCGCCACCATAAGAATTCTTTCGAGGTTTGTTGATGTGGTGGCTTTGAGCATGAAGGATGCCGAAGAGTTTTTGCCTCACAGCCATCGTGTTGAACTTACGGGAAACCCGGTCAGACCGTCAATACTTGCAGAAAATCAGTTTTCTGCAAAGCGAAAATTAGGTCTTGATGAAGGGAAAGTAATTTTGATTTTTGGCGGAAGCCTTGGTGCTCAGAAAATAAATGATGTGGCGGTTGATTGGATATCTGGCATAGCAGATGCGGAGAACTATCAGATTATTATGTCCACGGGAAAAAATAATCAATATGAAAATGTTATTTCGAGATTTGAGAAAAATGGCATTGATCTGAGCAGATACCAAAGGATTTCGGTGTCGGAATATATATATGATATGGATTTGGCATTGAATGCCGCAGATTTGATTATTGCACGTTCAGGTGGATCTGTGAGCGAAATGACAGCCCTTGGAAAAGCGGCAATACTCATTCCGTCGCCATATGTGGCAGGCAATCATCAGGAACACAATGCACGTGCGGTTGAGAAGTCGGGCGGAGCTGTTGTAATATGCGAGAAAGACCTTTCTCAGGAAACTCTTTCAAGAGCTGTTGAATATATTTTGGGGGATGAAGATGTCCTTGCAAAAATGAGCAGAGGCTCAAAAAGTATCGGCATCGTGGATGCAACAGACAAAATTTACAAATTGCTGAAGGAACTTTCAAAAGATTAAAAGTCAAGGTAACACCTTTTTTCGGAAACTACATAGTATGTAGGTATGAAACGAGAAATCCGGTGGAGGTGTTACGGTGAGCAGACTTTTAATTTGCGGTGGGAAAAAGCTGAACGGAGAAGTTAATGTTCAAGGGTCAAAAAATGCAGCCCTGCCTATTCTTGCCGCGACCATTTTAAATGACTCAAAAAGCATAATACATAATTGCCCCGACCTTGCTGACACGCGGTCGGCACTTGAGATTATCAGACAGCTTGGGGGCAAAGCAGACTATGGTAAAAACATTGCAGTGATAAATTCTGAAAATATAAGTGGCTATGAGATTTCCAGTGAGCTTATGAGCAGCATGCGGTCTTCGGTATTGTTTCTGGGGGCGATTTTGTCAAGAGCAAGGAGGGCAGTGGTTTCATACCCGGGCGGCTGTGCGATAGGTATGAGACCAATTGATTTACACTTGAAAGCCTTTAGAGAATTGGGGGTTTTGGTTGAAGAAATCGGTGGAAACATTTATTGCTCCGTTGACAAAATCAAGCCTTGCACAATTGACCTTTTGTTCCCCAGTGTAGGAACTACGGAAAATATTATGTTGCTTACAGCAATATCTGATGGGGAAACGTGGATAACCAATGCTGCGCGAGAACCCGAGATCGTTGATTTGCAGAATTTTCTGAATGCAATGGGTGCAAAAATTTCCGGAGCAGGTTCTGAAATAATTCATATCAAAGGTGTTGAAAAATTAAAAAAAGTAGAGTATAATGTAATATCGGACAGAATTTCTGCCACAACCTGTGCATGTGCTGCCGCTTGTTGCGGTGGAGACATTGTGCTTCGGGGCATTGATGCGGAGCATATTCGCATTATTCTTTCAATGCTGAAAAATGCAGGTTGCAGAGTTGATGTGAAATCGAATTGTGTGCGGATTAAGTGTGATGAAAGGCTCAGGGGCTTGGGGAAAGTTATGACATCGCCATATCCCGGATTTCCCACAGATGCCCAGGCGTTGTTTGTGTCAGCCCTGGCAACAGCAGACGGAACAACGGTTTTTGTCGAAAACATATTCGAGAGCCGCTACAAGCACGTTCCACAGCTTTTGAAAATGGGTGCTGATATTATTGTTGACGGCAGATTGGCGGCGGTGACGGGATGCAATTACATTCAGGGAGCAAAAATCACTGCGGAAGATTTGCGTGGTGGAGCGGCACTTGTGATAGCAGGACTTTCTGCTATTGGTGATACTGAAATATCAGGGCTTGAACATATTGACAGAGGCTATGAAAGGATTGAGGATGTTTTCTCAGGACTGGGAGCCTCAATACAGAGAAGATGAGAGAGGCCATGCCGAAGGCATGGCGAATATAATAGGACAAGCTTTGTGCTTGTTTTATGAGGAGGTGTGCCTGTGAAGATAGTGAGAAAAGCCAAAAAGACCAAAGCTGCAAAATCTGTTGAAACTAATGAATTCGAACAAAAAAAGCGTGAACTGATGAAAAAAAAGCGCAAAAACCGAGCAAAGCGGCGTGTGATAGTGCTATTATTCCTGATTGTCTGTGTAGGAATTATATTTGCTGTGTTCAAGGCACCGTTTTTCAATGTAAAAACTGTTTTTTGTGTGGGTCAGCAGAATATGGCTGAAACTGAAATTGTGAAGCTGGCAGATGTGCATACGGGAACAAATATTTTCAGTGTGAATCTTCGTGCTGTAAAAAAGAGACTTGCTTCCAATCCTATGATAGCCGAAACGAATGTGCGAAGGATATTCCCTAATAAGATAAAGATATGGGTTAAGGAAGCAAAAATGGTTGCTTATGTTGAAAAGGATGGTAAATATCTGATGCTTGACCAAAACGGTCAAATCATAAAGGTTCTGACAGGAGAGGATGCAAAAACTGCTCCAAAAGCTGCCAGACTTTCGGGCATTGAGATGGTGAGCCAAAAACCGGGAGAGTATATTGCGGCACCTGATGACCAACGGGCAATAAAGCTTTTTGAATGTATGGAAGATTTGTCTGAGCTTGAGATGATGGACAAAGTTAATTATATAAACTTTGAGGACTTGTCCAATATTGAGATTGACTATGAATCAAGGCTTTTTATGCTTTTGGGAAGTTATGAAAAGCTGGATTATAAGTTGAAATTTGTCAAAAAGGTTATTGATGACAACATTTCAGAACACGAGAAGGCTCTTTTTGATTATCGTGGCGACAAGCTTTATGTAGGACCACGGGAGGAAACAGAGGAAAGTGAAGAGAAAGAAGAAAATGCAACCCAGGATAAAGAGCTGAATGAGGAAAAACCCACTGAAAATGCGGAAACAACGGGTGAATAAAAAATTTCCAAAGAAGGAAGCAGAGAAAAAATGAACTTGACAAAAAAACAAAAATTTCAAATATCCATGTCGTTCATGGTATTCATTCTTGTATTTGCCATCACCTGGCAAATCAAGGGCGTAAGAAAAACCAATGCGGTTGAAAGTCAGATTTCAAACAGGGTTGAAACCTTGCAGGAGGAATATAAAACCGAGCTTGAAAAGAATGAGGACTTGCTTCAGCAAATTGTTCAGCTTCAGAATGACCTGGCAAAATATCGAGAGCAGGTATCAGAAAGCGGTGGCGCCACAAAAATCCTGAAGGAGGAGCTTAATCGTGCAGAAACCATTGCCGGACTTACAGATGTTACGGGCAGTGGAATTATTGTTACGCTTAAAGACGGCAGTGCTCAGAATAATGTAATCGTTCATGATGAAGGTTATGGAATTGTTCACGATTCATATCTTCTCACCATACTCAATGAACTGCGTGCGTCAGGTGCGGAGGCTCTTTCGATAAACAATGAAAGAATTCTGGCAACAAGTGAAATCCGCTGTGCGGGACCAACGGTGAGTGTGAATAACACAAAGCTTGCAGCACCCTTTGAAATCAGGGCAATAGGAAACCCTGAGACATTGGAGAATGCGCTCAGAATGCCAGGCGGTGCCGTTGACCAGACTGTGTTTTATGGTGTTGATGTAACAATAAAGAAGAGCAACAAGCTTGTTATAAAGAAATATACAGGTGCCAGCAACTTTAAGTTTGCACAGACTGTTGAACCGGAGGTGACAGAATAATGTATTTTGTTATAGCGGGAATACTTGGCGTTTTGCTAGGACTCCTGATTCCCTATAATCTGAGTTCTGCAACACTTCCCTATGTTGCGGTTGCAATTGTTGCGGCACTTGATTCGGTTTTCGGGGCGTTGCTTGCAAACCTTAATAAGAAATTTAATTTCAATGTTTTTATGATGGGCCTTGTCTCAAATGCAATTCTTGCGGTACTTTTGACATATATGGGAAATCTGCTGGGAATAAGTCTGTATTTTGCAGCAATTATTGTTTTTGGTGTGAGAATGTTCAACAATATGGCATCAATCAGACGGATAACCTTTGATATTTACTTCGAAAAGAGGGCCAGAGAAAAAGAACGGCTCAACCGACTTGCCCTGAAAGCGGCAGAGCAGGAAGAAAACCGGGTCCAAAAGGAAGAAACTGAAGAAAAAACAGAAAAAACTGACAAGGGGACGGATTAAATAAAAGGTTTTCTCTTGACAGAACAGAAATAAAATGCTAAAATTAAATATAAGTGTGAAAAAGTAACCTTTTGTTGGGGTTGCGAGTGAATTTTACATAAACAACGAATTCAAAGGAGTGGAGCATTGAGGACTGAGAGCCACAAAATGCGGACAAGCTCTTTAAAGGATAGGAGGAATTATTTTGTTTGAGTTTGATAATGAATCGGCAGGACCAGCTAAGATAAGAGTTATTGGCGTCGGCGGAGGCGGAAACAATGCGGTAAACCGAATGATTGAAGCTGATGTTAAATGCGTTGAATTTATTGCAGTAAATACAGATAAGCAGGATTTGTCACTTTCAAAGGCACCTCAGAAAATTCAGATTGGAACAAAGCTCACAAAGGGGCTTGGTGCAGGTGCTGTTCCCGAGGTTGGCGCAAAGGCCGCTGAAGAGAGTCGCGATGAAATTGCTCTTGCAATTCAGGATGCTGATATGGTGTTTGTTACTGCCGGTATGGGTGGTGGAACAGGTACTGGTGCAGCTCCGATTGTTGCGGAGATTGCGAAGGAACTTGGGATACTCACTGTGGGTATTGTTACAAAGCCATTCTGGTTTGAAGGTGCAACCCGTGCAAAGAATGCTGTTGCCGGAATTGAAAACCTTAAGGATGCGGTAGACACTTTGGTGGTTATTCCCAATGACAAGCTCCTTGAAATAGCCGAAACAAAAACCACACTCACAGATTCATTCAAGGCTGCTGATGACGTGCTCAGACAAGGTGTTCAGGGTATCTCGGACCTCATTTCAAGACCGGGACTTATCAGCCTTGACTTTGCAGATGTTAAGACAATTATGAAAAACACGGGCTATGCTCATATGGGCATCGGCAAGGCAACGGGCGAAAATCGTGCTCACGATGCAGCAGCAAAGGCTATCAACAGTCCTCTGCTTGAAACAACAATCAAGGGTGCTAAGGGTGTTATACTCAATGTAACCGGCGGAAGTGACCTTGGTATTTTGGAAATTCAGACAGCTTCACAGCTTATAACCGAAGCGGCTGACAGTGATGCAAACATCATTCTCGGTGCAATTATTGACGAATCTTTGGGTGAGGAAATTCAGGTTACAGTTATTGCCACAGGATTTGAAGGCAAAAAGGAGCCGGGATTCCGCCCAAAACCTGAAATTGAATCAATTTTTTCAAAGGATGAAGGCAAAGGAATTTTTGCATCAATGAGAGAAGAAATGGTGGACAAAAAGGCTGACGCAGTTGTTTCTGAGCCTGATGTTGAACCAGTTAAGCCTGAAATTAAAAAGGATTTCTACAAAGTAAGCGAAGATGACGGAATTGATGTTCCGGTGTTCTTGCGCAAAGGTCAGGACTAAGAAATGAATTTTTGAAATTGTGTTAAATATTTAGGAGGAAAATAAAATGCAGACAACTTTAATAATTATTCACGTTATTCTTTCTGTTGCACTCATTGCAGTAGTTTTGATGCAACACGGTAAACAGCAGGGACTTTCAGGCGCTATTGCAGGCGGTGCTGAAACATTTTTTGGCAAGAACAAAGGCAGAACAATTGATGAGGTTCTCAAAAAGGTAACAGGCGTTGTTGCTCTCTTGTTCGTAATCAGCTCAATTGTTTTGGCTGTTTACTCAATAAAAACAACAAAGACCGTTGCTGATGAAGGACAGGCACAAACTCAGACAGAAACAGGTACTCAGGCTGATGTAACTCTTGATGCAGACGGCAACCTTGTTGATGCAGACGGAAACATCCTTATAACTGCTGAGGATATGGCAGCAGCTGAAGGATCTGAAACAGAAACTGCTGAATAATCAGTTCAAAAACTAAAACAAAAACAAACCGCTCCAAAATGGGGCGGTTTTGTCAATGAATATACTTTTGGGCATTGGGCAAAATACACACAAAAAAAACGGAGTGAAGAAATCTATGACTTTTATGGATTTGCTTGAATCATATCATATAATTCCTCAGTTTCCACCAGGGGCTGTGCGTCAGACCGAAGGTATGCCCAAAACTGTTGAACAAAGGGATTTAGCAGGCAGAAAAGATTTGACAGATAAGCTGATCATAACAATTGACGGGGATGATGCAAAGGATTTTGATGATGCAGTTTCCCTTGATGTTTTAGAAAACGGAAACTTTTGTCTGGGCGTTCACATTGCGGATGTGACACATTATCTCACAGAGAATTCACCGATTGACCGTGCGGCTTTCACCCGTGGGACAAGTGTTTATCTCATTGACACGGTAATCCCAATGCTTCCTTTTGAATTGTCAAATGAACTTTGCAGCTTAAAACCAAACGAAATCCGCCTGACGGTTTCGGTTTTTATGGAAATTGATAGTCAAGGAAACGTGAAAAACTATGAAATTTGCAATAGCTTTATAAAGTCTCGTGACAGAATGACATATGCCAATGTCACAAAAATCCTTGAAGCAGACGAGACTCTGTGCAAAAAATATTCTCACCTTGTGAATATGCTGGAGAATATGAATAAGCTCGCCAGGATACTAAACAAAAAGCGAGTGAGAGAAGGTTCTATTGAGTTTGAAACTCACGAATCAAAGATAACGCTCGATGGTGCAGGGAAGCCTCTCAAAGTTGAAAAATATCCAATTACCATATCTAACAAAATAATTGAAGAATTCATGCTCATTTGCAATGTGACGGTAGCAAAGCATCTGGTGAAACTGGGGCTGCCTTGTGTTTTCCGTGTTCACGAAAAGCCGGACCTTGTGCGTCTTGAAAGGCTGAGCACAGTTCTTCCTGTTTTGGGAGTTGATTTTCAGTATAGCATAAATATGAAACCAAAGGATTTTCAGAGAATACTTGACTCGGTTGAGGGACAAGAAAATGCGGAAGTGGTCAGCTATCTTTTGCTTCGCGCAATGGCAAAGGCGAAGTATAGTGAAAACAATCTTGGGCATTTCGGCTTGGGTTTTGACACTTATTGTCACTTTACATCACCAATAAGACGCTACTCTGATGTGGTGGTACACCGAATTCTGAAGGAAAGTTTACGCGGGGAGCTTTCGGAAAAGAGAAAAAATCATTTCAAAGAGATTGCAATCAGTTCATCTGTCACAGCGTCGGTTACGGAGGTTAATGCGGCGGATGCTGAACTGCAATGGAAGTCTGTGAAAATGGCAGAATATATGGAAGGGAAAATCGGGGAGAGATATGAGGGGATTATTACTCACGTCACATCTTCAGGATTTTTTCTGGAACTTCCAAACACTGTTGAGGGTTTTGTTGCTGCAAGAACTCTGGAGGATGACGTTTATATTCTTGCGGAAAATGGTGTTTCTATGGTTGGAATGAAGACAAAACGAACATTCTCGGTTGGAAACAAGGTGAAAATCAAGGTGACGGCTGCAGACGCGGAGCGGTGCTTTATAGATTTTGAGGTTGTAGGCATGTCAGTTCTGAGAATTCAGCGAAAAAAATCCAAGCGCAAAAACAGCACTCTGAAAAAAGAAAGACAAATATTGAGAGAAATAACCGAAAATAAGAGAGCAGAACGTCTGGAAAAGAATGAAAAGCGAAAGAAAGCCGATGCTGAAATAATGGTGTTTGAAAATGCTGTGATTTCAAAAATATATGACCTTATTTGCGAAAATAAAAAATTCAATAAGACCGAAAAAAGATTTGTTGGTGTTATGCTCCAGGATATGGCAAGCAATATATCTTTGCCGATGTATAGGGCAATGATTTATGAAACTGAAGAAAATGATTTGAAAAATATGTTGATTTCAGCTTCGGTCAATGTGAAAAACATACTGAACATTTTGGGAGACAGTTTCGGGTTTGAGGTGTCAAGAGAGATGGAAAATGATGCAGCCAGGTTTGTTTCTTCTGCGTTGCGTCACTTGAAAAAATGCTTGGAACACGGCAAGTTCAGCTTCACAAAAAGAGAAAATGAATATGCTTCATTGATGCTCGAAAAGGAGGGAAACAAATGAAAACAGTTCTGATTACGGGAGCTTCCCGAGGAATAGGCAGAGCCACAGCACTGGAATTTGCAAATCGGGGATATAATGTTGCGATTAATTATAAAAACAGCAAGGACAAGGCGGAGGAGCTTTGCCGGGAAATAAAAGAAATGGGCGGCTCAGCTCAAGCGTTTTGCGCAGATGTTTCAAAGAACGAAGAAGTAAAGGAAATGGTGAATAAGGTCAATGAAACATTTGGCGGCATTGATGTTTTGGTGAATAATGCAGGTATAGCACCAAAGCAAGGACTTTTCACCGATTTTTCTGAAAAGACAGCACAATCTGTTTTTGATGTGAATGTTTTCGGGACAATGAATTGCACAAGAGTAGTTGTTCCTCAGATGGTGAGCAAAAAATCAGGCAAAATCATAAATGTTTCCTCAATCTGGGGTGTTTGTGGTGGTTCTTGCGAGGTTTTATATTCTGCATCGAAATCAGCTGTTATAGGCTTCACCAAAGCTCTCGCAAAGGAGCTTGCCCCGTCGGGAATAAATGTAAATTGCGTTGCGCCGGGTTTTGTGGATACTGATATGAATTCACATTTGACAGAAGAAGAAAAGAACGAATTTTGTCGGGAAATTCCCCTTGGCAGAGCAGGAACACCGGATGAAATCGCAAAGATAATTTATTTTCTGGCCTCAGACGGAGCCGCATACATAACGGGGCAGACTATAGTGGCAGATGGTGGATTTATTTAAAAAAAGGCTGTAAAAACCATTTTGGTTTTTACAGCTCTAATTTTTATATTGGCAAAACTTGCATTGCAATTACAAAATAAATGAGCAATGAAATTGCATCAACTATTGTTGTCACAAATGGACTTGCCATTACAGCAGGGTCAAAGCCCAGACGCTTAACCAGAATTGGAAGACTGCATCCCACAAGCTTTGCACAAACAACAGTTACAAGAAGCGTGATTGAAACCACAAGAGAAATCAAAATGGGATCCTGACCGGATGCAATTATCATCCCGCGGTCAATCAGGAGCATCTTTACAAAGTTGACAACAGCCAGAGAAATTCCGCAGAAGAGTGATGTGACAAGCTCTTTGCCAAGGATTTTGAAAATATCTCTCATTTCCACATCGCCAAGAGATAAACCACGGATAATGGTTACAGATGCTTGGCCGCCCGAATTTCCGCCCGTGCCCATAAGCATCGGGATGAATGCGGTGAGTGCCACGCACACAGCCAAAGTTTCCTCAAAGGAATTGATGATTTTTCCGGTAAAGGTTGAGGAAAGCATAAGAAGCATCAGCCACGGGATTCGGTTTTTGAAAATTTCCCAAGCCGATGTTTTGAGATATGGCTTTTCGGATGGAAGCATAGCGGCCATCTTTTCAATATCCTCGGTGTGTTCCTCCTGAATGACGTCAATAACGTCGTCGAAAGTGATAATCCCCACAAGGCGAGTTTCTTTGTCTACCACCGGCATTGCCAGAAAGTCATATTTCCTGAACAGATTTGCAACTTCTTCCTTGTCTTCAAAGGTGTCAACATAAATGACATTGGTTTCCATCATATCGCCAATCGTTGCACAGTTGTCGCAAAGGAGAAGGTCCTTGACGGTGGTTATTCCCAGAAGATGTCTGTTCTGGTCGGTTACATAGCAGGTGTAGACAGTTTCTTTGTCAACTCCCGTTTTACGAATTCTGTCAAAGGCTTCGGAGACGGTCATATGCGTCTTCAGGTCAACATATTCAATGGTCATAATGCTTCCGGCACTGTCCTTTGGATAGTTGAGAATTTTGTTTATTTCAGAACGTGTTTGCGGGTCAGACTGACGCAAGATTCGTTTTACCACATTGGCAGGCATTTCTTCGATGATGTCAACTGTGTCATCAAGATACATTTCATCAAGCACATCGTGAAGTTCTTTGTCACTGAATTTTTGAATTAGCAGCTCTTGAGTGTCTGCATCCATTTCAACGAAGGTTTCTGCTGCTAATTCTTTTGGCAGAAGTCTGAAAAGTCTGAGGACATATTCCTGAGGAATTTCGTCGAGCATTATGGCAATATCAGGAGCATTCATTTCCGAGAGGGTACTTCGCAATTTTACAAATTCCTTGTTTTCAATCAATGTCAAAATTTCTTCAATCATATGCAGTTTCCTCCCGTTTTATAAATTTAAGAAATCCCCGTGTCATCGCAAAGAACAATGACACGGGGATTTTAAATAACCCAAAGAATAATGTCACCGTTCAAGCTTTAGCTTCGCAGGGCGATGAAATTGCATTAGACAACACCTTGAATTCGATATTGCCTGCTCAACCATCTTGTGGTGTCTCCACCATTTCGCGGCAGCAATCCGTATCCCTGTGGTAGCCTTACCTACCGGATATCCAATTTTTATTCTACATTAAAAATGAATTTTTGTCAACCCTACATTGCTGAATACAGAATTTTTGCAGCTTCAGCCTTTGTGAGAGCCTTGTTGGGGAGAAGTGTTCCGTCTTCATAGCCTTTCATTGCCCCAATGTTTAAAAGTGTTGAAATACCGTCTTCTGCCCAGT
Organism: Clostridia bacterium; assembly: GCA_045648205.1. GTDB lineage: Bacteria > Bacillota > Clostridia > Monoglobales > Monoglobaceae > SIG440. The sequence continues at coordinate 21,616 of JAZRNM010000038.1, forward strand.
GTGCGATGTCGGCTTTGTCGGGAGCATTAATCGTTGTTTTGAAAAAACCACCGGGCAAGGTTCTCGAAACAATTGTTGCAGCTTCTCCGCGGCTGATTGATGCCAATGGGTCAGCACAGCTTTCGGTGTCTGTGACATATCTTCCTTTGACAATTCCAAGTTCATAAAGTGCTTTAAAACTGTTCAGTGCCCAGAATGGAATTTCGTCAAGGTCAGTATATGGCAAGGTTACTTTCTCATAGTTTGCTGAATTTATGCCCAGATAATTCACAATCATAACAGCAAATTCTGAACGTGTCATTGGCTTTTGAGGATTGAACTTCAGCTTTCCGTCAATCGGCTCACCGTTGATAATTTTTTGTGAATACATATAGTTCAGAATATTCTCAGCCCAATGCTCGGCGGTGTCAATGAATGGATTTTCAAATTCGGCAGTTCCCACAGTCAGAGTTTTGAATGTGGTGAAGCCAAAGGTGTTTGTGGCAAACACAGTTATTTTTTGTGTGTCCACGGGCAATTCTGCGATGAACTCTCCACTTTCATTGTCATAGCTAAAGCTCTTTTCCTTGCCATCGGCTTTTAAAATAATTCCGTCGTTGTTTACGGGTATATTATATTTGCACGAAATTGTTCCGCTGAGAATACCCTCATTAAATTTCATATCGATTATGGGGTAAGATGCGGGATCGGTGCTGCTGGCAGGAACGATTGTTACCGGAATGGTAGTGGTTTTTTTACCCGCAGATATATATATGTTCCCTGTTGCTCCGTACTTATCGGAAGCGGTAAATACATAGTTTTCGTCAAACGAACCTATTTCGGGGTCCGCTTTCCATGTGAAATTATCAGGAGTTGATTCCAATTTGTTATAACCGCCATATGCCTCTGCTGTCATCTGTACTGTATCTTCAGGATTCAGGTTTAATGCGGTTATTTGTTTGTTGTCCTTTTTGTTTTTAACCACTATATCAGTGGGTGTTTCAAGACAGACAACAGGGACTGATGTTTCTATGTTGCCTGAGCGAGCATAAACTGTGACAGTTCCGTTGTCGCGGGCTGAAAACAATCCGCTTTGTGAAATGGTGCTGTCTTTGCCATCCTGAACCCGATATTCTACATTGCTCGGCACCATAGCGGGATGAAACCCTGAATCGGTTGCCTTGAGTGATAGCTGTATGGTTGAGCCGGTTAAGACATAGCTGGTCATTGGATAGAGGTGCAGACGCTCAATGTCACCGGTTTTTTTTGCGGTGTTGGTCAAATAGAAATAAGTTGAAAGGGACCTTTCCTTTTTGTCTGATGGTTTATTTGCTAAAGAAGACTTGTCCGAACCGGGAAGCTGAACAGTTATAGCAGTTGAACCGCCGCCGTCAAGGTTCAGAGCTTCCACACAGCCAAGCTCTTGCATACGCTTTGCAAGTGTTTTGAGCTGAACACCATAGCTGTGACCGCTTTGTCTCCCGTCGATAGTGTAGAGAACCAGTGAACCGTCGTTTTTGATGCCTATGGCGGTTCTTGGGGCTGCGCCCGTTGAAAGATTTGGATTAACTTCCCCGTCGATTAAGAGTCTGCCACCCACAGAACCCATTCCGATTTTTACTTGCGACCATCTTGAATCACCGCTTGCACTGAAATTGATGCTTACCTTTTCTCCTACCTGAAGCTCTGTTAAGGGCTTGAGAAATTCTTCCGGAGCTTTTGAATCAATGGTGATTACCAGTTTCCCTTTAGGAATGGGAATGGCGGAATCATTTTCGGTGATTGATTCAACGATGGCAGTAAGCTTTGTGCCGAGCTTCATTTCACCTTCAATTGAGCCAAGAATGATGTCATAACCTTTTGTGGTGTTCCTTGTGGTGTCTGAAAAATCTGAAGTCATCATATATGCGGCATAGGGCTGACGGTATTTGTTTATGTTGTAGATATTAACCTCGGTGCCATCTTCTTTGATTAGAACGGAATTGAAATATACATAAGATATAAAAGCAGTTCCGTCTTCAAGAATGCCGATAGCATCTTGTCCTGATGCATCCTTTGTTATAATTTTTCCGTCAATGATTGCGTTGCTCATTGGAACAAGTGTTTGAGTGGAGAAAAAGTCGGCGTTTGTTCCGCCTAAAATATCAACCCCGCTTGATTCCAGCCGGCTTGTCTCGTTTGAGAGAGTGCTGCCTCCAAAGAGAGTGTCACCAAATGTTATTGATGGGATAACCGTGCTGTTTGGTGAGTAAGTTATATAGTTTTCACTTTGTTTTCCCACACCGCTTTGGTCACTGTAAAAAAGGTTGTGCGTGAAAAAAGTTCCTTCACCGATTTGAGTGGTATATCCATCTATTTTTGAGGAGCCCAGCACAGATGCAAAAGCTGAGGTTGATGACAAAACAAGAGCTGATGCAACAAAGTGGGCAATTGTATTTTTTATGATTTTTTTTATCTTCAATAACATCACTTCCCAAAGTTAATAATTCAATTTCAAGTATATCAAAAACAAATAATAATGTAAATATAAAAAAATTTACATTTGTGTAACAAAAAAACGACAGCTTCAAATGAAGTTGTCGTTTTGGTGCGCCGGGAGGGACTCGAACCCCCGACCTACTGGTTCGTAGCCAGTCACTCTATCCAGCTGAGCTACCGGCGCATATGCAGAGAAACAATGTTCACTGCCAACGATTACATATTCTACCACACTTTTTTCTAAAAAGCAAGAGTTTTTTTAAAAAAATGAAGAAAAAATTGCAACAACTATTTTGTTGTTGCAAAATGTTTTATTCCACAGAAGCAATATACATTGCTTTGTATTCTGAAAGCAGTTGCTCATAGCGGGTTTGCTCTGATTGGATTTTGTAAATATAAAAATCTATCAGCTTTGGCTCTATAACATTGTTGAAATTTTCCATCGCAAGGTTAAGCTCTGATTTTGTATCTTCTATATTTGATTTGAGTTCATTTATGCGTTGCTCATAGATTTTATCGGACTTTTTGCGAAGGTTTTTCACCTTGCTTAAAGTCATATTTATATTCGAAGAAAGATTTGGCAGCATATGAAGTCTCCTTTCTTTGTTTTCTTATATGAAGTATAATCAAAATCTTGAAAATTATTCCAAAATAATTCACTAAGTTTTTCAAAGAACCCTTGTGTAATTGGGTAAAGTGTGATATAATAAAACATACTTATATCAAAATGGAGCTATGTGACTTTTTGGAGGTTAAATAATGAGCTTAAAAAGTGTTATAGAAAAAATTGTAGGCAGCTACAGTGAAAGAGAACTGAAGAGAATTTATCCTGTTGCCGACCGTGTTTTGTCTCTTGAACCTGAGATGCAAGCTAAGTCTGACAAGGAGCTCCGTGAAATGACAGATGTTTTCAAAAAACGTCTTGAAAACGGAGAAACTCTTGATGATATTTTGCCTGAAGCCTTTGCGGTTTGTCGCGAGGCAGCGTGGCGTGTTCTTGGAATGAAGCATTTCCGTGTTCAGATTATAGGCGGAATTGTTCTTCATCAGGGAAGAATTTCGGAAATGAAAACAGGTGAAGGAAAGACTCTGGTTGCAACACTCCCTGCATATCTCAATGCACTTTCGGGCAAGGGCGTGCACATTGTAACCGTCAATGACTATCTAGCAAAGCGTGACAGTGAATGGATGGGAAAGCTATATAACTTCCTTGGACTTTCGGTTGGACTTATTATTCACGAAAAGGATAACAGCGAAAGACGTGAAGCCTATGCCGCAGACATAACCTATGGCACAAACAATGAAATGGGCTTTGACTATCTTCGTGACAATATGGTTATTTACAAGGAGAACAGAGTTCAACGCGGTTATAATTATGCTATTGTGGATGAGGTTGACAGCATTCTGGTGGACGAGGCAAGAACCCCTCTCATCATTTCGGGTATGGGTGACAAGTCAACTGTGCTTTATGAACAGGCAAATTACATTGCGAAATCTTTGAAAAGCCGCACTGTTGTTGAAACAGACAGCAAGGCGGAAGCAGAGGATATCTACAACGATGTTGATTATATCGTTGACGAAAAAGCAAAGACCGCAATGCTTACTCCTGAGGGTGTCAAAAAGGTTGAATCAGCTTTCGGGATTGAAAACCTGACAGACCCTGAAAACATGACGATTTCTCATCATATCAACCAGGCAATCAAGGCTCAGGGTGTCATGAAACGTGACCGCGATTATGTGGTGAAAGATGGCCAGGTTATCATTGTTGACGAGTTCACGGGCAGATTGATGTTCGGAAGGCGTTATAGCGACGGGCTCCATCAGGCTATTGAAGCCAAGGAAGGTGTTACGGTTGAAAATGAGAGCAAGACTCTGGCAACAATAACATTCCAGAATTTCTTCCGTCTTTATGATAAGCTGTCAGGCATGACGGGAACTGCACTTACAGAGGAAGATGAATTCAGGGAAATATATAAGCTTGATGTGGTGGTTATTCCCACAAACAAGCCAATGGTTCGTCAGGACCTTCCCGATGCAATTTACAAAACCGAAAACGCAAAATTCAATGCGGTTATTGACGAGGTTGAAAAGGCCCACGCTGTTGGCCAGCCTGTTCTTATCGGCACGGTTTCAATTGAAAAATCTGAAAAGCTGAGCGGAATGCTGAAAAAGAGAGGCATAAAGCACAATGTCCTCAACGCAAAGCTCCACGAAAAAGAAGCTGAAATTGTTGCTCAGGCGGGAAAGAAGGGTGCAGTTACCATTGCAACCAATATGGCGGGCAGAGGTACTGATATTGTCCTTGGTGGTAATGCAGAGTTTTTGGCGAAACGGGAAATGGCGAATATGGGCTTCGAACCCGAAATGATTGTTCAGGCAACGGGTTTTGCTGAAACAGATGATGAAGAAATAATCAATGCAAGAAAAACCTTTAAGGAACTCAGTGACAAATATAAGGCTGAGATTGAACCTGAGCAGAATGAGGTTCTTGAGGCAGGCGGACTTTATATCATTGGCACCGAACGCCACGAGAGCCGAAGAATTGACAATCAGCTGAGAGGTCGTTCAGGACGTCAGGGCGACAAGGGAAAGTCAAGATTTTTCCTTTCACTTGAAGATGATTTGATGCGACTTTTTGCCGCAGAGAGAATCAGCAGAATTATGGAAATGGTCGGCTTTGAAGAAAGTGAAGCAATCGAAAGCAAACTTGTTTCCAACACAATTGAAACAGCTCAGGCAAGAGTTGAAGGCAGAAACTTTGACATAAGAAAACACGTTCTCAGCTATGACGATGTGAACAATCAGCAAAGAGAGATAATCTACAAACAACGAAACGAAGTCCTTGACGATGCAGACCTCAAAGTCACCATTGAAAAGATGATGAAAAGTGTTCTTGAAAACATCATCACAAGAAATATGGGCGGAGAATCCTTTGCTGAGGATTGGAATTGGGACAGCCTTCGTGATGAGCTTGCTGCCGTATTCGGAGAATTCAGGGATGATGAACTGGAATTTGATGCATATGAGATTGACCGAATGACAATTGAATCTCTGGCAGACGCGATGATGGAAAAGGTTCTTTTGCGCTATGCCGAGAAGGAAGAAATGTTTGGCGACAAGATGCGTGAGGTTGAAAGGATTATTCTGCTTCGGGTTGTTGATGCAAAATGGATGGACCATATTGACAACATGGAGCAACTTCGTCAGGGAATCAACCTTCGGGCATATGCTCAAAAGGACCCCGTTATTGAATATAAGTTCGAAGCAATGGATATGTTTGAAGAAATGATTGCCACAATAAAAGAAGAAACAGTGAGACAACTTTTCCACGTTGTTCTTCAGTCAAACATTGAACGCAAGCAAGTGGCAAAGCCCGTGGCAGAAAATCTTGGCGGGGATGGAACTGTTGAGAAAAAGCCGGTTGTGAAGGGAGAAAAGGTTGGAAGAAACGACCCTTGTCCTTGCGGCAGCGGAAAGAAATATAAGCATTGCTGCATTGACAAAGAAAATTAAATAAAAAGTATTTTAAAGGATGTGAAAATGTGATAGAGTTTGATGAATACAAGTTGGAGCTTGACGGAATGAAAAAGGATATTACAGATTTGAGGGATTCACTTTAACATAGAAAAGACAACAGAAGAAATTTCCGAACTTGATGCAAAAACTATGGAGCCTGATTTTTATGGTGATATGGATGCGGCAGGAAAGGTTCTTCAAAGGATTAAGGGCTTAAAGAACAAGATTGAGAGATACAACGCACTCTATGAAAACTGGGAAGACCTGACAACTCTGGTGGCACTTGCTATTGAAGAAAATGATATAAGTGTTCTTGATGAAGTGAAGTCGGGCTTTAAGGAACTTTCTGAAAACCTGAGCTCAATGAAACTTGAAACTCTGCTTTCAGGTAAGTATGATGGAAACAATGCAATTCTCACACTACACGCAGGTGCAGGCGGAACTGAGGCTCAGGATTGGTGCGAGATGCTTTATCGAATGTACACAAGATGGGCAGAACGCAGAGGCTTCAAAACAGAAACCCTGGACTTTCTGGATGGTGAAGAAGCGGGAATCAAAAGTGTTACATTCCAGATTGAGGGCGTGAACGCATATGGCTATGCAAAGTGCGAAAAGGGTGTGCACCGTCTGGTGCGTATTTCGCCCTTTGATTCGTCTGGCAGACGCCACACTTCATTTGCGTCTTTGGATGTTATGCCTGAAATCGATGATGATATTGAGATAAACATAAGTCCCGAAGATTTGAAGGTTGACACCTATCGTGCAAGCGGTGCAGGGGGTCAGCACATCAACAAGACCGAGTCTGCAATCAGAATAACGCATATTCCGACGGGCGTTGTGGTGACTTGTCAGAATGAACGTTCACAGCACAAGAACCGTGAAACTGCAATGAAGATGCTGAAGTCAAAGCTTGTGGAAATTGCAGAAAGAGAACAAAAGGAAAAGATTGAAGATTTGAAGGGCGTTCAGATGGAAATTGGATGGGGAAGTCAGATTCGTTCTTATGTGTTCCATCCATACAGCATGGTGAAGGACCACAGAACCAACTTCGAAACGGGAAACACGGGTGCAGTTATGGACGGTGACCTTGACGGGTTTATTGATTCATATCTCACAGCACTGTCACGAGGCGAGCTTGAAAAGTAGAAACTTGAAAGGAAACAAGATATGTTTGATAAGTTATCATTTATAGAAAAACAACACGAAGAACTGGCGGCAAAAATCAGCGACCCTGAGGTTATGGCCGATATGGACAATTGGCGCAAGTTGTGCAAGGAACATTCTGATATGACTCCCATTGTGGAGAAATACAAGGAATACAAAATGAACAAAAATACAATTGACGATGCAAGGGAAATGCTTGATGACCCTGACACCGACAAGGAGTTCAAGGACATTTTGCAGGAGGAAATTTCCGAGGCAAAACAGAACATTGAACGGATTGAAGATGAACTCAAAATTTTGCTTCTTCCAAAGGACCCCAATGATGACAAAAACGTTATTGTTGAAATCCGTGGCGGCGCGGGTGGCGATGAGGCAGCACTCTTTGCGGCAGACCTTTACAGAATGTATTCAATGTATGCCGAAACCAAGCGTTGGAAGACAGAGGTTATGAACCTCAGCGAAATCGGCATCGGTGGAATAAAGGAAGTTTCGTTTATGATTGAGGGTCAGGGTGCATACAGCCGTCTCAAATATGAGAGCGGTGTTCACCGTGTTCAGAGAGTTCCTGAAACCGAATCTCAGGGCAGAATTCACACATCAACAGTTACTGTTGCAGTTCTTCCTGAGGCGGAGGAGGTTGACTTTGAAATTAACCCTGCAGACTTGCAGATTGACACATACCGTGCAAGCGGTGCAGGCGGTCAGCATGTCAACAAGACCGAGACTGCAATCAGAATCACACACATTCCGACAGGTGTGATTGTTGAGTGTCAGGACGAACGTTCACAGCATAAGAACAAGGACAAGGCAATGAAGGTTCTTCGCTCAAGACTTTATGAAGCAGAACTTCAGAAACAGCAGGAGGCAATTGCGGCAGACCGCAAGAGTCAGGTTGGAACAGGTGACAGAAGTGAGAGAATAAGAACCTATAACTTCCCTCAGGGAAGAGTTTCTGACCACAGAATCGGTCTCACTCTCTACAAGATTGAGGCGATTATGAATGGGGATATTGATGAAATCATTGATGCACTCATCACCACTGACCAAAGTGAAAAATTGAAGCTTCAGAGTGAGGCATAAAATCTTTTTCGGAGATGTTACGTTTGGAAACAAAGATATTTGAAAACACAGAACTTGATATAAAAGAGGCAGCAGAGCTTATAAAAAGGGGCGAAAATGTTATTTTCCCCACAGAAACAGTTTATGGCCTTGGCGCAAATGCACTTGATGAAGAAGCAGTTCAGAAAATTTTTCTGGCAAAGGGCAGGCCGTCGGATAATCCTTTGATTGTTCATGTGGCGGATGCATCTGAACTTGAAAAATTTGCAGAAGAGGTTCCTCAAAAGGCATTGGTTCTTGCTGAGAAATTCTGGCCCGGCCCAATGACAATAATTTTGAAAAAGAAACCCTGTATACCCGATGTGGTTTCAGCTGGGCTTGATACTGTTGGATTGAGAGTCCCTGAAAATGAAACTGCAAGGAATTTCATTTCTGCCTGCGGAGTGCCAATTGCGGCTCCAAGTGCAAATGTTTCAGGGAAACCAAGCCCCACAAGCTTTCAACACGTGTTTGATGATATGAACGGACGGGTTGCAGGAATAATCAGGGGTGAGACTTGCAGTGTGGGTGTTGAATCAACAGTTATTGATTTGACGGGAGAGATTCCGACGGTTTTAAGACCAGGTGGCATTTCACTGGAACAGCTTTGCGATGCAATCGGTGAAGTAAGAATAAGCAGTGAATTGAAAAATGATGGTATTCCCAAAGCTCCCGGAATGAAATACAAACACTATTCACCAAAGGCGATGGTTTATATTCTCAAAGGAGATAAGGAACAGAAAAAAGAGTTTCTCTTCAAGCGCTGTGCATTTGGAAAGATTGTGGCAATTACCTTTGATGAAATGAGAGCGGATTTGCCCCAGGATATAGAAGTTTTATCACTTGGCTCAATTGAAAAGCCGGAGGAAGCGGCAAATCGTTTGTTTGATTGCCTTCGTGAATGTGACCGTCTTGGCGCCAAAGAGGTTTATGCTCCCGAAATTTCGGATGACGGGTTGTGGAGAGCGGTGAAAAATCGCTTATATAAGGCGGCAGCAGGAAAAATTCTTGATGCAGCAAATGCAAAATCTGTTTTGTTTATATGCACGGGTAACACTTGCAGAAGTCCAATGGCTGAAGGAATTTTCAACAGCCTTGGCAAGAATGGTGTTGCCGCATCTGCAGGGCTTTGCGTTATGACGTCAAAAGGTGCGGAGCAAAATGCTGTTGAAGCGGTTAGAAAATGGGGAATTGATTTGAAAAATCATATCCCGAAACAGACCACTCAAGATATGTATGACTGTGCAGACATTGTTCTCACAATGACACAAAGTCACAAATGGACACTTCCTGACGATGAAAAGGTTTCCACACTTCCCGAATTTGTAAATGAAACGGGAGATGTTGCGGACCCATATGGCGGTGACCTTGAGACTTACGAAAAATGTGCCGACAGAATAAAGTATTTGATTGAGAAGATGAACTTATGATAGATTATGTACCAATGAACCAAAGCCACATTGACGGTCTTGTGGCGGTTGAAGAACTGTGCTTCAATTCGGGATTTGCAAGAAAAACCTTTGAAAAGGAACTTGAAAATAAACTTGCATTTTATGTTGTTGCACAAAACGATGATGAGGTTCTGGGTTATGCAGGGCTTTGGAATATGTGCGGTTGTGCTGACATTATGAATGTTGCGGTGCGACCTGATGCAAGGCGACAAGGCATGGCAGAAAAAATGCTTTGTTTGTTGGAAGATTATTGTAAAAGAAACAGCATACTTGAGATAAATCTCGAAGTAAGAGTTGGAAATGTGCCGGCAAGACAGCTTTATGAAAAAATGGGATATAAAGAGATAAGCACAAGAAAAGGATATTATGACGGAAAAGAAGACGGAGTCTTTATGAAAAAGATTCTTGAAGAGGTGAAGGATTAATGAGAATACTCGCGATTGAAAGCTCTTGTGATGAAACTGCTGCAGCGGTTGTGGAAGACGGATGCAAGGTGCTTTCGAATGTGATAAACACTCAGATTGAGCTACATAGGGAATATGGCGGCGTTGTCCCCGAGGTGGCATCACGAAAACATATTGAAAACATCAGCGATGTTGTTGACAAAGCATTGTCGGATTGCAATATGGACCTCGATGATGTGGATGCTATTGCGGTGACTTATGGTCCGGGCCTTGTTGGAGCACTTTTGGTGGGTGTTTCGACGGCAAAAGGACTCAGCTTTATGTCAGGGAAACCACTTATCCCCGTTCATCACATAAAAGGGCATATATGTGCAAACTACATTGAACATAAGGATTTCAAACCACCCTTTATCTGCCTTGTGGCATCAGGGGGACACAGTCACATTGTCTATGTGAAGGATTATAACACTTATGAAGTGTTGGCAAACACTCATGATGATGCGGCGGGTGAGGCTTTTGACAAGGTTTCAAGAGTTTTGGGACTTGGCTATCCCGGTGGACCTGCCATTCAGAAATGTGCTGTTGGCGGTAATCCCGATGCGATAAAATTTCCGAGAGTGAATATGGGTGATGACGGTTTTGATTTCAGTTTCAGCGGTGTCAAAACTGCGGTCATCAACTACATTCACAATGCCGAGCAAAAGGGAATTGAAATAAACAAGGCAGATGTGGCAGCATCTTTTCAGGAAGCAGTGACCGATGTCTTGAGCAGACATCTTATTGAATGTGCTGAAAAGTTTGGTGTTACAAGGCTTGCTCTTGCAGGGGGAGTCGCTGCAAACAAGGCACTTCGTGACAGGGTTGAATTTTTGGCAACTGAGAAAAAAATGGATTTTGTTTGTCCGTCAATGTCATATTGCACTGATAATGCAGCTATGATTGGCTGTGCGGCATATTATGAATATCAAAATGGTGCGGTGGCTGACATGACGCTTAATGCTGTTGCAAATCTTCCGCTTCAGAAAAGTTCCTGAAAAACTTCAACAATCCGGAATTTGATTTCAACGGGAATGGAAGAGTCAGGTGATTTGGTTATGAGCTCGTAGCTGGATGGTGAAAGACTTTCTTTGAGATTGGTTTTTGCATCATCGGAAACGGAGAGGACCCCGGAGGTGAAGCAAAGTGGTGGATACATCACACACCACCAGTTTTCACCGGAACCATTGCCAATCTTTACTTTCACGGCATTATATTTTCCGCTTGGGAGAATAATGTCACCGTAAGTTTTGGTTGGGAAGGCAGTTTCACCCACGGACACCGAAACGTCATGGTCAAAGCCATTCTGACGGATTTCGTCAAGTGCAATTTGTTTTATGAGGTCGGAATATTGTCTTGCTTTTGAAAGAGCATCTGAGGCTGTTGGGGTGTTGCTGAAAATTTGAGAGGTTTCAGCTAATATGCGGTCACGGACCTTTAGTTTAAGCTCCTGATCTTCTGCGGAATTGCTGTTTGCAACAATGTGGAGCCTGACCACAGAATCTGCGATGTCTGAACTGGTAGTTTCGGCATAGGACAAAATAAGAGAGAATAAAAGTGTTAATAAAAGCATCAAAGCAAAAAAACGAGTCTTATTTATGTAATTCATAAAATCGTACCTTTCTTTTTGGAAAATTTATTTCAAAGGAAAGTGTTGACAGAGAAAATTTGTTTTATACATATTGATTTTTTGTTGATGGTGGTTTAAAATAATTTGGGTTGAGGATGATAAAAAATGAAAAAAATAAATGTATGTGTTTTGTTTGGCGGTGTTTCGAGTGAACACAGTGTTTCTGAGGTTTCTGCATCAGCGGTGCTTGACAACATTGACAAAGCTAAGTATGAGGTTTTCCCCGTTGGAATAACAAACGAGGGGAAATGGCTTTTTTATGACGGTGAGGTTGAAAATATCCGCAGTCATAAATGGGAACAGCATAGCAACATTACGGCAATGCTTTCGCCTGACAGAACAGAAAAGGTTCTCATAAAATTTGCAGAAAATGGAACTGAGAAAGTGCCGATTGATGTTGTATATCCCGTTCTGCATGGCAAAAATGGTGAAGACGGCACAATTCAGGGACTTTGTGAGCTCGCCAGGATTCCTTATGTTGGTAGCGGTGTCATAGGCAGTGCTGCCTGCATGGATAAGTGCATAGCCAAAATCCTGTTCCAAAAGGCAGGAATTCCTCAGGCAAATTGGGTTGAAGTGAAACTGGGTGACGCGGTGGACTATGAGACGATTGAGAAGAAACTTGGGTACCCATGCTTCATCAAGCCTTCATCCGCAGGCTCGTCTATGGGTGTTACAAAGGCATCAAACCGTGAAGAACTGGACAGAGGAATCAAGGATGCCTTTTTGCATGACTATAAGGTTTTGATTGAAGAGGCAATTGATGCCCGCGAAGTTGAGTGTGCGGTTATGGGAAATCTCAGCCCTGTTACAGCTGATGTTTTGGGCGAGATAAAGCCTGCCAAGGAGTTTTATGATTTTGAGGCGAAATATGAGGATGAAAATTCACAGCTGATAATACCTGCAAATGTAGATGAAAAAACAGCTGAGATTATAAAGGAATATGCAAAATCAGCATATAGAATTTGCGAGTGCCGCGGACATTCGAGAGTTGATTTCTTTATTGACAGACGTGACGGAAGGATTATTCTCAACGAAATCAACACCATCCCGGGGTTTACTCCAATAAGTATGTATCCGAAACTTTGGGAAAAATCGGGAGTAACCATGACAGAGGTTATTGACAGGCACATCGAACTTGCTTTGAAAAGAGAGGATTAAAAATGGATAAAAGACCAATTGGTGTCTTCGATTCGGGACTAGGCGGACTCACTTGTGTCAAAGAGATTATGAGTCTGATGCCCAATGAGAAGGTTATATATTTTGGCGATACGGGAAGAGTGCCTTACGGAACACGCAGCAAGGAAACAATTCTCAAGTATGTCCGTCAGGATATTCGCTTTCTTGAAACCTTTGATATAAAGATGATAATAATTGCCTGCGGAACTGCAAGCAGTGCGGCTCTGCCTTGGATAACAGGTGAATTCGGGACAGAGATTATCGGTGTGGTTGAGCCTGCGGCAAGGGCAGCCGTGAGGGCTACAAAAAACAAAAAAATAGGTGTTTTGGGAACAAGCGGAACAGTTCGAAGCGGAAAATATACCGAGTATATAAAAAGTATTTGTCCTGATGCTGAGGTTTTTCAAAAGGCTTGTCCTATGTTTGTGCCACTTGTTGAAAATGGCTATGCAAACAGTGAAGCAACAAGGCTCATTGCATCTGAGTACCTTGAAGAAATCAAGAAAGAAGGAGTTGACACTCTCATCCTGGGATGCACACATTATCCTCTTTTAAAAAAGATTATTGCAGATATTATGGGTGATGATGTGACTTTGATTGACTCTGGTGCAGCTGCGGCTGATTATGCATTTGATTTGCTGAGAAAGTCTGATATGCTTGGCGATGAAACTTTGGGAGAGTATACTTATTTTGTCAGTGACTCAACAGAGGAATTTTCAAAGCTTGGCGGCATGTTTTTGAGCCGACCAATTGAACAAAGCGTTGAAAAGGTAGATATAGAGAGGTATTAAGTTATGGAAAATAATGCAATGATTTCGCTCAAAACCCTTCAAAATATTGATGGGAATGAGGAAACCAATGAAATAGAGCTTCAGACCAAGGGTAAGTTTGCCCAAAAGAACAATCAGTTCTATATAAGCTATGAAGAAAGTGAACTGACGGGTTTTGATGACACCACGACTACAATCAAAGTGGCAGAGGATGTTGTCAGCATGACAAGAAATGGAAAGTTTAACACCAAAATGGTTTTTCGCCTTGGCGAAAAAAGCCTTTGTAACTATGCAACCCCTTATGGTGTTATTCCGGTGGGTGTAAACCCCGTATCTCTTGAGAACCGCTTGGGTGAAGACGGCGGGGTTCTCGAAATTGAGTATGTTCTTGATATAGACAATAGTGACTATATAACAAACAAGTTAAATCTTACGGTAAAAAAGATAGTTTCATAAAAATACAAAGGAAAATTTATGCCAGTGAAATGGGCAGAATGGAGATAGATATGAGTATTATTGATAATTCAAAGAAAAAAATCGGACAAGCAATAGAAACAGCATTTGAAAAGGCTGTCAAAGCAGGAATATTGGTGGCTTCAGAAGAACTGAACATTGGTGAAAAAATCCAGCTTGAAGTTCCAAAGGATGAACAGCATGGAGATTTTGCGTGTAATATTGCGATGCTCCTTGCAAAAGAGCTGAGAATGGCTCCGAGAAAAATTGCTGAAGCAATTGCTGAGGGAATTGAAACCGATGGCGAAATTGAAAGAGTTGAGGTTGCAGGAGCGGGCTTTATCAATTTTTATCTTTCAAATTCAAGACTTTATGAAGTTATACGTGAGATTGAGGAAAAGGGCAGCGAATACGGCAAAATTGAAGTGGGAAAAGGCAAAAAGGTTATGGTTGAGTTTGTCAGCGCAAACCCCACGGGACCTATGCATATGGGAAATGCAAGAGGCGGTGCTCTTGGTGACTGCATGGCAAGCGTTCTTGAGTATGCGGGATATGATGTGACACGTGAGTTTTATGTGAATGATGCAGGAAATCAGATTGAGAAGTTTGGTAAATCCCTGGAGGCGCGTTACATTCAGCAGCTTAAAGGTGAGGATGCATTCGAATTCCCCGAAGATGGTTATCATGGTGATGACATAACAGAGCACGCAAAGGCGTTCATTAAACTCGAGGGAGACAAATATCTTGAAACATCTGCGGAAGAAAGAAAGGCGGCTTTGGTTGCTTATGCCCTTGAAAAGAATGTTGACGGATTGAAGCGTGACCTTGAAAAATATCGTATCTTTTATGATGTGTGGTTCAGAGAAAGTGAACTTCACAAATCAGGCAAGGTTATGGATGCCGTAAAACGTCTTACGGACGCAGGATATACTTATGAGAAGGAAGATGCGGTTTGGCTCAACTGCGAAAAAATGGGACTTGAAAAAGACGAGGTTCTCGTGAGAAATAACGGAATTCCCACCTACTTTGCGGCAGACATTGCATACCATATAAACAAAATTGAAGATCGTGGCTATGACCTTTGCATTGATGTTTGGGGAGCTGACCATCACGGACATATTGCAAGAATGAAGGCGGCACTTGCGGCTGTCGGCATTGACCCGGACAAGTTTGAGGTTTCGATTATGCAGCTTGTTCGTCTGACACGTGACGGAGAAGCGGTGAGAATGTCAAAGCGCACGGGAAAGGCAATAACCCTCACTGACCTTTTGGAGGATGTTCCTGTTGATGCAGCAAGATTTTTGTTTAATATGAGAATGGCGGGAAGCCATTTGGATTTTGACCTTGATCTGGCAGTTAAGCAGGAAAGCGAAAACCCTGTTTATTACGTTCAGTATGCTCATGCCAGAATTTGCAGCATCATAAGACTTCTTACAGATGAAGGAATTGCGGTGAAATCCTTTAAAGAAATCAACCCCGAAGTCCTCAAAGAAAAAGAAGAACTTGCGCTGCTTAAAAAACTTTGTGAGCTTCCTGAGGAAATCAAGAGTGCTGCAGAAACCCGTGAGCCTGCGAAGATAACAAGATATGTTATTGATTTGGCAGCAGCTTTTCACACTTTCTATAATGCGTGTCGTGTTAAGGTGGAAGACGAAGAACTTATGAACGCAAGACTCAAAATGATTGATAGTGTGAGAATAACAATTGCAGGAATTCTTAAAATGCTCAAAATTGAGGCTCCTGAAAAGATGTAGAGCCAAAGGAGAATATAAAATGAAGCGAATAGCAAAATTAATTGTAACATGGATATTGATTGTGGCAAGCCTTTTGCCATGTGCTGCAGCTTTTGCAGAAGACGCAACCAATGAGAAAGAAGATTCTTATGGAAAATATGTTGAGATGATAGCAAAAAACATTTCGGTTTTCGGCAGATATGAGAACTTGTTTGAAGAAGATCTCTACCTTGCGGCACTTACTTCAATCCTTGAAGAAAATCCTGAGCTTTATGAAAAAGCAGTCAGGGCAATGCTTGATGCTGTTGACGAGAACTCGGAGTATTATGATGCAGAAGAAGCAAAAATATTTCTGACGAATCTTGATGATGAGGTTATAGGAATTGGAGTTAATGTTCTTTCAAGTGATGGAAAAATTATAGTTTCACAGCCTGTTCCTGGCTCACCTGCGGAGAAGGCAGGAATAAAGGCAGGCGACATAATTATTGCGGCAGATGGAGTAAACCTTGAAAATATGGAGTTTGAAACAGCTCTTGAACGGATACGTGGCAAGGAAGGAACAACTGTCAAAATCACAGTTATTCGCTCGGGAATAAGTGCTCCATTAACATTCTCGATTGTTCGTGAGAAGGTAACATCAAATCCGGTTGACCTTGAAATCATTGAAAAAGATGGAAAACGCATTGCCAAACTCACAATTTATTCATTCACAGAAAATGTGGCAAAGAATTTCGCTGATGCGATGGCAAAGGTGGATAAAGAGAGAATAAAGAACATCATAATAGATCTGCGTGACAATGGTGGAGGATACCTGAGTCAGGCAGTTGAAATTGCGGATATGTTTTTGCCTGAGGGCGCAGTGATAACCACCGAAGACCACAAAATGGACATGCTTGACAAGGTTTATGTGGCTGAAGGTGAAAAGACCGATTATGATGTAATTGTTCTTATAAATGGAATGAGTGCAAGTGCGTCAGAGGTTCTGACCGCAGCATTAATGGAAAATGGAGTTGCCAGGGTAATAGGTGAAACTTCATTTGGCAAGGGTACGGTTCAGGCAATGTATAATGTGCCAAACGATGCTATTATGAAGTTTACCGTTGCATATTATCTCACACCTCTTGGAAACAACATACACAAAAAGGGAATAATACCTCATGCGATTGTTGAAAATTCAGATGTTCCGGTTGATATGACAGAGTTTGAATTGTTCAAGCTGAAAACAAAATATAAGCTGGGCGACAAAGGTGAAGAGGTTGAGAACGCAAAGAAAATGCTTGCAATGTTGGGTATTTTTGTGGGAACGGTTAATGATGTTTATGATGAAAACCTGAAAATAGCTGTGAATGTGTTCCAGACGGCAAAAGGACTTTTCCCCTATGGTGTTTTGGATATAACAACACAAATGAACCTCTATGATACGATGAAAACTGCAAAAACAGAGGTTGATGACCAACTTCAGGCAGCAATAGATGCTTTTTAGATTATATATTAAAAATTGAAAGGATATGAAATAAATGAGTGAAAACTGCACACACGATTGCTCAAGTTGTGGTGAAAACTGCAGCTCAAGAACTGAGGAGCAAAGCTTTCTTGCCCAAAAAAATTCAATGAGTGACATAAAAAAGGTTATTGGCATTGTAAGCGGAAAGGGTGGCGTTGGAAAATCTCTCGTTACATCCCTTATGGCGGCAGGCATTCAAAGAGAGGGTTATCGCTCAGCAATACTGGATGCGGACATCACAGGTCCATCAATTCCAAAGCTGTTTGGCATAACTGCAAAGGCTGAAGGCACGGAGTATGGAATCCTTCCAAGTGTCACACGAGGCGGAACAAAGATTATGTCAATCAATCTTTTGCTGGAAAATGACACAGACCCCGTGGTTTGGCGAGGCCCGGTTATTGGCGGAACAGTTAAGCAGTTCTGGACAGATGTTATCTGGGAAGATGTGGACTGTATGTTTGTGGATATGCCTCCCGGAACGGGCGATGTTCCTTTGACTGTCTTTCAATCCTTGCCGGTTGATGGAATAATTGTGGTAACATCACCTCAGGAATTGGTTTCAATGATTGTTGAAAAGGCTGTTAATATGGCAAAAATGATGAATATTCCCATATTGGGCATTGTTGAAAACATGAGCTATGTTGAGTGCCCGAACTGCTTGGAAAAGATTCATATTTTTGGAGAAAGCAAGCTTGATGCGGTTGCAAAGAATTCAGGGCTCAAAGCGTTGGGAAGAATACCAATGAAGCCTGAAATCGCGGCAAGATGTGATGAAGGAAAGGTTGAAGCAATTGACAGTTCTGCATGGCTGGGGGATGCGATTGCTGAAGTTAAAAATCTGGTAAAGTAGACAAAAGAGGAAAGTTATGTTTTTATCTGATAAATGGAAAGATTATGAACTGCTTGACACAAGCAACGGAGAAAAGCTTGAGCGGTGGGGCAAGGTTGTGTTGAGACGGCCTGACCCTCAAATTGTGTGGGATGTTGAAAATGCAAAGTCAGACCCTCTTTGGAAGACGGCTGATGCCCACTATATCCGCAGCAATACGGGCGGCGGTCATTGGGAAACAAACAAAAAAGTTCCCGAAAGCTGGACCATAAGCTACAGAAACCTGCGATTTGGTATCAAGATGATGGGCTTCAAACACACCGGACTTTTCCCCGAGCAGGCAACAAATTGGGATTGGTTTTCGGATATAATCAAAGGTTCGGGCAGAAATGATGTGAATGTTCTCAATCTTTTTGCATATACGGGCGGTGCAACAATGGCAGCATCTGCGGCCGGTGCTTCTGTGTGCCATGTTGATGCGTCAAAGGGTATGGTTGCCTGGGCAAAGGAAAATGCGGTCTTGTCGGGGCTCGAAAAACGACCAATTAGATACATTGTTGATGATGTGAAAAAGTTTGTTGAACGTGAAATCCGACGTGGCAGAAAATATGACGGAATAATTATGGACCCTCCATCTTACGGCAGAGGTCCGTCGGGTGAAGTGTGGAAGATAGAGGATGAACTGTTTGACCTGGTCAAACTGTGTATGGACGTTTTGTCGGAGGAGCCGTTGTTCTTTTTGATAAACTCATATACCACAGGCCTTTCGGGTGGAGTTCTTGAAAATATATACAAGGTGACACTTCAGAAAAAATTTGGAGGAACAGTTTCGGTTGACGAGGTTGGACTTCCCGTAACAAAGCACGGGCTTGTTCTGCCTTGCGGATATTCAGGGCGTTGGAGCAGATAGATACAACTGAAACTTCAGAACGAAGGTGAAATTTTGGACAAAAACACAAAAGATACATTTATAGAGATAAAAGACCTTGAGTTTGCCTATGAGGATGCCTCTGAACAAGAGGATTCTGTGCTCAAGGGAGTCAGCCTTTGTGTAGAAAGAGGCGAGTTTCTTGCTGTGCTTGGGCATAATGGTTCTGGTAAGTCGACACTTGCAAAGCATCTCAATGCTATTTTAGTGCCACAAAATGGAAAGGTTTTTGTGGATGGAATTGATACGTCTGATGAAAATCTGCTCTATGATATACGTCAAAAGGTGGGAATGGTTTTTCAGAACCCTGACAATCAGTTGGTTGCCACAATTGTTGAAGAAGATGTGGCATTTGCCCCTGAAAATCTCGGTGTTCCGCCTGAAAAAATAAGAGAAAGAGTGGATTATGCACTTGATGCGGTGAATATGACGGAATTTTCTCAGCATGCACCGCATATGTTGAGCGGTGGCCAAAAACAGAGAATTGCGATTGCAGGAGTTCTTGCAATGATGCCGGATGTTCTTGTTATGGACGAGCCAACGGCAATGCTTGACCCTGTTGGAAGAAAAGAAATTATGAACACCGTCAAAAAACTCAACAAGGAAAAAAATATGACGGTTGTAATGATAACGCATTTTATGGAGGAGGCGGCTCAGGCAGACCGGGTTGTGGTTATGGACCACGGAGAGGTTGTTATGGAAGGCACTCCCAAAGAAATTTTCAGCCGTGTTGAAGAACTGAAAAAAATCGGACTTGACGTTCCTCAGACAACGGAGCTTCTCTATCTTTTGAATAAAACGGGGATTGAACTGAATACAGACCTTTTGACAGTGGAAGAATGTGTGGAAGAATTGACAAACTGTTTTGAAAAAACACAGGGAGGTGCTGCGAATGGTAAGACTTGATGATGTGAGCTACACTTATATGAGTGGCGGTCCCTTTGAAAAAACTGCGGTTGAAAACATCAGTTTTTCACTCAAAGAAGGCGAGTTTGTGGGACTCATAGGACACACAGGCTCGGGAAAATCAACTCTCGTCCAGTTGATGGCAGGACTTATCAAACCAAGCTCCGGTACGGTTGTGATAGACGGACAGCCTCTCCACCAAAAAGGAACGGATATGAGAAAACTCAGATTCAATATTGGCCTGGTTATGCAATATCCGGAATATCAACTTTTTGAAGAAACGGTCTTTAAAGATATTGCTTTTGGTCCATCAAATATGGGACTTCCCGAATTTGAGATTGAAAGACGGGTTCTGAATGCTGCAGACCTTGTGGGACTTGACAAAGAGGTCCTTCAAAAATCACCCTTTGAGCTATCTGGCGGTCAAAAAAGACGTGTGGCAATTGCAGGAGTTCTTGCTATGGAACCCAAACTGCTTATTCTTGATGAACCGACAGCGGGACTTGACCCTGCAGGCCGTGATGAAATATTGGGCAAAATCCGTGATATGCATAAAAAACTCGGCATAACTGTTGTGCTCGTTTCACACAGCATGGAAGATATTGCGGGACTTGCTGACAGAATTGTGGTGATGAACCGAGGCGGAGTTGCTATGCTTGACACCCCCTCTGAAATATTTAAATCAGGACACAGACTGGAAGAAATGGGGCTTTCTGTCCCGCAGATAACACGGGTTTGCAACGAACTGAGAAAGATGGGATTGCCTATTCCTGAGGGAATTTATACAGTTTCAATGGCAATGAGCGAAATAGAAAAGGTACTGAAAACAAACTGATACGAAAGGAGATGATTAAATGCTGAAAGACATTACATTAGGTCAATATTTTCCTGGTGAATCATTTATCCACCGACTTGACCCACGAACAAAAATTCTCGGCATAATTGTATATATAATAATTATATTCTGCATAAAAAACTTCATAGGCTACGGCGTTTTGGCGGTGTTTACGGCAGCGTGCATTTTTTCGTCAAAAGTTCCAGTTAAGTTTGTTCTCAAGGGACTGAAACCTATAATGTTGTTTGTTGCTTTGACTGCAATTTTCAATTTGTTTCTGACAAGCGGAAAGATTCTCTGGAGCTGGGGATTTTTGAAAATTACATATGAGGGTGTGAATCTGGCGGTGTTTATGGTGCTGAGACTCTTTTTCCTCGTGCTCGGAACTTCACTGCTTACCCTGACCACCTCTCCAATCGTGTTGACAGACGGAATAGAGCACCTTCTTTCACCTTTCAAAAAAATAGGTGTTCCTGCCCACGAACTGGCAATGATGATGACAATAGCACTCAGGTTTGTCCCGACACTCCTTGAGGAAACTGAAAAAATTATAAAGGCTCAGACTGCAAGAGGTGCTGACTTTGAAAGCGGAAATGTTATAAGTCGTGCCAAAGCAATGATTCCCATTCTGATTCCACTTTTCATAAGTGCGTTCAGACGTGCTGATGATTTGGCAATGGCAATGGAGTGCAGATGTTATCGTGGCGGTGAAAACAGAACCAGACTGAACGCTCTCAAAATGGGCAGAGTTGATGCTCTGGGCTGGTTTGCGGTTGCTTTGCTGCTGGGTGCAGTTATTGCAACAAATATGCTATTTGGCAAGGTGTGATTATGAAAAACATAGCAGTAAAAATTATGTATGACGGAAGTGCCTATCATGGCTGGCAGTTTCAAAAGAATGGAATCACTGTTCAGGAACGGATGGAGGATGTTCTGTCAACTCTGACGGGTGAAAAGGTTTCAGTTTGCGGTTGCAGCAGAACCGATTCCGGGGTCCATGCCCTTGAATATGTCTTCAATTTCAAATCGGAAACTAAAATTCCTGAAGATAGGCTTCCATACGCACTCAACACACATTTGTGTGATGATGATATTGCGGCAATTTCTGCAAAATATGTCGATGAAGAATTTAATTCCCGTTTTTCGTCAAAAGGAAAGCGGTATGTCTATAAAATTTGGAATTCCAATATACAAAATCCCTTTACAGCAAAATACAGTTGGCATGTGCCATTTAACTTGGATATAGAAAAAATGCAGCTTGCGGCGAAAAACTTTTGCGGAACTCACGATTTCTCTGCTTTTATGGCGGCAGGCGGTTCGCAAAAAACCACGGTGAGAACTGTTCGTGATTGCGTGGTGTCAAGAAGCCGTGAATGGCAGGAGCAAATTGAGATTGAGGTTGAAGCTGATGCATTTTTGTATAATATGGTTCGCATTATGGTGGGAACTCTTGTGGATGTGGGCTGTGGCAAAAAGAACTGTGATGAGATAGAGAAAATAATCAAAAATTGTGACAGGCGTGGAGCGGGAATGACAGCTCCACCCGAGGGATTGTTTTTGAAAAAGGTATTTTATGATGCTGATTTTTTGGAGTGGTAGATTATGAGCAAAAAAATGGTTGGGAGAAAGATTTTCAGCAAAAAGCGAATTTTTGCGGTGCTGATTCTGGGTGTATTGGTTGCTGTTATGATTTTCTCAAACCCTGAGGTGCACAAGTTTCTTACAGAAAGCGAAGAGATTTTGCTTGACTTCCAGAACGGAATGAACTATGAACCGGTTACATTTGGAAAAGAAATGCTGTTTGTCAGCAATGATGGAATCAAGGCAATAGATAACTCGGGCCGTGAAAGCTGGAGCGCTGTTGCAGCAACATCATCACCAATGGTGGATATTGAGAATGATTTCATTATGCTTGCAGACGCGGGCGGAAATTCAATCAATGTCTATAAGAATGACAAAATTATTTCTCAAATAAAAACAGAAAGAGAAATATTAACGGCCAAAGTGAATAAAAATGGTTATGTAGTGGTGGCTACAGACGAGCTTGGATACAAGGGCGCAGTGCTGGTGTTTGACAATCACGGGAAAGAGGTTTTCAAGTGGTATAGCGGCAATGGTTACATTGGGGATGTTGATATTTCCGGGAATAAAGACATTGTGGTGTCACAGCTTGTCGCAGATAAAGAACAGATATATAGCCGTATAATGATTATTGAAACCAATGCTGATGACAAATCTCAGTGCATTGCCGAACTTGATGGAATTGTTATGAAACTGAAATACAAGAAAAATGGCGAAATCATTGCAGTGACAGACAATGGAGTACATATTTTCAAGAGAAACGGCAAGGAGGAATGCAGAATAGATTTTGAGGGAAGAATCCCCGTTGGATGTAATGTTGAAAATCAAGGCAATATGGTTTTTGCTTTTGACAGTGGACTTAATAATACAATTATTGAGAGCTATTCAGCAAAAGGAAAGCTCCGCGGACAGTATGAAACAGACGGAAAAATGCTGTGCTTTGATGTGAATGGTGAATGTATTCTTGTGGCAACAAGAAACGGTGTGACGCGTATAACCCCCACCGGGAAAGAAAAAAATCATATTGAAATAAACAGAGATGTGAAGAAAATAAAAATATTTGCAGGTCGGGATGAATTTTTGTCACTCGGCAGCGGAAGTGCAGAAATTTTGAAAATAAGATAAGGAGCGGAAACTATGCTTGCTGATGCTTTTGTTGTGGCAGTTGTGGTAATTGCAATTGTGATAGGATACAAAATGGGTTTTTTGAAGTCTGTTATAAGTGTGGTGTCATATGTTGCATCAATTATTCTGTCATTTTTGTTTTATCCCATATTGTCAGACTTTTTGGTAAAAACACCCCTTTATCCATTCTTTGTTGAAAAGTTAAACAAGAATTATCTTTCAGCCGAGAAATTTGCTTTGAGTGAGGATGGTTTTTTTGCGAGTTATCTGAATAAAGGCATTGAAAGTGCCACTGAGGGAATAGCCGGGGCGATGGCGCAGCTTCTTATAAGCATTATTGCGTTTGTTATTATAATTATATTAAGTAAAATTGCGATACGTCTTATCGCGAAGGCTTTGAAAGTCTTCACAAAGCTTCCTGTTATAAAGCAGTTTAACCGTCTTGGCGGGGCGATTGCCGGAGCTTTTATGGGAGTACTGGTTATATATATAGTGTTTGCTCTGGTGGTTGTTATTTCACCGCTAAAGGCAGACAGCAAGGTTATGGCAGAGATTGAAAAATCAAGCTTTGCATCAGAAATGTATGAAAACAACATTTTACTTGAGCTTTTGGACAAGGAGGAAAAGGTGTGACAAAGACAGAATTGGAAGCTTTGAAACTGAAGGAACTTCAAAAACTGGCAAAAGAAGCTGAAGTTAAAAATATCTCCAAACTAAAAAAAGATGAACTTGTGCAAAAACTTCTGGAGAAAACAGCGACGTGTGAACAGGACAAAACAACAGAAAATAACGATGGGATTGTTTATTCAGACCCCGTGAGAAGAACCAACCTGATGAG
>JAZRNM010000039.1:0-14219 GCA_045648205.1 Clostridia bacterium
CAGCTCAACAGCCTTGTAACCGGCAGTAATATCAACACCTGCCGCCTTATAGCTTTCACTAAAACTCTTTTCCATTTTTGCCCCAACCTTTCTTTTGTTTCAAATCTATTATTTAATCTCTATTCTTCACCATTCCAGCAATAGGTGCAAAGCTTGCATCTGTCAAGTCCGATTGCCTCAATAACACCCTCAAGGGATTGGAAATCGAGGGACTCAAATCCAAATTTCTCACAAATCGTCTTTCTCAGCTTCTGACCTCTCTCGGTTGTGGAATCTGAATACTCCTCCAGATGCTTAAGTCCTTCTTCGCCCTCAAGCTCAATAACCGTCTTTCTTGCAATAAGCTCCAATTCGTTCTTGCTGCTTGAGAAGTTAAGATATTTGCAGCCATACATAATGGGAGGACAAGCAGAACGCATATGCACCGACTTTGCCCCATTGTCATAAAGGAAATCAACCGTTTCCTTAAGCTGAGTTCCTCGAACAATTGAGTCATCAACAAACAAGAGATTTTTGTCCTCTATCAGCTCATGAACGGGAATTTGCTTCATCTTTGCAATCTTAATTCTCTCCGATTGGTGAGATGGCATAAAGCTTCTCGGCCATGTAGGAGTATATTTGATAAACGGTCTCGCAAAAGGAACACCGCTTTCATTGGCGTACCCGATTGCATGAGGTGTTCCCGAATCCGGAACACCGCTGACATAGTCAAGCTCTTTCACGGTTCTCAGTTCTCTGTCTGTCCTTGCCATAATCTCACCGTTGCGGTATCTCATTGTTTCAACATTGATTCCCTCATAGTTGGAGTTTGGATATCCGTAATAACTCCAGAGAAAGGCGCAGATTTTCATATCCTTGCCCGGCTTTATAAGTTGTTTGATACCGTCAAGTGTAATTTCAACAGCTTCTCCCGGTCCCAACTCAAGTTTATCATCATAGCCAAGCTTTTTATAAGCAAATGACTCGAAGGAAACCGCATATCCGTCCTCATTCTTTCCAATCAGAATGGGAAGTCTTCCGACCTTATCACGTGCAGCAATGAGTGAACCATCGTTTTTGAGAATTAGAATTGAAGCCGAACCGTCAATCACATCATGTGCAAATCTGATTCCCTCTTCAAAACTATCCTTTTGATTGATGAGTGCAGCAACCAAATCTGTGGAATTAACCTTTCCTCCGGTCATAACCCCAAAATGTGCGCCACCTTCTGCAATATGCTGTTTGATAAGCTCTTCTGCATTGTTGATTCTGCCCACCGTGCAGATTGCATAAGTGCCGATTTTTGCTCTTATAAGCAGCGGTTGAGGGTCTGAATCGCTGATAACCCCAATCGCCGAATTGCCCTTCATTTCATTGAAAACATTGTCGAACTTGGTTCTGAAAGGTGTGTTTTCAATGTTGTGAATATCTCTCTGAAGTCCAATCACGGCATCATAAGCCGCAATTCCGCCTCTGCGTGTGCCAAGATGCGAATGATAGTCTGCGCCAAAAAACACATCTGCAATTGCATCATGCTTACTGATGCATCCAAAAAAGCCGCCCATAAATGTCCTCCTCGATTTTTGTCAATCTATTTGTTAAATTTCTCCTCAACTGCCTTGTTCTTTTTGAGAACTGTTTCCATGGCAGCTTTTCTCTGTTCGTCAAGTTTTGCTGCCAAAGCACTGTCCTCAACTGCAATAATCTGTGCTGCCAGAAGAGCCGCATTTTGTGCCCCGTCTATGGCAACCGTCGCCACAGGGATTCCTCCGGGCATCTGCACCGTTGAGAGAAGTGCGTCAAGCCCGTCAAGGGTTGACGATTTCACAGGAATTCCAATGACAGGGAGTGTGGTGTTTGCCGCAATGGCTCCTGCCAGGTGTGCCGCCTTTCCCGCTGCCGCAATAATGGCACCAAAACCATTCACTCTTGCATTAACCGAAAAATCACGAGCTTCAATTGGCGTTCTGTGCGCAGAAAAAACGTGCACTTCAAATGGAACTCCCAATTCTTCAAGTGTTGTTATTGCTTTTTCAACAACCGGAAGGTCGCTGTCTGATCCCATAATAATTCCAACTTTTTTCATAAACTTTTCCTCCTAAACAAATAGGGCAGTCCCGTAGTTTTACAGGACTGCCCAGACGGTCGACATCGTTAAAGCTTTTTGTTCCCTGGTGGTAAACTCCACCGACCCGTCAGTTACAAAAAACCATTTTTTCAGGTTCCGGCAATTTTCTGCCTCTACCCATATATTTTACCACAAACCCCCACAAATGTCAAGGAAAATCAACGCTTCAACATTTGCATATTGTGACACTTTTTCTCAAAAAATTTCTTCGAATATATACCTTCGAATATCCTCTGCAATCTCCTCAACCGAGCGTTCTCCATCTATGATTTTCACCCTTTCGGTGTCCTTCATTTTGTCAAATGCTCCGAAGTATGCATCGCGTACACGGGTAAGCCTTTCTTCCGTTTCATAAAGCTCCACCCTGTCGCGATTTGCAAGAATTCTCTCCATTGCAACCTTGGGTGAAATGTCAATAAAAATTGTCACATCCGGTTTCAAAGCCTCTGCACAAAGACGGTTTGCATCGATTACCCATTCCGGGGGTACCTCAACACTCTGATAAGCATAAGATGAAAAATAATATCTGTCGCAAATAATAGTTTTTCCTTCATCAAGACTTTTCAGAACACCGTTTTCATAGTTTAGAATATGGTCAAGTCTGTCGGCAACAAAAAGCGACGCTACCACCCTCGGGTCAGCCTTGACCTCTCCCGAAAGAATGTCGTGGAGTGTTTTCCCAACCATTCCGAAGGTAGGTTCAAGAGTAAGACTATTTTCAATTTTTTGTTCTGTCATCGCATCTGAAAGCAGCTTCATCTGAGTCGATTTCCCACTTCCGTCAATTCCCTCAAACACAATGAATTTTCCCCTGTTTTTCATTTCCAAAATCCTTCCAAAACTGTATATATTCATTTTACTTGATGTGAGTGATAAAGTCAAGATATTTATTTTGGGAAGGACAAATCACAAATTTACAATTTCTCCGTATAATGAAGTATACTCAAAAAAAGAGCACTTAGAGACACTTTTTCGAAAATTTCGCAATATGAAATCAAAGTAACAACCAAAATTTCTTTTCAGGAGGTGCAAAAAATGGGATGTTTCGGTGGATGCGGAAGCAATAATTCTTGTCTTTGGATTATACTTCTTCTCATCATAATTTGGTGCTGCTGCGGCAACGACAACAGCTGTGGCAACAATTGCGGCACAAGCTTTGCCAACAACAACTGCTGCTGCGACTAATTAATCTGCAATCTCAATTTTACTTATCTGACTGAAAGGAGGTGTAAGATATGTGCTTCGGTTCTGGTAATGGCAACAACTGTCTTTGGATAATCCTTTTAATCATCATAATCGCTTGTTGCTGCGGTAACGACAACAACAGTTGCGGTTGTGGCTGCTAAACTTTCGTGCCGGGTGTCAGACGACATCCGGTTTTTTTGTGCACAAAAAAAGAAGCAAGGCGAAAGCCTTGCTTCTTGCATTGTTGAATTACCAATTGTAAGCGCCGTAAGTAGCAGCACCTGAGTTAGCACCAGCATCAAGAGTTGCAACCGCTGCATTAACTGCTGCTGCCTGTGCAGGATCTGCACTGTCGATTTTCTCCGGTACCGGAGTTTCTCCACTTGTTGTGATGATATCTTCTACATCAAAACCGGTAAATTCAACTGCGGGTGTTTCATAAAACTTTTTCATTATAATTTCCACCTTTCTGTTTAAAATAAACCGATAATATTATTCTGCAAAGTTAACGTAAGGAACAGCAATTATGCCTTCTACTTCATCAGCAGGAACGCCAAAGAGGTAAGCTGTGTAATCGAAGCTTCCGCCACCTGCAATGTTTGCAGTGTCAAATACCTCAGCACCCTTTGTGTATGCATCGTTTACCATAGCGCCTTTGAACTTCACACCTACTTTATTGATTGTCTTACCTTCTACGCCTTCGAAAGTGAATTCCACTTTGATAACATTTGTGAAGGTCTTTCCATCAACTTCAACTTCTGATAATGTGAGGCTTGTAAGCGCTTCCATATCAACAGAAGTTCTGAGGTCTATTGTAGCTGTTCTTGTTACACCATCAATTCCGCCGTAAACAACCTTGATATAGTCTGTATCAACACCAGCAACAGGAACACTCAAAACTGCAGCGTCATTACCCTGAGCGATAGCTATAATCTGGTTATCGCTTGTCAAGCCAGCATCTGCTGTAGCAGCCTTATATGCCAACATTGTCTTTGTTGTCTGATTTGCATAATCTGCATCACTAGCAAAATCAGATGTGATTTTGCCATCTGTAAGTTCTGCAGCGAAAGAAACTGTGCCAAGCATCATAACAGCCAGAACAACAGCAACTATGCGAGCAAAAATTTTGTTATTCATAATTTTTTTCTCCTTTCATTTACTAATTACATTGGGTTTGTTGTTTCTCAGTTTACAAACACAAAACAAACGCAAGACATCCCCTTCTCACAATCATTATGTATTTATTAACTTCTAAACTCCTATTAATTATACACATTTTTTGAAATTTTGTCAACCAAAAACCCGAAATTTTCTCTGTCAGTTCTGCACAAAAACATTCATATAACTTTGTGCATCTGTTTTGCTCCTGAAAAAGTTTTATAATATGTCAAATTCCCCCAGAATAAAACAAAAAAGCCACCCACAAGGGTGGCTTTTTCTGAAATTCTGTTATTACTTAAGTTCAACAGTTGCGCCAACTTCTTCGAGCTGAGCCTTAATTTTTTCTGCGTCGTCCTTAGAAACTGCTTCTTTAAGAGTTGTGGGAGCACCATCAACAGCAGCCTTTGCTTCAGCAAGGCCAAGACCTGTGATTTCACGAACAGCCTTGATTACCTTAATCTTTTCTGCACCTGCAGCAGCAAGAACAACATCAAATTCTGTCTTTTCTGCACCTGCAGCAGCAGCATCGCCACCAGCAGCAGCAACCATAACGGGAGCAGCAGCAGAAACGCCGAACTCTTCTTCAAGAGCCTTTACCAAGTCATTAATTTCAACAAGTGTAAGTGTTTTGATTTCTTCAATCATCTTTGCTATATCAGCCATTTTTTTATCCTCCATAATAAATAATTATTTCAGGGTTTCAAGCACCCTGATACTTAAAATTTACAAAAATTATTACTCTGCTGTTTCCATACTTTTTGCAACAGCATCGAGAGTTCTCACGAGGCTTCCGATAGGTGCCTGCAAGCTTCCCAACATTTTGGAAATGAGAGTCTCTTTGTTCGGAATACTTGCGTAAACCTTAACTTCATTTACGTCGATAACCTTTCCGTCAACAAAACCTGCCTTGATTTCAAGCTGTTCATTTGCTTTTGCAAATTCAACAAGAACCTTTGCAGGAGCAACAACATCAGTGCTGCTTGTAGCAAGAGCTGTGGGGCCGTGGAGAATCGGATCAAGTCCTTCCAGACCGATTTCATTTGCTGCAAAGCGAGTGAGTGTGTTTTTCACGATTGTGTATTCAACACCTGCTTCTCTGAGCTTTGCACGAAGCTCTGTATCCTGAGCAACAGTAAGTCCACGATAGTCAGCGATAACACCTGCCTGAGCCTCTTTGAGTCTTTCAGCAAGAGCTGCAACAATGGCTTTTTTGCTCTCTAAAACTTTTTCACTTGGCATTTTGAGTTTCCTCCTTTCGAAAATTAACTGCATAAAAATTCATCATACACGATTGCCTTTGGGGACAACCACAAAATAAATAACCCTCACACAGACATGCGAGGGTCACTTCACGTAAACAACAAACCTAAATTTGTAATTCAGTAATGTCCTCGGCAGGAATTACGGCATTTGCCACCTGCTGTCTGCGGAATTCTTTAATTAACAGAAGTATTATATCACATAAAAATACCTTTGTCAACAAATTTTTAAAAATTTATGCATCAATCTTTGTTGTGTTAATCTTGATGCCAGGGCCCATTGTAGATGCAACGGTAACCGATCTGAGGTACTGACCTTTTGCAGCAGCCGGTTTCGCCTTAACAATTGCACCCATGAGAGCACTGAAGTTCTCAACAAGCTTGTCTTTTCCGAAAGACGCCTTGCCCAAGGGGCAGTGAATGATGTTTGTCTTGTCAAGTCTGTATTCAATCTTACCTGATTTGATGTCAGCAACAGCACGTGTTACATCAGGTGTAACTGTACCTGCTTTTGGGCTTGGCATAAGTCCTTTAGGACCAAGAACCTTACCGATTCTACCAACAAGGCCCATCATATCGGGAGTTGCAACAACAACATCAAAATCGAACCAGTTCTCTGACTGAATCTTCTGAACCAAATCCTCAGCACCAACATAGTCAGCACCTGCAGCCTTTGCTTCGTCAGCCTTGCCCTCACGAGCAAAAACAAGAACCTTAACTTCTTTACCTGTTCCGTTGGGGAGAACAACCGCACCTCTAACCTGCTGGTCAGCGTGTCTTGAGTCAACACCCAACTTCACGTGAATCTCAACAGTTTCGTCAAACTTTGCCTTTGCAGTCTGGCAAACCAGATCCAAAGCTTCAGCAGTGTCATAAAGTCTGCCTTTTTCAATAAGCTTAACGCTGTCTTGATATTTCTTACCTTTCTTCATTCTTTCATTTCCTCCTAATGTGGTTCCGCAGAATATCCTTTTGATATTCCTCCCACGTGATTTCAATTGACTAATTCAGGATTAGTCCTCTACAGTAACGCCCATAGATCTTGCAGTACCTGCAATCATGGACATAGCAGCTTCAACTGATGCTGCGTTAAGGTCAGGCATTTTCTGTTCAGCAATAGCCTGAAGGTCTGCTTTTGAAAGCTGAGCAACCTTTGTCTTGTTCGGCACGCCACTACCACTCTGGATCTTGCAAGCCTTCTTGATAAGAACTGCAGCAGGTGGAGTTTTTGTGATGAACGAGAATGATCTGTCCTGATAAACAGTGATAACAACGGGGATAACAAGACCTGCATCTTTGCTTGTCTTCTCGTTGAACTGCTTACAGAAGTCCATGTTGTTAACACCATGCTGACCGAGAGCAGGACCAACCGGAGGAGCCGGTGTAGCCTTTCCAGCCTCAATCTGTAATTTGATGTAACCTGTAATTTTTTGCGCCATTTCTATGACACCTCCCTTTCACAAACGTGGTAATATCGGGGAACGAAGTTTTCTCCGCCCCTCCCACCTGTCCGAAAAATTTCCGGACATATATAGACGGCATATGCCGTGTGGGTAACTAACTTAATGCTTCAACCTGGTTGAACTCAAGTTCAACATCAGTATCTCTGCCGAACATTGAAATTTTCGCTTTGATTTTCTGCTTATCCATAACAATCGCAGTGATAACACCAACAAAGCCCTCAAGCGGTCCGTATTTAACGCGGATGCTGTCACCAACGTCAAATCCGACAGTAACGGTTTTCTTCTCAAGCCCAATGCTTGCGATTTCCTCATCCGTGAGAGGAACCGGCTTTGAGCCGGGACCGACAAAGCCTGTAACGCCACGGCAGTTTCTGACAACATACCAGCTTTCATCAGTCATAATCATCTTGACGATGACATAACCGGGGAAAACCTTGCGCATAACAGTCTTCTTCTTGTCGTCCTTGATTTCGACAACTTCTTCCATGGGAACGCTGACTTCCTGTATTACGTCTTGCATATTGCGATTTTCAATAGTTTTTTCAATATCGGCTTTTACCTTGTTCTCATAACCCGAATAGGTGTGAGCAACATACCATTTCGCTTCTTTAGACATAAATTACGGGGACTCGCCCTTCCCTCCTGTTATTTAATAAGTAGAGCCATTCCCATTCCGAATAGCCAGTCCAGAATCCAGATCACTGCACCAACGATCAGAACGAAAATAAGTACAATCAATGTATTCTGTCTTACTTTCTTGCCTGAAGGCCAGATAACTCTCTTGAGTTCAGCCTTCATATCAATGAACCAATCTTTTATTCTTGCGAACAAATTCGGCTTCTTATCCATTTCAAATTACCTCAAACTTTCGTAAAATTACTTCGTTTCTTTGTGAAGTGTGTGTTTCTTGCAGAATCTGCAATACTTGTTCATCTCAAGTCTGTCAGGATCATTCTTCTTGTTCTTCATGGTGTCATAGTTTCTCTGTTTGCATTCTGTGCATGCCAATGTGATTTTTACTCTCATTTTTTTCACCCTTTCCGTATTATCAGCATCAGGCTTTTGCCCGATTTTTTCACTTCATTCTCTGCTTATGTTTTTACAACACAAATAAAGCCCCTTTTCAGAGGTAAAATTATATTATCATAATTTTGTATCCTTGTCAATGGTTTTTTAACATTTTTTTGTAAATGTAATTTTTTAAAAAACTAATCACTATATATAGTAGAAAAACCCATTTATTTACACAATTCCAGGAAAGGTTGCTACTTATATGAAACAAATCCTAAGTATTTCAGCCGTATTTATCGGTCTTGTAATCGGGGCAGGCTTTGCCTCCGGTCGGGAAATTTTTGAATATTTCAGCATTCCTTCTCAAACAGATTGCACCGGATTGGTAATAGCCACCATAAGTTTCGGGGCAATCAGTTACATAACAATGGGCCTTTCCCGCAAAAGAGGGCTTGTCAGTTTTGATAATCTCATCGAGCTTGTGGCAGGAAAGCTGGCACCATATATCAAGCTTTTTATGTCCACGTTTATGTTTTGCGGATTCTTTGTAATGATGTCAGCCTGCGGGGCTTTGGCGGAAGCAGTTTTTAGTATCCCTCCCGTCTGCGGAACTATCCTTCTCGCTTTTGTTTGTTTTATTTTCTTTTCCTTCGACATCAAAGGTCTTGTTGCCTGCAATAACATTATGGTCCCCATTATGACATTGGGAATGCTTGTTGTTTGTATAAGCACCGCAGGCAGAGCTTTCGCGCCCACATTTGCAGGCATAAATTCAATAAAAACCAATCCACTAACCTCCGCATTTTGTTATGTGAGCTACAACACCATAACCGCAGGAGCTGTTCTCGTTCCCATTTCGGCTCTTACAACTCGCCGCCAGATCATTTCCGCATCGGTGCTTTGCGCATCTGTTCTCGGCATCCTTATAGCCGTTTCGTGGATAACAATGAATTTTTATTTTGATGACCTTATTTATGCAGAAATGCCTCTTCTCAATTTAGCCGCAATGCAGGGGAAAATCCATTCTGCTATATATTCGCTTGTGCTTTTCATGGCTCTTTGCACAACCGCAGTTTCCCACGGTTTTGGCTTGC
This sequence comes from Clostridia bacterium, assembly GCA_045648205.1. Classification (GTDB taxonomy): domain Bacteria; phylum Bacillota; class Clostridia; order Monoglobales; family Monoglobaceae; genus SIG440. Next base: position 9,281 of record JAZRNM010000039.1, read on the forward strand.
TATCCAAAATAAAGTTCAGCAAACCCTCAAGGCGCATATTTGCATCTGCCGTGCTGTGTCTTGTTGCCCTTCCCTTTTCAGCCTTTGGCTTTTCCTCCCTTGTCTCCAAACTTTATTCGGCTTTTGGCTATCTGGGCTTCATTTGGACAACAATGCTTATTGTAAAATATATAAAAGATTAAAATGTGGGTTGCACTTTCACACAACCCACATTTCTTTACACATACTTCCCTACGATTTTCTTCATTTCATCGAGCTTGCTTTCAATATCTTTGACCAACTTAAATTGAGTCCTTGCGCGGTCAAGATTATGATGTTCCCTATGTATCTTGAAATATGTATCACCGTTAAGATAGTCTGCAAGAAAGCGAATTCCGCATTCATACGTCATCAAAAGAGCCGAAACGGGCAACAATTCAACTTCTTTTTCTGTCAGACAACCGCCAGTTTCACCAAGAAAGCCCCTTGCAAACTGGTCAAACTTCTCCAGGTCGAACCAAATCTTTTCAAGATCGGTTTCATCCTCGGCACCGCTTGATGCACCAAACCTCAGAGCATCACCAAAATCATAAAGCACCGAACCCGGCATAACGGTATCAAGGTCAATGACACAAATGGCTTCAAGGGTGTCCTTGTCAAACAAAACATTGTTGAGTTTTGTGTCATTGTGAGTAACTCTGAGGGGAACATTTCCAGTTTCTAACTCCGAAACGATTACATCCGCATATCTTGCATAATCAAGCGCAAATTCAACTTCGTCTTTTACCAGATCAAGTCTGCCTGAGGTATTATTTTCAATAGCATCTTCAAGCTGTTTCACCCGCACGGGAGTGTTGTGAAAATCAACAATAGTTTCATAAAGATTGCCGGCAGGATAATCATCAAGCATATTCTGAAATTTCCCAAAAGCCTTCCCCGCATGATAAAGCTGAACAGGATTTTCAACCATGTCAAAGCTGACGTTGTTCTCAACAAATTTATACATCCTGAAATAGTTTTCGTCATCAAGCTTGTAGTAGTTTCCCCCATCCCAGGTTTTGATAACATTCAGTGTTTCGCGATCGGGGTTGCCCCCCGCCTTCTTAATTTTCTTTTTAAGATACTCTGTTACATTATAAATGTTCTCCATAACCTCATCAGGTTTTTTGAAAACATTCACATTTATTCTCTGGAGAATAACTCTTGGATCAGTTTCGCAAATATATGTGTCGTTTATATGTCCATTTCCATAGCCCTCAATGTTGGTTTCCACATTAAACTGTGCGCAAACCTCTCTTAAGCTAAATTCCATCGTAAAATCCCTCGCTTACAAATTTTCGCATAGCCTCAACCACAGTTTCCTTGTCTTCCTTATAAGTAACACCATACCACTTTTCGTCAGTTTCAAGAACTCTCACCTTTTCACCCTTGGTGCGAATCATATTGTCTACCACAAAAGGAATGTAAAATTCATCTTTGAGAGGATTTTTAAGATTTTTGAGGAACGCCTCAAAATCTCTTCTCAAATCATCAAATATATTTGGAAGAAGTCCCCACATATTCATGGAAACGATTTTATCAAGAGGGATTCCGCTGTTTTTGTCAATATCAGTATGCTCCACTACACTTTTCAAAAATCCGTTTTCCACATCACAGATTCCACGGGCAACAGTTCCGTTTTCAGTGATGGTATTTCCCAGAGAAAAGCCCACCATACAGGTTTCATCCTTTTCCACAAGGCTATCATGTATAATCTTAAAAGACTTCTGACCATAATAATCATCCGCATTAATAAGTGCAAAGGGTGTGTCAATCACCTTTTCAGTGCAATATACTGCGTGTCCCGTTCCCCAGGGCTTTGTTCGTCCTTCAGGAACCGAAAATCCTTCGGGAAGGTTTTCTATATCCTGGAAAACATATTCAACATCTGTCATTTTTTCTATTCGTTTTCCCGTGATTTCTCTAAAATCCTTTTCAATATCACGTCTTATAATAAAAACCGTTTTGTTAAATCCCGCTTTCACAGCATCATAAACCGAAAAGTCCAAAATAATTTCGCCATTGGGACCAACAGGTGCAATTTGTTTAAGTCCGCCAAAACGGCTGCCCATTCCTGCTGCCATAACCACAAGCGTTGTTTTTTTGCTCATTCGAAAACATCTCCCAAAAAATAATCTTATTTTTAACCTATAATATTATACACCATATTTTCTGCTTTGTATTTATCTTAAAATCACATATTGTTATAAAATAATTTCATTTTTGTAGACACTTTCCCTTTTTTATGTTATAATATATTAAAAATAACCGAGGATGGTGCAATATGATTTATGAAGGTGTGGAATTAAAAGATGATATAGAAATCGAAAAGCTTTATTCTGTTCATTACCTTGAATATCCGAAGAATTTTCGTTTTCATGGCGAGAGCCACAACTTTTGGGAATTTGTTTATGTAGACAAGGGAGAAGTTACTGCCACAGCAGATGACCGTGAGATTTTGATTTCACAAGAACACGTTATTTTTCATCAACCAAACGAATGGCACAACATCCAAAACGACGGGAATATTGCTTCTAACGTTGCCATCGTCAACTTTGAATGTAGCTCCGAAATTATGACCTTTTTCAAAAATCGGATTTTATCGGTTGGTCAGGAACAAAAAGTTCTTCTTTCAAAAATAATATCGGAATATACAAATGCATTTTCAACACCCTTAGATGACATTTTTTCTAATTCACTTAAACGAAAGGCAAGCCCCTCCCAAGGTTCAGAACAATTATTAAAGCAATATCTCTGTGAATTTCTTCTTTTGTTTCTTCGCAGAGAATCACCCTCCATTCCTCGTCGTCCGTTTTCGCTTGATAATGCAAACTCCACGCTTAACATCTTAGAAAACTATATGCTTGACAACATTTCAACCAACATAAGCATAGAACACCTGACAAAATACAGCGGGCTAAACCGAATGAGCCTGAACCGTCTTTTCAAAACTCACTACGGGATAAGTCCATTGCAATATTTCATTGGTTTGAAAATCGAGCTTGCAAAAAAATATCTCCGGGAAGATAACTACAACATCTCGCAGATTTCCGAGCTGTTGGGGTATTCAAGCATTCACTATTTTTCACTTCAATTCAAAAAAATCACCGGAATGTCCCCCAGCGAATATTCTGCATCCATAAAGTCTATGTCGCCACTTGATAGTACAAACGTAAAATTTTCAATGCCTAAACGAAAAGGGGAATCATAAAAATTTGTCAAAAAAGAAGCTTTGCGAAAGCAAAGCAACCATTTCTCTTCCCTCTTCTCTTTTATCTATTCTCTGGAAACGACAATTTTTTTAGAGAATAGTGAAGAGAGAAAAGTAAAAAGATAAAAGAACAAAAAGAAACGACAATCTTCTATGCGAAAATTGTCGTTTCTTTTTGGCAGGGGCAGTAGGATTTGAACCCACGACTTACAGTTTTGGAGACTGTCGCTCTACCAGCTGAACTATACCCCTATGTCAAGAGTGAAAACAGAGAGTGCACTATGTTTTTTCAAAGTGCACTCCTGAATTGAAAACTACGCAAGTTTATTCATTGCAGATGCATACTGGCTCTTTCTGCGTGCAGCAGTATTCTTGTGGAGAATACCCTTAGCAACAGCCTGGTCTGTCTTTTTAACAACAGCAGCATATGCAACAGAGGCTGCATCTTTGCCTTCGCTGAGTGCCGCTTCAAACTTCTTGATTGAAGTCTTGAGCTGTGACTTAACCATCTGATTCTGCAAAGTCTTTGTAGCAATAACCTTTACTCTTTTCTTAGCTGATTTAATATTAGGCATGATTTCACCTCCAATTATTATTCTCAATTTCAAGTCAACTTCCAATATAATAACATACATTTTTCGAAAAATCAAGCATTTTTTTAAAATATTTATAAATTTTTTATTTGTATTGACAAAACAGGACTATCTGTGTATAATTTAGTTATAGTCCGTAAGGGGTGCTGTGGGTATTCCCACGGTGCCCCTTTAAGTTTTTATTACATTATTTTGGACTTTTACTCTACATATTATATATAGGAGGAAAATGCCTTGACAAACATACCGGAGATTTTCGGCAGTCTTGTTTTCAATGAAGCCGTTATGAAAGAACGACTTCCGGAAGAAATTTACAAGGCTCTGAAACAAACAATTAACGACGGAAAAAGTCTTGACCGCAGTGTGGCTGATATTATTGCCACAGCAATGAAGGACTGGGCAATTGAAAAAGGTGCCACACACTTCACACATTGGTTCCAGCCAATGACCGGGATAACTGCCGAAAAGCACGACAGTTTCATCACACCGGGGAAGAACGGCAGCATCATTATGGAATTTTCAGGCAAGGAGCTCATAAAAGGTGAGCCCGACGCTTCATCATTCCCTTCCGGCGGACTTCGTGCCACATTTGAAGCAAGAGGCTACACCGCCTGGGACCCCACCTCCTATGCTTTCATAAAAGACGGAACACTTTGCATTCCCACCGCTTTCTGTTCTTTCGGCGGAGAATCGCTTGACAAAAAAACACCTCTGCTCCGTTCAATGCAGGCAATAAACAAGCAGGCACTCAGAATCCTCAAACTCTTCGGCAAAACCGACATAACACGGGTTGTTCCAACCGTTGGCCCCGAACAGGAATATTTTCTTGTAGACAAGGAAATGTTTGAAAAGAGAAAGGACCTCATATATTGTGGAAGAACTCTCTTTGGAGCACCCGCTCCCAAGGGTCAGGAAATGGAGGACCATTATTTCGGTCACTTAAAGCCAAGGGTTTCTGCATTTATGAAGGAGCTTGACAAGGAGCTCTGGAAGCTTGGAATTTTATCAAAGACCAAGCACAACGAAGCAGCACCCGCTCAACATGAGCTTGCTCCCATATTCACAACAACAAACATTGCCACCGACCACAATCAGTTGACAATGGAAATGCTCAAGG
>JAZRNM010000040.1:0-3622 GCA_045648205.1 Clostridia bacterium
TTTAAACTTTCATCTATACCTTTTTCATAACGAAATGAAATGCCATTATTGGAATATTTGGTTTTGGCTATTTCAAAGGTTTGCCACAAATTCATATTCTCACCTCTCTTTCATTTTCGTCAAAATTCGACATATCCATATAACTCGTGTTAAGTCAGGACAAAAAATTGTATTTCCCCTGCCTTTACGGAAGCGTATGTCCTGCTGAACGATAAATTTCATACCATTCGGAGCGTGAAATTTTGACATCAGATGCTTTACAAATTTCCTCAAGGTGTCCAGGATTCATTGTGCCCGCAATTAGCTGCATATTGGCAGGATGACGAAGAATCCATGCCGCCGCAACACCTGTTTTGGTGAGACCATACTTTCCACCGATTTCGGCAAGTTTTTTGTTCAGTTCAGGGAATTCATCATTATCAACAAAATTTCCTTTGAAAAATCCATATTGAAAGGGCGACCATGCCTGAATGGTGATGTTTTTAATTCGGCTGTATTCCAAGAAAGAACCGTCATGCATTACCGACTCGGCATTTTTCATATTCACATTCATCCCCGAAGTTATCATCCCTGACTCAGTTACAGAAAATTGAAGCTGATTTATAATAAGCGGCTGTTTTACAACAGTTTTTAAGAGTTCCATCTGCATCATATTCTGATTTGATACACCAAAATATCTGACCTTTCCTGATGACTCCAATTTGTCAAACGCTTCTGCAACTTCCTCCGGTTCCATAAGCGTGTCAGGTCGATGAAGAAGCAAAACATCAATATAATCCACACCAAGACGAGAAAGACTTCCGTCAACAGATTTCAAAATATGTTCCTTCGAAAAATCAAATTGTCCGTCGTGGATGGCACACTTTGTCTGAATTATCATTTTTTCTCTTTGCCCATTGTGGCGTTTCAGATACTCCCCGAAAACTTTTTCCGCCATACCTTTCCCGTAAATATCCGCATGGTCAAAAAAGTTAACTCCATTTTCCATGGCTGTATCAATTATGGCATCAACCCTTTTTTCATCAAGATCACCCATTCTCATACAACCCAGCGAAATGGACGAAGCTTCAAACTTATTGCCTATTTTTATATTCTTCATTTTTTATCTCACTTTCGCATAATTTGAAATTTCCTATAAATACAAAATAATTCAAATGTTCTTTGTTTTAATTATACCAAATAAATTTAAAAAAGACAATGCCTGTTATGACATTGTCTTTATTTTTTAGTCTGTTAAATTGTCAAAATAGCCCTGAACAAGAATAACCGGTGTTCCTTTGTCGCCGCTGCCGCTTGTCAAATCGCAAAGTGAACCAATCAGGTCTGTAAGACGGCGGGGTGTTGTTCCCTGAGAAGCCATATTTCCTACCAGATTGTTTTCTTTCTGACGGATTGCATTCTCTATTGCTTTTTTAAGTTCATCGCCCTTCAAATCCGCAAAATCATTGTCTGCAAGATATTTCAGTTTGAGCTCATTGGGTGTTCCGATAAGACCCTTTGTATAAGCCGGAGAAACAACGGGGTCTGCAAGCTCCCATATTTTTCCCACCGGGTCTTTGAACGCACCGTCACCATAAACCATAACCTCTATATCCTTGCCTGTGCGCTCTTTAAACTGCTTCTGCACATTTTCAACCATATCGAAACATTCATGGGGGAATAATTTAACTGTGTCTTCTGTTGATTTGTTTGAACCAAGCAAACCATAATTTTCATTATATCCGCTTCCGTCAACACTCTCTTTCAAAATCTCATCAAGACCAACAACGCATTTCGCTCCTGCATTTTTGAGAATTCTCTTTGTTCTCACGCGGCTGTGAATATCACAAGCCAGAACGCTGTCTGCAAAATCAAGGATTGCGCGTGGATCGTTTGCGAGAATAATCTCTGCCTCTGCTCCACATGAACGGATTAAATCGCCATAGTACTGTATATAATCAACATTAGTGAAAGGATGTGGATTCTGTCCAAAAAGCTCGCGATATTTTGCTTCTGTCAGGACATCTGTATAAGGATTGATTCCTGCTTCATCAAGCTGATCAAGAGAAACCAAAGCATTTCCAACTTCATCGCTGGGATAATTAAGCATAAGAACAATTTTCTTTGCTCCCATTGCAATTCCCTTAAGACAAATTGCAAAACGATTACGGCTCAAAATCGGGAAAATAACACCGATTGTTCCGCCACCCAACTTGTTTTTTACATCCTTTGCAATAGCATCAACAGATGCATAGTTGCCCTGTGAACGTGCAACAACAGATTCGGTCACCGCAACAATATCACGGTCACGGAGTTCAAAGCCCTCCGCCTCTGCAGCTTCCAACACACTGTTCACCATAATTGATGCAATATCATCACCTTCACGGATAATCGGGCAACGAATTCCTCGTGAAATTGTTCCAACTCTTCTTTCCATAATAAAACTCCTAACAATTTTAAAATTTTATTCTATATTAATCTTGACAATTCCTTCAATTACTATCATAATATAAATGCAACTATTAGTAAAGCAGATAATTCTTAGATTAGTGATAAGGAGAGCTTATATATGAAAACCAAGCTTGATTATTATCGTGTTTTTTATGAAACCGCCCGTTATGGTTCTTTTTCTATGGCGGCAGAAAAGCTTTATGTTTCGCAGTCTGCAATTTCTCAGTGCATTCATCAACTTGAACAAGACTTGAACACACAGCTCTTTGCACGTTCACGCAAAGGTGTCACGCTCACCGAAGAAGGAAAAATGCTTTTCCCCAAAGTGGAGAGTGCAATGAAGGCAATAGACCAAGGTGAAACACTTCTTGCACAACTTCACCATCTTCATTCCGGTTCGCTTGTGATTGCCGCAGGTGACACCGTCACTGCGCACTATCTTCTTCCTTATCTCGAGGCATTTCACACCGCATATCCGGAAATCCGTATAGAAATGGCAAATTCATATTCTTCAAATCTGATCCAATATGTCAAAGAAGGCAAAGCGGAACTTGCATTTGTGAATATGCCCCTGGAAGACAGCGAACTAAGCATTGAACCCTGCCTTGAAATTCATGACGTTTTTGTGTGCGGAAATGATTTTGACACAAAAAAAATCTATACTTGGGAAGAAATGTCCAATCTCCCCTTGATTCTCCTTGAGCATAATTCAACCTCAAGACGATATATCGAAAATCAGTTCAAAAATAAAAACATAACCCTTTCACCCAAAATTGAAATTGCAGTTCACGACTTACTGATACGCTTTGCTTCAATTCATCTTGGGGTTTCATGCGTGGTTGAAGAATTTGCAAAAGAAAGCCTCGAACAGGGCATTATAAAGAAAATGAACATAACCCCGCCAATAACGCCCCGATGCATTGGCTGCGCATATCTGAAGCACAATCCCCTTTCCATTGCGGCTCAAACATTTTTGGAAATGCTGAAAAAATGATTTTCACCGCTGACTTTTTCGGGTCATATATGGGTAAAGTTCGTGTCAAGTCAGGAGAACAGTGAATAATAAGAACCCCACCCAACAACACAATCAAAGATTGCTGTTGGGTACCCGGGAACCTTGTTGTTTTTTACAATAAGAACCCCACCCAACAACACAATCAAAGATTGCTGTTGGGTACCCGGGAACCTTGTT
>JAZRNM010000041.1:0-20258 GCA_045648205.1 Clostridia bacterium
AAACATAACTGCTGAAGAAATAAAGATTGAGGTTGGTTCTGCTTGTTCACTCAAGGAGGAGTTGTCTGTTACCATAAAAGGACGTGACCTGGTTTCCGGACTTCCAAGAACCGCAACTGTAACTTCAGAGGAAATCAGAGAAGCTATCAAAGAAAGTCTTGCTGCAATCATTGACGGAATAAAGTCTGTCCTTGAAAAGACTCCTCCTGAACTTGCGGCTGATATTATTGAGTCGGGAATTGTTCTCACAGGTGGCGGTTCAATCTTAAAAGGATTGGGAAAACTGATAAATGCACACACAGGAATTCCGATTTATATCGCAGAAGCACCAACCGAATGTGTTGCAATGGGCGCAGGTAAGGCATTGGAAGAGATGAAAACTCTCCATACACTTCTTATTGCTGAATAAATAGTTAAAATTTTTGAGAGGAGATACATCTTTGAAAAAATTTTTTAAAAACAAAGGTGTTTTGATATTAATATCAGTTGTCTTTATTTTGAGCGTTATAATCGGTGTTGTTAATGCAACAAATTCCAACGTAACTTTTGTTGAAAATGTTGTGCAGGTTGTTGTTACCCCGGTTCAGAAACTGTTTACTAATATGGGCAATGGAATTTCAGGCTTTTTTGGGTATTTTTCTGATGTTGATAAATTACACAAAGAAATAGAATCCTTAAAATCCGAGAACGCAAAGCTTGAGATGGATTTGGCAAAGAATGAAACAAGTTCAATTGAAAATGAAGAATTGAGAAAATTACTTTCACTTAAGGATGCTTATCCGGAACTTGAGTTTGCAGCAGCTCAAATCATTGCACGAGAACCGTCAAATTGGTACAATACATTTACCATTGACAAGGGTGCGGCTGATGGAGTTGCGATAAATCAACCCATTGTTTCCAGTGACAAAACATTGATCGGAAGGATAAGCGAAGTTGGCACAACATGGGCAAGAGTTACAACTCTCAGTGATCCGGGACACTCAGCAGGAGCTGTGGTGGTGCGTTCTGGTGAATACGGAATTATTGATGGTGACTCATCCTTTGGTGGGAATAAAAACTTTAAGTTGGCGTTTATATCCAAAAACGCTGACATCATTGTTGGTGACAGAGTGGTAACTTCCGGACTTGGAGGCATATATCCAAAAGGGTTGAACATCGGAAAAGTGTTGGAAATCAGGCCCGATATTCAGGGAATATCACAATATGCTGTTGTCGCTCCCGATGCTGACATAGAAAAGCTTAGATTCGTTTTGGTTGTGCTGAATCCGACGGATGAATTTTAAATATAGAACGAAAGGCTGTAAATATTATGAAGGTTACAATACACGGAGTTTTTTTGCTGTTGTTTTCTGTGTTTCAGGCAACTTGGCTCGATTGTATTGAGATTTTCGGTGTGAAACCTAATTTGTTTCTTGTTTATTTGATTACAATATGTTGTTTTTGCAGTAAAACAGAGGGTATGGCTTTGGGTGCAGTGTTAGGGTTGTTTTTGGACGTGCTTATAGGCAGATTTTGGGGGCTGAATGCTGTTTTGGGAGCAATAACGGGTTTCTTTTTGGCAGGTTTTTGTGAAGGCGTGCTGAGAAACAACAATATCTTTATTGTTTTGTTGCTTGCATTCTTCGTGTCAGTGATATATGAAGCAATTTATGGCTTTGTTTCATTTGTTTTTGGAACGGATATGCATTTGGGCTTTAAGCTTGTCAGATTTATCCTGCCGGAGGCTCTTTATAATGTTTTTGCTGCTTTTGTGCTTTACTTCCCAATAAAGAAATTTACTAAACTTTTGTATGTTGATAAGGGTGAAATAATTGGATAAAAAAGGCTTGAAGGCTCGATTGATTTTTATACTGTGTTTTCTTGCCGTGTTCACAACGCTTTGTGTTGCACGGCTTTTTAGCTTGCAGATTGTACATGGGGATGAATACAGAGAGAAGGCCGAAAATCGTCTTGTTCGTGCATATCCCATAAAGGCTCCAAGAGGAGAAATGCTGGACAGATACGGAAGACCTTTGGTGACGAATAGTATGGGATATTATGTTCAACTTCAGAGTGTGAACAATGACGATAAGGTTCTCAATGCTACAATTTATAATTTAATTAAGATTTTCGAAACTGATGGTGTTGAATACATTGATGATTTTCCAATCAAGGGTAGAGAATATAGATTTGAGTTTTCAAGTGAAGAAAACACAGATAAAGAATTGTCAGAATGGAAAAAGGAAAATAAGCTTGAAAAGTACGAAACAGCGAAAGACATAATGGGTTATTATGTGGAGGAATTTGGTGTTTCTGAAGACTATGACAAGCTTGATGCAAGAAACATCATAGCTGTACGGTACACTATGAGAACAAGAAATTTCAGCGTGATGAATCCCTATACCTTTGCAAACAATATTCCTATGGAAACTGTCCAGAAAATTAAAGAACGTTCATTTGAATTGGGTGGAGTAAGTGTAGAAATAGAACCGGTACGTGAATATGTGAATGGTTCTATGGCTGCTCATATTTTAGGTCGAACAGGTATTATATACAAGGAAGAATATGATGAACTCAAAGACCAGGGATATGGGATGAATGATATTATCGGAAAAGACGGGCTTGAAAAAGTTCTTGAAAAGTATCTGAAAGGAACTGATGGCTACAAAAGAGTTGAGCAGACAAAAGCGGGCTCGCTTTCAGAAACTTTGAGTGTGAAGGCTGCTGAAACTGAAAATTTTGCTGTACTCACTTTGGATTCCGAATTGCAAAGAATTGCAGAAGAGTCGCTGGCGGAAAATATTGATGCAACCCGTTCAGACAGAGGCATTGATTGTTACAGTGGTGCTGCTGTTGCTGTGGAAATAAGCACCGGAGATGTTCTTGCAATGGTGTCCTTGCCGGGTTATGACCCTAAAGATTATACCAAAAACTATAATCAACTGCTACAGGACAAGAAAAACCCTTTGCTCAATCGTGCTTTGGGTGGAGCTTATACTCCGGGTTCAACTTTTAAGCCATTAACATCAATTGCTGCTCTGGAAGAAGGAATTATTTCACCGACGACAGTGATTGAGGATTTGGGTGTTTACAAATACTATGCACCGTCATACCAGCCAACATGCCTGATTTGGAAAAATACCGGAGAAACCCATGGCGCCATCAATGTTTCCGAAGCTATTGGTGTTTCGTGTAACTATTTCTTTTATGACGTGGGGAGACAATTAGGGATTGAAAAATTATCAAATTATGCCAAAGCATTCGGTCTTGGTCAGACAACGGGTATAGAGCTTGCAGAAGCAGAAGGCCTTGTGGCAAGTGCTGAAAATCGCGAGGAACGAGGACTTGAATGGTATCCCGGTGATACTTTGCAGGCAGCAATTGGTCAATCAGATAATATGTTTACTCCGGCTCAGCTTGCAAGTTATGTAAGCACAATAATAAATCGTGGCACAAGATATTCACTCCATCTTGTCAAGGATATAAGGGACTACAAAACAGGTAAAATTGTTTACAGAAACGAGCCTTCGGTAATTTCGAAATATGAAATATCTGATGAAACCTTATTCGCTGTCAAAGATGGAATGAGAAGGGTTACGGAAGATGGTACGGCTAAGGCTGTTTTTGAAGATTTTCCAATCGCAGTGGGCGGAAAAACAGGAACAGCTGAGGTAAGCCGTGGAAGTGATACGGTCCTTTTTGTGGGCTTTGCTCCGTATGACAACCCGCAGATTGCGGTTTCGGTTGTTTTGGAACATGGGGCTACGAGCAGATATGCAGCTCAGGTTGCCCGCGATATGTTTGAATACTATTTGGGACTTTCGGTTGTTTCGGATGAAGTGGACAAAATGAATACTTTATTGAAATAATTTTGTATAGTATTTTTGAAAAAAAAGCAAATAATATTTTGACATTTGCACTATCTTGTGTTAATATGTTTAAGAGGATAAATGCATATATAACATGGAGGCTTTTTGATGTCTGAGGTGATAGTAATAACTTCCGGAAAAGGCGGAGTGGGAAAAACAACAACAACAGCCAATCTTGGTGTGGGGCTTTCAAAACTCGGCAAGAAGGTTATTTTGCTTGACACAGATATTGGTCTTCGTAATCTTGATATTATATTAGGGATTGAAAACAGTATTGTCTATGATATCGTTGATGTTGTCAATGGAAACTGCGAACTTGAGAATGCGATTATTGCGGACAAACGCTTTGATGGATTGTTTATGATTCCGGCAGCCCAGACCAAAGAGAAAACTGCGGTTACGGTTGAACAGATGAAAGATCTTTGTGATAGGCTGAAGACAAGTTATGATTTCGTGCTCATTGATTGTCCTGCGGGAATTGAACAAGGTTTTAAAAATGCTGTTGCCGGTGCTGACAAGGCTGTGGTTGTTGCAATTCCTGAGCCGTCTTCGATTCGGGACGCAGACCGGATTATTGGACTTCTTGAAGAAAATGGACTAAATGATTATCTTGTTCTCATCAACAGGGTCAGACCTGATATGGTAAGAAGCGGCGATATGATGAATGTTGATGATGTGATTGGAATTTTGAATGCGGATTTGATAGGTGTTATACCCGATGACCCCAACATAATCATATCGGCAAATAAGGGTGAACCGGTGGTTACAAACCCGAAAGCTCTTGCAGGTCAGGGATACAGAAATGTTGCGGAGCGACTTTGCGGAAACAATATTCCTCTTATTGAATTTGACAAAAGGTCTATTCGCGGCAAATTGAAAAAAGTTTTCATTAAAAAACAATAGCAATGAACAAAAGAAACAAAACTAGGAGGTCACAACGTGAATATTGCTTTAATTGCACATGACAAGAAAAAAGAATTGATGGTAGATTTTTGTATTGCTTACAAGGGAATATTGGCTAAGCATAATTTGTGTGCTACAGGGACAACCGGAAGTCTTATAAATGAGGCAACCGGGCTGAACGTAAATTTGTTTTTGTCGGGACCTCAGGGCGGAGACCAGCAAATTGGTGCCCGCATTGCGTATAATGAGATTGATTTGGTTTTGTTTTTCCGTGATCCGCTCACGGCTCAGCCACATGAACCGGATGTTTCGGCACTTTTCAGACTTTGTGATGTTCATAACATTCCTCTTGCTACAAACAGCGCTACCGCTGAGGTTATGATAAGAGGTCTTGAACGTGGCGACCTTGATTGGAGAGATATTGTTAACCCCAAAAATCAGCATGCGTAAAAATTTTTAAATATTTCGAAAAAACACTTGCATTTTGGAAAAATATGTGATATACTTTATTAGTTAATTATGGGTAGTCCTCTGTTTATAGTCTGTCTGGAGGCTATATGGCATGAATATCTGAAATAGAAAGGAAGAAAAAATATGAACATTTTAGACCAGATTACACAAGATCAAATCAGAACAGACCTTCCACAGCTTAACATCGGTGACACAGTTCGTGTGTATGTTAAGGTAAAAGAAGGAACAAGAGAAAGAATTCAGATGTTTGAAGGCACAATCATAAAGAAGAATCACGGTGGAATTCGTGAAACCTTCACAGTGAGAAGACTTTCATACGGTGTTGGAGTTGAAAGAACCTTCCCGGTTAACTCACCCAACATTGACCGCATTGAAGTTTCAAGACGCGGTAAAGTTAGACGTGCTAAGCTTTATTATCTCCGTGACAGAGTTGGTAAGGCAGCAAAAGTTAAAGAAAAGATTTAACAATCAACGTGGCGGGTATTTTCAAAATACCTGCCATTTCACTATTTTGAATTTTTTATTCTGTTGCTTGAATGTGACACAGTTGGAGGCAGTTATGGAAAATTTTGAAAATGAAAACAAACAATTTGAAAACGTGGAGTCCGAAATTGTTGAGGACCAAGACCCGAAGACTGATTGGAAAAAGGAACTTTGGGACTGGGTGAAAGCCATTGTTTTTGCTGTGGTAATTGCCCTGTTGCTCAAAAATTTTGTTCTTACGCTTGCCAAAGTTGACGGATCTTCAATGGAACCCACCCTGCACGATTCTGACCGCATGTATGTAAATAGATTGATGTATACACCTGAAAGAGGAGACGTTATAATTTTTGAACCTGCATCAGCCCCGGGTAAACCATATATCAAGAGGGTAATTGCAATTGAAGGCGACACTGTGTTCATTGATTTTAATACAGGTGATGTGTATGTTAATGATGAAATTATTGATGAACCATATATTGCAGAAAAAACATCGTTGATAGGTACGTATATTTATGGCTTGATGGCAAATGACGATTTTAGTCGTGAAGAACCCATCAAAATCGGTAAAGATGAAGTGTTTGTTATGGGTGACAACAGAAACAACAGCAAGGACAGCCGCGAGCTTGGACCTGTGCCGACAAAAGAGATAATAGGTCATGCATTATTCCGTTTCTGGCCATTAAACAGTATCGGAAGCACTGATTTTGACTACTAAAATATAAGAGGTATAATATGGAGATACAATGGTTCCCCGGACATATGGCGAAAACCAGAAAATTGATAACCGAAAACATCAAGCTTGTTGATGTTGTGGTTGAACTTGTGGATGCAAGAATTCCTTTGTCTTCACGAAACCCCGTTATTGACAGCATTGTTGGAAAAAAACCGCGTGTCCTGATTTTGAATAAAAGTGATATTTCTGACCAAAGGGCAAATGCTTTGTGGATTAGCTATTTTGAAAAGAAGGGGATATGCACCATTACTGCGGACAGTCTTTCGGGGAAGGGCCTGAAAAATTTTGATGAAGCAATCGAAAGGGTTTTGGCCGAAAAGTTTGCACGTGATAAAGAACGCGGAATGATTAGACGTGCTGTGAAAATTCTTGTTGTGGGCATTCCCAATGTGGGTAAATCCTCTTTTATAAACAGACTTTCCGGACGAGCTGCCGCAAAGGTGGGAGACAGACCGGGAGTTACAACTGCAAAGCAATGGATAAGAACCGCAGGCAAATATGAGCTCCTTGATACCCCCGGAATTTTGTGGCCCAAATTTGAAGATGTTGAGGTTGGAAGACGAATTGCTTTTACGGGTGGAATTAAAGATGAAATTATGGATATTGAAGAGCTTGCGTTTTACCTGATAGGTTTTTTGCGTCGGAATTATGCGGATATGCTTTATTCACGTTTCAAGATTGATGAAGACATTGAATCCTTAGATGATTTTGAGGCTTTGGAACTCATAGGCAGAAAAAGGGGCTGCATAGTGTCGGGCGGTCATGTGGACACACTTCGGGCGGCAAATCTTGTTTTGGATGAGTTCAGAGCTGCGAAGATAGGTAAGATAACTTTAGAATTGCCATAATATTGGGGCTGTAAATTTTTACAGCCCCATTTGGATATTGGAGGTTGAATTTATGAAAGAAATTGAAAATTCACTTTATGCTGAAGGGTATAGTTTTGTGGCTGGTGTGGACGAAGCAGGCAGAGGCCCACTTGCAGGACCGGTTTGTGCTGCTGCTGTGATTTTCCCCAAGGACACAATAATTGATGGAATAAATGATTCAAAAAAGCTTTCAGAAAAGAAACGCGAACAGCTCTTTGATGTTATAATAAACTCAGCTCTTGCATATTCAATTGAATTTGTTTCACCGGAGGTTATTGATGAAATAAACATTCGTCAGGCAACAGCACTTGCAATGCACAATGCAGTGAAAAATCTTGAAAAAAACGCCGACTTTGTTATTATAGACGGCAACGACAACATTCCATACGAGATACCATATCAATATGTGATAAAAGGTGATGCGAAATCACAGACCATCGCTGCAGCGTCTATACTTGCAAAAGTGAGCAGGGACAGGCTTATGGTTGAGCTTGACAAGAAGTATCCCGAATATGATTTTGCAAAACATAAAGGATATGGGACTAAAGCTCATATGGAAGCTATCCAAAAGTATGGAGTTTTGCCTGTCCACAGAAAGTCTTTTATGACAGCGAAGGTTTTGGGGAAATAATATGAGAATAGGGATTTTCAATAAAATCACAGGTCAATGCGGGGAAGATGCAGCCACTGCATATTTAATAAAAAATAAATACAAAATTATCAAGAGGAACTATGCTAACAAATGCGGTGAGATTGATATTATTGCGCAAAAAGACGACGATTTGGTTTTTGTTGAGGTAAAAACCAGAAACAGTGATGAATTCGGAACTCCTGCGCAGGCTGTTACATATTATAAAAAACGCAACATAATAAATACAGCAAAATGGTATCTTGCAAAGAATCCCACAGAGCTTAATATAAGATTTGATATAATTGAAGTGTATGGTATATTCACGGGAGAAAGCTTTGAGATGGAAAATATAAACCATATTGTTCAAGCGTTTTTGGAGGTATAGTATTGACAATTTTTGATGCACATTGTGATACTGTGCAAAAGATAACCGACTTCGGGGGCAGTATAAGAAAAAATTCTTATCATTGGGACATCGAACGAATAAACAAGCAAAAGATTGATTATGTTCAGGTATTTGCCGCGTTTATAAACAAAAAAACAGACAAGGATGCACCCTTTGAAAGATGCAACAAACTGATTGATTGTTATTTCAGAGAGATTAATTCTAATGAAGATTTTATCTGTCACTGTCAGTCAAAGAATGATGTTGAAAAAGCAATAAAGCAAAGAAAAATTGCTGCACTTTTGAGCATTGAAGGCGGAGAAGCACTTGCAGGTAAAATTGAAAACCTATATCATTTTTTTGAACGTGGAGTAAGATGCCTGACACTTACCTGGAATTATTCAAACGAAATTTGTGATGGGATAGATGAAGTGAACGGAGAGGGTCTTTCTGAGTTTGGCAGAAGGGTCGTTTCTTGTGCCAATGATTTGGGAATTCTGTTAGATGTATCACATATTTCCGAAAAAGGCTTCTGGGATGTTTTGGAACTAACCCAAAAGCCAATTGCTGCAACACATTCGAATGCGAAAGCTATCTGTCCGCACAGAAGAAATCTAAATGATGAGCAAATTTTGGCTTTGATAAAAAACGGAGGATGTATTGGAATAAACTTGTATTCTGAATTTGTTTCGCCTGGCAAGTGTGAGATTAAAGACGTATTAAAGCACATTGAACATATTTTATCACTTGGCGGAGAAAATAATATTGGCATTGGCTGTGACTTTGATGGAATGGAAAGCCTTCCGGAAGGGATTCGTGGAGTACAGGATATACATAAATTATTTTATGAAATGAAAAAGATTGGTTATGCAGATTTACTGATAAAGAAAATAGCATCACGTAATTTTTTGAAGCTTTTGGAAAAAAGTTTGGGATAAGTAAAAAAAAGGTTGAAATTTCAGATAAATTATATTAAAATGGAAAATAAGTTATTTTTAAGTTAGGAGAGTATAAATGCAAACATACATTTCAAAGAAAGCAAAAAGCATAAGTCCTTCACCGACTCTGTCGCTTGATGCAAAATTTAAACAGATGAAAAAACAAGGAATCCCGGTTGTTGGATTCGGTGCAGGTGAGCCTGATTTTGACACTCCGAAAAATGTCAGTTTGGCAGGAATAAAGGCTATTGAAAATGGTTTTACAAAGTACACTCCGGCTTCAGGAACAGTTGAACTTAAAGAAGCGATTTGTGCAAAGATAAAGAGAGACAGCGGTCTTGAATACGGAATTGAAAATATTGTTGTAAGCAATGGTGGAAAGCATTGCCTGACAAATATTTTTATGGCAATATGCGAACCTGGAGATGAGGTAATAATCCCGACACCATTCTGGGTGAGTTATCCCGAAATGGTTAAGATGGCAGATGGCGTTCCTGTTTTTCTTGCCACAACAGAAGAAACAAACTTCAAATTTTCACCTGAAGATTTGGAAAAGCACATAACAGCGAGAACCCGTGCTTTGGTTCTGAATACACCAAGCAACCCAACGGGTATGGTATACACCCGTGAAGAACTTGAAAAAATAGCAGAAATTGCGGTGAAAAACAATATTTATGTTGTTTTTGACGAGATTTATGAGAAGTTGGTTTATGAAGGTGAGCATGTGAATATTGCAACCTTTGGTGAAGAAATCAAAAACCTCACAATTATTGTGAATGGTATGGCAAAGGCTTATGCTATGACCGGCTGGAGAATTGGCTTTACAGCATCCAACGCAGACGTGGCAAAAGCTATGTCAAACATTCAGAGTCATGCAACTTCAAACCCCAACTCAATTGCTCAGATGGCATCTGTTGAGGCTTTGAACGGCGATCAGAGTTCTGTTGCAGCTATGCACAAGGAATATGCAAAGCGCAGAGATTATATGGTTGAAAGAATTAATTCAATTGATGGAATAAGCTGCAAAAAGCCAAACGGCGCATTTTATATATTCATGAATGTAAAAGAACTTCTTGGGAAAGAACTTTATGGTAAGAAGTTCAACCGTGCTTGTGAACTTTGTGATGATATGCTTGAAAGAGCTCTTGTTGCTCTTGTTCCAAGTGAAGGTTTTGGAATTGAGGGATATGTTCGACTTTCATATGCAACATCGATGGAAACAATCAAAGAAGGTCTCGATAGAATAGAAAAATATATCAAAGAAGAGTTTTAAAAAAGGAGAATTGCCTTGAATATCGGTATAATTGGTGCAGGGAATATGGCATCTGCCCTTGCAGGCGGATTTATTTCGTCAGAGATAATAAGGGCGGATGAGCTTTCAATAAGCGACAAAACGTCCGGGAATTTAATAAAATGGCAGCATCTTGGGGCTTTCACCACAGAGGATAATTCTGAAGTAATGAAGCATAGTGAAATTATTATTCTTGCGGTAAAACCCAATATATTACCTGCGGTTCTTGAAGAAGCAAAGGCTTTTTCGAGAGATAAGGTGTTCATTTCCATTGCGGCAGGTGTTACAATCAGCACAATTGAAAAGATAATAGGCAAGAATTCAAAAATAATTCGTGTTATGCCCAACACTCCTGCAAAGGTGAATTGCGGTATGACGGTTATAGCACCAAATAAGAATATCACCGATTCTGAACGGGAAATTGCAGAAAAGCTTTTTGCAGCAGTCGGCGATGTTGTTGTTCTTGACGAAAAGCATATTAATGCTGCAACTGCACTTCACGGAAGCAGTCCTGCCTATGTTTATATGCTGATTGATGCCATGGCGGACAGCGGTGTAAAACACGGAATTCCCAAAAACGTTTCACTGAAGCTGGCAGCAAAAGCTGTTGAAGGTGCAGCAAAAATGGTTCTTGAAACAGAAGAACATCCGCAGGTACTTAAAGATGCGGTATGCTCACCCGGTGGCACAACTATTGCTGCGGTTTCTGAACTGGAACGCACAGGTTTTTCAGCGTCTGTGTCTCAGGCAATTGATGCATGTGTAAAAAAAGCTGACGAAATGTCAAGACAATAAAAAATCATATTTTCATAGCTTGTCTAATAAGAATGTAAAAAGTGTTTTACAGGAGGAGAAAGCTATGAAAAAAAATAATTTGATAAGGACTTTCACCGATTATATTATCCGCAACAAGCTCAAGTTCTTTTTTGCACTTTTGTGTTTAGTTATGGGTAGTATAATCGGTTCTTTGTCGGCAATTTCACTCAGTGATGACAGATACACCTCTTTGGCGGCGTATATGGATAATTTTTTATCTGCGTACAATATTCAGCCCATTAGCAGAGGGAATGTTTTTGCGAATTCCATATATAATAACATCAAAATTCTGCTATTTATGTGGCTGTCGGGACTTTGGATAGGGTTCATTCCTGTGGGATTGGTTCATCTGGGAATAAAGGGATATAAATTAGGTTTCACCATGACCTTTTTGTTTCAGATTTATAAGTGGAAAGGCTTTTTGTTAATTCTCGTGTCCTTGGTGCCACAACTGATGTTTATGATACCTATGCTTGTTTTTTATATGGTTTTCAATATAAATTTCTCAGTGAAGCTACATAGTATAAAACAAAAGGGGCATCGTTTTTTGGATGACAGAGAAATGTGCTTGAAAAATTTTATGTTTCTTTTGGGAGCAATGCTGATTATGTTATTGTGCAGTCTTATTGATGGTTTTGTGATACCATCAGTATTGAGACCTGTTTCTTTGATTTTTTAAGTTTTTGTAAAGGAGGAAAGCAAATTGGAAAATATAGCTGAAAAATATTTTGATTTTTTGATTAACAGCAAACATGCGTCACAAAACACTTTGTTGTCATATAAGCGTGACATAAAGGCTTTCCTTGTCTTCATAAAAGAAAAGAAATTGGTTTTGGAGAAAGTGAGCGGCACCATCATTCTTGATTATTTTATGCATCTCCAGAAACTGGGAAAGTCTGCTTCTACTGTTTCCAGAAATCTGGCTTCAATTCGCTCGTTTTATCATTTTATGCAAAATAATGGGATTGTCACTCAGGATCCAACACTGAATCTGCATTCTTTGAAGATTGACAAAAAGCTGCCCGAAGTTCTTACTGGTGAAGAAGTGGAGGAGCTTCTCAACCAACCAAACATCAAAGACGCCAAGGGTTGCCGTGATAAGGCTATGCTTGAGCTGTTGTATGCAACGGGTATGCGTGTTACCGAGATGATTGACCTGAAAATGTCAGATGTTGATATGGATATTGGGTACATAAACTGTAACCGCGGAAAGAAAATGAGGGTTATTCCCATATATTCTATAGCAAAGAAAGCGGTAAAGGAATACATAGACATTGCGCGAAATCAGCTTGTCCGTGATAAAAAAGATGTGGAAATTCTTTTTGTAAATTGCAACGGCAACAAGATGACAAGGCAGGGCTTTTGGAAGATAATAAAACAGTATGCAGTTTCGGCAAAGATAAACAAGGATATCACGCCTCACACCTTGCGACATTCTTTTGCAACACATCTCCTTGAAAATGGTGCAGACCTCAAATCAATTCAGGAAATGCTTGGACATACTGACATTTCTTCAACTCAGATTTACACAAGTGTGTTGAAAAAGCACTTGAAAGATGTATATAAAAGTGCACATCCACGTGCAAGAAAAAAACAAGTTTCAACATAAAACGGATTGAGTGATGAGCTCAATCCGTTCTTTTATTTGTCACAAATCCCCAATCTCAGTTTTCCAATGGCTTTTTTCTCTATTCTGGAAACATATGAACGTGAGATACCTAATTTTTCAGCGATTTCAGACTGAGTAAGTTCATTTCCGTCAACCAATCCATAGCGCATTCTGATTATATCTTTTTCACGACTGTCCAGGCAGGTTTCGATGTTTTTATATAATTTTTTAATTTGCTCTTTTGAGTCTATTTCCTTGATTACATCCTCTTCGTCGGTGCCTATAATGTCAATAAGCAATATCTGATTACCTTCTTTGTCTGTACCTATGGGGTCGTTGAGAGATACATCACCCTGGCTTTTCTTGTTGCTTCGCATGAGCATAAGAATTTCGTTTTCGATGCACCGTGCGGCATAGGTTGCGAGCCTTGTTCCTTTTGAACCGTCAAAGCTGTTTATTCCTTTTATAAGACCGATGGTGCCCAGTGAAATCAAGTCTTCATTATCTCTAAAACCAGAGGAATATTTTTTTGCAATATGCGCAACCAATCTCAGATTATGTTCAATCAGTTTATTTTTTGCATCTTCATCACCGCTTTCCATCTTTTCTATGTAAAATCTTTCTTCCTTTGCTGAAAGTGGTTTTGGGAAGGAATTTGCTCCCGACACAAAAGAAATAAGAAAAACCAGGGATTCAATCAATGTATCAAACATACCAATCATACTTTGCCTCCACAATTCAGATATAGATTATTTTATGCACTGTTTGCTTGTTCGGTGCAAGTACAAAATCACACCTTTTACAAAAGTTAATGGAAGATTGTTTTTATTGACTTTTTAATGGGCAAATGTTATAATACACACGTATTTTCTGATATTATAACATAATTGGTGCGGGGAAATTTTTATGAATGAAAAAACATTAAGAACTCTGGAATTTGACAAAATACGTGATATGCTTGCAGATAAAACAATAAACGAAGCTGCGCGTGAATTTGCAATGAAAATATATCCGCAAACAAGTATTGTTGCGGTTCGAAAAAGTCTTGCTGACACAGATGCTGCGTCTGTTATGATTTGCAAATTCGGTTCTGCTCCCATTGAAAAGGTTTCGGATGTATCGACCTCAATAAAAAGAGCGCATATGGGTGGAAATCTGTCTATGCCGGAACTTTTGAATGTTGCAAGTGTGCTAAAGGGTGCTGAACGTCTAAAGAAATACTACGATGGTCACGAAGGACCCTTGGATACGTATTTTCTTGGCATTGAAACAGACAGGAAAACTGAGGAAAGAATAAGTTCATCAATACTGTCTGAAACAGAAATGTCAGATGATGCAAGCCCTGAGCTTGCGACAATAAGAAAAAAAATTCGTCGCACTGAAGATAAAGTGAAGGATTCTCTCAATTCAATAATTCATTCACCTCATTATCAGAAATTTTTGCAGGATCCCATTGTGACTTTGAGAAACAATCGGTATGTTGTTCCCGTGAAAGCCGAGCACAAGGGTGATATTCACGGTATTGTTCACGATGTTTCTGCATCGGGTGGAACATTGTTTGTTGAACCTGCAAGTGTTGTTGAAACCAATAATGAGCTTCACACTTTGGTTCAGCAGGAAAAGCTTGAGGTTGAAAAGGTACTGGCAGAGCTGACAGCTCAGGTTTCAGAAATTTCAGATCTGATAGAAACTGATTTTGATGCCATTATTGAAATTGATCTTCTTTTTGCAAAGGCAAAGTTGGGTCTTTCTCAAAAAGCTGTCTGCCCCCAGGTGAACGATAATGGTCAGATTTCTATCAGGAAGGGAAGACATCCTCTTATTGACCCCCAAAAGGTTGTTGCTCAGGATATTTTTCTGGGCTATGATTTTGATACTCTGGTTGTTACAGGCCCGAATACCGGAGGAAAAACAGTCGTTCTCAAAACTGTGGGACTTTTTTCTGTTATGGCACAATCGGGGCTTATGGTTCCGGCAAGTGAAGGAACTGTTCTTGCTGTTTTTGATGGAATCTATGCAGATATTGGCGATGAGCAGAGTATTGAACAGAGTCTTAGTACTTTTTCTGCGCATATGACCAATATTGTTGAAATACTCAATAACATTACACCTGATTCGCTTGTGTTGTTTGACGAGCTTGGTGCGGGAACTGACCCCATAGAAGGTGCAGCTCTTGCCAACTCAATTTTGAATTATGTGAAAAACATTGGAGCAAAGACGGTTGCCACCACTCATTACAGTGAACTGAAGATTTATGCCTTGTCAACAGAAAGAGTTGAAAATGCATCCTGCGAGTTTGATGTTGAAACTCTCAGCCCGACGTATCGTCTGCTTATTGGCGTTCCCGGAAAAAGTAATGCGTTTGCAATCTCCAAAAAACTAGGACTATCGGATTATATCATTGAAAATTCGAAGCAACTCCTTTCCAGTGAAACTGTAAAATTTGAAGATGTTCTCTCGTCAATTGAAGAAAATCGCAGAATATCTGAATCGTCAAAGGCTGAACAAATAAGACTGAAAAAAGAGGTTGCAGATTTAAAAGCGGAATTAGTTCGTGAGAGAGATTCTCTGGAGAAAAAACGCGAAGATATAATCAATAATGCAAACAAAAAAGCTGCCCAGCTGATAGAAAAGGCACAAGCTGATGCAGATGAAATGATTGGCAAACTCAGAGCTCTTCAAAAGGAGAAAGATGAGCACGAAGCTCTCAAAGCAATGGAAGAGGTTCGAAAGGACTTGAGCCTCAGCCTCAAAAAAACGAAAAAGCCGGCCCAGCCTCAAAAAAACAAGGTATACAAAGCCAACATAAATGCATTCAAACCAGGAATGTCCGTGTTGATTACCGACCTGAATGATAAAGGTACATTGTTGTCTATGGACAAAAAGGCAGGAACCGCAGTGGTTCAAATGGGAATTATGAAAACAACTGCAAAGCTTTCGAGCCTTGTGATTCTTGAAGATGAGACAAAGAAAAACATTGAACGCTTTATACCGCAAAAGCACATTGACAACAAACTGCGCTCTGTAAAGACGGAGATTGACCTTCGTGGAATGATGCTTGAAGAGGCTCTTTCGGAAGCGGATATGTTTCTTGATCAGTCATCAATGTCGGGTCTTTCAAGTGTTACAATTATTCATGGAAAAGGAACCGGCGTACTAAGAAACGGAATTCAGCAGATGCTTCGCAAACACCCACACGTCAAGGCTTTCAGACTTGGGAAATATGGTGAGGGAGAAAATGGTGTTACTGTGGTGGAACTGAAAAATTAAAAGACGCTTAATAATTGCGAAAAATATAAAAAAAGTGTTGTTTTTTTGAAAAATACGTGTTAAAATGAAGGGTAAAGAATTAATAGGTAGGAGAAAAGTTATGTTACAGAGAAACTGGTTACTTAAAGAATTTGATAAAAACAGAGTTGTAGAAATTTCCAAGGAGTTTGGAATATCTCCATTGACCTCAATAATTTTGTATAACAGAGGAATTCAGGAGAATGATGAAATTGCCGAGTTTCTGAAGTGTGACCTTGAAAGTCTTCATGACCCGTATTTGCTCAAGGATATGGACAAGGCAGTAGACAGATTGAAAAAAGCTCAGGAAAACAACGAAAAAATCACCATCTATGGTGACTATGACGTAGATGGCATAACAAGCATTGCTATACTCTATAAGCACCTTACTGCTCTTGGGTTTGATGTGGATTATTATGTCCCAGACAGAATTCAGGAGGGTTATGGTGTAAATCGTGATGCCTTGGATAAAATAAGAGAAAATGGAACAAGGGTTGTTATTACTGTTGATACAGGAATAACCGCTGTTGAAGAAACCGAATATGCAAAAAGCATAGGAATGGATATAATAATAACAGACCATCACGAATGCAAGGAAACGATCCCTGCGGCTTATGCGGCAATTGACCCAAAACGCAAGGATTGTGCTTATCCATTCAAAAACCTGGCAGGAGTGGGTGTTGCTTTCAAGCTTATTCAGGCTTTTGACAACAAAACCTCGGTTGAAGAACTGATGGAACTCTATTCTGACCTGATTTGTCTGGGAACAGTAGCCGATATTTCTCCTCTTGTTGATGAAAACAGAATTATTGTGACCAAAGGTCTGGAACACTTCAAAAACACTGACAACATTGGACTTAAAGCTCTCCTGGATGTGTCAATAACAAACAGCAAGCCTATCACAACATCAACAATTGGTTATATAATTGCACCCCGAATCAATGCCAGCGGCAGACTTGGATGTGCATCAAGAAGTGTTGAGATGTTTTTGACTTCGGACAAAGAAAAGGCATATGAACTGGCGAATGGCTTGTGTGAAGAAAACACCATAAGACAGCAAACCGAACAAAAAATGTTTGCGGAGGCGCTTGAATATATCAAAAACAATCCTCAAATGGAAGACGATCAGGTCCTTGTGATTCCTCACGAAAATTGGCATCACGGAATTGTGGGAATTGTTTCCTCCAAGATCACAGAAAAATTTTATAAACCATCAATTCTGTTTGCTATTGATGGCGATGAAGCAAAAGGCTCAGGCAGAAGTATAAGCGGTTTCAATCTTTTTGAAGCTCTGGAAAAAAGCAGTGATTTGCTTGAAAAGTTTGGTGGCCATGAGCTTGCAGCAGGACTTTCAATAAAAACTGAAAATATTGAAAAGTTCCGTGAGACAATTAATGCACATACTTCGGAAAAGATGGATGATACTGCTCTTATTCCAACGGTTTCCATTGATGCGGTTATCAAGCCATCATACATAACACTGGACACTGTTGATGAAATAAACAAACTTCAGCCTTTTGGTGTTGACAATCCACTTCCCGTTTTTGCTGTGCGTAATATAAAGATTCACAAAATCAGCACAATGAGCGATAACAAGCATCTCAGAATGACACTACTCAAAGATGGAAAGTTCCTTGATGCCGTTGGGTTTGGAATGGGTGAATATTATAATCATCTCAAGGAAGGCGACTTTATTGAAGTGGCTTTTGGGTTGGATGTTAATGATTATAAGGGATTTAAAAATGTGCAGCTTATCTTAAAAGACATTAAACTTGTGGAAGTGAAATAGAAATGCAAAAACAATTGGATAGCCTACTGAAAAAGCTTAAAAACAACAACCCTTCAAGCAATCTGGAACCGGTTGTGAAAGCATTTGAGTATGCTCAAAGCAGACATGAAGGTCAGTTTCGTGCGTCAGGTGAGCCTTTTTTTACTCACCCTATTGCTGTTGCAAATATTCTGGCCGACATGGAACTTGATCCAAGCTCTGTTGCTGCTGCCCTTTTACATGATGTTGTTGAAGATACTGATGTGACAGATGAAGATATTGCACGTGAATTTGGTGACTCAATTGCGCTGTTGGTTGCTGGCGTGACTAAATTGGGTAAAATTCCATACACATCAAATGAGGATCAGCAAATAGAAAACTTAAGAAAAATGTTTCTGGCAATGGCAAAGGATGTCAGAGTTATTGTTATCAAGCTTGCTGACAGACTTCACAATATGAGAACTCTCAAATCTATGCCTGAACACAAGCAACGTGAAAAAGCAAGAGAAACTTTGGAGGTTTTTGCGCCCCTAGCTCACCGTCTTGGTATGTCAAAGATCAAGATGGAATTGGAAGACTTGTCTCTCAGATATATTGACCCGATTGGATACTATGAAATTGTTGATAAGATAAGTCAGAAACGCAGTGAACGTGAGCAGTATATCAAAAGTATCATTGATATTTTCACTGAACGCCTTGCAGAAATTTCAATTGACGCTCAGGTTGAAGGACGAGCAAAGCATTTTTACAGCATATATCGCAAAATGTTTATGCAGAACAAAAACATTGATGAAATATATGATTTGTTTGCGGTTCGTGTTATTGTGAACACCGATGCGGATTGTTATGCTGTGCTTGGAATGGTTCATGAATTATTTATGCCAATCCCCGGAAGATTCAAAGATTATATCGCAATGCCAAAACCCAATATGTATCAGTCGCTTCATTCGGCAGTTATCGGTCCCAACGGAACCCCATTTGAAATTCAGATTCGGACTTGGGATATGCACAGAACTGCTGAAAATGGAATCGCTGCTCACTGGAAGTACAAAGAGGGTTTCAGTGGGAAAAGTGATATTGACAACAAACTCGAATGGATAAAGCAACTTCTTGACATTCAGAAAGACATGACGAATGCTGAAGATTTTATGCAAACGCTGAAGATTGATATGTTCAGTGATGAAGTGTTTGTGTTCACTCCAAAGGGTGATGTTATCAGTCTTCCTGCAGGCGCAACCCCCATTGATTTTGCATATGCAATACACAGCGCCGTTGGTAATAAGATGCAGGGTGCAAAGGTCAATGGCAAGATTGTTACGCTTGATTATAATCTCCAGAACGGGGACATAATAGAAATTCACACATCCAATTCCTCAAGAGGTCCAAATCTTGACTGGCTCAAGATTGCAAGGACTTCTCAGGCAAGGAACAAGATAAATCAATGGCTCAAGAAAGAAAATCGTGACGAGAATATAAACAAGGGTAAGGATATATTCGAAAAAGAACTCAAAAAAGCAAATATTCCCGTTTCCTATATGAATAATGACGAAATGATTTTGGCTCTCTTGCCAAAATACGGGTTCAAGCAGACAGATGATATGTTTGCAACCATCGGATATGGCGGTCCAAATGCGAGTAAGTTTTTGGCAAGATTTAAGGATGTTTGCAAGGCCGAAATTGCGAGCAAACAAGAAATTGCAGATATTTCAGAAGATTTTGTTGTTAAGACTTCAAACAAGAGCAACCAAAGCGGTGTTGTTGTTGAAGGAATTGACAACTGTCTTGTCAGGATTTCGCATTGCTGCAGTCCGGTGCCGGGCGACAAAATTATTGGTTATGTTACCCGAGGCAGAGGTGTTGCAGTTCACAGAACTGACTGCATAAACATCACAAATGCGAAGTATTCCCCTGAAGACGAGAAACGGTTTATCCGCGTTGATTGGGCACAGGATTTCAAAAGTGATTTTCAAGCCCTGCTTTGTCTCACTGGAATCGACAGAAACTCTTTGCTTGTAGATATTACGGGTGTGACGGCTGATTTAAAAACACCAATAAGAAGTCTTAATGCAAGAACTGTAAAGAACAGTGTTGCCATTATTGAGATTTCTATTGAAGTCAAAGATACTGCACAGCTGGAAAATGCAATAAAAAAATTAAAACAGATTGAAGGTATTCAATCAGTAGTCCGCAGGCGTCAATAACCTGCGGTCTTGAATATATACGGA
>JAZRNM010000042.1:0-5390 GCA_045648205.1 Clostridia bacterium
CCCACTGTGCACACACACCGCCTTCATTACCGGTTCTTCCTACAGCAATGTAACGATAAGAAGGTGTACCTGTTGCTGTCTTGTAAGTCGAAAGCTTAGCCTCTGGTGTTGCTGCATTGCTGTCGTTTGCAACAGCATCTGTCCTAAACGAACCAATTACGTCCATCTCTGCAAAGGATGCATCAGGGTCATTTGTGCCACGGAATTGGAAAAATCCCGTAAAATAAATGCTAAAATTGGGAACACCGTATACATAGATATCATTAATAGTTGTTTCTTTGCCCATATCCATAAGGAAATATGTATGGCTATTATCGACACCCATAACTATGCCACTTTTGCCGGTTCCAAACTCACCATCAATCATCATATCCGCACTTGCTCCTGCGCTATAATCAGCATAAGAAATACCTTTCGCTACGCGGTTTTCGCCGGTTGAGGGATTGTCGGTATATAAACCGATTGATACCGGTTTAACGGTTTCAACAACTGTTTCTACAGTTGATGCCGCACTAACAGGTATTACCACCATGCTCAAGAGTATGGCAAATACCAGCAGTGTGGATAAAACTTTTCTTTTCATAACTCTTCTCCTTTTTTAAATTATAGGAATTATAGGCTTGTTATAAATCGCCAAATCAGCCTTGGATATTTGACATAAAGCCGATTTTCGTTCGAAGGGGGATGAGTGGCAAAGGGAATGAATTTATACTTTCAAACCCTATGTCACGCTTCGTATACCGTTCTGAATTTTCAGACTCAGCTTTTTGAAAAACAATCCTCAGTTTGTCTTTTGGGTTTTACAATCGCCTATTTAAATATTTTTACGGGGTATCGATACACATACATTTTTGACTCGTTGAAAATGCCTTTCCGGCTTTGTCGTCCTGTTTTTTGTATATTTATCAATAGCCCAATAAAAACCATTTTAAAACCAGACCTTTTTTACTCGGTTATCAACAAACCGATTTTTTCACTAAAGAAGCCTTCAAAACCGCTGATTCTGTCTGTTTTTGTCAACACATTGAATATTCCTTCGCCATTAAGATAAATTTCAATTCTGGTCAGGTCGCCTTCTTTTCCAAGTCTGTAGGTCAGCTTGTTTTCAGCATTAAGCACAAGGTCTGCCTTTGTTTTATAAATGCTTTTCTTTGAACCGTTCACAACATCATAAAGAGTTGCTTCGCCTTTGCCGTCAAAGACTACTTCAAGACGGTTTGTATTTTCGTTGATGTCATCCAATGTCATATCATTTGCAGATGCCGCCGCCAGAATAATCGAAATCTTGGAAATATCATTCGGAGTCTTTGGAATGAATTTTATTTCCCTTACACCGCCGGTATAGGCTTCTGTGTTCATGTGTGCCGCACGTCTTGGGGGAAGATAAGTTCCATCATGGTATTCTACCAAAGAATTCGGGTCCTGTGATGTTGTTACCCATGTATTTTCCTTCAGTTCAGCGCCCTCATATATTGCTCTTACTGTCCAAATAGTATATTCATCAAGCTCTGCACAATAAATCGGGAGCTTCAAATCCCTTTCAAATGAAACAGCGCTCACATCAAGACCAACCTCTGACTTTGCAGGAGTTGTTATATCAAGGGCTCTTGCCTTTGACAAATCAGTTCCATAAGGGAATTCCAAGGTTACAGTCTTGTTTTCCTTGTCCACCCTGCAAGAGGACATACCCTGTGTATATATGTATGAAACATCAGTTGTATACCGAGCATTTTCAAAAGCCTTATACGAAGCCTTCATCTTTTCAAGCATCTTGAATTCAGAAAATGCTTTTCCTGATTTTACTTCCTTTTCTATTGCTTCAAATTCCTTTTTGAATGTGTTGTAAGCAGCTTTTGGATATCCGCCAAGAACCTTTTCAGTTGAAGCCTCAGAAAGTGCTGTTTTCATAATCTGAAGCATTTCTTCAACATTCACCTCATAGATTGCATCTCTTGCCGCAATATTGGCTTCACGAAGCTGTTGCATTTTGTAGCCCTGTGCAGCACCGCCCATAGACATATAAGCATCAAGCGTATCCTTGATTTGATATTTATGCATCAATGGAATCTGACCCGGAAAATCACCAAATTCTGCTAATGCAATAATATTTTCCGCTGTTTCCTGAATACCCTTTTTAAAATAATCCAGGTTGAGAGAATCAACACCTACCATATTATTATAAAGTCTGTAATCCTGCTGAGTCAAATGCATGGGTTTATCGCTTACCAAATCCTTAAGATAGCGATACTTCTTTTCAAGACCCGAAGCTTCCATTATGGTGTAAGCATCCTCTGAAAGCTTTGTGATTGTAATTATTTCAGTTGGCTCAAGCAACGGACTTGAAACGTATTCAACCGACGAATTATCCGCAATAAAGCGATAGAAATTGTTTCCTCGCGAACCTCTCTCTTTTCCATAGTACTGCATCAGATAACGTCCGGAGTTTGTTACAACATTGTCACGATAGGTCAAATACGATGTTGTTTCATCAACATAATGTGACGCTTTTCCAACAAATGTCGCATCAAACCAGTTTCGTTCAATGGTTGTTCCCCTCTGAAATGCAAGGAAATACAGTGAACCACCGTCCTGAAGCGTTAGATTCGAGCGTGTTACACGGTTATATCCAAAATAATTATCCCAGTCTGCTTCAGGATCAGAGCCCCAGCCCCAACCGGATGAAATACCGGAATAGGGAAGTTCTTCCAGTTCGTTATGAACCACTTTTTCCTTTTCGGTATAATACATCATAATACCGATTGAAGAAGTGTGCTCACTTGCTGCTCTGCGAATATAGTTATTACTAAAGGTATTGTTTTTGTTACGCTGAATCAACATAGATGCCTGAGGAAAATCAGTGAACACCCACACGCCCGAAAGCTTAAGCTGTGTAGCACCAAGTGTTCTTACCATAACATAGCGATATTCTTCCTCGGACTCAACCTTGTATTCAACAAAGTCATCTGCCGGTGTTTCCTGAGTTGCAAGAACAACGTAATTACCTTCTCTGAACTGAATATCATTTGAGAGCAAAACCTCATATCCGCTTCTTGCACTATCTTCAATCTCCGACTTGAAACCAAGTCTGATGCTTGTGATGTTGTAAGGGCGATTGAAATCATACATTACCCACGACTTTTTGCCGTTTTCAGCATCCTCGGGGTTTGATACCCATGTATTCATAAACTTGCCTTCGCTTCTGTCAATCCATTTTGCATGGTCACGAAGAGTGTCCACTGCATTTCTCGAAGATGACCATGTGGGAGCAGTACCATTTGTAAGGTTAAGTTCTGAAGGATAACTCTCGGGAGCTTCTTCAAGTCCTTCAGGAACTTTACCCCATCTTTGATACTCTCTTCCTGAATGGATTGCGCTTCCGCCTATGTCACTCATAGCATTTCCGTTTATCAGGATTTCCTCACAACCATTTTCAAGGTCAATGCCGTTTTCACCTAAACCAAAAAGGTGGTTTCCCTCAAAGGCAACTCCCTTTGCCATATTCAAGGTTATTGCACCCCTGAGGTAGTTTGAAAGTCCAATTGTTTTACACAGTGAAGCCTGACCTGTTTCAAGACCTTCAGACATTGCGTTAACCGAGGTATGTGCAAATTCAATTCCCTCAAAGCTGATATTTTCAATCTTGTCATTGGGGCCATAACCTCTCAAATCCAACAGACGGTTAATGTTTGGAGCATAAACCTCAGCGGTATTCATATCTTCATCTTCATGAGGCATATAGTATACCTTTCTTGTCTTACGATTGAAGTAAAACTCGCCCGGTGCGTCCAGAAGCTCCATAGCGTTCACAATAATGAACGGTTTTTCGGGGCTCACATCCAAACCGGATGCCGGACGATGAGCTCTGTCACTCCAGTCATCTGCCCTCATTTTTACTATGACCTGATTTTCATTAGACGGATCCTGCTCAATTGATTCTATGGCACAGCTACAGAATTTCCATACATTATTCCATTGAACTTCCATATCCTCAGCGTTTTCATAAATGCCAATATCTTCCTTTGACATATACATTCCAAGGCTGTTGTATCTTGAACCGGGCTCGGTATAATATCCGTTTCCCGTTACCATATGGTCTGTCCTTGCCATATATGCCTTGTTGCCGTTTACATACAGCTGTCTCATCTGGTCAATATCATCATCCAAAACATCTGCTGCCCATATTTCGGGGTTATCCTTGGTTTCCGCAAAACCTGTGATTTTCACACCGCCCGACAAAACCGGCATTTCACCATTGGCATCCTTTTTACCTCTGTAAATAACCCTGTAACCATTTTTTCCTGAATCCTCGGGAGTGAAGGTGATTACTTCCGACAGCTTAAACACGCCGCCGTCTGCCAAAATATTGACAATAATATCTCCCTTCATCTCACTGTTGATTTTTCTGACAGCATCACGCGCTTTTTCCACAGTTTTAAAAGGTGCCGCCTTTGAACCATCGTTGCTGTCACTTCCCGATGCACTTACATAAAACTCACGCCATACCGTTTCGCTGTCATCGGCAGATACTGTCATCACAACACACTGAAAAGCAAGGAGAACGCTCAGTATAATTGCTATTGCCTTTCTTGTCATCCTTTATCCCCTTCCTTATACTCCTATTTCAAAAACTCTTTTGCAATATCTGTCATTTTATCTTCCATAGTCTTTACATCAACAATAGAATTTACAAAGTCCATAGCTTCCTGCCATTTTTTGTCGAACATTTCGTCGCTGTCTGCCGCAAAGGCAACCTTCACCTTGTCCTCCCACTGTCCTCTTTCTGCCCAGAAGTCAACAACCTCCTGCAAATTAGCAAATTCAGGTGACCAGATGAAGAACGGAGGTGCATCCTTAATGGATTGAACACACTCACTGTCATATTTGAATTTAAAGCCGCTGGATATAGTCGGAACATAATTTGTATAGCGAGCCATGATTTTTGGTGTCCATCTTGAATATTGTGTTGGTTTTACAACCAGCTTCTGTTCACCAAGACCCTTGCGGTCCACCGCTTCAAGAGCAGTTGCCTCGCCTTCTACAAAGTACTTTGTGAATCTTTCATCAACAAAGGTTCTTGTACCGTCTTCGTTCTCGGTATAAAGGCCTGCTTCCTTTGGGCCCCAAGCAAACACATCAAGGAATTCATCTGTGAACTGTGTGTTGATCCAGCCAAGAACCTGATGCATTTCTTCCTCTGACAATGTATTCAAAATACAAAGTGACTGTGTCCATGAGTTCTTTGACGTAATATCGTTCTTCACTTCATATCCCTCAATTGCAGGAACCTGTGTGATAAACGGACGATATCTGAAGCTTGCTCCCATTTTCTTTAAATCTTCGTTGATGGTTGAGCTTACATAGGCAGTGTCAATCAAAGCATATTGACCGGT
>JAZRNM010000043.1:0-29776 GCA_045648205.1 Clostridia bacterium
GTCGCCGATAATACCGGTGCTAAGGAGCTTATGTGCATCCGTGTACTCGGTGGTACTGGCAGAAAGTATGCCAATATCGGTGATGTTATAGTTGCTTCTGTTAAGAAGGCAACACCCGGTGGTGCTGTTAAAAAAGGCGATGTTGTTAAAGCGGTTATCGTACGCAGTGTTCAGGGACTCAAGAGAGCTGACGGCTCAAAAATCAAGTTCGATGAAAACGCAGCAGTTATCATCAAGGACGACAAGACTCCCAGAGGAACTCGTATTTTTGGCCCAATCGCCAGAGAACTTCGTGAAAAGGACTATATGAAAATTTTGTCACTTGCTCCAGAAGTTCTGTAATAAAATTCTAAAACAGTGGAGGCTTTTGCTTCTTTGGTGGAACACCCGAAGGGGCGGAAGAATTCCGAATGATTTTAAAATTGTAATTCCTGAGTAATTGCGAAAGGAGGAAAAATCATGAGTTTGAAAATGCATGTTAAGACCGGAGACAAGGTTGTTGTGTTGTCTGGTAAGGATAAGGGTAAAAAAGGCAAGGTTCTTGCAGTTAACCCCGCAAAGCGCACAGTTATTGTTGAAGGTGTTTCAGTTGCAACAAAGCACAAAAAGCCCCGCAGAATGGGTGAGGCTGGCGGTATCATCAGTCAGGAAACTCCCATTTATGCAAGCAAGGTAATGAACATTTGCGGCAAATGTGGCGCACCCACAAGAGTTGGAAGAAAGGTTCTGGAGGACGGAACACATGTTCGTTACTGCAAAAAGTGCGGAGAAACATTTGGTGAATAATATTCATTGAAGAAAGGAGGAAGCAAGAATGAGACTTGAAGAACGCTATACAAAAGAAATTAAAGACGCTTTGATGAAGAAATTCGAATATAAAAGCGTTATGCAGATTCCCAAGCTTGACAAAGTTGTTATCAACATCGGCGTGGGCGAAGCAAAAGAAAATTCAAAAGCTATTGATTATGCTATGAACGACCTTGCTTTGATTACAGGTCAGAAGCCCGTTATCACAAAGGCAAGAAAGTCTGTGGCTTCATTTAAAGTCAGAGAAGGAATGAACATCGGTTGTAAGGTTACTTTGAGAGGTGCAAAGATGTATGAATTTGTTGACAGACTGTTCAACGCAGCACTTCCCCGTGTTCGTGACTTCAGAGGTATCAACGCCAATGCCTTTGACGGCAGAGGAAACTATTCACTGGGTATTAAGGAACAGCTTATTTTCCCGGAAATAGACTATGATAAGATTGATAAAATCCGTGGTATGGATATCATTTTTGTTACAACAGCAAACACAGATGAGGAAGCTCGTGAGCTTCTGACACTTATGGGTGCTCCATTTGCAAAATAGTGTGAGCCGCGTGTAAACAGAATTGTCCATTGAACATTTCAGAAATGGAGGAGATTAAAGCTTATGGCAAAGAAGGCTATGGTTTTAAAACAGCAGAAAGAACAGAAGTATTCTACCCGTGAATACAACAGATGCAAAATCTGCGGCAGACCTCATGCTTACCTTCGTAAGTTTGGTATCTGCAGAATCTGCTTCCGTGAATTGGCTTACAAAGGTCAAATCCCTGGAGTTAAGAAAGCTTCCTGGTAAGATACAGATTGTTCTTTTTGAGAATCAAAAAATTCAAGTAGGAGAGTCAAGTGGTTAATTGAATTGGATACGGATAACCAAACTGACTCACAAAATCCGATAAAAAGGAGGATAAATATGCACATCACAGATCCAATAGCAGATATGCTTACAAGAATCAGAAACGCAAACAACCAGAGACATGCGACAGTTGACATTCCTGCATCAAACATGAAGAAGGCAATCGCTCAGATTTTGCTTGATGAAGGTTATGTGAAGAATGTTGAGTATATTGAAGACGGCACTCAGGGCGTAATTCGCGTTACACTCAAGTATGCTGAAAACAAGCAGAAGGTTTTGACAGGTCTCAAGAGAGTTTCAAAGCCCGGTCTCAGAATATACGCAGCAAAGGAAGAACTGCCCCAGGTTCTCAAGGGTTTGGGTATCGCAATTATTTCTACATCTAAAGGAATAATGACAGATAAAGAAGCTCGTCGCCAGAATGTCGGCGGTGAAGTTCTCGCATTTATTTGGTAAGAAAGGAAGCATATCAAATGTCTCGTATAGGAAAGATGCCTATCGCAATACCCCAGGGTGTTGAAGTTAAGATAGGTGAAAACAATGAAATTACAGTTAAGGGCGCAAAGGGCACACTTGTTCAGACAATGTCAGCTGACATGATCATCAAGAAAGACGGCGACACAATCGTTGTTGAACGTCCTTCTGATGTTAAGGAACACAGAGCACTTCACGGTCTTACACGTACTCTTATTGCTAACATGGTTACAGGTGTAAGCGAAGGCTACACAAAGAATCTTGAAATCAACGGTGTTGGTTACAGAGCAGCAAAGCAGGGCAACAAACTGGTTATGAACCTTGGTTATTCACATCAGGTTGAAATGGAAGAAATTGATGGCATTAAAATCGATGTTCCTCAGCCTAACCAGATTATAATTTCAGGTTATGACAAGCAGAAGGTTGGTCAGTTCGCGGCTCAGGTAAGAGAAAAGAGACCGCCTGAACCTTACAAGGGTAAAGGTATTAAGTACGTTGATGAGGTTATCAGAAGAAAAGAAGGTAAGACAGGCGCTAAGAAGAAATAATGATTTCTTTGTTGTGGTGCTGTGGCTTGACTTTAAGATGATAGCTCACCCTAAGTAGATTTAACACTAAATCGCAAGGAGGTGCAATTTAAAATGATTAAAAGAAAGAATAGCGAAGAAGCAAGACGTGCAAGACACGCAAGAGTTCGCAAAAAGATTTCAGGTACTGCTGAGACTCCCAGACTTTGTGTTTACAGAAGTCTCAAGAATATATATGCGCAAATCATTGATGATACTACCGGCAAGACTTTGGTTGCTGCTTCAACTCTTGATGCAGACCTCAAGGCTAACTACGGTGGCAACAAGGATGCAGCAAAGGCTGTTGGTTTGTCAATTGCCAAAAAGGCTGCTGATGCAAACATCAAGACTGTTGTTTTTGACAGAGGCGGATATGTTTTCCACGGCAGAGTTGCAGAGGTTGCAGCAGGTGCTCGTGAAGGCGGTTTGGAATTCTAATATTGCAAAAGGCAATATTATTTCGAAGCAATATAGTTAAAGTCATTTTTTGAAAGAGGTGAAAAAACAATGGCAGAAAGAGTAGAGATAACTAAAAAGCAGGAGCGTATTGCAGCAGATACGCTTGACATAAAGGAAAAAGTAGTTTCTCTTAATCGTGTATCAAAGACTGTTAAGGGTGGTAGAACAAGCAGATTCAGCGCTCTTGTAGTTGTTGGTGACGAAAACGGTCATGTTGGTTACGGTATGGGTAAGGCTGCAGAAATCCCGGACGCAATTCGCAAGGGTATTGATGAAGCTAAGAAAAATATGATTACTGTTCCTATGGTAAACACTACAATCCCTCACGAAATTATTGGTGAGTTTGGTGCAGGCAGAGTTCTTCTCAAGCCCGCTGCAGAAGGTACCGGTGTTATTGCCGGCGGTCCCGCTCGTGCGGTTTTGGAACTTGCAGGCATCAGAGATATAAGAACAAAGTGTCTCAGAAGCAACAATCCCAAGAACGTTGTTTCAGCAACAGTTCAGGCCTTGGCAGCACTCAAGAGTGTTGAAGAGGTGGCTAAGCTCAGAGGCAAGAAACCCGAAGAAATTTTGGGCTAAAGAAATTTACGACCAAGAGAGATAGGAGGTTTTTTCCTTGGCTAACAAATTGAAAGTAACACTTGTAAAAAGCACAATTGGTTGCAAAAAGGACCAGATTGCCACAGTTGAAGCTCTGGGACTCAG
The DNA here is from genome assembly GCA_045648205.1 of Clostridia bacterium. GTDB lineage: Bacteria > Bacillota > Clostridia > Monoglobales > Monoglobaceae > SIG440. The sequence goes on from JAZRNM010000043.1 coordinate 3,865, forward strand.
AAAGCTTCATATGTGCGTTGAGAAACCTGACAATCCTCAGATTAGAGGTATGATTTTTAAAGTTTCTCATTTGGTTTCAGTTGAAGAGGCGTAAACGAAATTCGTCTCAATTACTTGATTTTATAAAATAAAGAGGAGGTGTACTCAATGAAACTTCATGAATTATCTCCGAGCGCAGGCTCAAAAACAGATAGATTCAGAGTAGGTAGAGGTCACGGAAGCGGTAACGGAAAAACAGCAGGCAAAGGTCACAAAGGACAGAATGCCCGCAGTGGCGGCGGTGTTCGCCCCGGCTTCGAAGGTGGTCAGATGCCTATTTACAGAAGACTTCCCAAACGCGGTTTCACAAACATTTTCGCAAAAGAATATGTTTCTGTTAACGTTGAAGTTCTTAACAAGCTTGACTGTAATGAAGTTACAGCTGAGGTTTTGAAGGAGAATGGCATCATTTCAAAGATTTGTGATGGTGTTGTTATCTTAGGCCGCGGTGAAGTTAACAAGGCTTTCACTGTTAAGGCGAAAAGATTCAGTAAAACAGCAGAAGAAAAGATTATCGCTGCCGGCGGAAAGGTTGAGGTGGTATAAATGTTTGAAACAATTAGGAATGCATGGATGGTTGCAGACCTGAGAAAGAAACTTTTTTACACACTTGGTATGCTTATAATTTTCCGTCTCGGTTCTGTTATTCCGGTTCCGCTGCTTGACCCGGCACAGCTTCAGGGTATGTTTGAAAGCACAAACAATTCATTGTTTGGATTCATCAACCTGGTTTCGGGTGGCGCGTTCCAGAACACGACCATTTTTGCGATGAGTATCACGCCGTATATTAACGCGTCAATCATTATGCAACTTTTGTGTGTGGCTATTCCCGCACTGGAAAGATTGCAGAAGGAAGGCGAAGACGGCAGAAAGAAAATTGCACAACTTCAGAGAGCGGCTACAATCATTCTTGCACTCATTCAGGCTACAGGACTTTACTTCCTGCTCAAGAGCTACAATGCAGTTACAATGACAGGCTTCTGGCCCGCTGTTGTAATCGTTATAACACTTTCAGCAGGTACAGCATTCCTTATGTGGCTGGGTGAACAAATCACCGAAAAGGGCGTTGGTAATGGTATTTCACTTATTATCTTTGCCGGTATCGTTTCAGGTGGTCCCGCATTGGTGACTTCGCTCTATCAGTACATGATGAATGGTACTGCAGGCGCAATCGGAACAATTATTTTGTTGGTTGTTTCAATCGCTGTTGTTTGTTTCGTTGTTGCAATGCACGAGGCAGAAAGAAGAATTTCTGTGCAGTATGCAAAGAGAGTTGTTGGCCGTAAAATGTATGGTGGTCAGAGTACTCATATCCCGATTAAGGTTGCATCAGCAGGTGTTATGCCTATCATCTTTGCTATGTCAATCATATCCTTCCCCGGAACAATCGCATCATTCTGCGGTGTTAAGGCAGGAGACCCGGGATTCTGGGGCAAATTCCTTTCGGTTTTGTCACCTGACCATTGGTTCTATGCAATTCTTTACTTCATACTCATTATCTTCATCACATATTTCTACACAGCTATTCAGTTCAATCCGATTGAAATGGCTAACAATATGAAGAAGAACGGTGGATTTATTCCGGGTATTCGTCCCGGCCGTCCTACATCAGATTTCATAAGCCGTGTGCTCTCCAAGGTTACACTTGCGGGCGCAATCTTCCTGGGCTTGGTTGCTGTTTTCCCGATTCTTGTGAATCTGGGACTCAACATCAACAACTTTGCAATTGGTGGAACTTCCATCATCATCGTGGTTGGTGTTGCACTTGAAACAGTGAACCAGCTCGAATCTCAGATGCTTATGAGACATTACAAAGGATTTTTGGAATAATAAGGAGTGTAGACTCCAGACTCTGTGGGGGATGCTTTGGCGCATATGCGTTCAAAGCAGCCCCTTGTGGAGTTTTTAGTCGTAGTCGTAGAAAACGTGGCATTAGTGTTGGCGGCTTCGGCAAAACGGTAAGATTATTTTTGCGAGAAATATTGACAGCGGAGGAAAGACCTATAAATTTTCCGCTTTATGTGTATAATATGCTTTTAAGAAAGAAAGGCGGTTCTGAAATGAAACTCATCATTTTGGCTGCACCGGGTGCAGGTAAAGGCACTCAGGCAGAGGCATTGAGTAAATATTATGATATCCCAACCATCTCCACAGGAGCAATTCTGAGAAAGAATATTGCTGATGGAACTGAGCTTGGTGAAATAGCTGCAAAGTACATCAATGATGGGAAGTTTGTTCCCGATGATGTAATGATTGATATTGTTGGAAAGAGATTGTCAGAAAAGGATTGTGAAAAAGGTTTTATTCTTGACGGTTTCCCCAGAACCCGCAAACAGGCAGAGGCTCTGAGCCAATCAGATATTGAGATAGAAAAGGTTCTTACCATTGAGGTCGATGATGAAACCATAATCGAAAGGCTTTCGGGAAGAATTGAATGCAAGCATTGCGGAAGCACATATCACATTGAACACAAAAAACCTGAAGTTGATGGTATTTGCGACAAATGTGGCGGACCTCTGACAGCAAGAAAAGACGATAAACCTGAGATTATCAAGAGTCGTCTTGAAACCTATTATGAGCAAACTGCTCCACTTAAAGAATATTATGAGGAGCAAGGGTTACTCACAACAGTTATAGGCCAGGATGAAATTGCTGAAACAACTGCGGCTGTTCTTGAGGCTCTTGAGGGTTAAGAAAACCGGAGAAAATTAAATGATAACCATTAAATCGAAAACTGAAATTGAATACATGAAGGCAGCAGGTCGGGTGACCTATGAAACATTGAAACTTCTGGAGGAATTAACAAAGCCGGGAGTTTCAACCCTTGAACTTGACAGGGCTGCCGAGAAATATATAAGAAGTCAGGGCTGCGTTCCATCCTTTAAGGGCTATGGCGGGTTCCCGGGCAGTATTTGTGCCAGCGTGAATGATGAGATTATTCACGGAATTCCCGACAAGAGAGTTTTGAAGGAAGGCGACATTGTCAGCTTTGATGTTGGAGCTTGCTATAAGGGCTATCACGGAGATGCTGCCCGCACCTATGGGGTGGGAAAAATCAGTGATGAGGCTCAAAGGCTCATTGACGTCACGAGAGAAAGCTTTTTTGCAGGGATTGAGTTTGCAAAAGACGGATACCGGATTTCGGATATATCTGCTGAAATACAGCGAGTTGTGGAAGAAAATGGTTACAGTGTCCTGAGAGAGTATTGTGGACATGGTCTGGGCAGACAACTCCACGAGGAGCCTGAAATTCCCAACTATGCAGAACCAAAACGCCGCGGTGTCAGAATAAGACCGGGAATGTGCCTTGCCATTGAACCCATGGTGAATCAGGGGGCAAAAGAAATTTATGTGGCAGACAATGACTGGACAGTTCTGACCGAAGACGGAAAGCTGGCTGCACATTATGAAAACAGTGTTCTCATTACAAACGGTGAGCCATACTTGCTGACTCTTTGTGAATAGGGAGTATATGTTTCGTGTCACAGTTGTGGCAGAATGGAGATTACTATATGGAAGAAAACTTTAGTGTAGGCGACATTGTTTTGTCAAAAATGGGACGTGACAGCGGAAGATATTTTGTTGTTGTGTCAGTCCAGGACAATTTTGTTTTCATCTGTGATGGGGATCTGCACAAAGCAGACAAACCCAAAAAGAAGAAAAACAAGCACGTCAAAGCAACAGGAAGTTCAAATGCCTATGTTGCGGCAAAGCTTTCTGAGGAAATAAAGGTTACAAACACAGAGCTGAGAAGGGCGATTTCCGAATTTGAAGAGGAACTTGCCTGAACCCTCAAATCTCTGTGATTGATACAAATTTTTAAAACGGAGGTGAAAATATGGCAAAAGAGGACGTTCTGGAAGTTGAGGGTACCGTGCTTGAAGCTCTGCCGAACGCAATGTTTCAGGTTGAGTTGGAAAACGGTCATCAAGTTCTTGCGCATATCTCAGGAAAGCTGAGAATGCACTACATCAGAATTCTGCCCGGTGACAAGGTTACGGTTGAGATTTCTCCCTATGACCTTACAAAAGGCAGAATTACCTGGAGGGCAAAATAAAATGATTTCAGGCGATGAAATGTCGCACAGGAATCAAATGCGAGGCTGTGTTTGAGTTTTTTGCCGTATATTTGGGATAATTTCATAATGAAATCTTTGTTTATAAAGGAAAAATTATGGAAATACTTCAAATTATGGTATGTAAAAAATTCATACTTGACACAAACCGAGTTTGGTGATATAATAATTCGGTTAGCTGTGTTCTCAAATACAAGCTATCGTAACTTTTTTAGGAGGTGAAGGAATAATGAAAGTACAACCTTCAGTTAAACCTATTTGTGAAAAGTGCAAAGTAATCAAAAGAAAAGGCAAGGTTATGGTTATTTGCGAGAACCCCCGTCACAAACAGAAACAGGGCTAAAGCAGAAAAATATTAACTTTGTGAGAGCAGAGTCAGGCTTACTCACCAATTAGACTAAGCTGATGAAAGCGAAGATTTCTTCGTGATAAGTGAAATTCTGCTCCGCATTACACTTTTCAAAAAGAAAATTTATTCGGAGGTGAATGAAAGTATGGCACGTATTGCAGGTGTTGACTTACCAAATGAGAAGAGAGTTGAAATCGGACTTACCTATATCTTCGGTATAGGACTTTCTACTTCAAAGAAGGTTCTTGCTGCAACAGGAATTAATCCTGACACAAGAGTTCGCGACTTGACAGAGGAAGAAGTTTCAACGCTCAGAGCTGAGATTGACAATTACAACGTTGAAGGTGACCTTCGTCGTGATATTGCGCTCGACATCAAGCGTCTCATTGAAATCAACTGTTACAGAGGTCTTCGTCACAGGAAGAGTCTTCCTGTCAGAGGACAGCGTTCAAAGACAAATGCAAGAACCAGAAAAGGCCCAAGAAAGACAATGGCCAACAAAAAGAAATAAAGTAAGTATTGAAAGTGTGTCTTTACGGTACGCGTAAGGCTCCGTTAAAACCAGGAGGTGAAAGTTACTATGGCAAAGGCAGTCAAGAAGACTAGACGTCGTAGAGAAAAGAAAAATATTGAACGTGGTGCGGCTCATATCAAGTCAACCTTTAACAATACAATCGTTACCATTACTGATGTTGCAGGAAACGCTATTTCATGGGCATCTGCAGGTGGTTTAGGATTCAGAGGTTCAAAGAAGAGCACTCCATTTGCTGCTCAGATGGCAGCAGAAACAGCTGCAAAAGCTGCAATGGAACACGGTCTTAAATTTGTAGAAGTTTACGTAAAGGGTCCCGGCAGCGGCAGAGAAGCAGCAATCCGTGCTCTTCAGGTTGCAGGACTTGAGGTTAATATGATTAAGGACGTTACACCAATTCCTCACAACGGTTGCAGACCGCCAAAGAGAAGACGTGTGTAATTTCTGAAGAATGCGTTAAAAGGAGGTTAAAAGCATGGCTAAAAATACACAGCCCGTACTTAAAAAGTGCAGGTCATTGGGAATTGAGCCGGGTGTTATGGGCGTTCACAAAAGCTCAAACAGAAACCCGCAGCCAAACAAGAGAAAAAAATCTGAGTATGGCCAGCAGCTGAATGAAAAGCAGAAGCTCAAGTTCATCTACGGTGTACTCGAAAAGCAGTTCCATAAATACTACCTTGATGCAACCAAGAAAGATGGCATTACAGGTGAAATGCTTCTCCAGATTCTGGAGTCACGTTTCGACAATGTTATTTTCCGTCTTGGTCTTGCAAACACAAGAAGAGAAGCAAGACAGTTGGTGTCACATGCACATTTCACAATCAACGGCAAGAAGGTGAACATTCCTTCTTACATCGTTAAGGTTGGAGATGTGATTGCAGTTCGTGAAAAGAGCCGCAGCAGTGTGAAGTTTGCTGAACTTATGGGACAGGACGTTATCGTTCCGAAGTGGCTCGATATGAACAAGGATACAATGGAAGGCAGAGTTGTTGCTCTTGCTGACAGAGAAGATATTGATTACCCTGTTGAAGAACACTTGATCGTTGAGTTCTACAGCAAATAATAGACTGTATCCGGACTTTTGTTGCATTATTTTGCGACAAAACCACATCTTTTGCACAGCCTGACGGCTGTGCCGAAGAATTGAATAGGAGGGCTAAATATGATAGAAATAGAGAAGCCAAAAGTTGAGTGTGTTCATATTTCAGAAGACAACAGCTACGGCAAGTTTGTCGTTGAGCCTTTGGAAAGAGGATATGGCACAACTTTGGGTAATTCGCTCAGAAGAATTCTCCTTTCATCCCTTCCGGGTGTGGCTGTGAATTCTATCAAGATTGACGGAATTTTGCATGAATTTTCCACAATACCCGGCGTTGCTGAGGATGTAACTGAGATTATTCTCAACATAAAGAAGCTGGCGATAAAACTTCATTCAGACGGTCCCAAAACAATTTACATCAATCACGAAGGTGCAGGCGAAATCTGTGCCCGTGACATAAAATGCGATTCTGACGTTGAAATCATCAATGGTGATTTGCATATTGCAAAGCTTAATGAAGATGCAAAGCTGTTTATGGAAATCGTAATTGACAAAGGTCGCGGTTATGTTTCTGCCGACAGAAACAAGCAGCTTCTTCAGCCTGTAATCGGTGTTATTCCGGTGGATTCAATTTATACACCTGTTATGAAGGTGAATTACACAGTTGACAACACCAGAGTTGGTCAGATTACAGATTATGACAAGCTTATACTTGAGGTTTGGACTGATGGAACAATCAATCCTCCCGATGCTGTGAGCTTGGGCGCGAAGGTTCTCAATGAGCATTTGAATCTCTTCATAGATTTATCTGAGAGTGCGAAGAATGCTGAAATCATGATTGAGAAAGAAGAAAGCAAGAAAGAAAAAGTTTTGGAAACAACAATCGAAGAACTTGACCTTTCAGTGCGTTCTTACAACTGTTTGAAGAGAGCGGGCATCAACACAGTTCAGGATTTGACAAACCGCAGCGAGAACGATATGATGAAGGTTAGAAACCTTGGTCGCAAATCTCTCGAAGAGGTTATTGCAAAGCTTGACAGCCTTGGTCTTGCACTCACAACAAACGAAGACTAATTTCCCGAAGGCTCTTGGCCTTTGGATAAGCATTTATTTGAAAGAGGTGATAGTATGGCACACCAGAGAAAGTTGGGAAGACCGACTGATCAGAGAATAGCAATGTTAAGAAATATGACAACATCTTTCCTTGAAACAGGTAGAATTGAAACAACAACTACCCGTGCAAAGGAAGTTCAGAAGTTGGCTGAAAAAATGATTACTCTCGGCAAGAAGAACACTCTTCACACAAGACGTCAGGCTTTGGCGTTTATCACAAAAGAAGACGTTGTTACAAAGCTGTTTGCAGAAATTGCACCCAAGTATGCTGAGCGTAACGGTGGTTATACAAGAATTATGAAAATAGGTCCCAGACGCGGCGATGCTGCTGAAGTTTCTATTTTGGAGCTTGTGTAATTTTACATTTTAAGAAACGATGGCGGCTCTCGTTTTGAGCCGCCATTTTTTTGAGAGGGAAGCTATGATTAAACTTTGTATTTTTGATATGGATGGAACCTTGGTGAACACCATTGATACCATTGCTTATTTTGGAAACACAACCCTTGAAAAATTTGGTATTGAGCCAATCCCCACAGAGGAGTATAAAACTTTGGTGGGAAACGGCTCAAGAGTTCTCATTGAGAGAATGCTGGAGTTCCGTGGCGCCCAAGTCGACGACTGCACCGAAATCCACCAGAGCTATATGGATGCATATGACAAGGATTTTATGTATCTCACAACAGCTTATGACGGAATAGTTCCGATGCTTAAAAAACTGAAAGAGTTGGGTGTGAAAACAGCAATCCTTTCCAACAAGGATGATGCGACGGCAAAAAAGGTTGCAGAGGATTTGTTTGAGGAAGGACTCATTGATTTGTGCCTTGGTGCAAGAGAGGGAAAACCGCTCAAGCCCGACCCCGAATCGGTTTTTGAAATTGTTGAGGATTTTGGTGTTGCAAGGTCAGAATGTTTTTACATAGGCGACACGGCAACGGATATTGAAACGGCAAAGAATGCAGGACTTTATTCAATCGGTGTTCTTTGGGGCTTCCGTGATGAGGCAGAGCTTCGTTCGGCAGGTGCTGACACCATTGTTTCAAATCCAATGGATATTGCAGAGTTTGCAGAAAACAGAAAATAAAAGTTCAGAAAGTCACAATTTGGTTTGTGGCTTTTTTGTTTTAACAAAGTTTTGTGCGGGCAAAATCGGACATATTTTAAATATTTACAATTTTTTCCATAAAACCTATTGCAAAATAAAATGTTTTGTGATATACTATAAAAGCTACGAACTCTATAATACCAAACACAGTTTGCGTTAGATAAAAACGCAAGCTTTGGTTGTTCATACCTGTGTTTGGAATGAGTGCGTAGCAGCAAATCAAGGCGAGGCGTTTTTTGTGCGTCAGCCTTGGTTGACGCACTTTTTTTCTTTAATTTCCAATTTAGAGGTGAGATGCCGGGGGCTTTTACGCTTACGGCATCTTGCTTTTTCTCTGTAATCAAACTTTGCAGACGAGAATATAAATTTAATGAAGAGGGGGCGGATTTGTGCTTAATTATATTTGGAGCGGAATGATTCTGATTGCATTCGTGGTTTCCTTGTTCACCGGAAAAGTTGAAGAGGTTACGGGGGCGGCAATCGAGGGAGCAGGGCTTGCTGTGGAAACCTGTATCGGACTTTTGGGTGTTATGTGCTTTTGGTCAGGGCTTGCAAAAATTGCTGAAAATTCGGGGCTTACACAGGTGTTTGCAAAGCTTCTCAGGCCAATTACGAAAATTATATTCCCCAGACTCAAAAAAGATTCAGCCGCAATGTCAGCAATTGTTATGAATATGGTGGCAAATCTGCTTGGAATGGGGAATGCGGCAACACCTCTGGGAATTGCCGCAATGAAGGAGCTTGACAAGGAAAACAAGCACAGAAACACAGCCAGCAATGAAATGTGTATGTTTGTGGTGGTGAACACTGCGTCAATTCAGCTCATTCCGTCAACGGTTATTTCCCTGCGGCAGCTTTTTGGCTCGGCACATCCTTCTGAAATTGTGGTGCCCGTCTGGATATGCAGCGTTTGTGCGGTGATTATGGGTGTTATGGCAGCAAAGGCTTTTGAAAAAAGGGGGAAAAGGCTGATTTGATAAACACAGTTTCAATTTTTGCAGTTCCCCTGATGATTGTGGGAATTGTGGCTTATGGGCTTTGGAAGAAAATAAATGTTTATGACAGTTTTATTGAGGGAGCAAAGTCGGGACTTGAATCCACTTTTCAAATTGTTGCACCCTTGGTGGGCTTGCTTGTGGGGATAACAATGCTCAGAAGCTCAGGCGCAATGGATATTCTTGCAAAAATTTTGTCGCCGGTCACGTCAATTTTCAATATTCCCTCCGAGGTTTTGCCCCTGGCTTTTTTGAGACCTGTGTCGGGAAGCGGTTCGATTGCAATTGTGAATGACATTTTCAAAAACATTGGCCCTGACTCTGATGCCGGAAAGATTGCTTCTGTTATGATGGGTTCAACGGAAACCACCTTCTACACTGTGGCGGTGTATTTCGGTGCGGTGGGAATCAAATCTGTCAGGCACACTGTGAAAGCTGCATTGGTGGCTGATTGTGTTGGTATGATTATGGCAATAATTATGGCAAAGACCTTGCTTTGAGAAAGTTGTTGCGCGCAACGTGGTTGTGTGGTATAATGTTTAATATCATACAGACGAACAGAGAGGGAAAATCCAATGAAGGAAGGCTACAGAACAGTTAAAGATGCGGCAGTTGCTGAGATTGTTGAAAAACGCTCCCGGTTTATTGCTGATGTGAAACCCGTTGAAACTGAGGCTGATGCGTTGGGATTTCTTGAGGAAATAAAGAAGAAATATTGGGATGCAAGGCATCACGTTTTTGCATATGTCCTGGAGGACAACAATGTTCAGCGTTACAGTGACGATGGTGAGCCTGCGGGAACTGCGGGGCTTCCCATTCTTGAATTTATAAAAAAAGAGGGACTCAGCAATCTTGTGGTGGTTGTCACCAGATATTTTGGCGGAATTTTGCTTGGCACGGGCGGACTTGTTCACGCCTACACCGCATCAGCAAAGGCTGGCGTTGAGGCGGCTCAGCCCATTGAAATGAGGCTGTGCTGTGAGATGGTGGCAGAGTGCGATTATTCGCTTTTGGGCAAAATTCAGAGCGAGGCTCGGGAGAGAGGCTACGTGATAAGCGACACCGAATATGCAGAAAACGTAAAAATTTCGGTGCTTGTACCGGTTTCAGAAACATCAGCTTTTGAAGCAAATTTAATTGATAAAACAAATGGCAAAGTCGGTATCAAACAGGGCAAAATAGGGTATTATTAAAAATATAACACAATATATTGTGTAAAATTCATTTTAGGGATTGATTTTGAGGAAATTTTGTGATAGAATTTAAGGTGATTGGAACAAAAGAAAAAATTTGGGTGGGTGAAACATGGAGAAATATGTAATTCTCGGCGGTGCAAAGCTTGAAGGCGAAGTTGAAATCAGCGGTGCCAAAAACTCGGCTGTTGCACTTGTTGTTGCTGCACTTATGGTTGAGGGCGTTTGTGTTATTGAAAACGTACCTCTTGTGAGTGATACCTATGTTTTGATGGATATTATAAACCAGCTCGGCGGAAAGGCAGAATTTGTTGACAAGGGTGTTTTAAGGATTGACAGCACAAAGCTTGAATCTTGCGAAGCACCTTATGAAATGGTCAGCAAAATCAGAGCATCCTCATATCTTATGGGGGCACTTCTGGGCAGATTCGGACAGGCGAGAGTTGCAATGCCCGGTGGCTGTGACTTCGGTGTGAGACCCATTGATTTGCATCTCAAGAGCTTTGTCGCTTTGGGTGCCACATATTCGGTTGAGCCGGGCGGAATTGTTGATATAAAATCTGAAAAGCTTGTGGGTGCAAGTATCTATATGGACCGTGTTTCGGTTGGTGCCACAATAAACGCAATGCTTGCTGCTGTGAAGGCAGACGGACAGACGGTGATTGAAAATGCCGCAAAGGAACCCCACATTGTTGATGTTGCAAACTTCTTGAACAGTATGGGAGCAAACATCAAGGGTGCGGGAACCGATGTGATAAAAATCAAGGGCGTTGAAGCTCTTCATGGCGGAACATATGGAGTTATTCCAGACCAGATTGAAGCGGGAACCTTTATGATTGCGGCAGTTGCCACAGGCGGAGATGTTCTTATCAAGAATGTCATTCCAAAGCATCTTGATTCAATTTCATCAAAACTTCTTGAAGTCGGAGCGGAGATTGAGGAATATGATGACAGCATCAGGGTAATCGGCCCTGAAAACATAAAAAAAGCCAATGTTCGCACAATGCCTCATCCGGGATTTCCCACCGATTTGCAACCGCAAATGCTTACGCTTCTCACTGCGGCAGACGGAACAAGCATTGTCACAGAAGATGTCTGGGACAACCGGTTCAAATATGTTGAAGAACTCAGAAGAATGGGTGCCAATGTTTCTGTTGACGGCAAGGTAGCAGTTGTTGAGGGTGGAACAAAGCTTATTGGTTCGCCCGTTTCTTCAACCGACCTGAGAGCCGGAGCGGCAATGGTTATTGCAGGACTCATGGCTGATGGGGTTACTGAGGTGTATAATCTGAAATATATCGATCGTGGCTATGAGGAATTTGAGAAAAAGCTCCGTGGTTTGGGTGCTCAGATTACCAGACGGTCCGATGGAGAAAATGGTAGGAAAACTACCATTGCATAGGAAATTTTGTTCCGCATCAAGGTGTGATTTTGCTTTGATGCGGTTTTTATTGGGAAGAAAAGAGGTGTTCAGACTTTGCCACACATCAAATTATGCTCATTGAGAAGCAGCAGCAAGGGAAATTCCAGCATTGTTTTTGACGATGAGACAAAAATCCTGGTTGATTGCGGTATAAGCGGCAAAGAACTGTCTGCCAGCCTTGAAAAAATCGGGATTGCACCAGAGGAAATTGATGCGATTATTATCACTCACGAACACAGCGACCACACAAAGGGTGTGGGAATCGTTTCTCGGAAATATGACATACCAATCTATGCCAATGAGAGAACCTGGAAGGCAATGAAGCACTCCCTTGGCAAGATCAAAGAAGAAAACATCAGAGTTTTTGGAAATTCGGGATGTTTTTCCGTTGGGAAAATCCATATTGAGGCTTTTTCAATTCCCCATGATGCGGCGCAGCCTGTGGGATTTGTGTTTGAAAAAGACGGTGAGAAGGTTGCTGTGGCAACCGATATGGGAACCATGACCGAAGAAATTTTTGAAAAGATAAAGGGAAGCCGTGTGGTGTTGCTTGAATCCAATTATGACCTTCTTATGCTTGAGGCAGGTACATACCCATATGATTTGAAATGCAGAATAAAAGGTAATTTGGGACATTTGTGCAATGAAGATGCGGCACTTGTGGCACGTGATTTGGTTTGTTGCGGGACGAAAGGTATTATTCTCGGGCACATAAGTCAGGAAAACAACTATCCCGACTTGGTTTTTGAAACCACAAAATTATGTCTGATGAGTCACGGAATCAAGGTCGGACAAGATGTGGAGCTGACGGTTGCAAAGAGGGATGACGTAACAAATTGCGATATTTAAAGAGGAGAGAACAAAATTGTTCGCTCCTCTTTTTTTATGAATTATCTGAAAATAAAAATTCTGTTCCCTGGCTTCATACAATCCTTTTCAGGACCATTGGTTTCGGTTATCGCCTCAGGGGTGGTCCGATAGCGTTTTGCAATATCCCAAAGGGTGTCACCTTTGTTGACAAAATACACAACCATTGATGGAACTTTGGGGAGCGGCTTCTCATCATATTCTATTTCCGATATCAGCTCACAGGTGCCAAGGGCAACAGCCTTGATGTGGAGTGCTGTTGTAATGCGGACTTCAATATCCCTTGGTCCTGATATGGTGTAGCTCATATGCTCAAGGTCGGCTTTTGCGTCGCATATGGAGTTCTCGGTGAGACCAGGAATGTTGAAGTTATGGGAGAAGGGCAGAATATGGCTGAAACCTGATATTGGTGTGTCAGAATCCTGCGTCATATATAGAAGGTGACAGGTTATGTAGCCCGACACACAGGCTGTGCCGTTTTCTGCGGTTATTCTCTCTATTGTAGGAACGGCGGAACAGTCGCAAACCTGATACAGCTCGGGCAGATAATCAGGAACGCAAATCCGTTCTTTTTGACTTATTTGTGTCTGCGCGGTTTCAATCAGTTGCTCCATGTTACATTGCGTGCGCTCGATGTGAAGCTCGTGGCTCAGATCATATGCGTCACAAATTGCTTCGCACTCGATTAGCTGTGTTGCACGGACATAAGCGGTCAGAGTAACCTCTGTTCCAAGAACCCGTTTGTCACCATCGGCATCACGATTTATTTCGCAATATATATCCTTCACACAATAATCAATCTCACCTGACATATTTTCAGTTATGCCGTCAATCTCAAGAATTTCGGTGAAGGGAACTGTATGCTCCATACATTGCATTGAGCTTCCCTCGTCGTTTCCGCAGTAAAGGGTGCACAACCTGAGCTCACCCTTGACAACCGCTTTGTTGTCAAGCAGACGAAGCTCACCGGGTATCGGCTTTGCGGAAAACCTCAAAATTTCACCAAGGTCAGCTTTCCCTGACGGAACATCAAGCCGTTCGCGGATTATTATGTCACGTTCTGCACAACTGCAGGAATTTGAAAACCGGAGTGGCTGGGTGCTCATGCGGATTGGTTCATCTCCGTCAATGCCCGTTGCAATATCAACTTCTGAAGCGGATGTTACCTTGATGTTGAATGTCAGCTTGTTGCGGATGTTGAGCTTGCGGCTGTTCACGAGTGTGTATTCGGGCACGTCGCAGAGTACCTCTGCCACAAGGTTCATTTCGGGCTTTGAACCCATTGCGTCAATATAGTGGCTGAAGTCCTGGGTTGTGCTGATTGCCTTCACATTGCCCACCACGTCACCATCGGGTATGTAGAGTATATCAATGCGGATTATACCCTGCACATACACCTTGTCATTTTGAATGTTTTTCTGGGTTATCACCGATTCGCTGCTGACGCGAAGAACCTTCAGCACATCGGGCTTCACATCGGGAACAATAATGTCACACTCCGTTGTTGTCTGACAGTCGCGGGAGCATATCACCTGAGAAAGCCTCATATGCTCCTTTTTTAATTTTACGGACATATTTAATTCTACCTCACTTTTTTAAAGTATTTAATAATTCTTGCTATATTATTATGTGAGGAACAGTTAAGATATTCGGACTAAAAGGAAAATTCTCCAAAGTCAATGTAATCGGACAGCAGAACATAAAGAAGTGCAAGAACCATCAAAGAATTATCTTCGTCATTATTCTCCAAAAACAAAAAGATGAGGGCAAGCAGAAGCAGGTCCTCGCAGGACATAAACCCGAGAATTTTTTTAGAGTTTGGGTTGTAAATGGTTGAGGGTATAAGATTATAAAGGAAGCTCAGGGGCTTCTTTTCGGGTTTTGGTTTTTGTGTTGAGGGGCGGATTTGCGCTTTTTGAGGGTTTTGAGCGGGTGAGTTGTGATTTGGGGCAGCGCAAGGCTCCTTTGGTGCTGATTTCGGTGCCGGTGGCTTTGGGGAGGGAGGCCGATTTTGCGGATTGTTGTGAGGTGCGTTCTGATTACCTGGTTGCTGAGGCTTTTGTGGAGACGGGTGCGGGTTTTGGCTTGGTTGCCCGGTTGGATTATAGCGTCTGTAAATATCACACACCTCCTTCGCTGTCTTTTAATGCTTTCAGGACGGCAGTTATTTTCAAAATCTTTGTTGCCTGGTCCAGCTTTTCACGACGTTCCTGGCTGAAAAATGGCTTGAGGGAGTTCAAAAAGGCGGTTTTGGCGTTGCCTGATTGATTGTTCATTGCCCCGATAATCTTTTGAATTTTCATTATGGTATTGAAATCAAGTCCGCTATCTGAGCCTGGGAGATTTTGCAAAGCTGAGGAACTGTCCTTTGGCAAGTCGAGGTTGTTTGAGTCCTCCTGATTTGTGGCAAACATTCCAAGCAGGTTTTCAATCTGAGATTGTCCCTGCTCGTCTGACAGCATTTCCTGCACCTTTTCAATTGCCTTTGAAAAATCAAAATTTTCTCCCATATCGCCATACGCACTCCGTTTCTATTTATTTTTTAGAATTGAACTGAGCTTCGACAAAAGCTCGGGATTATTCGCAAGCTGCTTTGCAAGAGCAGGGTTACTTTGGAGCTCCTGGCTCAGTTGCTCGGTGTTTAGTTTGCTTAGCCCTTTGCTCAGGTCGCCGCTTGACATGGATTTGATTGCGTTTTCAACCTGAGTTAGCTGCTCAGGGGACAAAGATGCACTGATTTGTTTTAAGCCCTGAGAGAGCATCTGGGGTGACATTTTTGAAATCATTTCTTGAATATTCATAAAAATTCCTCTCCTTTTATTGGTTAGTTATCCATTATTTATTATATGTTTATAAAACGGAATAGTGACAAAAACTTTTATTTGTGGTATACTGAAAAAAGAAAGGTCGTGAAAAATTGAAGGCATTGATTTTCAGTGATTCTCACCGGAGCTTTAATCCAATGATGAATGCGATTGAGCGCGAGGGGAAAATTGATTTGATTATTCACGCAGGGGATGTTCTTGCGGATGTTGAAGATCTGCAAATAATGTATCCGAAATGTCCTATTGCCTACGTCAAAGGGAATAATGATTTCTGGGACCGGACGGCGGTTGAAGACAGATTTTTTGAGTTTGACAAAGTGAAAATTTTTCTGACCCACGGTCATAATTATGGCGTCAAATATTCTTCCGCAAAGATTCTCAAAAAGGGCGAGGAGCTGGGTGCGGACATTTGCGTTTTTGGGCATACGCACTCTGTTTTAAATGAGAAAATTGGGAAGTTAACTCTGTTCAATCCGGGAAGTGCATCGAGGCATTATGGGGTTTTGACAACCGATGGCAATGGCGGATTTAAACTGAAGATAGTGGATATTTGAAATTTTTTTGAGAAAATTCAAAAAAACTGTTGACAAGCTGTTGGAATTATGGTATAGTAATTTTTGCTGGTTGTGAGAACAATCGCAAAGTTAATATGGCAAGCTGGTGTAGCTCAATTGGCAGAGCAGCTGATTTGTAATCAGCAGGTTGCGGGTTCGAGTCCCATCACCAGCTCCAATTTTATGGAGGGGTTCCCGAGTGGCCAAAGGGGGCAGACTGTAAATCTGTTGCGTCTCGCTTCGATGGTTCGAATCCATCTCCCTCCACCAAAAATCCTCGTTCGTAAGAACGGGGATTTTTACTTATTACCTATTCACTATTCACTTTTCCCTAAAAATACTTGTCGATTTTCGGAAAGTAATAGTGAAAAGGGAAGAAGTGGAAACTTGTATAATAAAAATGGACTACCAAAAGAGTGAAAATATGATATAATATTTTTTGGTGATGAAAATGAAAGAAAATATTTTTTCTTAAACTATTGAAAAGTTTCTTGAAAAGTGATATAATACATACAAACTTAATAAACGGGAGCTTGTATTACAGGCTGAGAGGAAGGTGCGACCTTCGACCGAGAACCTGATTTGGATAATGCCAACGTAGGGATGCCTGATACATAATGTTAGGAGGAACAGTGAACTTTTAGGAAGTTACCAGATCGGTAACTTCCTTTTTTGTTTGGCAAGGTTTGTTATTAAGTTAATAAACAGCCGATAAATCACGGCGGAAAGAGGTAAATTATGTTAGGAAAATGTCTTGAAAACGTGAAGGAAAAAACACCGCTTATTCACAACATCACAAACTATGTTACAGTTAACGATGTTGCAAACGCACTGCTCGCTTGTGGTGGTAGCCCCATTATGTCAGATGAGCCGGATGATGTTTTGGATATTACATCTATCTGCGGAGGACTTAATATCAATATTGGAACGCTGAATAAAAGAAGCATAGAAGCCATGTTTATTTCCGGTAAGAAATCAAAGGAACTTGGTCATATTGTTCTTCTTGATCCCGTAGGAGCAGGTGCGAGCAAACTCAGAACAGAAACTGCAGTTAAAATTATGGATGAAATCAAGCCCGATGTTATTAGAGGAAATATATCGGAGATTAAAACCCTTGCTCTTGGAATCGGAACAACCAAGGGTGTAGATGCAGATGCTGCAGATTTTGTAACGGATGAAAATCTTGAGTCAATGGTCGAATTTGCAAAAGGATTTTCAGAAAAGTCGGGAGCAGTTATTGCGATAACCGGTGCTATAGATTTGGTGGCAGACAGCAAAAAGTGCTATGTGATTAGAAACGGTTCACCTATGATGAGTCGTATTACAGGAACAGGCTGTATGCTTTCTGGATTGGCGACAGTATACGCAGTTGCAAATCCCAATAATATAATCGATGCTGTTGCGGCATCGGTATGCCTTATGGGCATTGCCGGCGAAATTGGTGTATCTAATATGAAGGAAAGCGAAGGAAATTCAAGTCTTCGTAATCACATTATAGATGCTATATACAATATGGATGCAGAAACACTGAATAAAGGAGCCAAATATGAAGTGCGATAAAAAATCATTACTCTTATATGCAGTAACAGACCGCACATGGCTTAACGGTGAAACCTTATGTGAACAGGTTGAGAAAGCAATAAAAGGCGGTGTTACATTTGTTCAGTTGCGCGAGAAAAGTCTTGATGAAGAGTGTTTTCTGACAGAAGCGTTGGAAACACAGAAACTGTGTAGAAAGTACAACATACCTTTTATTATCAATGACAATGTTGAAATTGCAAGAAAGATAAATGCTGACGGTGTTCATGTGGGACAGAGTGATATGAAAGCCGGAAATGTGAGAGCAATTCTCGGCGCAGATAAGATACTTGGTGTATCGGTCCAAACGGTGGAACAAGCTTTGCTTGCAGAAAAAGAAGGTGCGGATTATCTTGGAGTGGGAGCCGTATTTCCAACGGGCTCAAAATTGGATGCAGAAGATGTAAACTTTGAGACCTTAAAAGAAATATGCAGTGCAGTAAGCATTCCTGTGGTTGCAATAGGCGGAATTGGTGCAGGCAATGTATCAAAACTCAAAAACAGCGGAATTTCAGGAATAGCAGTAATCAGCGCAATCTTTGCGTCAGATGACATTGAATCTGCAACAAAAAGTTTGAAAGAACTGACCCAAAAGGTGGTGTCAGAATGATAAAAGGTGCAATTTTCGATTTGGATGGAACTTTGATTGATTCTATGTTTATTTGGGACACTATTGGTGAGGACTATCTGAAATCATTCGATATAGAACCAAAGGAAAATTTTGCAGAAATTTTCAAAACATTTACACTCAAGCAAACTGCAGAATATTATCGCAATAATTATGACATTAAACTGTCAATACAAGAAATTGTAGATGGTATAAATAAGATGGTTGATGAGGTATATCGATCAAAAGTAGTTCTTAAACCAGGCATAAGTGATTTCCTAAAAAGATTACAGAGGTCAGGTGTGAAAATGTGTGTTGCAACAGTGACGGACAGGTCTATTGCAGAAGATGTTCTGAAGCGTTTGAATGTTCGTGAATATTTTTCTGAAATATTTACTTGTGCCGAAGTTGGCTATAATAAAGAAACACCTGAGATTTACAGGGAGGCTCTGAAACACCTTGGAACTGAAAAAACTGAAACAGTGGTTTTTGAAGATGTTTTTCACGCTTTGAAAGCTGCTAAGGATGACGGATTTAAGGTTGCAGCAGTTTATGATGAACATGAACAAATGCAAGAAGAAATGAAAGAAATTTCTGATTATTACATTACAGACTTTGATAGTTTTTGTTTTAGAACTAAAATGAAAACGGCACTCTCTATTGCAGGTAGTGATTCGTGTGGCGGTGCTGGCATTCAGGCAGATATTAAAACTATAACAATGAATGGAGTTTATGCAATGAGTGCGATTACGGCACTAACTGCTCAAAATACGCTTGGAGTAAGAACAATTCAGGAATCTACTCCTGAATTTTTGGAACAACAACTTGATGCAGTGTTTGAAGATATATTTCCAGATAGTATAAAAATCGGTATGGTATCATCAAGTGAGTTAATAGATGTAATCGCAGATAGATTAAAGTTTTATAATGCCCAAAATATTGTTGTAGATCCCGTAATGGTAGCAACAAGCGGTTCTGCACTTATAAAAACTGATGCAATAAAAACATTGATTGAAAAGCTACTTCCCCTTGCAGTTCTTGTAACACCAAATATTCCCGAGGCCGAAGTTTTATCGGATATGAAAATTGAGGGCAAGGAAGATATGATAAAAGCAGCAGAATATATTGAGAAAAATTATGGTTGTAGCGTTCTGCTAAAAGGCGGTCATAGTATAAACGATGCAAATGATCTTTTGTGTGAAAATGGTAGGCTTGTATGGTTTGATGGCAAGAGAATTGATAATCCCAATACTCACGGAACAGGATGCACACTATCTTCTGCCATAGCATCAAATCTTGCAAAGGGACTTAGCCTGGCAGAGTCTGTAAAGAAAGCAAAAGATTACATATCTGATGCACTTGCTGAAGGCCTTGATTTAGGAAAAGGCTCTGGCCCAATGAAGCATAATTTTATCGTCAGCGATGTCATCTAAATCATTCGATTTATGCCTGTGACGTATGGAGATGCTCTGTTAAGAAAAATAAGTTATGCAAAACACCAAGAGAAATTGTTGACAATTATAGAATAATGTAGTAATATAGTATAGCACACTGTGTGCTGAACGGAGGGTGTTCTTATGGCTGATACCAGAAATAAGTTAATTTATGATGAGATGTCTGAACGAATAATAGAAGCTACAGAAGAATTAACTTTGGTTGAAAAGGCACATGATATAAATGTGCGTAAAATCTTGAAACGCCTGGGTATAACAAATCGGGTTTTTTACAATCGTTTTCACAACATTGATGAAGTTCTCGATATAATTTCTGAACGGTCTGTGTTAAAAGTCAGGGAGAGTTTGAGATTTCATTTTAACGACGAAATGGATTTTTTTGAACAGATAATGCTTGAAGTTGAAAAAACTCTTGTTATTTCATATGAAACAAGAATGAATTTTGCGCATTATGTTTTTGAAAATGATTCTGTTACTGACAGTAATTATCAGTGGTGGATAGAAGAAATCAAGAAGATTCTTGATTATGCCATTGACAAAGGGTATATTAAGAAAGTTGACACCGATATGACAAGTTATGCAATCTGGTGTTTTATCCGCGGATTCAATGCGGATGCCATTGGCAGAAAACTTCCACTGGATGAGGCGATAAAGCGATACAGATATGGTTTCAAATTTATTTTAGACGGACTAAAAGATTAATATGATTTTTTTAAGATGGAGAGATTCTCTCTGTCTTAAAAATATACAGCACACTGTGTGCTGAAACTGCAATAAAAATTTATTATCAAAAGCAGAAAGGGAATAACTATGGTTTTTATTAAAGCGGCATATTGTCGAGTTTTTCAGGCGGCATTCAGAATGGCTTTGCCGGTGCTTCCTTACAGAGAACCGGAAGTTGTGGGGTCTTGTTCGGAACTGGGAGAAGTGTTAAAGAAAGAGAAAGCAACATCTGTACTGGTTGTTACTGATAAGGGCATTGTTAATAATGGATTATTAAAACCAATTGAAGATACATTACAGGTAGCAAACATTCCATATGTTGTTTATGATGACACTCTTCCGAATCCAACGGTTATAAATGTTGAGGATGCACTTGAACTGTACCTCAAAAGCAAATGCAATGCCATTATTGCAATTGGCGGAGGTTCGGCAATGGACTGTGCAAAGGCAGTCGGTGCCCGTGCTGTATATCCTAAAAAAACAGTAAATCAGTTGGGTGGCAAGCTTAAAGCGTGGCGCAAATTGCCTACATTTATTGCCATCCCCACAACAGCAGGCACAGGCAGTGAAACAACATTGGCAGCGATGATTACGGATTCTGCAACACATCACAAATATGCAATAATGAGTTTTCCGTTGATTCCGCATTATGCAGTTTTGGATGCGAAGCTTACATATTCTCTGCCTCCGCATTTAACAGCGACTACCGGAATGGACGCACTCACTCACGCAGTCGAAGCGTATATAGGACGATCCACAACCAAAGAAACCCGCAGACTTGCGTTGGACGCTACAAAACTTGTGTTTGAAAATGTGAGCACTGCATATTCTGATGGGAAAAATCATACGGCGCGAGAAAATATGCTTCATGCGGCATACAAGGCAGGCATAGCTTTTTCGAAGTCTTATGTGGGATATATTCACGCAATCGCTCATTCTCTGGGAGGTTTGTACGGAACGGCACACGGGCTTGCAAATACGGTTATTATGCCTTATGTCCTTGAAGCATACGGCAAAAGTGTGTATAAAAAACTTCATAAGCTTGGGACCTATGCCGGAGTTTGTGATGAAAAAGATTCTTATGAAACTGGTGCCGGGAAATTTATTGATGCCATAAAGAAATTAAACTCTGATATGGGCATTTCTGATAAGTTGCCAGGTATTAAAAGAGAAGATATTCCGGCTTTGTCAAAGCACGCCGAAAAAGAAGCAAATCCGCTTTATCCCGTGCCGAAACTCATGACAAGAAAAGAATTGGAAGGCTTCTATTACAAAATCGCAGATTGGAGAAAATAAAAATGACAAGTGAACAAATAAACAGCCTGCTTGAAAAGCAGAGGAAATATTATAAAAGCGGGGCTACAATCCCGGTTAAGTTCCGTATTGAACAACTGAAAAAACTTTACGCAACCGTGAAGAAATACGAAGATGAAGTAAATGATGCCTTGAAAACAGATTTGGGGAAAAGTCATTTTGAAGGATTCATGTGTGAAAGCGGTCTTGTGCTTTCTGAGATTTCATATATGATTCGCCATACAAAAAGATTTGCAAAGAGGAAAACCGTTGCAACTCCAATTACAAACTTTGCATCGCATAGTTTCAAGCAACCTGTTCCCTACGGCAATACTCTTATCATGAGCCCGTGGAATTATCCTTTTCTTTTAACGATTGATCCGCTTGCAGACGCAATTGCTGCCGGCAATACCGCTGTTGTAAAACCGAGCGCATATTCACCGGCAACAAGCAGGATTATTGAGAAAATCATAACAGAATGTTTTGCTCCTGAATATGTTGCAGTTGTAACGGGAGGCAGAAGTGAAAATCAGGCGCTGCTTGAGCAGAAGTTTGACTTTGTGTTCTTTACGGGAAGTCAGGCTGTTGGCAAAGAAGTTCTTCGCCATACTGCCGAGCATTTAACTCCTGCGGTTCTTGAACTTGGGGGCAAAAGTCCTTGCATTGTAGATGAAAGTGCCAATATTAAACTTGCGGCAAAAAGAATTGTATTCGGAAAATACTTAAACTGCGGTCAGACCTGTGTAGCCCCTGACTATATTCTTTGCGAAAGCTCCATAAAAGATAAATTCGTCAGTGAAGTCGTAAAGCAGATAAAGAAGCAATATGGCGATAAGCCATTAGAAAATAATGATTACGGCAAAATAATCAACGAAAGACATTTTGAAAGACTTTGCGGACTTATAGATGAAAGTAAAGTTGTAGTTGGCGGAGAGGCAAACAGCAAAACCAATCAAATTGCACCTACGGTTATGGATAACGTAACAGAAAAGGATGCAGTTATGGGTGAAGAAATCTTTGGACCTATCATGCCCATACTTACATTTGATGATTTTGACAAGATGATTGAAAAATTAAAAGATAAAGATAAGCCCCTTGCGTTGTATTTGTTTTCGAGCAACAAGAAACATATTAAGCGTGTTACAACCGAACTTTCTTACGGTGGGGGCTGTATCAATGACGTAGTTGTTCACCTTGCAACAAGTGAAATGGGGTTTGGCGGTGTTGGTGAAAGCGGAATGGGTTCGTATCACGGAAAGGACGGATTTGACGCGTTTTCGCACTATAAGTCTGTTATGGACAAAAAGACATGGATTGATTTGCCAATGCGTTATCAGCCGTATAAAAACAAACTCTATGAAAAACTTTTGCATATTTTCTTAAAATAATAAAGGACATCCAAATGATTTGCCTTTTCCACAAAAAAGCACTTGCCGAGAGCAAGTGCTTTTTTTGATTATTTGCAGAAATTCTCAATATAATTTACAATTGCCTCATCAATAACTTTGAGGGCTTCCTCTCTTCCGCTCACTTCGTTGACAGCAGTTGTTTTGTTTTCCAGGTTTTTATATACCGAGAAGAAGTGACGCATCTCGGCAAATATATGAGCAGGAAGCTGGTCAATGTCAGTGTATTGATTATAGTTAGGGTCGCTGAAGGGGATAGCAATGATTTTCTCATCATTTCGGTCATTGTCTATCATTGAAATAACACCTATGGGATAGGCTCTGACCAAAGTCAGGGGCTCAAGGGGCTCAGAACACAAAAGCAGCACATCCAATGGGTCATTGTCATCCCCGTAGGTTCTTGGTATAAATCCATAGTTTGCAGGATAGTGGGTTGATGTGTGCAGAATGCGGTCAAGCATAATAAGGCCCGTGTCCTTATCAAGTTCATATTTCTTTTTGCTTCCCTTTGAAATTTCAATAACGCAGATGAAATCATCTGTATTTATTCTTTTTGGCGATATATCGTGCCATATGTTTGACATTTGTATCTCTCCTTTTTATAGTTTATCGAAAAATTTACTCATCACAGCGTAAAGATTTTTTGACGCATCTGCAACAAAGTCCGAATACGATATGTGGGAGCTTCCGTCGGCGTTGTCAGAGATTGAACGGAGAATGCAAAAAGGAACATCATTTTTATATGCAACGTGACCAATTGCAGCAGCTTCCATTTCGCAGGCGGAGGCGTCAAAGGTGTCAACCAGCCAGAGCTTCTTTTCGGCACTGTTTATGAACTGGTCGCCCGATACAATTTTTCCGTTGATGGTGTGTATTCCGACTTCTTGTGATGCCACACAGAGCTTTTCGCTGAGAACTGTGTCGCATGGGATTTCAACCAGATTAAGTCCGGAAACAAAACCAATGGGGTCGCCCAAAGGTGACGTGTCCATATCGTGCTGAATTACAGCAGTTGCAACAACAACATCACATATGTTGAGGCTTTTTTCAAGACCTCCTGCAACACCGCTGTTGATTATGAAATCGGGAGAAAACCTGAGACACATTGTTTGTGTGCAGATTGCAGCATTCACCTTTCCAACACCGCTGACTGCCACCACAGTTTCCTTTCCCCAAAGTTCACCGCTGACGAATTCTGTCCCGCTTATGATTTCAGACTTTATATTTTTCATTTGCTCTTTGAAGTGGTTAACTTCAATTTCCATTGCACCGATAATGCCAATCATTTGTATTTTCCTCCAGAAATTACTTTTTAGATATTATACAGTGTTTGAGGAGAATTGTCAATTGGCAGAGCTCACGCAAAGCCAGGAATTCAGCATTTTCCCGAACATAGTGGTAATGTTCATTCTTTCAACATCGGTTGTGGCGAGGATGTTGCATACGGCAACTTTTTCGCCTCCTATGGTTAAGGTTGAAGTTCCAAGAACCTGATGCTTGGAAACGGGAGCCTTTATGGGGTCATTGAATGTGGTACTTACTTCTATTTTATCCTGATTTCCTTTTTTTACAATAAAATTAACCTTTGGGTCAGCAACAACCGAAACAAGGTCGGCTTTTCCTCCTGTGACGGGTAGCGGTTCAAGGGTTCCTATCTTCTCTGCTGCATTTACTACCGAATAATTTGCAAAGCCATAATCCAGAAGCCGTGTTGCACTGGAAAATCGGTCAGCTGAAGAGGGGGCAGCAAGGATAACGGCAACAAGCTGCATATTATCCCGCTTTGCCGAGGCAGAAAGACAATATTTTGCGGTTGAGGTTGAACCCGTTTTGATACCGTTTGCGCCATTATAGAACCGGATAAGCTTATTTGTATTTGAAAGACCAAATTGTCCATCACGGAGAGTATCCATCCATATGGTGGTGTATTCGGTGATTTTGGGGTGTTTCAAAAGTTCACAGGAAATGGTTGCAACATCACGAGCAGTGCTGTGATGCTCTGCAGTTTCGTCAAGCCCGTTGCAATTGATAAAGTGAGTGTTTTTACAGCCCAGCTCAGCTGCCCTTTTATTCATCATTTCCACAAAGGCACTTTCTGTACCTGCAATAAATTCAGCCATTGCAACAGCCGCATCATTCCCCGATGCGATTACGATTGCTTTCAGCATATCTTCAACACTCATTTCCTCGCCGGGTTCAAGAAAGACCTGAGAACCGCCCATTGATGAAGCATATTCGCTTGTGGAAACTGTATCGGTCATTTTTATTTTGCCGGAGTCCAAAGCTTCCATTATAAGAAGCATTGTCATTGATTTGGTAACACTTGCGATTGGAAGTTTCTCGTCGGCATTCAGCTCATAAAGCACCTGACCTGAGGATTGCTCAACCAATATAGCCGATGGAGCACTGACTATCTGCGCCTCTACGTCAGCATTGACCTGGCTGACAATTTCTGCGTTAACCGGAATTGCAAGCAAGCAAACGCAGATTGAAAGGGAAAAGAACCGTTTAAAAAGTTGTTTCATAAAAGCACATACCTTTCTTTTTATTCATTTAATATGTAATGAATAATTATGAAAATTAAGGAAATAATATTACTTACAAAAATATTTAAAAATTTTTGAATAAACCCCTTGACAAAGGGAGAGGGATGTGATAATATAGACGAGTTGCGCCGCGACGGCGGAAGGTCAGGATGAAAAGAGAAATTTTTTTGAAAAAGTTCAAAAAAAGTCTTGACAAAAG